>NZ_SMKW01000001.1 GCF_004348985.1 Saccharopolyspora elongata | reverse complement strand
GGGGTGGCGTGCCTCGACCGTCGGGGTGCGGATGCCGTGAGTGGCGCCCTCGGGTGGGGTCGTCACGCTCGTCGTTCACGAGTGGGCCTCCAGGACAGGCGTCGTCGGACGCCGTGTGATGCGTTCACGTCGGGGTTTGCGCCGCACCGGGCGCGCGATCGTGTTCGGGGTCACGACCGCCGTCACTCCGCTGCAGTCTTGCGCCGGGACCGGCTGTTGTTCAACCCATCTGTCCCGAGGACGTACGACTGCACCAGGTGGTTCCAATTACATGTGCGGCATACCTCTACGACGTAGACGTTGAACTCCTCGAACATGGCCGCCATCCGGTCGAGCTCCTCGGGGGCCCGCGCCGTTCCGGACGCGTGCTTGAGGGCGTCGCCGAAGACCCAGGAGACCAGGGTCAACGGTTCCTTCCGGCACACCGGGCAGGTCACCCCGCTCGGCTCACCATGGAATTTCGCCGCCCGCAGCAGGTACGGATCGGCGTCGCAGACCTCCATCACCCCGACGCGGCCAGCGTGGACCTGCGCGAGCAGCGCTCGGCGCTGCAACGCGTAGTCGACCACTTGCCGTTGGGTCCGCACGCCCACAGAGTACGTGTCGGCGACGGCTGCTCCATGCGCCGTTCAGGGCAGGCCGGGCCCCCGACCGCCACCAGCGGTGACGACCACCACGTCAAGGGCCGCTCGATTGTGTTTTCCGATATATCGGCGCGATACAATCCGAAGGGTGGCCTGCCTCGCCGCGATCTGTGGTGTGCGGGGCCGCCCTGGAATCCGGCGCCGCGATTGGGCGGCAATCGGGCGCTGAACGCGGGCGGAGGAGGTGCGAATGCTGGAACTCGCCGTGCTCGGGCTGCTCCACGAAGCCCCGATGCACGGCTATGAGCTGCGGAAGCGGTTGCACGACGCGCTCGGCGCCTTCCGCGCACTGTCCTGCGGAACTTTGTACCCGACGTTGCGCAGGCTGCAGCGCGCCGGGTTGATCGAGGAAGAAACCGACGCACCCGGCTCGCGCGGGTGGGGTCGGCGGACGCGCCGCGTGTACCGCATCACAGCTGCCGGGCAGCACCGGTTCGCCGAGCTGGTCGGCGACTGCGGGCCGCAGGCCTGCGACGACAACGCCTTCGGCGTGCACATGGTGTTCTTCTCCCGCACGCCGGCCGAGGTCCGGATGCGGATCCTGGAAGGGCGTCGGCGCCGCGTCGAGGAACGCCGCGACGGCCTGCGCAGCGCATTGGCGGGCTCCGGGGACCGGTTGGACCGGTATACCCGCGAGCTGCACCGGCTCCGGCTGGACCACAGCGAGCACGAGGTCCGCTGGCTCGACGAAATCATCGAACAGGAACGCGCCGAGCAGGCTGCTGCGGCGCCGGGCCGACCCAACGTCGGCGAGCAAGAACTGCAAGGACACGACAGATGAGCAAGAAGGAGGGCCCTGCCATGGGCGGAGATCGTCGAGCGGTGCGGGTGGCGATCGTGGGCGTCGGGAACTGCGCGGCGTCGCTGGTGCAGGGCGTTCACTACTACGCCGACGCCGAGCCCGGGACCCGGGTTCCGGGCCTGATGCACGTCACCTTCGGCGACTACCACGTGCGCGACGTGAAGTTCGTCGCCGCCTTCGACGTGGACGCGAAGAAGGTCGGCCGCGATCTGTCCGAGGCGATCGTCGCCAGCGAGAACAACACCATCAAGATCGCCGACGTGCCCCCGCTGGGCGTCACCGTGCAGCGCGGCCACACCTACGACGGTCTCGGCCGCTTCTACCGGGAGACCATCGAGGAGTCCGACGAGCGGCCGGTCGACGTGGTGCAGGCGCTCAAGGACGCCGAGGTCGACGTCCTGGTGTCCTACCTGCCGGTGGGCTCCGAAGCGGCGGACAAGTTCTACGCGCAGTGCGCGCTGGACGCCGGCGTGGCCTTCGTCAACGCGCTGCCGGTGTTCATCGCCTCCGACCCGGAGTGGGCGCAGAAGTTCACCGACGCGGGCGTGCCGATCGTCGGCGACGACATCAAGTCGCAGGTCGGGGCCACCATCACGCACCGGGTGCTGGCCAAGCTGTTCGAGGACCGCGGCGTGCACCTGGACCGCACGATGCAGCTGAACGTCGGCGGCAACATGGACTTCCTGAACATGAAGGAACTGGAGCGGCTGGAGTCGAAGAAGACCTCCAAGACGCAGTCGGTGACCTCGCAGGTGGACCGCGACCTCGGCAAGCGCAACGTGCACATCGGGCCGTCGGACTACGTGCCGTGGCTGGACGACCGCAAGTGGGCCTACATCCGGCTGGAGGGCCGCGCGTTCGGCGACGTGCCGCTGAACCTGGAGTACAAGCTGGAGGTGTGGGACTCGCCGAACTCGGCGGGGATCATCATCGACGCGATCCGGGCCGCCAAGATCGCCAAGGACCGGGGCATCGGCGGGCCGATCCTGTCCGCGTCGTCGTACTTCATGAAGTCGCCGCCGGAACAGTACTCCGACTCCGCCGCCTACCAGGCGGTCGAGGACTTCATCGCCGGCAAACTGGAGCGCTGACCGCGATTTCAATGGAAGTTGCGCACTGTCGGCGTGTCACGCCACGACACACCGAACCCTTGTGGACAACTTCGGCCGGTTGTGGATAACTCGCGCAATTTCAATGGAAATCGGACCTCTGATTTCCATTGAAATTGCGGAGACTCGGACGGGCATGAGGAGGGGGCACCTGCTTCGCGCGGGTGCCCCCTGTTTCTTGCTCGGGGTCTGCTCAAGACCCACGCGGTACCTCCTTTCCTAGTGTTGGAGCTGTTGTTCGGCCCGGGCGAGGACCGCGTGCACCGACGCTTGACCGTCGGTGGTCACCCAGCTCACCCGCAATCCGGGACGAACTCGCTTTCGGCCGATGCGCACCGGCCAGCCCGCCACCTCCCGCGCCTGCGCGGCGATCTCCTCGCCGGTGCCGCTCGGGTGCTCCGCGACCACCGCGAACTCGTCGCCGCCGTAGCGGGCAACGGTGTGCTCGTCGCTGAGCCCCTCCCGTAGCCGCCCGGCCAGCGTGGTCAGCAGGTCGTCGCCCCGGTCGAAGCCGTACTCGGCGTTGAAGGCGGCCAGCCGCTGCACGTCGATGAGCACCAGCGTGGACAGCGTGCCGCGGCTGCGGGCGCGAACCAGCGACTGCTCCAACCGGTCCAGCAGGAGGACGCGGGCCGGCAGGCCGGTCAGCGGGTCCAGCAGGCCGCGGCTGTGCGGGACATCGGTGTGCACCGGCTGCAGCAGCACCAGCACCCGGCGGCGGCCCTGCACCTGCACCGCGTGGTAGTCCGCCCAGATGCGGCTCAGCGGTTGGCCGCTGCGGGCGATCACCATCGGGATGGACAGCGGCGAACCGGCCCGCAACACCTGGCCGGCCAGCTCGGCCCAGTCGGGCATCGGGGCGCCGGTGTCGTCGCGCACCTGCCAGCCGGTGGGCCGGGCGCCGGTGAGCAGGTCGGCCTTGGCCAGCTGCATCAGTTCGGCGGCGACGTCGTTGGTGGCCAGCACCTGGCCACGGTCATCGGTCAGCAGCACGCCGAGATTCAGTCCGCTGATGAGTTCGTCCCAAACCGGCGCCAACTGGCCCGGTGCGGTCACCTCGAGGACACTCATTCGGCCCCCTCCTCCCCACCAAACGGAGCAGTCCGTCTGAGCCTCCCCTCAGTGCAGGGCGAAATTCAAGGCCTCAGTCACCACCCGTAATGGTGGTATTCACGCTGTGCGCATAACTGTGCGTTAGTTGTTCACGCACCGTTTCCGCCCAGGTCACCTCGACGGCCGGGATTTGATGAGGCGAGCAGGTGAAACATCGATAGGTGGCATTGCGCTCAAAACGCCCCGCGCCGTCCCCTCTGCCGATCGAATCCCTACGCTGGTCGAGGTGCCGCAGGCGAGAGGATGGTGCATGCCGGTGCACGGGACCGCGGGTCGACCGCCGCTGTGGGAGCGGTTGCGCGACCACCGATCTCTGCTGGCCGTGATCGCGGTCGCGGAGCTGGTCGCGGTGATGGTGGTCTCCACCGTCAACACGCACGACCACATCGACGGTGAGGTCTACCGGCTCGGCGCGAAGGCGCTGCTGGCCGGGCGCGACCTCTACAACGGCCTCCCGGCCACCGAATCCGGGCTGGAGCTGCCGTTCATCTACCCGCCGTTCGCGGCGATCCTGTTCGCGCCGCTGGCCCTGATCCCGAAGGCCGGCTCGACCGCGGTGATCATGCTGGTCAGCCACCTCGCGCTCATCGCGACGCTGTACGTGGTGCTCAGCGCCTCGACGTTCCTGCGCGCGCACCGGGACAAGGTGCTGCTGGTGACGGCGGCGGTGCTGCCGCTGGCCACGATCAGCGAGCCAGTGCTGGAGACGATCACCTACGCGCAGATCAACATCGTGCTGATGGCGCTGGTCATGATCGACTGCCTCTGGCGGACCGACGGCGCGAAGAAACTGCCGTACTCCCGCGGCCTGCTGATCGGCCTGGCCGCCGGGATCAAGCTGACGCCGCTGGTGTTCCTGCTGCTGCCGCTGCTGCGCCGGGATGTCCGGACGATCGTGGTCTCGCTGCTGACCTTCCTGGGCACCGTGCTGCTGGGCTTCGCGCTGACCTTCGACAACGCCCGGCGGTTCTGGCTGCAGGAGATGCTGGCCAGCAGCAACGTGTCCTTCGGGCCGAAGTTCACCGGCGACGCGTCGACCTACGCGGGCAACCAGTCGCTGCGCTCGCTGCTGAGCAAGATGTCCACGCCGAGCCTGACCGTGGTGTTCGGGCTGCTCGCGCTCCTCGCGCTGGTGCTGGCCGTGGTGGGGATGGTGCACGCGGTCCGGCAGCGGGATCTGCCGACGGCGGTGACGATCAACGCCATCCTCGGGTTGCTGGTGTCGCCGATCTCCTGGTCGCACCACTGGGTTTGGGCGATCCCGGGCCTGGTGCTGCTGCTCGGCGCGGGCTACGTCCGGCGGAACTGGGGGCTGCTGCTCGCGGCCGCCATGACGGCCGGGTTCTTCATGATGGGCCCGCACTGGAAGATGCCCCAGGGCGACGGCCTGGAGCTGACCTGGAACTTCTTCCAGCAGCTGATCGGCAACTCCTACGTCTACTTCGGACTGGCGTTCCTGCTCTACAACGCGGTGCTGTGGTGGCGCTCCCGGCGCACGGTGATCGACCCGGGCGAAGCGGCCCCGGAAGCCCCTCGAATCGCGCCGGTGCCGTAGCCGTTCGTGAGTGTTTTGGATCGCCATGACGATCCAAAACACTCACGATCCTTGGCCACCCGGGACGTGGGCATGAAAAACCGGGGCGAGCGTGGTGCTCGCCCCGGTTTCTTCGCGTTCGGATCAGATCCGGTTGAACACGACCGTGTCCGCGTTCTCCAGGGAGCGCAGGACGCCGTCCGAGGTCACGCCCGGCATCGGGAGCGTGTGGCCCTGCACCGCCGTGATGTCCGGGACGCCGCCGTCGAGCACCGGCAGCGCCATGCCGCCGGTCCGCGGCGCGGGCACCGGCCGGAACGGGTTCTGCGTGACGACCTGCTCCGGGGGCACCGCCGCGGCCAGCTCGTTCAGCACCGTGACCGCCACGTCGGAGCGCAGCGGCGCAGCCGTGAACACCGGCTCCTCGCTGCGCGCCGCGGTGCCGTCCAGCGCGGAGGAGATCCGGCTGACCTGCGGCACCGAGGTCTGGCCGCCGCTGAACGCGTTGAGCTCGCCCAGCGCCGGCAGCGGCGCCGTCACGCCGGGGGACTCGCCGCGCTGCGTGGTGCCCGGCGTCCGGGACACGCTGACCAGGGGGATTCCGGTGAGGTCCGGGATCTCGTTGGCCTTCACCTGGTGCTCGCCCGGCACCTCCAGCGGCACGAGGTCGGCGCGCGGCGCCGGCTCGGCGGCGACCGCGGACAGCGCCCCGGCCAGCACCTCGTGCGGCACGGTGCGCAGGTCGCTGCGCAGCCCGGGCAGCTCCGCGGTGGTGAGGTCCACCTGGTCCGGCGTCACCAGGCCGCCCTGGCCGCGGGACAGCGCGCCCTCCCAGAGCTCGACGATGCCGCCGGCCGGGGTGCTGAAGCCGTCGAAGTAGACCAGGTCGTCGTGCGGGATCACGAGGTCTGCAGGGACATCCAGGAGCGCACCCGTTTGAAAAGCACCCTCGTCGAGGGTGTTGGCACCTCCCTGGATGACGGCACCGATGGGACCTGCCCAGCTCAGCGAGCGGTGGAAGCCCTCGGCGGGCGTGACCGGGCGGTCGCCGGCGAAGGGCGACAGGCCGGGCACGAGGTCCAGCGGCCGGGCTTCGGCGGGGTCGGCGACCCAGCCGGCCAAGTGCAGCGGGGCGGTCTGCGCCGGGATGTGCCAGTCGCGCAGCGCCGGCATCTCCCGGGTCAGCTCGTTCTCGACGGCCGGCAGCAGGTCGCGCACCGGGTCGATGGTGCCCGCGATCGCGGTGACCGGGTGGCTGGTCCGCGGCTCCACCAGCGGCGCGTTGTACCGCGCGCCGGAGCTCTCGGGGAACAGCTCACCCGCGAAGCACCGATCGGCAGGCACCGCATCGTCTCCGAGCTCGTCGAGTACTGGGGGGAGCATCGATTCGCCCAGCGGCGGGGTCGGACGCTCCGGGCAGGCCTGGCTGGCGGACGCGACCCCCGTGCCGACGGCCAACATCCCACCAGTGACCAGCGCGGCTTGCACACCGCGCTTCGCCCAAGTCTGCATGGATCTCTCCTTCACAAGGTTTCCCCCTGCCGGGGAGGAAAATCAACTGCGGGAGCCACACCGTCATCGGAACTTGATCATCGGGAGACGGCGGGCATCGGAAATGTGGAGCCAGGTTGCGCGCGGCGGATTTCCTTTCGGCGGCAACGAGATCCGTCGCCTGCGCCGCGCGGCGGTCTAGTCGGGTGTAGTGCCCGGCTGCGGTTCGGGCGCGCTGAGCAGCGTGCTGGCGATGTCGCGGGTCGACGCCCCGGCGAAGACGGGGGTGCGGGCCGGTTCGGCCGGGTAGCAGCCGACCGCGGCGGGGTTGTGCTGCGGCCCGTCGCCGGTACCACCGCAGCCGGGCGCACCGGGCAGCGTGGGCAGGGCGAAAGGCCTTGGCCAGCCCTGGTTTCCGGGCGCCTCAGCGGGTTCCGGCGCGCGCGGCCGGGTGACCGCGTCCGCCTGCTCCGGCGACCGCTGGTGCTCGACCAGCTGCGTCGGCTGCGGGACGGCGGGCGCTGCGCCCGGCGCCGGTGCGGCCTGCGGAAGCGGCGCGGACGGCGAAAAACCCTGCTGCGGGGCGGTTTCCCCGGACAGCAGCGGGCCTTCGAGCCCGTCCAGTCCACTGTCGACGGACGTGGACAGCGCACCCGCCTGGGCTTCGGTCACCGACAGCGCGTCGCCCGCGACGTGCCGGACGCCGTCGGCGGACTCCTGCAGCACGCCGGTCACCGGCTTCGCCGCGTCGAGCAACCGCTCCGCCGGCTCGGACCGGACCAGCTCGACCGGGTTCAGGCGGCCGAGCGAGAACTCCGCCGGGCCGGACCGGTCGGTGGTCGCACCTTCCACCGGCGCGGCCGGCGGGTTCGCCGATTCCGGCGGCGCGGCCGATTCGTCGGCGGGCGCGGCCGGGGCGAGGTTCGCGGCGTCCGCCGGGAGCCCGGTGCCGATGAGCCAAGCCGCGGAGGTTCCGGCCGCCGTCGCGCCCGCCACCACCAGGGCACGGGTCAGCAGCCGCCACGGTCGGGCGGCTCCCGTCGTGCGGTAGCGGCCGGACATCTCGGTGCCAGAACCTCCTCGGCTTCGGGCGACTCCCTGTTGGACCCTGCCTCCTCGCCGCCGCGCACTCTTTCACCACAACCGCCACTTCCGTAAGCACAGAGCGACAGCTTCGCCACATCGTGTTACTGGTGTTCCGACCCGATTGCACGCCGTGGTCATTCCGCCCCCGGGTCCGGTGGTCGGCGCTACGGTGGCAGGGTGAACGACTTCAAGATCACCACCCGGGACGACGCGGCGGCGTCGATTCCCCGCGTGCTCCGCGTCTCGGCGGCGTTGAGCTGGCGGTTGGTGGTGGTACTCGGCGCCCTGTACGTGGTGGGGCTGGTCATCGGCCAGATCTACGTCGTCGTGATCCCGGTGGCCATCGCGCTGCTGCTGTCGGCGCTGCTGGCCCCGATCGTGTCCTCGCTGGCCCGGCGCGGCGTGCCGCGGGCGCTGGCCACCGCGATGGTGCTGATCGGCGGGCTCGCAGTCGTCGGCGGCGTCCTCACCTTCGTCATCAACGCGTTCATCGAGGGCTTCCCCGACCTGCAGCGCCAGGTCGTCGCCAGCCTCAACCAGCTCAAGGACTCGCTGGCGCAGGGCCCGCTGCACATCAACGAGGAGCAGATAGGCCAATACCTGACGCAGGCCCAGGAATGGCTGGCCGCCAACCAGGCGGCGTTGACCAGCGGCGCGCTGTCCACCGCGGGCACCTTCGGCAACTTCCTCACCGGCTTGGTGCTGGCGCTGTTCACGCTGATCTACTTCCTGCACGACGGCCGCGGGGTGTGGCTGTTCGTGACGAAGCTGGCGCCGAAGCACGTGCGGCACCGGGTCGACGTCGCCGGCTGCAAGGGCTTCGCGTCGCTGGTCGGCTTCGTGCGGGCGACTGCGCTGGTCGCGGTGGTGGACGCGCTCGGCATCGGCACGGGCCTGATGATCCTGGGCGTGCCGCTGGCGATCCCGCTGGCGGCGCTGGTGTTCCTCGGTGGTTTCGTGCCGATCGTCGGCGCGGTGGCCTCCGGTGCGGTCGCGGTGCTGGTGGCGCTGGTGACCAAGGGCTGGGTCGTCGCGCTGATCGTGGTCGGCATCGTGCTCGCGGTGCAGCAGATCGAGGGCAACGTGCTGCAGCCGCTGATCCTGGGCCGCGCCGTGCAGATCCACGCGCTGGGCGTGGTGCTGGCGATCAGCATCGGCGTGGTGGTCTCGGGCATCGTCGGCGCGCTGCTCGCGGTGCCGATGGTCGCGGTGCTGAACTCGGCGATCCGCTCGCTGGTGGAGGAGGAACCGGAGCAACCGGCCGAACCCGCCGGGGAGGCCGAAGCGGAACCACCGCCGCCCGACGAGACCCCGGACGAGAAGCCGGAACAGGCGCCGCAGAACTCCGAGGCCTGACGGGGTTCAAGGGGCTGTTCTGAACGCTGTGGCGTGGGGTGTTCGTTGTCCTTGAAGCGGCGCAGCCGCTTAGCCCACCTGCGGAAGCAGCCTTCAGGCGAGGGTGACCGCGTTGCGGCCGCCGGACTTCGCCGCTAGGAGGGCCGCATCTGCGGCCACCAGCAGGTCGGTGAGCTCGTAGCCGAAGCGGGACGTGGTGGCCACGCCGATGCTGACCGTCAGGTCGTCGAGCTCCCGGTGCCGCCCGTGGACGTCGCGGGCGGGCACTGACAACGCGGCCGTCGACGCCCGGACCCGGTCCGCCACCGCGCACGCGACGCCGGTGTCCGTGCCCGGCAGCAGCACCACGAACTCCTCGCCGCCGAAGCGGCCGACCACGTCTTCCCGCCGCACGCTGCTGCGCAGCATCATCGCGACGGCCGCGAGCACCGTGTCGCCCGCCAGGTGCCCGATCTCGTCGTTGACCCGCTTGAAGTGGTCGAGGTCGAGCAGCAGCAGCGAGACGGGCTGGCCGCGGGTCTGCGCCCGGTGGAGTTCGTTGCGCGCCAACCGCTCCCAGTGCGCGGCGTTGGCCAGGCCCGTCTTGCCGTCCCGCTGCGCGGACCGCCGCCACTGCGGCAGCTGGCCCGCCAGGTCCAGCAGGACCAGCGGCGGCCCGGCCAGCAGGGCGCTGCCCGGCTCGCTGTGCACCGCCACCGCCAGCAGCCCGCCCAGGCTCGCCGCGACGATGCCGAGCAGCACGTCGATCGGCTCGCCCACCACGTCCGCCCGCGCCGCCGACGGGTTGCGCAGCCGGATGCCGCCGGCGACCACGAAGGCCCGCACCAGCAGCAGCACCGCGCCGGTCAGCACGAACTGCGCCGGCGACCAGCCGGGTTCCGACCAGCCGATGAGGAACCGCGCGGACAGCGTGGCGATCGTGGTGGCCGCCGTGGTGAACAGCCAGCGGTGCAGCTCCGGGCGGCCGTCCAGCACGCCGTGCAGCGTCGGCCCGAGCAGCAGGAGCACCAGCAGGTTCGGCGGCAGCGTGAGGATTCCGGCGGCCAGGTAGGCGATGTGCAGCGTCCACGGGTTCCGCCGCACCTGCCGCTGCACGTTGATCGACACCGAGGTGATCACGATGACCGTCCCGGCGGTGGCGGCCAGCATCGCGAAGGTCAGCAGCTCGCGCGGCAGCGGCGACCGGCTCGTCACGAAGACCAGCACGACCAGCACCAATGCGATCGCCTGCACGGTGAGCACGTAGGCGATCGCCGCTGGCCGCAGTCGCCACAGCAGCCATCCCCCCACCAAGCCGATCACCTCCCCCGCCGAGCCTCGCACAGCGGACCGCCCGGCCGAAGCTCGCCACTCGGGCCATTCGGGGCGATGCTCGTCGTGATCACAAACACGCAGAGTGCTCGATCCGGCGGTCTCCGCCAACCTCGATGTACGGCAGGATGGTCCGCTGGGGAAGGAGCGAATGTGGGCAATCCGCAACAGCCGTCGCGCCAGCCGCAGGTGGCCGACGGCCGCTCGCCGCTTTGGCGCGGGCACAACGTGTTCCGCGTGGTCACGTTCCTCTACGCCTGCTTCTGGTTCTTCTACCAGCTCGGCGATTACGAGCGGCCGTGGCTGGCGGCGGTGGTCATCTTCCTGATGGGCGTGTGGACCGCGTTCACCGTCTGGCGGTACTGGTCCCGCGCGGGGCGCACCAACCGGATGGTGCTGATCGACTGCATCGTGGTGTCCGCGCTGTTCCTCAGCAACGAATTCATCCTCACCGAGCACCAGATGCTCGACAACCTCCCGACGGTGGTGACGGTGTGGCACCCGACGATGGTCACCGCCGCCGCCTCGCAGTGGGGCGTGTTCGGCGGGCTGGCCGCCGGGATCATCGCGGCGGCCAGCAACTACCTGATCCGCGGCTTCAGCGACCAGACCATGTCGCTGGACACCCTGCTGCTGGTCGGCACCGGCCTGGTGATCGGCCTGGCTTCGGACACCGCGCGCCGGTCCACCGATCGGCTGGCCCGCGCGCTGCGCGCGGAGGCCGCGACCGCCGAGCGGGAACGGCTGGCGCGCAACATCCACGACAGCGTGCTGCAGGTGCTCGCGCGGGTGCGTCGACGCGGCGCGGAGCTCGGCGGCGAAGCGGCCGAGCTGGCGAAACTCGCGGGAGAGCAGGAGATCGCGCTGCGCGCGCTGGTCGCCACGACGCCGCAGGAAACCACGGAGGACGGTGAGGTCGACCTCGCCGCGCGGCTGCAGGTGCTGCGCACCGGCCGGATCAACGTGTCGATACCGGGCAATCCGGTGCGGTTGCCGGAGCCGCTGAGCAGCGACCTGTTCGCGGTGGCGCGGGAAGCGCTGGCGAACGTCGAGAAGCACGCCGGCGAGGATGCCCAGGCGTGGGTGCTGCTGGAGGAGCTGCCGGACGAGGTCGTGCTCACCGTTCGCGACGACGGCCCGGGCATCCCCGAGGGCCGCCTCGAAGAAGCCGCCGCCGAGGGACGGTTGGGCGTGGCCAAGTCGATTCGGGGCCGCGTGGAGTCGATGGGTGGCACGATCACGCTCGACACCACGCCCGGAGAGGGAACGGAGTGGGAGGTCCGGGTTCCCCGACCGGAAGCGATCCCGGGCAAGCGCCGCAGAGGAGGAAAACGATGAGCGAGCCGCCCGTCACCGTGATGGTCGTCGACGACCACCCGATGTGGCGCGACGGGGTCGCCCGCGACCTGACGGAGCGCGGCTTCGAGGTTCGGGCCACCGCGAGCGACGGCGCATCCGCGCTGCGCATCGCGCGGACCGTCAAGCCCGACGTCGTGCTGATGGACCTCAACCTGGGCGACACCTCCGGGGTCAGCGCAACCCTGCACATCACCCAGGAGATCTCCGGGACCCGGGTGCTGGTGCTGTCCGCCAGCGGCGAGCACAACGACGTGCTGGAGGCGGTGAAGGCCGGCGCGTCCGGCTACCTGGTCAAGTCGGCGTCGGTCGAGGAGCTGGTGGACGCGGTGCGGCGCACCGCCGCCGGCGACGCGGTGTTCACGCCCGGCCTGGCCGGGCTGGTGCTCGGCGAGTACCGGCGGATGGCGATCACCCCGGACTCGGAGTCGCAGGCGCCGCAGCTGACCGACCGGGAGACCGAGGTGTTGCGGCTGGTCGCGAAGGGGATGACCGCCCGGCAGATCGCCAAGAAGCTGGTCATCTCGCACCGCACGGTGGAGAACCACGTCCAGTCGACGCTGCGCAAGCTGCAGCTCCACAACCGGGTGGAGCTCGCCCGCTACGCCATCGAGCACGGCCTGGACCAAGAGGAAGCCGAGCCCGAAGGGGCCTGACCTCCCGGGGTTGGCCCCGTCTTGCGGCCACGCCGCTTCAAGAACAATTGAATTCGCAGGTCAAGACCCGTGTGCCCGGTCGGTGCGCGGGTCTTTTTTTCGTTCGGTGACCCGCGATCGGTGCAGGATTTTCCTGATTCACCCGATTCAACGATGAAAGATCTTCAACGGGTCCCCTTTTCGCTGGCCACGCCCGTCATTACGGGCCGTGACCCCGGGACCTGCGCGGCGCCTCGCGACTCCGCGTGACGGCGTGGTGACGGCCCGGTGACGGGCCTCTGGCGTACTCGTCACCAGCGGCACGAAGCCGCAGTCGAAATTCCGTCAATGCGAACAGGAGCCTGATCATGGAGTTTTCGTACGAGTTCGCTGAGATGCTGCCTGAGCGCGAGGCCCTCGGCGGCTGGTGGGGCGGCGACGTCAACACCATCGTGGCCGACAACACCGCTGTGGCTCTCTTCGGGTCGCAGGCGACGGCCGCCCAGGTCATCACCCAGGCCGGCGGCAAGCACTGACCGGTCTGCCGTTAACACCTCCGGCCGCCCACCGCTGCTGCGCGTGGTGGGCGGCCGGCCACCAAAACGAGGAGATGGAATATGGACACTCTCGATCTTCACGACCAGTCCGCGGAACTGCTCCCGCAGCGCGAGGCCCTGGGTGGCTGCGGCTGCAACCTGTTCCCTGACGTCAACACCGTCGTGGCGGTCAACACCGCCGTGGCCCTCTTCGGGTCGCAGGCCACGGCCGCCCAGGTCATCAACCAGGTCTGACGGCCCAGTCTGGCCGGGAGCGAAGCGTTCGCTCCCGGCCAGGCTCGCGCGCTGCCCACCACTCGCCAAACCAGTGCAGCCCACCGCACGTGAACGGGTTCGCAGGAGGAAGCCATGTCAGAAGTCACCCAGACGGACCGCGCGGCGGAGACCGACGAGCAGTCGGTCGCGCGGCTGGCCGACGGAGTGTCGCTGTGCGGGGAGTACGAGGGTGGCGGCTTCGACGAACCGCGTTACCTGATCTCCCGCGGCGACGGCCAGATGGTGCTGGTGTCGCCGCTGCTGTACCAGGTCGCGACCGCGATCGACGGCACCCGGAGCCTGGCCGAAGTGGCGTCGCTGGCGTCGCAGGCGACCGGCCGGGAGCTGTCCGCCGCCAACGCGGAGTTCCTCATCAACGAGAAGCTGCACCCGCTCGGCATCGCCACCCTGTCCGAGCCGCTGGCCGAGCCGCCGAAGGCGGATCCGCTGCTATCGCTGGCGATGCACGGCGTGCTCGCGCCTCCCCGGGTGGTGCGGGCGGCTGCCGCCGTCCTGGCGCCGCTGTACACGCCCGTCATCGTGGTGCTCGTGCTGTTGGGGCTGATCGCGTTCGACGCGTGGCTGATCGGCTCCGGCTACGTCGACCTGGCGTTCCAGCAGTCCGTCGGTGAACCGTCGCAGGTGCTCCTGCTGCTCGCCCTGATGGTGAGCAGCACGCTGTTCCACGAGCTGGGGCACGCTGCCGGGTGCCACTACGGCGGCGCCAAGCCGGGCGCGATCGGCGTCGGCGTCATGCTGATCATCCCGTGCTTCTACACGAACGTCACCGATGCCTACCGCCTGGACCGGCGTGGTCGGCTGCGCACCGACCTGGGCGGCATCTACTTCAACGCGGTGTTCATCCTGGCGATGGCCGGGATCTACGGCCTGACCGGCTTCGCGCCGCTACTGGTCTTCATCGCGCTGAGCCACATCCAGATCCTGCAGCAGCTGCTGCCGCTGCTGCGCATGGACGGCTACTACATCCTCGGCGACCTGGTCGGGGTGCCGAACCTGTTCTCCCAGATCCGCCCGTTCCTGCTGCGCCTCATCGGGCGGAGCGGCAACGTGCCCGGCACGCACTCCGGGCTGCGGCCGCGGGTGCGGATCATGGTCACCGCCTGGGTCCTGGTCGTGGTGCCCACGCTGGTGTTCGCGCTGGGCATGCTGCTCTGGCGGCTCCCGGTCTACCTGTCCAGGGCGTTCAGCCGGGGTCACGACTACTGGACGATGCTCGTGACCGGTGTCGGGCAGGGGCAGTTCTGGGCCCCGGTCCTGGCGATCGTCTCGATGATCATCCTGCTGCTGCCGTGGCTCGGCGCGGGCGCCTTCGCGGTGCGCAGCTACCGGCGGATCTCCCGGCTCATCTCGCGCCGCCGCAAGCAACGGAGCACCGGCGGGCGCCACCGCAGCGTGCGCGCCTGAAGTGCTCCTCCATGGGGCTCCCACCGGGGGGTGTGGGAGCCCCACACGTGTGTGATGAGGACCCCTTGTCACGGTCCGTAGTGCGGTAACAGCCGAGTGGAGTGGCCCCGATAGGCACGAATGTGGGCCCTGGTTCCGGCGTCCACGCCGGTGCTCGGGAACTTCCGGGGGAGGGCAGTGGCTTCCCCGCGGAGCGCCCGTTTCAGGCCTGTCGAGGGGGGAACTATGACCGGTGGAACAGTGCGTCCGATGACACGCGTGCGGGCGCGCACTCCTGCGCAGCCCGACCAACCGTTCCGGCTGTCGCTGCTCGGCGGCTGGGACCTGCAGGCGGGCGGCGAGGGCGTGGCGATGTCCAGCAACGGGCAGCGCCTGCTGGCCTTCCTCGCGCTGCGCGGGCGCACCCAGCGTGACTACCTCGCCGGCATCCTGTGGCCGGAGAGCGACGAGCAGAGCGCGCTGGCCAATCTCCGGACGACCCTGTGGCGGGTGCGCCAGCGGGCGAAGGGCGCGGTGATCAGCACCTCGCACGAGCTCCAGCTCGCGCCGCTGGTGACGCTGGACGTCGACGGGCTGGTCGCGGCCGGGCGCTACCTGGTGCGACAGGATTCGGCGGAGTCGCCCGCGGACTGCGCGGAGATCGGCCGCGACCTGGCGAGGCACGCGCCGCTGCTGCCGGGCTGGTACGACGACTGGGTGCTGACCGAGCGCGAGAGCCTGCAGCAGCTGCAGGTGCACGCGCTGGAGGTGGCCGCGGAGCGGCTGGTGCAGTCGCACCATCTGGGGGCGGCGCTGGAGATCGCGCAGGCGGCGACGCAGGTGGAGCCGTTCCGGGAAACGGCGCACTGCGCGGTGGTCAAGGTGCTGCTGCAGCAGGCGAATCCGGCGCAGGCGGTGCGCCACTACCAGCGCTACGAGCGCCTGCTGGACCGGGAGCTGGGCATCGAGCCGTCGCCGAACCTGCGCGACCTGGTCCGCCCGGTCCTCGCCCGATCCCAGGCCTGACCCCGAAAGCTCGTTCCAGGTCGGCTCCGGCACCGCGGTCGATGCTCCGCCGAGCACTGGCCGGATGAAGTGAACGGCCTGTTCACCTCACCTATCGAGACGAACGGTCCGTTCACTCCACACCACCAGTGCCCACCGACGCCGGGGGATGAAGTGAACGGCCTGTTCACCTCGCCTATCGAGGCGAACGGTCCGTTCACTCCACACCAGGCGCAGGGGCAGCCCGGCCGATCAGGCGAGGACCGTCCGGACCGCTTCCCGGGCGCGGGCCGGGGTCGCCGCCGCGAGGGCCGCTTCCGCCGCCTGCTCGAAGGCCGCGAGCGGGTGCTCGGCCAGCGCCGCGCCGACCGCCGGGACCGCCGCCGCGGCCATCGACAGGCTGGTCACGCCGAGGCCCGCGAACACCCCGGCCAGCAGCGGGTCGGAGGCGGCCTCGCCGCACACGCCGACGGGCTTGTCGAGCTCCCGCCCGGCCCGGCCGATCATCGCGATCAGTCGCAGCAGCGCCGGCTGCCAGGGATCGTTGAGCTCGGCGAGCGCGCCCGCCTGCCGGTCGGCGGCGAAGACGTACTGCGCGAGGTCGTTGGTGCCGATGCTGACGAAGTCGACCGCGCCGAGGATCTCCGCCGCGCTCAACGCCGCCGCCGGGATCTCGATCATCACGCCGGCCCGCGCCAGGCCCGCGGCCCGCACCCGGGCGGCGAACCAGGCGGCCTCGTCGACGGTCGCGACCATCGGGGCCATCACGGACACCTCGGCGCCGGAGTCGGCCGCGGCCGCGGCGATCGCCTCCAGCTGCCGTTCCAGCACGTCGGGCCGGTCGAAGGCGACCCGCAGCCCGCGCACGCCGAGCGCCGGGTTCGGCTCCACGCCCATGTCGAGGAACGCCAGCGGCTTGTCCGCGCCGGCGTCGAGCGTGCGGACGATGACCGGCTTGCCCGCGAACGGCGCGATGACCTCGTGGTACGCGGACCGCTGCGTCTCGACGGCCGGTTCCTCGCTCGCGCCGAGGTAGCAGAACTCGGTGCGGAACAGGCCGACTCCCTGCGCACCGGCCGCGACGGCGGCGCGCGCGTCGGCGCCCGATCCGACGTTGGCGATGACCTTGACCGGCTTGCCGTCCGCGGTCTCGCCGACGCCGTTCCACTCCTTGGCCGCGGCGCGCTCCGCGGCCTGCGCGGGCACCGCTTCCTCGGAGGTCTCGACCTCGCCGCTGTCGCCGTCCACGATCGCGCCGGCCACGCCGGGCACCCCGAGCACGCCGCGGACCGCCACCACCGCCGGGATCCCCAGCGCTCGCGCCAGGATCGCGGTGTGGCTGGTCGGGCCGCCCTCCTCGGTGACCAGCGCGAGCACCAGGCTCGGGTCGAGGTCGGCGGTGTCGGCGGGGGCGAGGTCGCGGGCCAGCAGCACGCTGGGCTGCGCCAGCTCGGGCACGCCGGGCGGCGTCACGCCGTGCAGCTCGGCGATGATCCGGTCGCGGACGTCCTGCACGTCGCGGGCGCGTTCGGCCATGTAGCCGCCCGCCGCGCTCAGCGCCTCGGCGAAGCCGTTGGCCGCCTCGAACACCGCGCGCGGCGCGGGCATCGAGCGGCCGGTGACGAGTTGTTCGGCTTGCGAGGTCAGCGCCGGGTCGAGCGCCATCGCCGCGGTGGTCTCCAGCACGGCCTTGGCGTCGCCCTCGACCCGGGTGGCGCGCTCGAACAGCCGCTCGGCGACAGCCTCGGCGGCGGGCCGGATGCGGGCCGCGTCGGCGGCCGGATCGGTGGGCGCGGGAGTGGCGGACGGTTCGGGCAGGGGATCGGCGACCCGGGCGACCGGCCCCGAGGCGCGGCCGGAGCTGACTCCGACACCAGTCAAACGCGACATGGTCTAGACCATACCCTTCTCGTTCGGGCTTTGGGGCGATCGTAGGCACGAGTACACCGTTCGGCCCGAACGCCGTGGCCAGCGTGAACACGCCCCGTGGCGACAGTGGTTCTTACGTCCCCCGAATGTCGCATTGAATCCACTACCGATGAGTAACAACTGAGTAGCCGTACGGATCCGACCGCAACCCCCGGAACAGGAGGCTGTGGACATGGCATTGAGCACTCAGATCACCGAAACGAAACCACGCCTCGACTGGTTCGCCGAGCCCCTGGCCGCGATCGTGAACCTCTTCGCCAGCCAGCTCTCCGAACCCGGCACGGGCAGGAGCGACGCGTCGGAGACGGCCTCCGACAGACTCCCGCCGCCGACGAACGAACTGCCCGGCAAGCCGGTTCCCATCCCGGGCGAGCCCGTCGACACCAGCCAGGCCCACCCAGCGCAGTCCCCGGTCGTTCAGACCGGGGCTGCCCCGTCTTCGGAGTGATTCCGCGTTCATGCCACCAAGACACCGCCGCCAGACCCGCGAACGGCCCGTTCACCTCGGAAGCAGAGGAGAACGGGTCGTTCGCATCATGCCTGGCCGACCACAGTTCGATCCCGTTCGGGGATCCACCGTTCGAGCTAAATTCCAGCCGTACATGGATCTTTTCGGAGCAGTCGGGCGTCAGACTGAACGGGTTGTTGCTCGCCGGTATCGCGCCACCGACGATCACAACCTGCTGAGGGCCGGCCGCAACGCCCCCCGTGCGGTCGGCCCCCAGTGAAAAGCCCGTCGGCGCGCTCAGTCCCGGGCCTTGCGCAGGCCGAGGGCCTTCAGCGCACCGTCCACCTTGCCGGGCTGCTGCTCCGGCAGCAGGTGCGGCGCCTGCTCGGCGACCGCGGAGACCACCTCGCTCGCCGAGGGGTTGACCGCCTGCCACTCGCCCACGACCACGGTCGGCACCGTCTCGTTGCCATCGGCGATGGAGCGGACCACCGCCGCCGCGCTTGGGTCCTCCCAGATGTCCAGCTCGGTGAAGGCCAAGCCCTGGCGCCGCAGCCCGGCGCGCAGCGCGGTGCAGAACGGGCAGCCGGGCCGGGTGTAGACGACGACTTCCTCGACGACGGCGGTCATCTCTTCTCCTCCAGTCATGCGTGCTGGCCGCCGCGCGGCTCCGGGCCGGTCTCGCGGCGTTGCCCCACGAGCTGCAACATCGCGGGCCCCCGAATCATTCGCGACACCGCCGCATTCGGGGCCGGAGCGAGACGATGCTCACCCCGGGGGCCGCCTCCCGAGCACGTCCGCGGTGGCGGATTCGGCCGCGTGCCCCCGGGCGAGGGTCCGGATGGGCCACAATCACGGTCGTCCACAGCGACACGGGAGTGGCACATGACCGAGGTGTCTCGACGCGGGCGGGTTCGCGCGGCCACCGAGCTCGAAATCCGCCAGCACGCGCGGGCGCTGCTCGTCGAGCACGGGAGCGACGCGGTCACGCTGCGCGCGATCGCCCGCGAGCTGGGCATCACGGCGCCGGCCCTGTACCGGTACTGCGAATCCCGCGAAGACCTGCTGCACCAGCTCTGCGACGACATCTGCGCCGACCTGGCGACCGAGCTGCACGCGGCGCTGGAACCGGCGGCCGGGGGATTCCTGGACAAGATCTTCGCGGTCTGCCGGGGGTTCCGGGGCTGGGCGATGGCGCACCCCGAGGAGTTCGCGCTGGTCTTCGCCACGCCGCGGGGCGAGGAGGGCAGCCGCAGGCAGGACCAGTTCGCCGGCGTCTTCCTGGGCATCGTCGGCCCGTTCCTGGCCGAAGGCGCCGTGAAGATCGATTCCGCGGCGGGGCTGCCGTTCGAGTTACCGGACATGTCGGCGCAGCGGGACGCCTTGGCGGCGGCGTTGTCCACCGAGGGCATCGAGGTCCCGCCGGAAGCCCTGAGCCCGGACGCGGTGTACGTCCTGCTGCGCTGGTGGGTCCGCTTGTACGGGCACGTGGCCCTGGAGGTCTTCGGTCGCTTCCCGTTCGACCTCACGCACGCCGACCGCCTCTTCGACTCGATGCTCCACGAGCTGGCCCACGAATCCGGCCTGGCCTAAGCGTTCCCGCCCGGCGCGCGTCGCGTCCTCCCGTGTTCCCGAAATCGGGACTTCAACGCCCCAGCGGTCCATTCGGGTAGACCGATCGGAGCAAGTTCCGGGGTGTTGCCGATCTTTTCGCGGTACCCGATCAACCCGCGCTCACGCCGGGCGTCCCACGGACATCGACTAAATGCTCGGGAAAGGGTGCACGATGTTCCACAAGTCGGGGCGGGTTCTGGTGTCGGCGTTGGCGGTTGGTGCCGCCCTGTTCGTCGGCGGGTGCGCCACGGGGACGGGCTCTGCCCCGCAGGCCCCGCAGCCCCCCAGCATCAACGCGTCCGGCGGCTCGATCGCCTCGGACAGCGAGGCGACGCAGAGCTCCGGCGGCGGCACCACGCCCGAGAACACGGAGACCGGCAATACCACCGAGAACGGCTCGGACGACAGCAAGGAATCCGGCAACGGCACGGGCTCGACGTCCGTTTCCGAGCAGGACATCCCGATCAGCAGCTACACGCCGGACGGCACGACGAAGAAGTTGGTGACCTCGCCGAAGGAGCTGATCCTGCCGGACTCCGCCAGCGGCGGCGCCTCGGACGTGCAGTTCAAGAACGTCACCTGGACCAAGTGGGGCGAAAACGGCGCTGAGGGCAGCGGCGACGCGTACATCACCGGCGGCGGAGCCCCGCCGGAGACCATCCACAATGTACGGATCATCGTGGACGACGCGAAGACCGTCGAGGGCGCGCGGCAGCTCACCCACTTCCTGATCATGTACCCGGACGGCACGTTCAACGAAGGCCGGACCGACTTCTGATCCCCGCATCCTTCGGCGAGACCGGAACGTTCTCGTCGAACCTGCCACCCCGGCGCGCCATGCCGGGGTGGCAGTCCCGCGCCGTCAGTCGATGACGGCGACCGCCTCGACCTCGATCTTGAGCCCGGCGTCGGCGAGGCGCTGCACGCCGATGTGGCTGCGCGCGGGGTGGTGCGCGCCGAAGAAATCGCGGTAGACCTCGTTGACGGCGGCCTGCCGGTCCATGTCGGTGTTGAAGATGGTCACCTTGACGATGTCGGTGACCGTGCCGCCTGCGGCTTCCACACCTTCCGCAGGTTCTCCAGGCACGCGCGGGTCTGCTCGGCGATGTCGCCGCGCGAGTGGTCGGGATCGCCGGGCAGCAGCGGGAAGGCAGTCGCACCGGAAAGCCAGACGGTCCGCCCGCTGGCGACGACCGCCGGCGCGAACGGCATCGCATCGCTACCTGTACTCGCGACCAACCGCGAATCCCATCCAACGCCGCGCAACTCGACCGGTTCGTTCATCTGCGCCCTCCGTTCGAAGTTCGCCCGAAACGCTAGAACTTCGACCGCACTGGAGATCAATTCATCTGTGGCGCAGCCCATAGGAGAACGCTTCAGGGCTGGTGGAAAGCAGTTGGGGCCAGGGTGACGACGACCTTGGGGGTGGAATTCGTCGACCAGGTCCTCGATGGCGAGCCGGTACTAGCCGACGTAGGGCGGAGATTCGGTGGCGAGCATGCGGCGGCAACGTTCGGCCAGGTAGGACGGCGACTATCGGATCGCCGTCGCAGCGCTCGAGATCGAGTTCACCTGGGAGATGCCCGGCTTGCAAATCTCCGTGCACGGCACCGCCGACGGCTCGACGATCGATGCACTGGTGACCGCCATCGCGAGCCAGGTCGGCACCGAACTCGCGGTGGAGACCCGGCTGACCCCGCTCTGAGGAATCGCGTCACCGCACAAAGAAGAAGCAGCGGCCCGTGGGGTGCTCGGGCCGCTGCTTCGCCTGGGGGGATCAAGCGTTGGTGATCGCCGAGATGTTGCCCTTGTGGAGGTTCTCGATCACGTTGCGGGCGTCGCGGTACTTGTAGGAGCCCGACTCGAAGAGCAGGTAGGCATCGCCCTTGTACTCCGTGATGCCCTCGGCCATGCTCGGGGCGCGGAAGCACTTCGTGGACGGCTTGTCGATGTCCGTCGCGCCCTTGTCCACCACGAAGATGTTGCTGCGCTTGTCGCGGCCGTAGGACGTGCTGAAGATGAACTTGTCCTTCGTGACCATCAGGCCCTGCGTCTTGGTGGGCACCTCGTAGCCGTGCTCCGTGGTCAGCGAGCCGTTGTCGTTGATCTTGTACGAGAACATCTTGCCGCGGCCGCCGTCGTTGAACTTGCCCGCGTACAGGGTGTCCCCGTAGCTGGAGATGAACGACGCCGCGTACACCCGGCGCCCCTGGCCGTCCTGCTTGACGTACGGGACGCCGCCCTTCTTCATGGCATCCCTGATGTCGGACAGCTTGTACTTGCGGATCGTGTCCCACTTGCCGGAGTCGCGGCCCTGCACGAAGGCCCAGCCCTTGCCGACCGCGATGCCGCCGACGTGCGACTCGGCGATGGCGATGGTGCCGACGTGCTTGCCGCTCTTCGGGTCGATGCCGACGATGCGGGCGTCCTGGCCCTTCTCGCCGTACTCCGTCACCAGCAGCAGGTCGTTGCCGCTGCCGTCCCAGTCGTGCCAGGACGCGAGGCCCTGCGGGGTGTACTTGTCCAGGCCCGGGACCGCCGGGCCCTTGCCGAAGGCCTTGTCGTAGGCCTCCGACGCCGACAGGCCGCTGTAGAACGGGCCGTTACCGCCGGCTTGCGTCTCGCACTTGATGCCCTGGTCGGCATCGCCTTCCTCGGCCGCGGCCGTGGTCGTCGCAGCGGTGCTGAGCAGGAACGCACCGCTGACCGCGGTGATCGCGACTTTGCGGAGGAGGTTGGACATCGTGCCTCTCAAACATTTCGGCATCCGTCGTACCTCCCTGTGACGCACGGGAGCCGCCACGGTTCCACCTGAGATCCACTTCTTGTTCATCCGCTGGTCGCGGCGGAGAACGCCTGTCGCCCGAGCGTGATGGACTGGGAACATGACGATCACCCAGCAGGACAAGGCAGAACTCTTCCACTCGCTGCACACCGACCGGGCCCCGCTGGTCCTGGCGAACGCCTGGGACGTGGCCAGCGCGCGGCTGGTCGAGGAGGCCGGGGCCGCGGCGGTGGCGACCACCAGCGCCGGCGTCGCGTGGAGCCTCGGCGCGGCGGACGGCAACGCGCTCGACCGGGGGCTCGCCGTCGAGCTCATCGCGCGCGTCGCCGCCGCGGTGGACCTGCCGGTCACCGCGGACGTAGAAGGCGGCTTCGCCGAAAACCCCGGCGGCGTCGGGGAAACCATCCGCCTGGTGCTGGCGGCGGGCGCGATCGGCGTCAACATCGAAGACGGCGTCGGCCCGTCCCTGCGCCCGGTCGAGGAGCAGGTCGCGCGCATCGCCGCTGCCCGCGCGGCGGCCGACGAAGCGCAGATCCCGCTGTTCATCAACGCGCGCACCGACCCGTTCCTGCGCCCGGTCCACGACGACCCGGCCGAGCGGTTGCGCGACGCCATCGGCCGGGCGGCCGCCTACGCGGAGGCCGGGGCGTCCGGGATCTTCGTCCCCGGCATCACCGATCTGGCGGTGGTCGCCGAGCTGGCGAAGAACATCGAACGGCCGCTGAACGTCCTGGCCGGGCCGGGCGCACCTGCCGTCGCGGAACTGGCGGAGGCGGGAGCGGCCCGCATCAGCCTCGGCGCGGCGGTGGCACAGGCGGCGTACGCCTTGGCGCGCAAGGGGATTCGGGAGGCGCTGGAGCACGGCACCTACGGATCGATCGCGGACGCCGTGGACTTCGGCGGCTTCAACGCCCTGTTCCGCAGCTGACCAGCGCCGCCGCGAACCCTACGTCCACATCGGACATTTGCCGGTCGATGTGCGAGGATCCCGGTCCTGCAGTGGGTGGAGGGCTCCCAATTTTAGGCAAAATCGGGAGCCCTCCCAGCGCCTGACGGAGCCGGTCAGATCCGGGTGGTCACCGGGCGTCGTGCGCGCGCTGGGCGTCTTGGCGGTCGGCTTCCGCGCCCGTGGCGATCGGGGCCGTGAGCCACTGGCGCGGGATGCCGAAGCCCGCCACCAGGTCCACCGCGTGCGGGCGGATCTGGCCGCACAGCACGTTGACCGCCTCCGTGATCGCCTTCGACCGGCGCGGCGAGATCCGCTCGTGCTCCAGGAACCAGGCGCGGTCCGCCTCGATGTTGGACAGCACGTACAGGTCGCAGAGCTTGTTCAGCAGCGCGGCGGTGCGCCGGTCGCGGCAGCGCTCGATCGCGGCGACGAACGCCTCCAGCACGATGCGGTCCACGTGCGCGCGAGCGGCGCGCAGCACGTGGTCCTGCGCGTTGTTGAAGACCTCGAACGCGTTGTCGCGGTTGGCCTTCCGCAGGCGCCGGCCCAGGCCGTCGAGCACGTGCCGCTCGCGGTCGTCGAACATCTTCAGCTGCCAACCGCGGTCGAGGATGTCGTCCTTGCCGGAGCCGTCGATGATCCGCTGCACCAGGGAACGCGTCGCGGTCCGCTCGATCACCGCGCCCACGAACTGGTCGGCGATGAACTTGGCCATGCCGAGCGTGCCCAGGTCGTCGAACTGGTCCTTGTAGTTCGTCAGCAGGCCCTTGGCGACCAGCTGCAGCAGCACCGTGTTGTCACCCTCGAACGTGGTGAACACGTCGGTGTCGGCCTTGAGCTGCGCCAGCTGGTTCTCCGCCAGGTAGCCCGCGCCGCCGCAGGCCTCGCGGCAGGTCTGGATGGTCTGCGTCGCGTGCCAGGTCGAGACCGCCTTCAGCCCCGCGGCGCGGGATTCCAGCTCGCGCTGCTCGCGCTCGCCGCTGGGCGCGTCGTGCAGGGTGGCCACCAGCTCTTCCTGCGCGAAGTGCAGGGCGAACGTCTTCGCCAGCGCGGGCAGGAGCTTCCGCTGGTGCGCCAGGTAGTCCAGCACCACGGCCTCCTCGCCGGTACCGGGCCGCTCGAACTGGCGGCGGGCGTCGCCGTAGCGCAGGGCGATCTCCAGCGCCAGCTTGGTCGCGCCGCCCGCGGTGCCGGCGACCGAGATCCGGCCGCGGATCAGGGTGCCGAGCATGGTGAAGAACCGCTTGCCCTTGCTGCTGATCGGGCTGCGGTAGGTGCCGTCCGGTTCGACGTCGCCGTAGCGGTTGAGCAGCGCCTCGCGCGGCACCCGCACCTGGTCGAAGTACAGCCGGCCGTTGTCGACGCCGTTGAGCCCGGCCTTGCGGCCGCAGTCCTCGATCCGCACGCCCGGCGCGGGCTGCCCGGCCTCGTCCCGGATCGGCACCAGCAGCGCGTGCACACCGTGGCTCTCGCTGCCGGTGATCAGCTGCGCGAAGACGACCGCCAGTCGGCCGTCCCGCGCGGCGTTGCCGATGTACTCCTTGCGCGCCGCCTCGTGCGGCGTGTGCACCACGAATTCCTGCGTCGCCGGGTCGTACGTGGCGGTGGTGCGCAGGTTCTGCACGTCGGAGCCGTGGCCGGTCTCCGTCATCGCGAAGCAGCCCGGCAGGTCCAGGCTCATGATGTCGCGCAGGTAGCGCTCGTGGTGGCGCTCGGTGCCCAGCGCGACGACCGCGCCGCCGAACAGTCCCCATTGGACACCGGCCTTGACCATCAGGGACAGGTTGCCGGGCAGCATCTCCAGCGACACCACGGAACCGCCGGTGTCGCCGCGGCCGCCGTAGGCGACCGGGAAGCCGAGGTCGGTGATGCCGGACTTGGCCAGCAGGTGCAGCTGTTCGAGGGTCTGCGCGCGGTGGCTCTCGGTGTCGAGGCCGTCGGCCGGCGGCAGCGGGACGCCGTCGAGGGTGTCGCGGACCTGCTCGCGGACGTCCGCCCAGCGGCCGTCCAGCAGCGTCGCGAGCTCACGTGCGTCGAATCCGGAGCTTCCCATCGCGGCCTCCACTCGTCGGTACCGGCTACTCCGAGCGTAGTTACTCGCCAGTAACCCTGCCATGTGAGCTAGCTCGCCGCGCCACCGGACCCGGTGAGCGTCCCCTTGGGGGAGTGCGGATCGGCCGGACGCGGCAGAAGATCACTAGGGCGCCGGCACCGGCGGCCACCCGCAATCACCCCGTTGCAGTTCGACACCCGCTGTTCTCACGAGGTTCAGGAGGTGCAGTTGCATGAGCTCGGACCCCGGCAACACCGATCTCGGCGCGATCTTCGACGAGCACTTGGCCGACGAGTTCGTCATGAAGGACGTCGCCGCGACGATGGCGACGATGACCAGGAAACCCGTGGTCAACCACGTCCCCACCACGGCGGGCGGCGTCGGCCGGGCCGCCGTTTCCCGGTTCTACCGCGACCACTTCATCGGCCAGTGGCCCGACGACATCAACATCACCCGCTTGTCGCGGACGGCCGACGCCGAGCGCGTGGTCGACGAAATGGTCATCACCTTCACCCACGACCGGGTCATCGACGCGCTGCTGCCCGGCATCGCCCCGACCGGCCGCCGGGTGGAGATCGCCGCGGTGGCGGTGATCGGGTGCGCGAACGGCAAGGTGGCCTACGAGCACGTCTACTGGGACCAGGCATCGCTGCTGGTCCAGGTCGGGCTCCTCGACCGCGACGGACTTCCGGTCACCGGCGCGGAGCAGGTCAAGGCCCTGCTCAACGACGGCCCCCTGAACCGCCTGCAGCCCGCGAAGAGCCGATGAGCTCCCGACGAAGGGCGCCTTCACCGAGAAGGCGCCCTTCGACCGGGCGGGCTCAGGCGACGACGTTGACCAGGCGGCCTGGGACGACGATGACCTTTCGCGGGTCCTTGCCGTCCAGCGCCGCGACGATCTTCTCGTCCGCCAGCGCGGCCGCCTTGACGGCGTCCTGGTCGGCCGACGCCGACACCACGACGCGGGACCGAACCTTGCCGTTGACCTGGATCGGGTACTCCAGCGTGTCCTCGACCAGGTACTGCTCGTCGGCCACCGGGAACGGGCCGTGCGCCAGGCTGTCGCCGTGCCCCAGCCGGGCCCACAGCTCCTCGGCCAGGTGCGGCGTCAGCGGCGCGACCATCAGCACCAGCGGCTCCACCACCGACTGCGGCGTGCCCGCCGCCGACGAGTACGCCTTGGTGATCCGGTTGTTGAACTCGATCAGCTTCGCCACCGCGGTGTTGAACCGCAGCGCCGAGTAGTCCTCCCGGACCCCGGCGATGGTCTTGTGCAGCGCGCGCAGCATCTCGGTGTCCGGCTGCTCGTCGGTCAGCCGCAGCTCGCCGGTGTTCTCGTCGACGACGTTGCGCCACAGCCGCTGCAGGAACCGGTGCGAGCCGATGACGTCCTTGGTCGCCCACGGCCGCGAGGCCTCCAGCGGGCCCATCGCCATCTCGTACAGCCGCAGCGTGTCCGCGCCGTAGGAGTCGGCCATCTCGTCCGGGGAGACGGAGTTCTTCAGGCTCTTGCCCATCTTCCCGAACTCGCGGTTGACCTCCTGGCCGTTGTGGAAGAACTTGCCGTCACGCTCCTCCACCTCCTCGGCCGGGACGTACACACCGCGCGAGTCGGTGTACGCGTAGGCCTGGATGTAGCCCTGGTTGTACAGCCGCCGGTACGGCTCCTCCGACTGCAGGTAGCCCAGGTCGTGCAGCACCTTGTGCCAGAAGCGGGAGTACAGCAGGTGCAGCACCGCGTGCTCCATGCCGCCGATGTACAGGTCGACGCCGCCCGGGTCGTTGGGGCCGTGCAGCTCCGGGCGCTTGCCCATCCAGTACTGCTCGTTGGCCGGGTCGACGAACCGCTCCGAGTTGTCCGGGTCGATGTAGCGCAGCTGGTACCAGCAGGAACCGGCCCACTGCGGCATCACGTTGGTGTCCCGCTTGTAGTGCTTCAGCCCGTCGCCCAGGTCCAGCTCCACCTCGGCCCAGTCGGTGGCCTTGGCCAGCGGCGGCGCCGGCTCGCTGTCGGCGTCCTCCGGTTCGAAGGTGCGCGGCGAGTAGTCCTCCACCTCGGGCAGCTCGACCGGCAGCTGGTCCTCCGGCAGCCCGCGCGGGATGCCGTCCTCGCCGTAGACGATCGGGAACGGCTCGCCCCAGTAGCGCTGCCGCGCGAACAGCCAGTCGCGCAGCTTGTACTGGACGGTGCCCCGGCCGTGGCCGTGATCCTCCAGCCAGGCGATGACCGTCTTCTTCGCGTCGGCGATGTCCAGGCCGTCCAGGCTCAGCCCGGTGGTCTCCGAGGCCGAGTTGATCGCCGGGCCGTCGCCGGTGAACGCGTCGCCGTCGAAGCCGTCCGACGGCTGCACCGTGCGGATGATCGGCAGGCGGAAGACGGACGCGAAGTCCCAGTCGCGCTGGTCCTGGCCGGGAACCGCCATGATCGCGCCGGTGCCGTAGCCCATCAGCACGTAGTCGGCGATGAACACCGGGATCTGGCTGCCGTTGACCGGGTTCGTCGCCCAGGCACCGGTGAAGACGCCGGTCTTCTCCTTGTTCTCCTGGCGGTCCAGGTCGGACTTCATCGATGCCGCGCGCCGGTACTGCGCGACCGCTTCCGCCGGGGTCGCCGCCCCGCCGGTCCAGCGGTCGTCGACCTCCGCCGGCCACGCGGTCGCGGTCAGCTCGTCGACCAGCGGGTGCTCCGGCGCCAGCACCATGTAGGTCACGCCGAACAAGGTGTCCGGGCGGGTGGTGAACACCTCGATGTGGTCGGCCGAACCGTCCAGCGGGAACCGGACGTTGGCGCCCTGCGAGCGGCCGATCCAGTTCCGCTGCATGGTCTTGACCTTGTCCGACCAGTCCAGCCGGTCCAGGTCGTCGACCAGGCGGTCGGCGTAGGCGGTGATCCGCATCATCCACTGCTTGAGGTTGCGGCGGAACACCGGGAAGTTGCCGCGCTCGGTCAGCCCGTCGGCGGTGACCTCCTCGTTCGCGACCACGGTGCCCAGGCCGGGCGCCCAGTTCACCGGCGCCTCGGACAGGTAGGCCAGCCGGTACGAGTCGACGACCCGGCGCTGCTCGCCGTCGGTCAGCTCGCCCCACGGGCGGTCGTCCGGGGTGGCGCGCTCACCGGTGGCGAACTGCTCGACCAGCTCGCCGATCGGCCGGGCGCGGCCCTTGCCGCCGTTGGCCTCGGTGTCGTACCAGGAGTTGAAGACCTGCAGGAAGATCCACTGCGTCCAGCGGTAGAACTCGATGTCGGTGGTCGCGACGCGGCGGCGCTCGTCGTGGCCCAGGCCCAGCCGGCGGATCTGCCCCAGGTAGCGCTCGATGTTCTGCTCGGTCGTGGTCCGCGGGTGCGTGCCGGTCTGCACCGCGTACTGCTCGGCAGGCAGGCCGAACGAGTCGAAGCCCATCGTGTGCAGCACGTTGCGGCCCAGCATCCGGTGGTAGCGGGCGTAGACGTCGGTGCCGATGAAGCCCAGCGGGTGGCCGACGTGCAGCCCGGCGCCGGAGGGATAGGGGAACATGTCCTGGACGAACAGCTTGTCCTCGGGGACGTCGCCCTTGAGTGACCCGACGGGGTTCGGCGCGTGGAACGTACCGCGCTCCTCCCAGAGTCGCTGCCAACGCTGCTCGATCTCGGTCGCCGTTTCCGCTGTGTAGCGGAACTGCGGGACCTCTTCGGCAACCCCGGTCGTCGAGCCCTCTGCCTGGCCACTCATCGTGTTGCGTCCTTCCCTGCCTTCTCGCCCGAACGCGCGGGTCATGCGCTCTTAGTGTGCCGCCTCCCGAAAATGGAAAACCCCCCAGGCCCTGGTGGGCATGAGGGGTCGCCGCGTCGAAGCGTCGCTACCGGACGTTCAACGCGGCCTCGCAAGAAGCAGACGCGTGCTCACGAGCCCAGGGTAACGCACCTCACCTCACGGACAACGTGATCACCTGCGTGATTCCGGCCTTCGCCGTTCCGTTCACACCACGGGTTGTTCACAGATTCGCGCACCGTGATGCGCTTTGACTGTTGGGGAGAACAGTGATCTACTGATGCAGCAGCGAACCCTGTGGCCGACGAAACCGAGCGTCGCGAACCGCAGGAATGAAAATGCCCCGGGCGGCATGCGCACTGGCGCAGAGGCGGACCCGGGGCCTACATGCCCGAGCTTAACACGAACCGACCGAACACCTGGGGGAAAACGATGTCCGGCGACTCTGCCGAATGGGTGCTCAAGACGCTGTCACCCGCGCGCATGACGCCGTATCTGGCGGAGACCGCCGGTGACGTGGACGCGGCGTTCCGCCTGTACCAGTGGAATCTGTCGGTCTGCGCTGCCTTCTACAGCCCGCTGCACTGGCTCGAGGTCGCGCTTCGCAACGCCATGCATGAAACGCTGCGAGACCACTTCGGCAGCGAACGCTGGTGGGAAGTGGTCTCTCTCGACCGCAATGGGCAGGCGAAGATCCAGGAAACCGAAGCCAAACTCAAGAAGCGGCTCGATCTGCAGGGCCGTGCCACTTCGGCAGATGACATTGTGGCCGCGTTGACCTTTGGTTTCTGGGTGTCGCTGGTCAGCCGTGGCGGCGGCTACGACCGCAAGCTCTGGGTGCCCGCGCTGCACCGCGCGTTCCCGAGCTTCTCCGACCGGCGCAGGAAGTTGCACGACGAACTCGACCCAGTGCGGCACTTCCGAAACCGGATCATGCACTACGAACCGATCTTCAACCGGCGCCTGCTGGGATACCACAACGGCATCTACCGCTTGCTCGGCTACCTGTCGACCACGCTCAAGGTGGAGACCAGACGCTTCGACCGCGTGCCACAGGTGCTCGCCGAGCGGCCCGACCTTGGTAGTGCGCGATGACCAATCGGCTCTCCGCCAGCGAAATCGCCCGCGCCGCGGGCGTCGGACGCGCCGCCGTGAGCAACTGGCGAGAACGCAACCCCGACTTCCCAGCCGCGCCGGACGGAAGCTTCTCCGCGCTGGAGGTCGCGGCATGGCTCGACAAACGCCGCGTACCTCGAGACAAGCGGCAAGCGGACGAGCCGGAAGGCACCACCTACGGCGATCGCTTCCGTCGCGCGCTGGGCCTCGCGGGCACGCTGCCATCTCGACTCGCACCACCGAAGGCCGACCCCGCCGCCGAGGTACGGAAATTCGCGATCTCCGGGCTTCACGAACTGCGTGGAGCCGCCGCACGGGCCAACTACCAGGAGTTGATGCTAGGTCTGCTGCAAGCTCGAGCAGGCGAGCAATGGAAAGTCATCCGCGCCGAGCTGCAGCGTCCAATGGGAAGCGAACGGATGCGCCGAACACTCGCTCAGCTGGAGAAACTCGGACTGCGCTTCGTCGAGGAGATCGATCCGAGTCGTGCCATGCAGATCGTTGAGAGCCTCGACCTGATCAAGGACGCAGAGAACAGCACGACCACTCTTCTCGACGATCTGCTGGAGGACTTCGCTGAGTTCCAAATGACCAGCGAATTCCACACCCCGCGCTCGATCGTCCGGACCGTCACCGAGTTGCTGCAGCCAACCGGTGGCGAAACGATCTACGACCCGTGCTGCGGCAACGGCAGCTTCCTGGCCGCCGCAGCCGACCGACCCGGCGCACGGGGGAAGATCACCGGCCGAGCGTTGGCCCCGTTTTCCTGGCAGATAGCGCGCATGCGCTTGGCGATGCGCGATATCGATGCCGACCTCGGTGACGGGCCCTGCAACGTGCTCCAGCACGACGTGGATCGTGACCGGAAGTTCGACGTAATCATGACCAATCCGCCGTTCGCCATGCGGGACTGGGCGGAGCAGCTAACCGATCCGCGCTGGCGGTACGGAACACCGCAGCGCAACCGCGCCAACTTCGCGTGGATCCAGCACGTCATCGACAAGCTGGCACCAGCCGGTCGGGCAGCTGTTGTGATGGCTCCTGCCGCGACGTTCGCCGGTGGCGTGGAAGCAGACATCCGTCGCCAACTGATCGACGCGCAGACGGTCGAGGCCGTGATCGAACTACCCCGGGGTCTTTTCCGATCCACCGGTATCCCGGTTGACCTCTGGCTGTTGCGCGCACCGTCGCAATCCGACGATCGGGTGCTCTTCGTCAGTGCCAAGGACCGCGGCCGCGCGACCAGCCGAGTCCTGCGCGAGTTGACGGATGCGGAAATTGACGAGATCACCGCAGTCCACCGGCAGCATCGCCTAGGGGAGGCGGTGCTCGAACCGGGATTCGCTCGCACCGTCCACCTCTCGGAGATCAGTCGGCAGGACTACCAGCTGCAGCCAGCGATATACCTGTCCAGCCCACAGGCCCGGTTCCACTCGACGGAGTTCGCAACCGACGTAACCGGACAGCATCAGCAACTGTCGGAGTTGACCCACCGCTCGGCGGTGCTGAAGAACCTGGTCTCGCGGCAGCTCGACCGCGTTGACCTGGCAAGCCTCGCGACGAGGAACAGCCGCCCGGCGCCTCCGACTGTGCTGCTCAGCGAGGTCTGTGACGTGCTCGCCGGGCCGAGCGGCATGCTTCGCGAAATCCCTGCGGACGCGGCCGGGATACCGGTTCTGACTCCGCGTAGCCTGCGCCGGAATCGGCTCGTGCAGGAGGATTTGGAACGCGTCGACCCGATCGCGCGAGAGAGGCTGGCCCGCTACCTGCTCAAGACCGGTGACATCCTGTGCTCGCGAACCGGCACTATCGGCCGGACCGCGCTTGTCACAGGCGAACACAGGGATTCGCTGTTCGGTCCGGGTTTCCTCCGGCTGCGACCCAACGGGCCAGAACTGAGCAACCACTACCTGCTCCACTACCTCGCCGCAGAGTGGGCGCAGGACTGGATGGACGAACACTGTTCCCGAACGACGATCCCGAGCCTGAGCGCCAAGACCATGCGGCAGTTGCCAATCTGGCTGCCTCCGCTGGATCAGCAGGAGGCGATCACCGAGATCATGTCCAGCCTCGATGAGCAGCTTGCTCTGCAGGACGAAATCGCCGACACCGCGGAACGGCTCAAGTACCGCCTCGGGCAGCTCATAGGTGCCGGCGACTTCCCGCTGAATGACTGAATCTGGGGCTACCTCACGGACAACGTGATTACCTGCGTGGTCTGGTTCGGGGCGAAGTTGTCGTCGCTGACCAGCACCAGGCTGCGGCGGCCGTCCGGTAGCCGCGGGCCCCAGGTCATGCCCTCGACGTTGTCGATCGTGCTCAGCCCCAGGTCGGCGAGGTCGGCCACCAGCTCCTTGCGGACCGGGCGCACCTCCGCGTCCGGCAGCGACGAGACGTGCTGCACGTCCGTCGCGCCGCGGGTGGTGATCCGGTAGATCCGGATCGAGTTGCCGACGCCGGTCACGAACGAGCGCTCCGCCACCAGGTACCCGTCGCGGTCGGCCAGCAGCGCGCTGACGCCGTTGTTGGCGAAACCGCCGGTGGGGGACTCGGCGAACACCGGGTCCAGCGGGTAGGCGTACTGGCCCTGCACCCAGCCGGACCGGGACTGCACGGTGATCCGGGACAGCGCGCCGTGCTCGACGGTCGGCGACTCGCCGTCCTGCAGCAGCGGCCCCTCCATCGCGGTGACCACCCGGCTGCCGCCGGCGGCGAACGTCAGGCCCTCCAGCACCTCGTTCTGCTTCGGCCCGGCGGTCGGCTCCATCCGCAGATTCGCCGGCAGCGGCAGTTCGTGGGCGGAGTGGCCGCCCGCGCCGACGCTGGAGATCGACGGATCGATCAGCTGCCCGGCCCGCTCACCCTCGCTGGTCCACCAGATCGTGCCGGACCACGGATCCCAGCGGACGTCCTCCGGGTCCACGGTGCCCTTCGGGTAGGTCGTGCCGTCCGGCCGCAGCAACGGCAAGGTGGCGGTCAGCCGGAAGCCGCCGTCGTCGAAGCGCGCGGTGTAGAACCGCGCGGGCTGCCGATCCGAGCGGTCGTCGCTGATCAGCACCCATTCGCCGGTGCGCGGGTTGTAGTCGATGCCGGAGAGGCCGCCGACCGTGGTGCCGTCGAACTCCATCGCGTGCGGCAGGGTCAGCTCGCCCACCAGAGCGACCTCGTCGGTCTTCGCCGCCGCCGGTGCCGCCGCGGCGACCAGCAGTGAGACGGCCAGCAGACCGGCCGGGACAATCTTCTTCGCCATGTGGGTCAGCACACCTGACCAGGGTGTCCGGCAGGTAGCGATGAGGTGGCGGCTTACGCTGTCGGGGTGTTCGCTGTTCAGGTGATCCTCTGCGCGCTCCTGGTCCTCGGCGGGGCAGCGCTGCTGTTCCTCGGTTTCCGCGGGCTGCGCGGCCAACTGGTCCGCAACCGCTACATCGGTGTCCGCACCCCCGCCGCCATGCGCAGCGAGGACGCTTTCGAGCTCGCCAACCGGGCCGCTGGGCCCGCGATGCTGGCGGGCGGCGCGATCGCGGTGCTCGCCGGTGTCTCGATGCCGATGCTGGCCGCCACCTCCAGCGTCGTGATGGTCGCGGTGTTCGGGCTGGTCGGCGCCTTCGCGCTGATGACCGTCGGCGGTGTGGTCGGCAACCGCGCCGCCGAGGCGATGCCCGCGCCGGTGCCCGCCGCCGGCTGCGGTGGCTGCGCGGGCGGCTGCTGCGGCGTGCCCAAGCAGAGCTGACTTTCTCGACGCGCTGCGCGGCGTGCCGCCGGACGCCTTCGTCTGGCTCGAGGTGCCGCCGGAACGGTTCGACCTGCTGCACGAGGCGGCGCGGCTGCTGGACCGACCACGTGATCCGGGCCGAACGCCAGATCGTCTCCTGCGACGAGCTGCTCAACTCGGTGCTCGCCGCCCAGTTCGCCCGGGCCGGGCTGTGGCAGAACGAGGACATGCGCAAGATCTCCACGTGTCCACAGGAAGCTGTCCACAACTCTGTGGATAACTCTCAGATCTGGGGATAACTCACCCATCAATCCACAGGTCCGGGGACTAGTTGAGCTTGACGTCGCCGGGGTGGGTGGCGAGGAAGGCCAGCGGCGGGCCCTGGCGGCGGAGGACCCGGCCCCAGAGCTCGGTGCCCGGGTCGGCGATGACGTCGTCCGGCAGGGCCGGCACGACGATCCAGTCGCCGCGGTCGATCTCCCCGGCGAGCTGGCCGGGCTCCCAGCCGGCGTAACCGGCGAAGAACCGGAGGCCGCGGGCCCGGGGGACCAGTTCGGCGGGATCGCCGTCGAGGTCGACCAGGCCGACCGGCCCGCGGACGCCGACCATGCCCGTGATCGCCCCGACGTCCTGGCCCGCGCGGAGCGCGGCCAGGCAGATCGCCGTGCGCTGTTCCACCGGCCCGCCGACGAACAGCGACTGCGGCTCGCTCGCGTGCTCGCCCCACTTCGGCAGCACGTCGTGCACCGCCACCTCGCTCGGCCGGTTCAGCACGACGCCCAGGGTGCCCTCGGCGCGGTGGTGGATCACGTAGACCACCGTCCGCCGGAAGTTCCGGTCCAGCAGCTGTGGGGCAGCGACGAGCAGCGTCCCCGGTTCCACGTCCGCGTCTGATCCCACCATCGCATGATCTCACTGGTTGCCCGTGCACGAACCACCCTGACCGAAACCAGGTCCGCCGGCACCGCCAGGGGAGCCCGGATCCCGGCAACAACGACTGCTCAGCAATCAGCGATCACAGGGAAACTTACTCTTCATTAATATTAAAACCTTCCGACCTGCGGATACGTCTCCACCGGACAGGTGGGCGGTGCCGAGGACCGATGGCTCAGGGAACCTCGATGCCCTGTTCGCGAGCCCAGTTGAACAGCTCCTCGACGGCCTCGTCGTGGGACATCGGGCCGCGGTCCAGGCGTAGCTCTTTCAGGTGCTTCCAGGCCTGGCCCACGACCGGCCCGGGCTCGACGCCGAGCAGCCGGATGATCTCGTTGCCGTCCAGGTCCGGGCGGACCTTCGCCAGGTCCTCTGCCGCGGCGATCCGCGCGATCCGCTCCTCCAGGTCGTCGTACGCCCGCTGCAGTGCCGACGCCTTGCGCTTGTTCCGGGTCGTGCAGTCCGCGCGCACCAGCTTGTGCAGCCGGGGCAGCAGCGGGCCGGCGTCGTTGACGTAGCGGCGCACCGCCGAGTCGGTCCACTGGCCGTCGCTGTAGCCGTGGAAGCGCAGGTGCAGGAACACCAGGTCGGCGACGTCCTTGATGACGTCCTTCGGGTAGCGCAGCGCGCGCAGCCGCTTGCGGACCATCTTCGCGCCGACGACCTCGTGGTGGTGGAAGCTCACGCCGCCGCCCGACTCGAACCGGCGGGTCGCCGGCTTGCCGATGTCGTGCAGTAACGCCGCCAGCCGCAGCACCAGGTCCGGCGCGCCGTCCGGATCTTCCGCCTTCTCCAGGTCGATCGCCTGGTCCAGCACGGTCAGCGAGTGCCGGTAGACGTCCTTGTGCTGGTGGTGCTCGTCGATCTCCAGCTTCATGGCCGGCACCTCGGGCAGCACGTGGTCGGCCAGCCCGGTCTCCACCAGCAGCTCGATGCCGCGCCGCGGGTGCTCGCCGCACAGCAGCTTGGACAGCTCGACCTGCACCCGCTCCGGGGTGATCCGGGTGATCTGGGTGGCCATGTCGGTCATCGCCGTAACCACCCGGTCGGCAGCGGTGAAGCCGAGCTGCGAGACGAAGCGGGCGGCGCGCAGCATCCGCAGCGGGTCGTCGGCGAAGGAGTCCTCCGGCGCGGCCGGGGTGTCCAGCCGCCGCTCCGCCAGGTCGGCCATCCCGCCGTGCAGGTCGACGAACGTGCGGGCCGGCAGCTCGATGGCCATCGCGTTCACGGTGAAGTCGCGGCGCACGAGGTCGCCCTCGATGGTGTCGCCGAAGGCGACGTCGGGATTGCGGCTGACCCGGTCGTAGGTGTCGGCGCGGAACGTCGTGATCTCCACGGTCGTGCCGTGCCGGTATGCGCCGAGCGTGCCGAACTGGATCCCGGTGTCCCAGATCGTCTCCGCCCAGCCGGTCAGCAGCTCGCGGACCTGCTCCGGGTGGGCGTCGGTGGTGAAGTCCAGGTCGGTGCCCAGCCGGCCCAGCAGCGCGTCCCGCACGCTGCCGCCGACCAGGTACAGCCGGTGGCCCGCGGCGGCGAAGCGCTGCGCGAGCTCCTCGGCGATCGGTGCGACCTTCACCAGCTCCACGACGGCGTTGCGCTGCGCTTGGCGCTCCCGAGCCTGCAGCTCGGCGGGCGTGGCGGAGTCGTGGTGCGGTGAGGAAGGGGACACGATGTACCAGGGTATCGGCTGCTCAGGAGGCCCCCACCGGCTACCTGCGGCATGCGCGCATGCGCACTCGGCCACTCCGGCGCCGGACGAGCGGAGCAGCCGGTTGACCCGGCCGCGCGAACGGGATCGCGGGAGGTCGCCGGGGCCGCCGGCGACGGCCGTTCGCCGAGCGACCAGCTCCACTCGGAGGCGCTGATCGCACTACCATCGGCGGCATGCCCCCGTCGCCCGGCCGCTCCGGCGGTACCCAGCCGGGGCGTCGGAACCGGCGCCGGCGGCGCAGGCTGCGGACCGTCGACGAGACCTCGGCCGGTGGGCTGGTGGTGAACGGCGTCGAAGGCCGCGCTGCGATCATCGGGAGGCTGGACCGCAAGGGACGACTGCTCTGGTCGCTGCCGAAGGGCCACATCGAGGCGGGCGAGACCGCGGAACAGACCGCGGTGCGCGAGGTCGCCGAGGAGACCGGCATCATCGGCCGGGTGGTGGCCCCGATAGGCACGATCGACTACTGGTTCGTCGCGGGCAACCGGCGCATACACAAGACCGTGCACCACTTCCTGCTGGATGCGGTGGGCGGAGAGCTTTCCGACGAGGACGTGGAGGTCACCGAGGTGGCGTGGGTGCCGCTTGGTGAACTGGACGAGGTACTGGCCTACGCCGACGAACGTCGGCTGGTGCGCCGCGCGCTGAGCCTGCGCGACGGCGAAGCAAGCGAGGCGGGCGAGCGGCTCGGGGCCCGGCCGGCACGAGGTAGCGGAACGGAGCCGGGGTGAGGTTTCTGCTTGCCGCGCTGGTCGCGGTGTTGCTGTGCGCGATGGTTCCGCTGGTCCCGGCGCCGCAGGCGGCCGCGCAGGGCGAGTCTCCGACCGTGCTCGACGTGACCAAGATCACGCCATCCGTGGTGGGTGCCGGTTCGCCCGGCGAGGTCGTCATCACCGGCCGGCTGACCAACACCAGCGATCACCAGATCAACAACGTCGAGGCCCGCGTCCAGCGCGGCAACGCGACCACCACCGAGCCCGCGGTCCAGCGCGCGTTGCGCGACGACCCGGCCACCGTCACCGAGCCCGCGTTCACCTCGGTCGCCGACCGGCTCGCGCCCGGCCAGCAGATCCCCGTCGAGCTCCGCATCCCGCTGACCGGCCCCAACTCCCTGCAGCTCAGCCAGCCCGGCGTGTACCCGCTGCTGGTCAACGTCAACGGCGCGCCCAGCGGCGGCGGCCGCGCGCGCATCGCCCAGGCCCAGTTCCTGCTGCCGGTGCTCGCCACCCCGGGCGGCGAGCAGGCACGCCCGGGGCAGCCGACCGAGACCAGCATGCTGGTGCCGATCGTCGACTTCCCGCGGCTGGAGCGGGAGGCCATCGGCGGCATGCCCGCGGTGCTGGTGGACGACCAGCTCTCCGCCTCGCTCGCGCCCGGCGGCCGGCTCTACGACCTAGTGCAGGCGGTGACCGACCGCGCGGGCCCCGGCTCGCCGGTGGGCAACGCCCTGTGCTTCGCGGTCGACCCGGACCTGCTGATCACCGCCCGCGCCATGAAGGACGGCTACCTGGTGCGCCAGCCCGACAACTCGCTGGTCGAGGGCATCGGCGCCGGCGCCGCCGGCCTGTGGCTGAGCAAGCTGCGCGAGGCCACCAATGGGCGCTGCGTGATGGCGCTGCCCTACGCCGACGCCGACATCGTGGCGCTCGGCCGCGCCGGGCTCCCCGACCTGGTCAAGGGCGCGCTGGACGGCGCCAGCCTGTTGCGCGACCCCAACATCCTGGGCGTCGAACCGCGCGGCCTGCTCTGGCCGGTGGAGGGCTCGCTGGCCGATCCGGCGATCGCGGATCTGCCCCGCACCGCACTGCTGGAGCCGCGGGCGCTGAACCTCCCCGCCGGATCGTTGTCGCCGGTCCGGGTGCGCGGCCAGAACATGGCCGCCGTCCCGATCGACCCGCTGCTGACCAGCGCGCTCGACCCGCTGCACGACACGGAGCTGAAGGTCACCACGCTGTCGCCGCCGCAGAACGGGCAGCTGTCCGCTCAGAACGCACTCGGCGCGCTGGCGTTCCGCGCGACGCAGGGCCAGGTGCCGGGCGCCACCTCGGTGCTGGCGCCGCCGCGTCGCTGGAACCTCCGCGGCGACGACCTGCGCGCCCTGCTCGATGGCATGCAGCAGCTGCACGAGGCCGGGCTGATCCGGCTCACCCCGGTGCCCGAGCCGGACCCGGCCACGCTGCCGGAGGCCGACCTCGACTACCCGGTGGACGCCGGTTCGGCGGAGATCCCGCAGCCGGTGCTCGACCAGCTCGCCGCGCAGAACTTCAAGGTCGGCGACCTCTACGTGTCCTCCCAGGAGGAGCGGTCCAGCCCCGTCCAGCGCGGCCAGGTCACCACGCCGCTGCGCAACGGCCTGCTCCGCGGCACCGCCAGCGCCTGGCGCGGCAAGCCCGACGCCGCGCGCCAGTGGGTGGACCGGGCGACCGGCGCGATCAACGACGTGCTCAGGCAGGTCCGCGTCGAGTACTTCGAAGGCCAGGTCACGCGGATCGATTCGGCCGACAGCCCAATCCCGCTGACCGTGGTCAACGACCTGCCGATCACGGTCAGTGTCGTGTTCCGCATCCCGCAGGTGCCCGGCGTCCAGGTCCAGCACGACTTCGGCGGCCCGGTCACCGTCCCGGCCAACGGGCGCCGGCCGGTCTGGCTGCCGACCAACGCGCAGCGGGCCGGCAAGTTCACCATCGACGTGACCGTCACCACTCCCCAGGGCGGGACCCAGTTCGACACCACCAAGCGGCTGCAGATCGAATCCACCAACTACGGCTCGCTGATCCCGATGCTCACCGGGATCGCCGCCGCGGTGCTGGTGCTGATGTCGGCGATGCGGATCATCAAACGGGCCCTGGCCAGGCGCCGCCGGGCCGAGACGGCCGCCTCGGCCGACGCCGCTGAGCCGGTGGAACCCACCGACGCAGCGACGAACGGCGCGCCGCAGGACAGCACGCCGGAAGCCCCCCACATCGCCACCACCGACGGTGATCGGAACCGGAACTGAGATCCTGAGCGGGGCCACGCCCATCACTCGTAGGTGTGGACCTCGATCGAACGACAGGACCGGTGCGTGCACTCGGTGTGCCGAGGGGCGAAGGATTTGAGGCAGTGAACCGAGACAGGGATGCCGGACGGTTCGGTGGTAACCCCGGACCGCCCAGGCCCGCGCCGCGCCCGGCACCACTCCCCGACGCCCGACCGACCGCGCCGATCCGCCGCCCCAGCGCGATGCCCCAGGCGCCGGGAGCACCGCGCGGCTGGCACGTCGCGGAGACCCAGCCGATCCCGGCGGTGCCGCCGGAGCCCGGCATCAACCAGGCCGCGGAGCAGGCCACCGAGCAAACGCAGGTCATCCGCCCGGTCTCGCCCGGCAAGCCGTCGCTGCTCAAGGCCAGCGGATCGATGGCCATCGCCACCCTGACCAGCCGGATCACCGGCTTCCTGTGGAAGCTGATGCTGGCCGGGGCGATCGGCTTCGCGGTCGAGAACGACTCGTTCAACGTGGCCAACACGATGCCGAACATGGTCTTCGAGCTGCTCATCGGCGGTGTGCTGACCAGCGTCGTGGTGCCCGTGCTGGTGCGGGCGAAGAAGTCCGACGCCGACGGCGGTGAGCGGTTCGTCCAGACGCTGATGACGCTGGCCACGGTGGTCCTGGCGCTCGGCACGCTGGTGGCGATGCTCTGCACGCCGATCCTGACCTGGGCGCTGGTCACCGAATCCGACGCCTCCAACCGGGATCTGGTCAGCGCCTTCGCGTACCTGCTGCTCCCGCAGATCTTCTTCTATGGCATCAGCGCGCTGGTCGGCGCGATCCTGCAGGCGAAGCAGATCTTCAGCCCGCCGGCCTGGGCACCGGTGGTGAACAACCTGGTCGTGATCGCCACCATCGGCGCCTACGTGCTGCTGCCGGGGCGGCTCACGATCGACCCGGTGTCGATGACCGACGCGCACCTGCTCGTGCTGGGCGTCGGCGTCACCCTCGGCGTGGTCTGCCAGGCCGCGGTGCAGGTGCCGGCGCTGCGCAAGACCGGATTCCGGTTCCGCTGGCGGTGGGGCTGGGATCCGCGGTTGTCGGAGTTCGGCGGGCTCGCGCTGTGGATGCTCGGTTACGTGGCGGTCAGCCAGGTGGGGCTCTGGGCGCTCACCCGGGTGGCCACCGGTGCCGCCGGCGGCGCGCTGTCGACCTACACCTACGCGTGGATGCTGCTGCAGCTGCCCTACGGCGTGATCGGCTTCTCGATCATGACCGCGATCCTGCCGCGGATGAGCGCCGCCGCCGCGGACGGCGACAACGCCAAGGTGATCGGCGACCTGTCGCTGGGCAACCGACTGTCCACTGTGACCTTGTTGCCGATCAGCGCGGTCATGACCGCGCTCGGCGTACCGCTGGCGGTGGCCCTTTTCACGACGGCCAAGCCAGACCTGCTCGAACAGGCCAACACCCTCGGGCTCGGCCTGGCCGTCTCCGCGTTCGGCGTGCTGCCCTACGCGCTGACGATGATGCAGATGCGCACGTTCAACGCGTTCAACGACGCGCGCACCCCCACCCTGATCATGGTCGTGATGACCGTCGTGAAGGTGCTGATGGCCTTCGCGCTGCCCTCGGTGCTCGCGCCCGAGCACGTGGTGTTCGGCCTGTGCTTCGTCAACTCGTTCACGTTCGTGGTCGGTTGGCTGGTCGGCGAAGCCTGGCTGCGGCACCGGCTCGGCCCGCTGGGCAGCCGGCGTTTCCTTGTCACACTGGCAAAAACGTTGACGGCCTCGGTGCTGGGTGGGCTAGTCGCCTGGGCGAGCACGCTCGGCGTGGACGCGCTGATCCCCGGAACCGCCGGCGCGGGAACGGGGTGGTTGCAGCTGATCGTCGGCGTGCTGGTCGGTTTCGCGGCGATCTTCGGCCTGATGTCCTTGCTGCGGGTGACGGAACTCCAGCCGGCGATCGGGCGGCTCACCGGTTTGCTGCGTCGTCGCTGACTTCCGCGTCACGTACCCTCGTTGGCGAAGTCTCCTTCCGTGGGGAATAGGGGTGGCACGCAACCCCTTGCGGACCGGGAGGAGCGGGAGAGGGAAGGTGACCAGCAAACCCACCGAGCAGATCGCGGCGGAACGCGACGAGTCCGGCGACGAGGGTTCGACCGAGCAGGCGCTGCACCCTGGCCGCGTACTGGATCATGGCCGGTATCGGCTCCTTTCCCAGGTCGGCGTCGACGATCGCTGCAACGTGCAGCTGTGGCGGGCCAAGGACGGTGTGCTCGGACGGGATGTCGCGCTCACGGTCCTGGTCGGCGACCGCTCGGACGCCGAGGCGGCGTCGAACGCGCGCCGGACCCTGGAACGCGCGATGCACGCCAGCACCTTCAACCACATCGGCGTCGCGCGGGTGCTCGACGTCGTCACGCAGTCCTCCAGCGATCCGACCGGCGTGCTCGGCATCGTGATCGCCGAGTGGACCCACGGCACCGACCTGCTCGACCTGGTCGCCGAGGGCCCGCTGCCGCCCGGCACCGCGGCCCGGCTGCTGCAGCCGCTGGCCGCCGCGGTCGAGGCGGCGCACCACGCCGGGCTGGTGCTGGGCGCCGACCACCCGCAGCGGATCCGCGTCACGCCGGACGGCGAGATCCGGATGGCCTTCCCCGGCCCGATGGCGCAGGCCACCTCCAGCGACGACGTGCGCGGCCTCGGCTCCGCGCTGTACCTGCTGCTCACCGGTCGCTGGGCGCTCGGCCCCGCGCCCGAGGGCCTGCCAGCCGCCCCGACCGGCCCCGACGGCAACCTGGTCGCGCCGCGCACGCTGCGCCCGACCGTGCCGCTGGAGCTGTCCACGGTCGCGGTGCGCGCGCTGGGCAACCCCGACTCGACGGGCACCACCGGCGGCGTCCGCACCGGTGCCGCCGTGCTCCGCGTGCTGGAGCAGCACGCGACCTTCGAAAACACCAGCACGGTGGGGCAGAGCGGGCAGTCCACCGAGAGCAACGAGGTCTGGCGGCGCGAGGACCCCAAGCCGGACCAGGTGAAGCGCAAGAAGCTGATGATCAGCGTCGGCGTCCTCGCGGTGGCCACGCTGCTGGTGGTCGGCTGGATCGCGGCGTCCCTGATCGGCATGTTCACCGAGAACAACACCAACCGCGGCACGGGCCAGATCATCGGCGAATCCGGCAACCACCCCGGCGGCCAGCAACCGCCCGATCAGCCCTCGGCGAATCTGATCAAGATCCCGGTCAACAACGCGACGCAGTTCAGCGGCAACGGTTCGCCGGACAACCCGGGCAGGCTCCGCAACATCATCGACGGCAACCCGGCCACCGATTGGGGAACCTCCCGCTACAACCAGCAGCTCGGCCCCGGCGGGATCAGCCCTGGAACGGGTGCCGTGCTGACCTTCGACCACGCCGCGGTGCCGCAGGAGATCCTGATCAATTCGGCGAGCGCCGGCACCGTCGTCGAAGTCCGGACAGTCGAGGGGACGCCGAGCGCGGACGGCGGCACGCTGCTGGGATCGGCGACGCTGGGCAACGGCGACACCCCGATCAAGCTGAACGCGAGCGCTCCGGTGCAGCAGATCCTGGTCGTGATCAAGCAGCTGATCTCCAAGGACGGCGGGTACGCCGCCCAGATCAACGAGATCACGGTCAACGGCACCGCAGGCTGAACGCACTTCGTCCCCGCACGACGGCTGTGCGGGGACGAAGCAACGATCGAACTACTGAATGCTCGCGCAGTACTCGGCGAACCAGCCGATGTACGCGTTCGTGTTCAAGTCGAACGCCTTCATCCAAGTGCGGCCGCCGCGGTGCTCATCACACCAGTACGACTCGCCCTCCAGCGCTGGGTACTCGGTCCGGGCCCCGCAGCCGTCGATGCGGCGGACGACCCTGCTGCCGGTCGACGGGGCCTCTCGAACGTTCAATGTGCCGAAGGTCGGGTGCGAGCAGACCAGAAGTGCCTTGGGAGACACATCGGCCTGCTCGGCCGATCCAACCGAAGCATCGGCGGGAACCGAGATCAGGGCGGTGAAAGTACATGCGGCGATCACCGCACCAAACTTCTTCAGCAAATTCAATTCACCTCTTGACGAGCTGCAATGGCCTGTTCACGTTGGCTGGACGCAGCAAACCCCAGTCTCTCCGCAGAAAAGTCACTCCCAGCGAGCCCCAGTACGCTGCGCAGCAGAGAGATTTTGGCGAGGCCGAGGCACCATAGCCAACCGCCGATCGCGTGTACCTAAGGTCATCCAGACCGTCCCCGCGCCGCTTCCGAACAGCCTCTGCAGAGCGACGCCGAATCGCTCGATCCGAAGCCGACCCGACCCCGTTGGCAACGACGCCTGAGCACGGGAGATCCGTCACTCGTCAGTGGGGCGGGTGTGCCGATTCACACGAACAGTAAAGTTCTGTTCCGTGTCTGTCCCCGTCAGCTCGGACGCCGAACTCATAGCGGCGCATACCAACGGAGATCCACATGCGTTCTCCGAGCTCTTCCGCCGACATCGGGATCGGCTGTGGGCGGTTGCGCTGCGGACCATGCGCGATCACGAAGACGCCGCGGATGCGCTTCAGGACGCGATGATCTCGGCCTTCCGCAATGCGTCATCGTTCCGCGCCGAATCCCAGGTGACCACCTGGCTGCACCGGATCGTGGTGAACGCCTGCCTCGACCGGATCCGCCGCCGCCAGGCCCGTCCCACCGTCCCCCTTCCGGAAACCGGCCCCACCGAACCGGCGGTGCCGCGCGATGCGATCGCCGAACAGGACACCAGGATGGCCGTCCAGGAGGCGCTCGCCGAACTCCCCGAAGATCAACGCTCTGCGATCGTCCTGGTGGACGTGGAGGGATACTCCGTGGCGGAGACCGCGGTGATGTTGGGCGTTGCGGAGGGCACCGTCAAGAGCCGGTGCGCACGTGGTCGGGCCAAACTCGCCAAACTTCTGGGGCACCTGCGGAACCCAAGTGCAGATGCGAACGTCCCAGATGACGCGATGGCCATCCGTCGACGGGAGGGACGATGAGTGGTGAACAACGGCGCACGGGGGCGCCGCAGGGACCACCGTGGTCCCTGGACCTGCTGGCCGATCTGCACGCGGGGGTGCTGGACCAGCAGACCGCCGATCAACTGCGCGTCCAGGTCCAGGACGACCCGGAGGCACGGGAGATCCTGGCGGCATTGGACGCCACCAGTTCCGATCTGGCGGCACTGCCGCCACTGACGATTCCGGACGACGTCGCGGCACGCATCGACGCCGCGCTGGAGGACGAGGTCCGGGCTTGGGCCCAGGAGCAGAGCGGTGCTGCGGCACCTGCCGAGCCCGCTGCCCCGCAGCCCGCACCAGCCGCCGAGGAGGGCGGCCAGGTGATCGACTTCGCGGCGGCCAAGCAGCGCCGCCGGCGGAAGTTCACGCTGGGCGCCGGACTGGTCGGCGTGGCCGCGGCGGCCGCCGCCGTGGTGTTCTCGGTCCTGCCGAACAGCACGAGCTCCGACAGCAACCAGGCGCAGCCCGGCGCGACGACCGGCAGACCCGCGCCGCTGGCGCTGCAGGGTGATCAGGTCACGCTGAACGGCGAGCAGTTCGGCGAGATCATGAACTCGGAGCAGTACAGCAGCGCGCTGGCCGATCCGCAGCGGCTCATCGGCTGCCTGCAGGCCAACGGCGTCACGGGCGGCAAGCCGCTCGGGGCGCGGGAGATCACGCTCAACGGGAACCCTGCCCAGCTGCTGATCCTGCCCGGAGGCGGCCTCGGCAAGTTCCGCCTCTTAGCGGTCGGACCCGACTGCGGCCCGGGCAACCCGGCCAAGATCTCGGACTCCACCTTCGGCGGCTGAGAACTGTTTCGGGCTCGTTTTGCGTGGCGGTGCTGGTGGCGGCCCCCCTGCGGGAGTTACAGACGCCGCCTGGCTGTGGGATCCCCGACTTACGTATGACCAAATACGCGGCATCGGGGCTGTCCTCGCCAGGCGACGTCTGAGAACCCGCGGCGGTGCGAGTTGCGTAGGTGGGCTAAACGCCTTCGGCGTTTCAAAGACGAAGGTCGAAGCCACGTGCTGGCGGCCGGGTGCTCGACCCGCGCCCGGCCGCAGAGCCACGCCGGCTCCCGGTCCATGGGACGGGAGTCGGCTTCGCTGTGCCCTGCCGCACCGCCTCTCCGTGATCGGGAACAGACCCGAATAGGATCGCGTTGAGCCGGGTACGGTCGCGCGCCGAGCGCGGCGGAGACGCTACGACGGAAGGGGCGCGGTGACTGACGACGTCCGCAACGTGATCATCGTGGGCTCTGGCCCTGCCGGGTACACCGCTGCGGTGTACGCCGCACGGGCGGAACTCGAACCACTCGTCTTCGAGGGCACCCAGTTCGGTGGCGCGTTGATGACCACCACCGAAGTGGAGAACTTCCCGGGCTTCCGGGAAGGGATCATGGGCCCCGACCTGATGCAGGAGATGCGGTCCCAGGCCGAGCGCTTCGGCGCCGAGCTGCGGGCCGAGGACGTCGAACGCCTCGACCTGACCGGCGAGGTGAAAACCGTGCTGGCCAACGGCGTGGAGTACCGCGCGAAGGCCGTCATCCTGGCGATGGGCGCGGCCGCCCGCTACCTCGGCGTGCCCGGCGAGGAGCGGCTGCTCGGCCGCGGCGTCTCCGCCTGCGCCACCTGCGACGGGTTCTTCTTCCGCGACCAGGACATCGCCGTCATCGGCGGCGGTGACTCGGCGATGGAGGAGGCCACCTTCCTGACCCGCTTCGCGCGGTCGGTGACGATCATCCACCGCCGCGAGGAGTTCCGCGCCTCCAAGATCATGCTGGAGCGGGCCCGGGCCAACGAGAAGATCAAGTGGCTGACCAACAAGGCGGTCACCGAGGTCGTCGGCGACACCACCGTCAGCAGCCTCAAGCTGCGCGACACCATCACCGGCGAGGCCTCCGATCTGGACGTGAGCGGCATGTTCGTCGCCATCGGCCACGACCCGCGCAGCGAGCTGGTGCGCGACCAGGTCAGCGTGGACGACGAGGGCTACGTGCAGGTCCAGCAGCCCACCACGCACACCGGCCTCCCCGGCGTGTTCGCCGCGGGCGACCTGGTGGACCACACCTACCGGCAGGCGATCACCGCCGCGGGTTCCGGCTGCTCCGCGGCCATGGACGCCGAGCGCTGGCTCGCCGAGCACGACGTGCCCCAGGCCGAGATGGCCGCCGAGCTCGTCGGTGGCGGCTACGGGCCCTCGGCGAACTGACTCCAGGCAGCACCAAACCGATAGGGAGAAGGAACATGGCCGACACCAACACGGTGGTCGTCGACGAGAGCACGTTCAAGGAAAAGGTCCTGGAAAGCGACAAGCCGGTCCTGGTCGACTTCTGGGCCACCTGGTGCGGCCCGTGCAAGATGGTCGCCCCGGTGCTCGAGCAGATCGCCGGTGAGCACAAGGACAAGATCGTCGTCGCCAAGCTGGACATCGACGCCAACCCCAGCCTGCAGCGCGACTACCAGGTGATGTCGATCCCGACCCTGCTGCTGTTCGACAAGGGCCAGCCGGTCAAGCAGATCGTCGGCGCCAAGCCGAAGGCCGCGCTCGAGTCCGACCTGTCCGATTACCTGTGAAATCGGACTCCATCTGACGCAACCGAATAACGCGGTCCCGCCGTCTCTCCGATAGGACAGTGACGGCGGGATCGTGTTTTCGCGCACTCAACGAGATCATCCACCCACGGACCGTTGTCGCACGTCCGCCCCGGTGGCCGTGGGCCGCAGCGCCGGGTCCCGGTACACAAGGCACAATGACCCGACGGGTCCGCCTTCCGGACCCGGCACGCAGAACAGGACCCCGGGTATCCCCGGCCATCCTTCGCGTCGGTGCCAAAACCGGCGCCTGAATCGAGCGAGGAGTGCATGCAGCTGCTCCACCGCGGTGACGTCGGTCCGGCCGTTGCCGAGATCAAGAACACTCTTGCGGCGTTGGGTCTACTTCCGTCCAACGGTCGGACGGGACCGGTGATCTACGACGAAGCGGTGGAACAAGCGGTCCGGGTCTTCCAGCAACAACGCGGGTTGATCACGGACGGCGTCGTCGGCCCGGCGACGTACCGGGCGCTGACGGACGCGCGCTGGCGGCTCGGCGACCGCTCGCTGGCCTTCCTGGTGTCCAAGCCGATCAGCGGCGACGACGTCTTCGCGCTGCAGGAGCGGCTGCTGGAGCTCGGCTTCGACGCGGGCCGCCCGGACGGCATCTTCGGCCGGGAGACCGAGCAGGCACTGCGCAGCTTCCAGCGTGACTACGGGCTGAACCCGGACGGCATCTGCGGGCCGGGCACGCTGCGGGCGCTCAAGCAGCTCGCGCCGAAGGTCCGTGGCGGGCGACCGGTGTTCCTGCGGGAGCAGGAGAAGGTCCGGCGCGCTGGACCGCGGCTGCGTGGCAAGCGCATCGTGATCGATCCAGGGCACGGCGGCGCGGACCGCGGGGTCTGCCTGGGCAACGTGCACGAGGCCGACCTGACCTGGGACCTGGCCCGCCGGCTGGAAGGCCGGATGGTCGCCACCGGGATGGAAGCGCTGATCACCCGCGGCCTCAACGCGAGCCCGCCGGACGCCGACCGGGCCGGCTTCGCCAACGAGGCCGGCGCCGACATGTTCCTGTCGCTGCACATCGACGCCAACCGGTCGCCGCTGGCGGAGGGCGTGGCCAGCTTCCACTTCGGCACCGGCAACGGCACCACGTCCACCGTGGGGGAGGCACTGGCCGGCTTCCTGCAGCGCGAGATCGTCGCCCGCACGGGGCTGCGGGACTGCCACACGCACCCGAAGACCTGGGACGTGTTGCGGCTGACCCGGATGCCCGCGGTGCGGATGGAGATCGGCTACCTGACCAACGCCCGGGACCGCAGCCGGCTGCTGGACCCGGCGTTCCGGGACGTCGTGGCGGAGGGCCTGCTGGTCGCGGTGAAGCGGCTGTACCTGCTGGGCAAGGACGACCAGCCCACGGGCACCTTCACCTTCGACGACCTGCTGCGCCACGAGCTCGCCCGCGCCGAAGGCGCCTGACCACGCCTGGTCTCCCCGGTCGACCGAAATTTCAATGGAAATCGAAGGTCCGATTTCCATTGAAATTGCGGCGAACGAAACCCGGGTTCTGCGATGCGGAAGTTCCGGTGGGGATTTGTCGACTTGGTGACTTGGCGACTTGGTGACTTGACCACTCCGGACGCCAGAGCACCTGGGGCGTGGGTCGCAGGTGGTCGCGGGTGCGGGTCAGGCGCCGCCGACCATCGGTTCCGCCGTTTTGATCGTCACCGAGCTCAGCAGCCGCTCCAGCGCCGCTTCCACGTCTTCCTTCCAGGAGATCGCGGTGCGCAGTTCCAGCCGCATCCGCGGCCACTTGGGGTGCTGGCGGACCGTCTTGAAGCCCACCTGCTGCAGGAATCCGGCCGGGATCACGCAGCCCGAGACCGAGCCCGTCAGGTCTCCGAACGCCTCCACGGCCTTCACGCCGCGCCGGGTCAGGTCCTTCGCCACGTTCTGCACCAGTACGCGCCCCAGCCCGCCGTGCTCGTACTCGGGCTGCACGCGCAGCGCAGTGAGCAGCACCGCATCGGCGCTCACCGGGGCGGTGGGGAAGGCTCCGGCACGTGGCACGGCCGCGGGCGGGGCGTACATGGCATAGCCCGCCGGCAGCCCGTCCACGTAGATGATGCGGCCGCAGGAACCCCACTCCAGCAGCACGCTGGAGACCCAAGCTTCCTTCTCCAGTTCGGTCTCGCCGAACTCCTCGGCCTGCTCCCGGACGTGCGGCGCCAACTCCCAGAAAACGCATCGGCGACACCGCTGGGGCAGGTGGTCGAGGTTGTCCAGCGTGACGCCGACGACGCGTCGCGACACCTGACCTCCTGGAAACCCGCACGAACCCGCGCACATCCGGCGGGAATGTCGCCAGGATAAGCCGCCGCAGGCCGCGACCGGAAGCGCCAGCGCTCACCGTCAGCGACTCGATGGGGTGAGATGGGTTACCGCCCAGTCGGTTTGGTGGCGGGAACCGGCACGACCATCGGCGCCACCATCAACCCAACCACCAGAGCCATCTGAACAACCGCCGCCGCGACGCCCTGCGCGGCATGTGCGAGAGCTGCCGCAAGCGGCGCAGCCGCTTAGCCCACCCTCGCAACTTGCACCGCCGCGGGTTCTCAGACGTCGCCTGGCGAGGACACCCTCGATGGCGGGTCATACGCATGTCGGGGATCCCGGAGTCCAGACGGCGTCTGCAACTCCCGCAGGGGGCCGCTACCCGCACCGCCACGCAGAACGAGCCTGGAAAACCCTCTTCCAGCGAGGTGCTGGTTACATGTCGAGGGGGTTGTGGCGATAGGACCTATAGAATCGCCCGATCGTCCCCATGGGATGACCGGAGCGCACAACCGAAACCGGAGCGCGATATGTCGGATCACGGAAGCCAGCCGGCCAAGCCGGAACAGCCCAGCTCGCCCGAGAAGCCCGCACGCAACCTGGACGCGTACCGGGCGCACTACGCCGAGCGGACCGCTGGGATGACCGCCTCCGAGATCCGAGCTCTCTTCGCCGTCGCCAGCCGCCCCGAGGTGGTATCCCTGGCCGGCGGCATGCCGAACCTCGCCGCGCTGCCGCTGGACTCGCTGGCCGCCGAGGTCGCCCGGTTGATCTCCGTCGACGGCCAGGTGGCGCTGCAGTACGGCTCCGCGCACGGCGTTCCGGAGCTGCGCGAGCAGATCTGCGACGTCATGGCGCTGGAGGGGATCTCCGCCCACCCGGACGACGTGATGGTCACCGCGGGCTCCCAGATGGCCCTGGACATGGTCACCCGGATCTTCTGCGACCCGGGCGACGTCATCCTCGCCGAGGGCCCGTCCTACGTCGGTGCGCTCGGCGCGTTCGCCGCCTACCAGGCCGAGGTCGTGCACGTCGCGATGGACGACGACGGCCTGCAGCCCGACGCGCTGCGCCAGGCCATCGCCAACGTGAACGCCCAGGGCAAGCGGATCAAGTTCCTCTACACGATCCCGAACTTCCACAACCCGGGCGGCATCACGCTGGCCCTGCCGCGGCGTGCCGAGATCCTGGAGATCTGCGCCCAGCACGGCATCCTGGTGGTGGAGGACAACCCGTACGGCCTGCTCGGCTTCGACGGTCAGGCGCTCCCGGCGCTGCGCAGCATGGACGCGGACAACGTCGTGTACCTCGGTTCGTTCTCCAAGACCTTCGCCTCGGGCCTGCGGGTCGGCTGGGTGCTGGCGCCGCACGCGATCCGGGAGAAGCTGGTGCTGACCGCGGAGTCGGCCACGCTGTGCCCGCCCACGCTGAACCAGATGATCGTGTCCCGCTACCTGAGCACGCACGACTGGCAGGGGCAGATCAAGATCTTCCAGGAGCAGTACCGCGAGCGCCGCGACGCGATGCTCAGCGCGCTGGAGCAGTACATGCCCCCGGGTTGCACGTGGACGCGCCCGGACGGCGGATTCTTCGTCTGGCTGACCGTCCCGGAAGGCGTGGACACGAAGGCGATGCTGCCCCGCGCGGTGACCCAGCGCGTCGCGTACGTGTCGGGCACCGGCTTCTACCACGACGGGTTCGGCAGCCGGCAGATGCGGCTGTCGTTCTGCTACCCGACGCCGGAGCGGATCCGCGAGGGCGTGCGGCGATTGGCGAACACGCTGACCGAGGAGATGGAACTGGTCCGCACCTTCGGCACGGTGCCCCAGCGCAGCGTCCAAGGCCCGCAGGCTCCGTCGCCCGACACGGCGTAAAGTTTTCGCCGAATCCTGGCAGGAAAAGGGTTCGCTGGCTGGTTTGCGTAGGTGGTCCCTCAGCGGAACCTCAGACGCCGTCTCGACTGCGGGATCCCCGACTTGTGTATGACCAAATACGCGGCATCGGGGCTGTCCTCGCGAGACGACATCTGAGAACCCGCGGCGGTGCCGGTTGCGTGCGTGGCGGAAAGCGGCTTCGCCGCTTGCCTGACGTCACAGTGCGGTGGGACGGATCTCGCCTGCCAATCCGTGTGATCCGAAACGAGAAAACAGTCCACTGTGCACCAGGAGTCTTCCTGAGCACAGTGGACTACTACTTTCCAGGGGTGTGCTGAGTGTCTGATCGCTGGGTTGCCGTGCTCGCCGGAGGGCTGTCGCACGAGCGCGAGGTGTCGTTGCGCTCCGGGCGTCGATTGTCCGCCGCGCTGCGGTCGGTCGGCGTGACCGTCGCGGAGTGGGATGCGGACGCCCGACTGCTGTCCCGCATCGAGCAGGAGCGCCCCGATGCGGTCGTGGTCGCCCTCCACGGCGGGGAAGGGGAGAACGGCGCCGTTCAGGCCGTGCTGGACATGATCGGCGTCCCGTACGTCGGCACCGGCCCGCACGCGTGCCGCAGGGCGTGGGACAAGCCCACCGCCAAGGCCGAGCTGGCGCGCGCAGGACTGGCCACCCCGGACTGGGTCGCGCTGCCGCACGCCACCTTCCGCGAGCTCGGCGCGCAGGCGGTGCTGGACGCGCTCGTGGCCAAGCTCGGCCTGCCGTTGATGCTCAAGCCGGACCAGGGCGGGTCGGCGCTGGGCGCGCACGTGGTGCGCGACGCCGCGGAGCTCCCGTCGGCGATGGTGGGCGCGCTGTCCTACGGGGACGCGGTGCTCGTCGAGCAGTTCGTGGAGGGCACCGAGGTGGCGATCACCGTCATCGACGGGCCGGACGGCCCGGAGGCGCTGCCCGCGGTGCAGATCGAACCGGCGGACGGGGTTTACGACTACACCGCCCGATACACCGCCGGGCTCACGAGCTACCGCGCACCCGCCGAGGTCTCGCCGGAGGCCGCCGCCGCTGCGGGCGAGTTGGCGATCGCCGCACACCGGCTGCTCGGGCTCCGCGACGTCTCCCGGACCGACGCGATCATCGACCGCAACGGGACGCCGCACTTCCTCGAAGTCAACGTGTCGCCCGGGCTGACCGAGACCTCCCTGCTGCCGATGGCGGTCGAGGCCGCCGGCCGGTCGCTGGGGGAGGTCTTCGCGACTCTCGTCGAGCGGGCGATCGCGCGATCGCGGTGATCCGCCGTTTCACGTGAAACAAGAGGGCCGGTCTCCAATGAGACCGGCCCTCTTGTTTTGAACACTAATCGTGGTTTTCAATCACTCAAAGTCATCGTCACCGTGACGAAAGACCCCGGTGTCATTGATCGTCGAGTCCACGGGCATGTTCACCCAAGATCAACTCTGTGACCCGTTCAAGATCGTCTACGGACCCGAACTCGACGACGATCCGCCCCTTCCGCTTGCCGCGCTCCACCTTGACCCTCGTGTCGAAGTGGTTCGACAGCCGATCGGCCAGCCGCTCGAAGCCCGGGGCCTGGATCGGCTTCTTCGCCGCCGGCTTCTCCTTCGCGGGCGCCGCCGACTTCTGGAGCGTCACCGCTTCCTCCGTCGCGCGGACCGACATGCACTCCGCGACGATCCGCTTCGCGAGGTCCTCCTGGGCTCCGGCGTCCTCCAGGCTGAGCAGAGCGCGGGCGTGCCCGGCCGAGAGGACCCCGGCCGCCACCCGGCGCTGCACCGCCATCGGCAGCCGCAGCAGGCGGATGGTGTTGGAGATGACCGGGCGGCTGCGGCCGATCCGGTCGGCCAGCTCGTCGTGCGTCACGCCGAACTCCTCCAGCAGCTGCTGGTAGGCCGACGCCTCTTCGAGCGGGTTGAGCTGAACCCGGTGGATGTTCTCCAGCAATGCGTCCCGGAGCAGCTCGTCGTCCTGCGTCTTGCGGACGATGGCCGGGATGAACTCCAGCCCGGCCAACTGCGAGGCGCGCCACCGGCGCTCGCCCATGATCAGCTCGAACTGATCGGTCCCGAGCTCGCGGACCACGATGGGCTGCATCAGGCCGAACTCGCGGATGGAGTGCTGCAGCTCCTGCAGCGCCTCCTCGTCGAAGACCTGGCGCGGCTGCTTGGGGTTCGGCGTGATCGCGGAGATGGCGATCTCGCGGTAGACCGCGCCGGCCACGGTGCCGCCGGTTTCACGTGAAACCGACTCCTCCACCGGCTCGGCGCTCGGCGCGCCGCGGAGCACCGGACTGCGCAGCGCGGCGCCGTCGGCGCCAGCCGGGGGAGCGCCGGCCGGGGGAGCGCCGGCCGGGGGACCGCTGGGGATCAGCGCGGCGATGCCGCGGCCGAGACCACCTCGACGCTCGGTCATGCTGTCTTCCTCTCGGCCCCCCGCTCGGCGATCTCCCGAGCGGCGTCCAGGTAGCTCATCGACCCGCGCGAGCCCGGGTCGTACGTCAGCACCGTCTGGCCGAAGCCCGGCGCCTCAGAGATCTTCACGCTGCGCGGGATGACCGTCCGCAGCGCCAGGTCGCCGAAGTGCCCGCGCACCTCGGCGGTCACCTGGTCCGCCAGCTTGGTTCGCCCGTCGTACATCGTCAGCAGGATCGTCGACACCCAGAGCGCCGGGTTCAGGTGCGCCTGCACCAGCTCGATGTTGCGGAGCAGCTGCCCCAGGCCCTCCAGCGCGTAGTACTCGCACTGGATCGGGATCAGCACCTCGTGCGCGGCGACCATCGCGTTCACCGTGAGCAGGCCCAGCGACGGCGGGCAGTCGATGAAGACGTAGTCGGGCGCGAGCTGCTCCACCGCCTCGGAGTTCAGCGCCTCCTTCAGCCGGCCCTCGCGCGCCACCATGGTCACGAGCTCGATCTCCGAGCCCGCCAGGTCGATCGTCGCCGGCACGCACCACAGGTTCTTCGACTGGGTGCTCTGCGCCGCCGCGTCGGCGATGTTGATTTCGCCGAGCAGCACCTCGTACACCGACGGCACGCCGGAGCGGTGCTCGACGCCCAGCGCGGTACTCGCGTTGCCCTGCGGGTCGAGGTCGATGACCAACACCTTGAGCCCGTGCAGCGCGAGCCCGGCGGCGAGGTTCACCGTGCTCGTCGTCTTGCCGACGCCGCCCTTCTGGTTCGCCACGGTGATGATCCGCCGGCGGCTGGGGCGGGGGAGTTCCAGGGCCTCCGGGTGCAGCACCCGGGTCGCCCGCTGGGCCTCCTCCATGATCGGAGTCCAGCCGATGTCGTCCCTGCCGAAGCTGCTCATCGACGGGTCGCTACCCGGCCCGGAGGGAAACCGCAGCCCGCCCATTGCACGTCCCTTCGTTTCACGTGAAACACGACCCGATCCGTTTGACTCCGGATTCACCGTCCACGATCCTTTCTCGTTCGACGTGCACCGTCACGACGCCGACCGGACGCATTTCGGGCCGCCGAGACCCGCTCCACCACGACGACGGTCGTCGGCACTTCGAGCACGCCGACGCCGCACGAAACCACCTCGCCGGGGCCGCCACCGACCGCGGCGATCGCCGCGGCGTCCCGTTCGAGTTCTTCCGCCGCACTCTCGCCTTTCATTGCGAGCAGCCGGCCGCCCGTCCGCAGCAGCGGGACGCACCACTTCGCGAGCCGTTCCATCGGTGCCACGGCGCGCGCGGTCACGGCGTCCTGATCGGCCAGCCGTTCGCGCACCGGGCCCTCCTCGGCACGTCCGCGCACCACCTCGACGGTGAGCGCCAACTCGGTGATGACTTCCTGCAACCACGTCACCCGTCGAGCCATCGGCTCCAACAGGGTCAGGCTGAGATCCGGGCGGGCGATCGCCAACGGGATGCCCGGCAGCCCCGCCCCAGAGCCTACGTCCAACACCCGGCAATTCGGTGGCAGCAACTCCGCAATGACCGCAGAGTTCAACAAATGTCTTTCCCAGAGCCGGTCCAACTCGCGCGGACCGATCAATCCGCGGCGGATTCCGTGCTCCTGGAGCAGGTCGTAGAACCGTTCGGCCAACGCCACTCGCTCACCGAACACGACCTGCGCCGCCGCCGGCACACCTTCGGACAAAGCATTCACCCCGATGTTTCACGTGGAACCAGGTGTCTGACCTAAGCCTGCCGGATTGCGCTCCGCAGCCAAGCATCAACCCACGTTTCACGTGAAACCCACCGCTTCGGGCTCGCAGGCCGGCGGGGAGGGGTGCCGCGTTCGACGATGTTTCACGTGGAACACGACCCAAACACACCGGTGCTCCTGCCGTATCGGACAGGAGCACCGGATCAGGATATTCAGTTCAACCAACCGCAACTGCGAAGCTCAACCAGATGCCACCCGAGCCATTCGCAAGCGGCGCAGCCGCTTGGCCCGCCCTCGCAGCCGGCACCCGCACCGCCACGCAGAACGAGCCGTCCATTCTCTTAGCTCTTGAAGACGACGACCTTGCGGTTGGGCTCTTCGCCTTCACTCTCGCTGTGGACACCGTCGACGGCCGCGACCGCGTCGTGGATGATCTTCCGCTCGAACGGGGTCATCGGGCGCAGTCGCGCCTCCTTGCCGCTCTCCAGCACGCCCTCGGCGGTCGACCGCCCGAGCTCCGTCAGCTCCTGCCGACGGCCCGCCCGCCAGCCGGCGACGTCCAGCATCAGTCGGCTGCGGACGCCGGTCTCCTGCTGCACCGCGAGCCGAGTCAGCTCCTGCAGCGACTCCAGCACCTGACCGCGGCTGCCGACCAGCTTCTCCAGGTCTTCGCCGCCGTCGATGCTCACCACCGCACGGCCTGCCTCCACGTCGAGGTCGATGTCCCCGTCGTAGTCCAGCAGGTCGAGCAGCCGCTCGAGGTAGTCACCCGCGATGTCGCCCTCCTGCACCAGGAGCGCCTCGGTGTTCGACACCTCGGACTTCTCGGCGGTCTCTTCGTTCTGGGGTTCGGCCGCGGACGGGCTCGACTCCTGCACGGTTTCGGACACTGGGTGTCTCCTCTCCAGGGTTCGCGACGAATTCAGCGGGACTCGCCCGGCTTGTCCGCGTCGCGAGAGCGGTCTTCGATCACCCCGGGGATCTCACCGGGTTCGTCCTTGGCCACCGGGTCCGCGCTGCGCGTGGTGTCGGTCTCCACCGCGGTGGATTCGACGACCGCGGGCGCGCCGGCCAGCGCAGCCTCCTCGCGGTCGATCCGGCTGTACACCACCCGCTGCTGACCCAGCGTCCAGAAGTTGTTGGCCAGCCAGTAGATCAGAATGGCCAGCGGCAGGAACGGACCACCGATGATCGCGAACATCGGGAAGATCCACAACGTCATCCGGTTCATGATCGCCGTCTGCGGGTTCGCCGCGGCGTCCGCGGTCTGCCGCTGCACCGAGTGGCGCGCGGTGAAGTGCGTGGCGATCGCGGCGGCGATCATCAGCGGCACGCCGACCAGCATCATGTCCCAGCGGGCCGTGCCGAACGTCGCGAGCACCTCGGGGGCCTGGCTGATGGTGTTCGACAGCTTGGCGCCGAACAGGTCGGCCGCCACGAACGAGGCGACGTCGTCGGCGTTGAAGATGTAGTTCGAGGGCGCGCCCGGCTTGAACCCGTTGAGCACCTGGAAGAGCCCGATGAACACCGGGACCTGGACCAGGATCGGCAGGCAGCCGCTGAGCGGGTTGAAGCCCTGCTCGGCTTGCAGCTTCTGCATCTCGGCGGCCAGCTTCTGCCGGTCGTCGCCGTGCTTGGCCTGCAGCTCGCGGATCTGCGGCGCGAACTCCTGCATCTTCTTCATCGACCGCACCTGGTGCACGAACGGCTTGAACAGCAGCGCGCGCAGCGTGAAGACCAGGAAGATGACCGCCAGTGCCCAGGCGTAGCCGCTGGCCGGATCCAGCACGAAGCCGAACACCTTGTGCCAGAACCACAGGATGGCCGACACCGGGTAGTAGATGAAGTCCAGCACGCGGGCTACTCCTCGGCAGGTTTCTCGGGTACGCGGCCACCCGCCGCGGACCGCTCACGGGGCGGTGGGACCGGGTCCAGGCCTCCAGGGTGCCAGGGGCCGCAGCGCAGCAATCTGCGCAACGTCAACCAGCCGCCGCGGAACAGGCCGTGCACGGTGAGCGCCTCGACCGCATAGGTGCTGCAGCTCGGGTAGAACCGGCACGAAGGCGGCAGAAGTGGCGAGATCACCTTGCGGTAGACGTGCACCGGACCGAGCAGCACCCAGGCGAGCGGGCTCGGGCGCCGAGCGGGGGCGCGGAGCCTGTCGTCCTGCTGCTCGTCCGGAGCCATCACCTGGAACCCGTCGCCGGAACATCGGGGGCGATGACGCGGAGCTTGCGCAGCGCCGCGTCGAGGTCCGCACCGAGTTCACGGCTGGACGCACCTGCTGCCGGTGGCAGGGCGCGGACCACCACCAGTGTGCCAGCGGGCAACGCGGGCAGGAGGTCGCGCATCAGGTGCCGGAGGCGGCGGGTGACCCGGTGCCGGATCACCGCCGTGCCCACGGCCTTGCTCACGACAAAACCCACCCGGGTCGTGATATCCGATTTCCGGGTGGGTGCCGTATTCGCCTCGGCTTCCGGTAAGGCCTCGCCGGTGCGGTGCGAACCGAGGTCCCGTGCCTGGTCCGCACGTAGAACGTGGACCACCAAGCGGGACCGACCGGCCCGACGACCACGACGGACCACCAGGCGGAACTCCTGGTTCTTGGTCAGCCGGGCTGCCGCGGGAAGCACGGCCGGACGCGATCAGGCAGTCAGCTGCGCGCGACCCCGGCGACGGCGCGAGGCCACGATGGCCCGGCCGGCCCGAGTGCGCATGCGCAGCCGGAACCCGTGCTTCCTGGCACGGCGGCGGTTGTTCGGCTGGAAAGTGCGCTTGCCCTTGCTCACGGTCGGATCTCCCGGTTACTACAGGCACCGATGGCCACGGTGAACCACGGTTCGGTCAAGGTGTCCCTGCCTCGCGAGCCGCAGTCGCCGGACGTGCGGCGATCGGCAACACCGAGCGGTGCACGGCGCCGGAATCTCGGCGCAGCGACATGCCCGCTCAGGAAGCGGGGGACTGTACGAGGGTACGCACTGGCGACGAGGGGCGCTTAACCGGGGTCGTCATGTGGAAGCGACAGCCCGCGCCGACGGCCAACAGGCTGCCACATCGCGATCTTCCTGGCATCTCCGGGACTCGCTTGTAAGCGTGGCGTGACCTTGTTAGCGTGCCCCCCTGCGATTCGCGGACCGGTGGGTGGGAGCACCGGACTCTGTGGGGAGGCCCTGACCTGGATCGCAGCGGTACGACGGCCCCAGGGGGGATCACCGGACCGGCCTGCCGTACCTTCATACACAAGTTGTGGACAACTCTGTGGACACCTGCTCGAACAGGTGTCCACAGGAGTCTGGCCCCACTGTCCCGTGACACCGAACGCGCCCGAGCATCGTGGGAGCCAGGCCCCGGGACCGCACCGGGGGCTGCGCGAGCGAGGGGAGGGGAGCAAGGCGGTGTCCGACCACCAATCCGATCTCGGTCGAGTTTGGGAAGAGGTGGTGCAGGAGCTGTCCTCCGGCACCCTCTCACCACAGCAGCGCGCCTGGATGCGGGTGACCCGGCCGATCGGGCTGCTGGACGGGACCGCGCTGCTCGCCGCGCCCAGTGATTTCGCCAAGGAAGCCATCGAGCGCGCCCTGCGCGATCCGATCACCGACGCGCTGTCGCGCCGCCTCGGCCGCGCCGTATCGCTCGCGGTGAAGGTGGACACCGCGGTTCCCGCGCCCACCCGCCCGGTCGCGGCGCCCGCGCCGGCCGACTCCTGGTCCGGCCGCGCCGCCCCGCCCGGCGCCGATCAGCCCACGCCCGGTTACGTCCCCGCGACGAGCTTCGGCCGGGGCACCGACGCGTTCGGCCACACCGCGCACACCGGCTCGATCCCGCCCGTCGTCGAAGGGCGGCACGCCGCGCCGGACCCGAAACCCGAGATCGACTTCCCGACCGCCGAGTTCAAGTGGCCGGGTGGCGACGTCCCGCAGCCGCTGGAGGCCGACGAGGCGGATGCCGAGCCGGAGAGCGCGCCCGAGCCGGAAGCCGAGGAGAACGGCAACGAGATCTGGCCGACCTTCGGCCGGGGCGAGCCGCCGCAGGGCCAGCCGTTCACCGCGCCGAAGCACGCGCCGCCGACCTCGCAGACCAGGCTGAACGCGAAGTACACCTTCGACACGTTCGTCATCGGCTCCTCGAACCGGTTCGCGCACGCCGCCGCCGTCGCCGCGGCGGAAGCGCCGGCCCGCGCGTACAACCCGCTGTTCATCTGGGGCGAGTCCGGGCTCGGCAAGACGCACCTGCTGCACGCGGTCGGGCACTACACCCAGCGGCTGTTCCCCGGGATGCGCGTCCGCTACGTGTCCACCGAGGAATTCACCAACGACTTCATCAACTCGCTGCGCGACGACCGGCAGGTGGCGTTCCAGCGCCGGTACCGCGACGTCGACGTGCTGCTGGTGGACGACATCCAGTTCCTGGAGGGCAAGGAAGGCACCCAGGAGGAGTTCTTCCACACCTTCAACACCCTGCACAACTCGAACAAGCAGATCGTGGTGTCCTCTGACCGGCCGCCGAAGGGGCTGCGGACCCTGGAGGACCGCCTGCGCACCCGGTTCGAGTGGGGCCTGATCACCGATATCCAGCCGCCCGAGCTGGAGACGCGGATCGCGATCCTGCGCAAGAAGGCCGCCCAGGACCGGATGAACGCGCCGGCCGACGTGCTGGAGTTCATCGCGTCCCGGATCGAGCGCAACATCCGCGAGCTGGAGGGCGCGCTGATCCGGGTCACGGCGTTCGCGTCGCTGAACCGGCAGCCGGTCGACCTGCAGCTGGCCGAGATCGTGCTGCGCGACCTGATCCCGGACTCGCAGACCCCGGAGATCACGGCGCCGACGATCATGGCCGTGACCGCGGACTACTTCAGCGTGACCATCGACGACCTGTGCGGCCCGGGCAAGACCAAGGCGCTGGCGCAGGCCAGGCAGATCGCGATGTACCTGTGCCGGGAGCTGACCGACTCGTCGCTGCCGAAGATCGGCCAGTACTTCGGCGGCCGCGACCACACCACGGTGATGTACGCGGACAAGAAGATCCGCAAGGAGATGGCGGAGCGGCGCCGCGTGTACGAGCACGTCCAGGAGCTCACCGCCCGCATCAAGCAGCAGTCCCGCTGATTCTTTAAAGGAATCTGGGGTTCTTCTGCGTAGCGGTGCAAGTAGCGGAACTTCAGAGGCCTTCTCGACCCCGGGATCCCCGACTTACGTACGACGTGTCGAGTTGAGCTTCGCGGCGGCGGTTGCTCTTGCGAAAAAGAGGTAACGAGCCACCTTCGCCTGGATCCTCGGCTTCTGCCCAGGTCAGAGGGGTCGACCCGCTCAGATGGCCTGTGCCGGGCTATCTCGGGGTTCCCGGTGTGATTCCCTTCGGCTCGCGCGGCGAATCTTTCTGCCACCCCACCCCGCCGCGAGCCACCCCCGTCAACAGAAAGCTCTCCGGCCGAGCGTTGTAGGGCGTCGGTCCGGCGAGCCGCCGGCGAGCCCGCAGCGGGGCGGCATCCGGGCGTGCATGGCAGCGCGCCCCTCGAGTCGCCTCGGGGCTCGAAGGGGATCTTCGGGGTCCGCCGGGGGCAGCGAGATGTTTCTGTTGGGCCGCCCGGCCCGGATCAGACCGCTCTGGCAGAAAACTTCGGGTTCCGCGCCGGGCTCCGGAGGCCGCGAAGCGCGCGCATCGAGCCGTCGCCGGCCGCGCCAGGACAGCAAATCACCACGTTCCGAGGTCGATCAAGCGCGCTCCGCAGTTGTGGAAGAGGTTGGCGCGCCGAACTTTTCTGGGGACCGGGGTGGTCTTCGCCTCACCCCTCCGGCAAAAAAGTCCACCGGAGCGCTGGCTGTCCACAGATTTTCCATCCCCAGGCCTGACCTGGAGTTTTCCCCAATCCATCCACAAGCTGTGCACAAGTTGAAGCCGTCTGCCCACAGAGCGGAGCCGGGTTGACCACAACGCTCTCACAGCTTTGCCCACAGCCCGATCGGTGGAGGGGCCCAAAACCCGCAGGGGATGGGTACAACTGGGTCGACAACTGTGGATGGAACTGTGGACAACTGGGGATGGTTGTGGACTGATGGAGGTGGGGCAGAAGTTGTCCACCACCCGGTTGCCGTAGTCCCCGGTTACATCCCGTGCTCATCCACACCCGACCACGCCACCCGACCAGCCCAAACGCCACTTGTCCCCACAACTCACAGCCCTTACTACTACTGCTCTCATTTCTTCTCTTTGAAGAAAAAAGAAAAAGAGAAGAAGGCTCGGTGGATAAGTGGACAACTCCGCCCGGACCGCCAGCACGGCCTGACGAACTGCTCGGACCCGGATGCGGAGATCGCGTCGCACGCTCTACGGTGGAACTCCCGCGGAGGCCGCCGGCGTGAACTCCGGGTCGAGCTCGGGCCGAACTTCGCGTGCACGGCGCTCGTGGGGGATCGCTTCGCCCTCATTGCGGGGACACGAGGCACAACGACCCGATGAGCTGCTTCGCTCCAGCTCGACACACAGTTCTCGGCAGCCGAGCCACGGCTGGAACCGAAAGGACACCCATGAAGATCCGCGTGGAACGTGACGGTCTCGCCGACGCCGTCGCCTGGGTCGCGCGCAGCCTGCCGTCACGGCCACCGGTTCCGGTGCTGGGCGGGGTGCTGCTCGACGCGAGTTCCGGAGAGGCGCTGACCATCTCCGGGTTCGACTACGAGGTCTCGGCCCAGGTCACCATCGACGCCGCGATCGACAACAGCGGGCGCACCCTCGTTTCCGGGCGGCTGCTGGCCGACATCACCAAGGCGCTCCCGGCCCGTCCGGTGGAGCTCACCGTCGACGGCTCCCGCGTCACCATCACCTGCGGCAGCTCCCGGTTCAGCCTGCCGACCATGCCGGTCGAGGACTACCCGGAACTGCCCGCGATGCCCGAGCACGCCGGTTCGGTCCCGGGCGATCTGTTCAGCGAGGCCGTCGGCCAGGTCGCGGTGGCGGCCGGCAAGGACGACACGCTGCCGATGCTCACCGGCATCCGGATGGAGATCAACAACGACAAGCTGACCATGGTCGCCACCGACCGGTTCCGCTTGGCGATGCGCGAGATCACCTGGGAGCCGGGCACCTCGATGGACGACACCGCGGTGCTCGTCCCGGCCAAGACGCTCGCCGACTCGGCGAAGACGCTGGGCGCCGGCGGCAGCAAGGTGGAGATCTCGCTGGCTTCCGGCGACGGCCTGCTCGGGCTGTCCGGGACCACGCGCCGCAACACCACCCGGCTGCTCGACGCCGAGTTCCCGAAGTACCGCCAGCTGCTGCCCGCCGAGAGCGCGGTGACCGCCAACGTCGACGTCGCCCCGCTGGTCGAGGCGATCAAGCGCGTGTCGCTGGTCGCCGAGCGCGGCACCCAGGTGCGGCTGGAGTTCTCCGACCGGGTGCTGCGGCTGACCGCCGGCGGCGACGACGAGGGCAGCGCCGAGGAAGAGCTCGCGATCGAGCTTTCCGGCGAGCCGCTGACCATCGCGTTCAACCCGGGCTACCTGCTCGACGGCCTGGGCGCGATGAAGACCGAACGCGCCCAGCTGCAGTTCACGACCGCCAACCGCCCCGCGCTGGTCAAGCCGGTCGGCGAGGATGGCGAAGTGGCGGAGGGCTACCTCTACCTCCTGATGCCGGTCCGCCTCCCGGGCTGATCTGGGTCACATCCGGCGCACTGCCCGGCCGGAGCCGCGGCCACCGATGGCTAGGCTCCGGTCGGATCGATTCAGCTGGTGAAGGTCCTCACCCCGCGGCCGGCCACCCGCGCCGACCAACCAGTCGATACACAGCTCGCAGAGGGAGATCCGGTGCAACTCGGACTTGTCGGTCTCGGCCGAATGGGTTTCAACATGCGTGAGCGGCTGCGCGCCGCCGGTCACGACGTCGTCGGTTACGACCGCAACCCGGACGTCAGCGATGTCGCGTCGATCGCGGAGCTGGTGCAGAAGCTGGCCGGCCCGCGGATCGTCTGGATCATGGTGCCGCACGGCGACCCGACCCGTCAGACGGTCGAGGAGCTGGCCGGGCTGCTGTCCGCCGGTGACCTGGTGATCGAGGGCGGCAACTCGAAGTTCACCGACGACCAGGCCAACGCGGCGCTGCTCGCCGAGCACGGCATCAAGTACCTCGACGTCGGGGTCTCCGGCGGGGTGTGGGGCGCCAAGAACGGCTACGGCCTGATGGCCGGTGGCGACGCCGAGGACGTCGAGCGCGCCATGCCGATCTTCGACGCGCTGCGCCCGGAGGGGCCGCGCGAGGAGGGCTTCGCGCACGCCGGCCCGGTGGGTGCCGGGCACTACGCGAAGATGGTGCACAACGGCATCGAGTACGGCCTGATGCAGGCCTACGCCGAGGGCTTCGAACTGCTGTCCGCGTCGGACGTGGTCACCAACGTGCCGGAGACGATCAAGGCGTGGAGCCGCGGCACCGTGGTCCGCTCCTGGCTGCTGGACCTGCTGGTCCGCGCGCTGGAGGAGGACCCGGAGCTGGCCGAGCTGCGCGGCTACGTCAGCGACTCCGGCGAGGGCCGGTGGACGGTCGAGGAGTCGATCAACAACGCCGTGCCCACCCCGGTGATCACCGCCTCGCTGTTCGCGCGGTTCGCCTCGCGGCAGGAGGACTCGCCGGCGATGAAGGCGGTCGCGGCGCTGCGCAACCAGTTCGGCGGCCACGCCGTGCAGAAGACCGAGGACTGATCGCGGCCTTCGCGGGTCGGGTCGATTTGTCGACAAATCTCCCCGGTCCGCGAAGGGGCACACATCGCCAGATCGCCTTGTCGACAAATCGCCAGATGCAGGTCGACGGCCGCTCGGCGCCGTTATTCCGGTGCGAACGTTCCGTTCGGCCGCGCAGGACCACCTGCCGACCTGGTGTGAACGGACCGTTGACCTCGTAGAACGTGGCGAACAGGCCGTTCGCTCCACCTCACCGACCGACTGGGGCAGCAGGGCTCCGGTCGGCGCGGGCCGACCTCTAAGTTGGATCGTCGTGTACGTCCGTCATCTGCAAGTGACCGACTTCCGGTCCTGGCCGCACGCCGACCTGGCCCTGGAGCCGGGCATCACCGTGCTGGTCGGGTCCAACGGACAGGGCAAGACGAACCTGGTCGAGGCGATCGGGTACGTCGCGACCCTCGGCTCGCACCGCGTCGCCACCGATGCGCCGCTGGTCCGCGACGGCGCGGCGCGCGCGGTGGTGCGGGCCGCCGTGGTCAACAGCGGGCGTGAGCTGCTGGTCGAGCTGGAGATCACGCCGGGCAAGGCCAACCGCGCACGGATCAACCGCGGCGCCGTCGCGAAGCCGCGCGACGTGCTCGGCATCCTGCGCACCGTGCTGTTCGCGCCGGAGGACCTCTCGATCGTCCGCGGCGATCCGGGCGAGCGCCGCCGGTTCATGGACGACCTGCTGGTCTCGCGATCGCCCCGGTACGCGGGCGTCCGCGCCGACTACGACCGGGTGCTCAAGCAGCGCAGTGCCCTGCTGAAGTCCGCGGGCGCGGCGCGGCGGGGCGGCGGGGCGGCGGACGTGCGGACGCTGGAGGTCTGGGACGGCCACCTGGCCCGCTGCGGCGCCGAGCTGCTGGCCGGCCGGCTCGACCTGGTCGCCGCCATCGCACCGCACGTGACCAGTGCATATGCCAACGTCGCTGCCACCGACGAGGCCACCTTGCCGTCCGTCCGGGTGGCCGACGTCCGCTACCGCAGCAGCCTCGGCGAGTCGCTTCCCGCCGGTTACGGCGTACCGCTGGGCAAGGCCGCCGACTCGGCCGAACTGGAATCGGCCCTGCTCACCGAGCTGGAGCGGGTCCGGCCGCAGGAGCTCGAGCGCGGCGTGTCGTTGGTCGGGCCGCATCGCGACGACCTGGAACTGCTGCTCGGCGACCTGCCCGCGAAGGGATACGCCAGCCACGGAGAATCTTGGTCCTTCGTACTGGCGTTGCGGCTGGCTTCCTACCACCTGCTCACCGAAGATGGCGCGGAGCCGGTGTTGATCCTGGACGACGTCTTCGCCGAGCTCGACCGCCGCCGTCGGGCTCGGCTGGCCGACCTGGTCGCCGGCGCCGAGCAGGTGCTGGTGACCGCGGCGGTGGCGGAGGACGTGCCGCCGGAGCTCGCCGGCGCCCGATTCGACGTCCGCGAAGGCGAGGTGCGACGTGTCGAGTAACCGTTCGCGGTCGTCAAGTACACCCAGAGTGACCGCAGAGGTGGGAAAGGTCGCCGATTTGCCCACATCTGGGGATAACTCTGTGGATGGTGTGGATAACTCGGCGGCGTCAGCACAGGTCCCGGTCGGGTCCGATGGCGCCGCGCTGTCCGGGCCGGACCTCGCCCGGGCCGCGCTGCAGGCCGCCCGCGAGCAGTCCGCCGCCCGCCGCCGCGACGCCAAGAAGAAGGGCGGTGGCGTCCGGACACGCCGCCGTCGTGGCTGGTCGGGGCCTCGCCCGGACGACCGCGACCCGCAGCCGCTGGGGCGGCTGGCCGCGCGGATCGCCAGCGAGCGCGGCTGGACCGAGCACCTCTCCGGCGGCCAGGTCTTCGCCAAGTGGGCCACCCTGGTCGGCGGCGACGTCGCCGAGCACACCAAGCCGGTGGCGCTGAAGGACGGCGAGCTCACGGTCCAGGCCCAGTCCACCGCGTGGGCCACCCAGCTGCGCCTGCTCCAGCGCCAGATCCTGAAGCGGATCAGCGACGGCGTCGGCCGCGACGTGGTGCGCCGGATCAAGGTGCAGGGCCCGGCCGCCCCCAGCTGGCGACACGGCCCCCGGCACGTTCCCGGACGGGGCCCGCGGGACACCTACGGCTAGTAGCCTCGCGGTGCGCGCTGTCCTCCGGACGCGCGGGCGACCGGCCGATCGCGGCAGAGATCCCTCGGCGGTCGCTCGCGGCTCTCGGATGGTGGATTGATTCGAGTTCTCCGCTCTGTGAGGAAGTCAGGGGTGTCCTTGCCCTACTTCTGTCACGGGGGACCAGTAGAATCGGAAAAGGGTGTGGCCGATGCCTTCGATCGCCGTGGTCGTCGAGGCGCGCAGGCGCCGGCACGCATCAGGGTGCGGCCCCGACGGACGAGTCGCCCCGAAGTGGTCCGCGGTGCGGTGCGGGGCGTGAACGAACCGGCACCGACCGATCACCCTGCCAGCACAGTCGGCTCAAGGAGAAATCGAGGCCCGTGGCACCGAAGAAGAGCGATTACAACGCTTCATCCATCACCGTTCTTGAGGGCCTTGAGGCCGTCCGCAAGCGTCCCGGCATGTACATCGGTTCCACCGGCGAACGCGGTCTGCACCACCTGATCCAGGAGGTCGTGGACAACTCGGTCGACGAGGCGATGGCCGGGTACGCGACCAGGGTCGAAGTCACCCTCCTCGCCGACGGCGGCGTGCGCGTCGTCGACGACGGCCGTGGCATCCCCGTCGGCATCCACCCGGTGGAGAAGAAGCCGACCCTCGAGGTCGTGCTCACCGTGCTGCACGCGGGCGGCAAGTTCGGCGGCGACTCCTACGCGGTCTCCGGTGGTCTGCACGGCGTCGGCGTGTCGGTCGTCAACGCGCTGTCCACCGGCCTGGAGGCGGAGATCCACCTCGACGGCCACGTGTGGCGCCAGCGCTACAAGGACTCCAAGCCGGTCTCCGACGTCGAGCGCGGTGAGGCCACCGACCGGACCGGCACCACCATCACCTTCTGGGCCGACCCGACGATCTTCGAGACCACCAGGTACAACGCCGAGACGGTGGCCCGCCGCCTGCAGGAGATGGCCTTCCTGAACAAGGGCCTGACCATCGTCCTCCGCGACGAGCGCGCCGCCGAGGAAGACGAGTCCGGTGAGGACGCGACCGGCACCGCCGCGCGCGCCACCGAGCGCACCTTCCACTACCCGGGCGGCCTGGAGGACTTCGTCCGGCACATCAACGCCACCAAGGAGCCGATCCACAAGAAGGTGGTGTCCTTCAACGCGTCCGGCAGCGGCTCCGAGCTGGAGATCGCGATGCAGTGGAACTCCGGCTACAACCAGTCGGTCTACACCTTCGCGAACACCATCAACACCCACGAGGGCGGCACCCACGAGGAGGGCTTCCGGTCGGCGCTGACCCGCGTGGTCAACAGCTATGCCAAGGAGAAGAAGCTCCTCAAGGAGAAGGACGGCAGCCTCACCGGCGACGACGTCCGCGAGGGTCTCGCCGCGATCGTCTCGGTGAAGGTCCGCGAGCCGCAGTTCGAGGGCCAGACCAAGACAAAGCTGGGCAACACCGAGGTCAAGTCCTTCGTGCAGACCACCGCCTTCGAGTGGCTCACCGACTGGTTCGAGCGCAACCCCGCCGAGGCCAAGGTGATCGTCAACAAGGCGGTGTCCTCGGCGCAGGCGCGGATGGCCGCGCGCAAGGCCAAGGAGCTGGTGCGCCGCAAGAGCGCGATGGACATCGGCGGCCTGCCGGGCAAGCTGAAGGACTGCCAGTCCAACAACCCGGAGGAGTGCGAGCTCTACATCGTGGAGGGCGACTCCGCGGGCGGCTCCGCGAAGGAGGGCCGCGAGTCGCGGTTCCAGGCGATCCTGCCGCTGCGCGGCAAGATCATCAACGTGGAGAAGTCGCGGATCGACAAGGTCCTCAAGAACAACGAGGTCCAGGCGATCATCACCGCGCTGGGCACCGGCATCCACGACGAGTTCGACCTGTCCAAGCTGCGGTACCACAAGATCGTGCTGATGGCCGACGCCGACGTCGACGGCCAGCACATCCGCACCCTGCTGCTGACGCTGCTCTTCCGCTTCATGCGCCCGCTGATCGAGAACGGCCACGTGTTCCTCGCGCAGCCGCCGCTGTACAAGATCAAGTGGCCGCGCTCGGAGCCGGAGTACGCCTACAGCGACAAGGAGCGCAACGCGCTGCTGGAGCAGGGCGCCGCCGCGGGCCGCAAGCTGCCCAAGGACGACGGCATCCAGCGCTACAAGGGTCTCGGCGAGATGAACGCCGACGAGCTGTGGGAAACCACCATGAACCCGGAGACCCGGCTGCTGCTGCAGGTCTCGCTGGACGACGCGGCGACCGCGGACGAGCTGTTCAGCGTGCTGATGGGTGAGGACGTCGAGGCCCGGCGCTCGTTCATCACCCGCAACGCCAAGGACGTCCGCTTCCTCGACGTGTGACGCCACGCGCCGCTAAGCCCCCGAACTTCCCGGAAAGCGAAGGACGAGCATGACGGAAATCCTGCCGCCGGAACACGGCCGGATCGAGCCGGTCGACATCCAGCAGGAGATGCAGCGCTCATACATCGACTACGCGATGAGCGTCATCGTGGCCCGTGCGCTGCCAGACGTGCGCGACGGCCTCAAGCCGGTGCACCGGCGCGTGCTGTACGCGATGTACGACTCGGGCTTCCGCCCGGACCGCGGTTACGTGAAGTGCTCCCGCGTCGTCGGCGACGTGATGGGCAACTACCACCCGCACGGCGACTCGGCGATCTACGACACCCTGGTCCGCCTGGCCCAGCCGTGGTCGATGCGCCACCCCCTGATCGACGGCCAGGGCAACTTCGGTTCGCCCGGCAACGACCCGGCCGCGGCGATGCGGTACACCGAGTCGCGGCTGGCCCCGTTGGCGATGCACATGCTCGCCGACATCGAAGAGGACACCGTCGACTTCGCCGACAACTACGACGGCCGCACCCAAGAGCCCACCGTGCTGCCGTCGCGATTCCCGAACCTCCTGGTCAACGGCGGTGGCGGGATCGCGGTCGGCATGGCCACCAACATCCCGCCGCACAACCTGCGCGAGGTCGCCGACGGCGTCGTCTGGGCGCTGGAGAACCCGGAAGCCGAAGACGAGCAGCTGCTCGAAGCGCTGATCGAGCGGATCAAGGGCCCGGACTTCCCGACCCGCGCGCTCATCCTCGGCACCAACGCGATCGCCGACGCGTACCGCACCGGTCGCGGCTCCATCAAGATGCGGGCCGTCGTCGACGTCGAAGAGGACAACAAGGGGCGCACCACGCTGGTCGTCACCGAGCTGCCCTACCAGGTCAACCCGGACAACCTCATCGAGAACATCGCCTCGATGCACCGGGAGGGCAAGCTCACCGGCATCTCCGACATCGCCGACGAGTCCAACAGCCGGCGCGGCATGCGGATCGTGGTCACGCTCAAGCGGGACGCGATCCCGAAGGTCGTGCTGAACAACCTCTACAAGCACACCCAGCTGCAGACCACCTTCGGCGCCAACATGCTGTCCCTGGTCGACGGCGTGCCCCGCACCCTGCGGCTGGACCAGATCATCCGGTACTACGTCAAGCACCAGGTCGAGGTCATCGTCCGGCGCACCAAGTTCCGGCTGAAGAAGGCCGAGGAGCGCGCCCACATCCTGCGCGGTCTGGTCAAGGCGCTGGACATGCTGGACGAGGTCATCGCCCTGATCCGACGGTCGCCCACGGTGGACGACGCGCGCACCGGGCTGATCGAGCTGCTCGACGTCGACGAGATCCAGGCCAACGCGATCCTGGAGATGCAGCTGCGCCGCCTGGCCGCCCTGGAGCGGCAGAAGATCGTCGACCAGTTGGCCGAGATCGAGCGGGAGATCGAGGACCTCAAGGACATCCTCGCCAAGCCGGAGCGGCAGCGGCAGATCATCCGCGACGAGCTGATGGAGATCGTCGACAAGTACGGCGAGGACCGCCGCACGAAGATCATCCCGTTCGAGGGCGAGGTCTCCATGGAGGACCTCATCGCCGACGAGGACGTGGTCGTCACGATCACCCGCACCGGCTACGCCAAGCGGACCCGCACCGACCTGTACCGGGCGCAGAAGCGCGGCGGCAAGGGCGTGCAGGGCGCGCAGCTGAAGCAGGACGACATCGTGTCGCACTTCTTCGTGTGCTCCACGCACGACTGGATCCTGTTCTTCACCAACAAGGGCCGGGTCTACCGGGCGAAGGCCTACGAGCTGCCGGAGGCCAACCGCACCGCGCGCGGCCAGCACGTGGCGAACCTGCTGGCGTTCCAGCCGGACGAACAGATCGCCCAGGTCATGCAGATCAAGGACTACACCGCGGCGCCGTACCTGGTGCTGGCCACCCGGAACGGGCTGGTGAAGAAGTCCCGCCTGACCGACTTCGACTCCAACCGATCGGGTGGTCTGATCGGCGTCAACCTCAAGGACGACGACGAGCTGGTCGGCGCGGTGCTGTGCTCCGCCGAGGACGACCTGCTGCTGGTGTCCGCCGAGGGCCAGTCGATCCGGTTCCACGCCACCGACGAGGCGCTGCGGCCGATGGGCCGGGCCACCTCGGGCGTGCTGGGCATGCGGTTCAACGACGGCGACGAGCTGCTGGCGATGGGCGTGGTCCGGGAGGACCGGTACGTGCTGGTGGCGACCGACGGCGGCTACGCGAAGCGCACCCCGATCGATGACTACCCCGTGCAGGGCCGCGGCGGAAAGGGAGTGCTGACTCTCCAGTACGACAACAGGCGTGGCAGGCTGGTGGGGGCTCTCATCGTCGAGATCGACGACGAGCTCTATGCGATCACCTCGACCGGTGGGGTCATCCGGACCACCGCCAAGGAGGTGCGCAAGGCCGGCAGGCAGACGAAGGGGGTTCGTCTGATGAACCTGGATGAGGGGTCCGCGCTGGTGGCGATCGCGCGCAACGCCGACGAGGCCGCCGACCCGGACGCTGCGGGGCCGGAGCAGCAGCAGTAAAACCGTGGGAGACCACGTCGCACACCGCCGCCGACGATCATCGAAGGATCGCTCGTGACACCTTCCGAGAAGCCGGAGCAGGCTGATCCGCAGCAGGATGCGGACGGGGCTTCGGTCAGCACCCAGACAGCCGACGACAGCACCGGGGGCGAGGGCACCGAGTCCGGCTCGGCCGCCAAACCGGACGCCGAAGGCAACGGGGAGGCCCTGCACGGCACCGAGGCACCGCCACCGTGGCAACGTGCCTCGGCGACCGCGCCAGGCGAGGCCGGCACCCCGGTGGCGGCCGCCGCCCCGGGTTCGGACGTCGCTGACACGCAGAACATCCCGAAGCAGGTGCAGGACCAGGAAACGGTGCGCACCAAGGTGCCGCAGGCCGCGCGGACGACCGTGTCGTTCACCGGCGGCGCCACCGGTGCCGCCGGGGCCACCCGCACCTCGCCGACGGCCTCGGCGCGGCGGCCGAGCAGAGGCCCGCGGCGGGCCAGCCTGCAGGTGAAGCGGCTGGACCCGTGGTCGGTGCTGAAGCTTGCCCTGGTGCTCAGCGTCGCGCTGTTCTTCGTGTGGATGATCGCGGTCGCGGTGCTGTACGGCGTGCTCGACGGCATGGGCGTGTGGGACCAGCTCAACGGCACCTTCACCGAGCTGACCCAGCCCGACGACGCGGCCAGCGAGCCGCTGATCAGCGCCGGCCGGGTGTTCGGCGTCGCGTCCATCATCGGCGCGATCAACATCGTGCTGGTGACCGCGCTGGCGACGGTGGCCGCGTTCATCTACAACGTGGCGGCCGACTTCGCCGGCGGCGTCGAGGTCACCCTCTCCGAGCGGGAATGAGCCGCTGACGTGGCGATTCCGGTCCCTGACCGGGATCGCCACGTCCGGCGAGATCTCAACGGGGACCCCCGTTTCGGGTGCCGGAAGGCGTCCTGTAGTGTTTGAAGCACACCAAGGGCCTATAGCTCAGGCGGTTAGAGCGCTTCGCTGATAACGAAGAGGTCGAAGGTTCAAGTCCTTCTAGGCCCACTGGAATTTTTCCCAGCTCCGAGAACTGCTCGGGCTGACGCCGTGCTAGGAGGCGACCGGAAGTGAAGAAGCTGCTCGCACTCGCCGCAGTTGCTGGAGTCGTGCTGTTCGTCATCCGGCGCAACCGGGCCGCCAAGGCTGAGGCCGACCTGTGGCGCGAAGCCACCGCCGAGGCCTGATCCTTTCTCCGGGCGCTTGAGTCGGCCGCTGAGCCGGCAGCCATCGCGCGTCACCGGTCAGCAGACCTGAGTGGGGCTGCGATAGCCGGGGACGTAGCTCAATTGGCAGAGCACCGCCTTTGCAAGGCGGGGGTTAGGGGTTCGATTCCCCTCGTCTCCACGCGTTAGTTCGGTGGAGTGTGCCCACGGAAAACGTGGGCCTTTACTACCGCGTCATTATTTTGCGGGGGCCGAGCCCCCGCAGACCCCCACGGTGTGGGGGTCTTTTTTTGTCTGCTCCTCGCCTGAGGAGCGTTCCCGGCCTGCTCATGGACCAGCCTTTTCGTGGGTTTCTCCAGCCTTCGGCTGTCGGAGTGCTGGGCTGCTTCCCGTTGTGCCGTTCGAGGCGTTCGGCCTTTTGTTCGGCCTTGGCTTGTGGGGTAGCGCCTGTTCGTCCTGTTGCGGGCTTTTGGTCAGCCTTCGGCTGTGTTTGGGTATTGGCAGCCTTCGGCTGTCGGTGCTTTTCCTGGTTGTTGGTCAGCCTTCGGCTGTGACGCTTGTGCGGCCTTCGGCTGTGACGCTTGTGCGGCCTTCGGCTGTGATGGCTCGTGCCGCCTTCGGCTGGGACGAGCCGTGCTGGTTCCGTGCTGGTCGGCTTGGCTGCTGGTATCCCGTCGGACATCGGTGGCTTCGCCTTCCCCGGGGCTGCTCTCCACCTCCACCTCGGCGTGCGCCTTCGCCTTCGGCTGGTTCTTCCGCTCGGTTTGGTTGTCCTCTTTGGACATTTGGTTTCGTTGGTCTCGGTTTCGTTGCGGGTTCGGTCCTGGTTTCGTGGTGGTTTGGTATTCGGGGTCGTTACCTGGGGATTCGTCGTTCTTACGGGTTCCGATGCCGGGTGACGGTTTTGCTTCGATTCCGTTCAGTGGAAGGTCCTGTGGTTGATCGGGCCTCTGCGCCGGGGAGCATTCGCGCATTCCGGTTCTGCGACGGTGCAGTGGAGGTGGCATGTCGAGCCAGGTTGATGCCGGGCGGGCCCGTTGGGTTCTGCCCCTGTGCTGGACCGCCGTGTTGCTGGACGGGTTCGACCTGGTCGTGCTCGGCAGCGTGTTGCCCGTGCTGCTGGACGCCAAGCAGTGGGGGCTCACTGCCGCCAGCGCTTCCGTCGTTTCCACCGTCGGCCTGGTGGGCATGACCATCGGCGCTCTGGCCATCGGCACCATCACCGACGTCGTCGGCCGGCGGAAGGCGCTGATCTTCGCCGTCGCCAGCTTCTCCGTGTTCACCGCGCTGTGCGCGCTCGCGCCTTCGGTCTTCGTCTTCGGGTTGCTGCGGTTCCTCGCCGGGCTCGGGCTCGGCGGCTGCCTGCCGACCGCGATCGCGCTGGTCACCGAGTACGCCCGCGCGGGCAAGGGCGGCAGCGCCACCACCACGATCATGACCGGCTACCACGTCGGCGCCGTGCTCACGGCGCTGCTCGGCATCGCCGTGCTGCCGAGCCTCGGGTGGCGCGCGATGTTCGTGATCGGGGCCGCGCCCGCGCTCGTGCTCGTTCCGCTGATGCTGCGCTACCTGCCGGAATCGGCTTCCTTCCTGCGCGCGGCCGCACCGGAGCGCAAGCTCAGCGGCGGCGCCGGCGCGGTGGCTTCGCTGTTCCGCGGCGGTTTCACCCGCGCCACGCTCGCGTTCTGGGTCACCTCGTTCATGGGGTTGCTGCTGGTCTACGGGCTCAACACCTGGCTGCCGCAGATCATGAAATCCGCCGGGTATCCGCTGGGCGCCGCGCTGGGGCTGCTGCTGACCCTGAACATCGGGGCCGTGATCGGGCTGGTCGTCGCCGGGGCGGTGGCCGACCGGGTGGGGCCGCGGCTTTCGACGATCGGCTGGTTCGCGGCCTCGGCCGTGTTCCTCGCCGCGCTGAGCGTCAAGCTGCCCGGCATCGGCGTGTACGTGGCGGTGCTCATCGCGGGCTGCTTCGTGTTCAGCTCGCAGGTGCTCGTCTACGCCTACATCGGGCACGTGTACCCGGCGGAGAGCCGGGCGACCGGGCTCGGCTGGTCGGCGGGGATCGGGCGCATCGGGGCGATCTGCGGCCCGCTGCTCGGCGGCGCGATGCTCACCGCCGGCATCGCGTACCCGTGGGGCTTCTACGCCTTCGCGGTGGTCGGCGTGCTGGGTGCGATCGGCGCTGCCGCAGTCGGCCGCCCCGCAACCGCGGAGGAGTTCGAGGCCGAGCCGACCCAGCAGGCGGCGTAGCGGTTTCCCGGTTCAGGCCGCGCTGCGCAGGGATGCGCGAACGCTTCGGTAGGTCATGCCGTGGCGTTCGAGCAGCTCCGCGGCGACTCCCTTGCCGAGCAGCAGCGCGAGCAAGAGGTGTTCGTCGCCGATGCGGCGGTCGCCGAGCTCGATGGCCTCGCGCAGCGTGGCTTCGAGCAGGCGCTTGCCCGCGGTGCTGAACGGGATGTGCGACTTGAAGAAGCGCCGCCGTCGGCTTGGCCGGCGGGAGAGGGCGTCCGCGCCGAGGGAGCGCTCGATGCTGGCGACGACGTCGTGCACGTCGATGCCCAGCTCGCGGAGCGCTTCCGCATCGGATGTGCTCAGCCCCCCGAGCCGGCGCGCCTGCTGGTAGGCCGTCGTGACGGCATCGCGCTGCACTTCGTGCGCGGCCAGCAGGCGCCCCGCCGCGGTGTTCGGGTCGTCGACGAGTGCGAGCAGCAGGTGCTCGTCGGTGACTTCCGGGGCGCCCTGCTGCTCGGCCTCGTGCACCGCGCGGACCACCGCCTGCCGGGTGGTCGGGGCGAACTTCTCGAACATGATCAGGACCTCCCGTGTTTCTTGTGCACGGCTTGCCGGGAAACGCCGAGCTCCGCGGCGATCTCCTGCCACGACCAGCCCTGGTTGCGGGCGTTGCGGACCTGGACGGATTCAAGTTGTTCGAGCAGCTTCCGCAGCGCCGCAACGGCTCGCAGGCCGATCCGCGGATCGCGGCTGCTCGCCGCGGAGGCGAGTTCCGTCGCTTCTGCCATGCTGTCAACTTATGTTGACAATCAGGGAAGTGTCAACCCCAGTTGACGTCAGCGCTGGACTGCGTCCCGGATCGCGTCGACGGTCTGCTGCATGGCCTGCTGCAGCCGCGATCGGCGGAACTCGTAGAAGGTGGCGGCCCGGTCGGCGGGCAGGCTCTCCTTGATCGACGCCAGCCGGCTGGGCGGCTGCTTCATCTGGAAGCGCTGGGTCAGGGTGCAGCCATCGCCGTCGGGTTCGATCTCGAAGGACCACACCGAGTTGTCCGGCGTCGGCTGGTAGCTCCGTACCGCCCAGGCGAACCGGCGGCCGGGCTCGGCCGCGGTCACCTCGCACTCGGTCGTCCAGACGTCGTCGCGGTGCCGGTTGTGGCCCTTGAAGGTGGCGCCGGCGGTGCCCGGTTCGCCGGACGCCCACTCGCCGCCGGTGCACTCCGGGCTCCACTCGCCCATCCGCGTGATGTCGCTGGCGACTCGGTAGACCTCGTCCGGCGTGGCGGACACGTGCGTGGAGGCGTGCAGGTCGTAACTGGTCGGTTCGCTCATGTCAGCATCGTGGCCACCGGACCAGCCGGTCGGAAGGTGACGTGCAACACGACGAAGAGCGGGAGGCCGGGCCGAACCGGCCCGGCCTCCCGTGCGTGCGAGGTCAGCGGGATCGTTCCGGCGTGATGTGCGACTGGCCGTCGGTCTGCGCGGGCACGTCGGGGCGCTCCGCGCGGTGGCGGGCCGGGGTGTCCCGCTTGGGGAAGCCGTCGTTGGCCTCCGCGATCGGCAGCTCCTCCGGGCGGCGGGAGAACGCCACTGCCACCGCGGCGCCGAGCCCGGCCAGCACCAGCAGCACCCACGGCCACTTGCGCCGCCGCTTCGGCTTGCCCGGGTCGATGATCGCGGCCAGCTCCTTGCGGGCCGCGGTGGTGTTCTTGGCGAGCTGCTTGCGGGACTTCTCGGTCTTCTTGTCCCACTGCTTGCGCGCCTTGCGGCTTCGCTTGGCGAGCTCCTTGCGCGACATCCCAGTGGTCGCCTGGGTGATGCGCTCCTGCAACTCGTCGGCGGAGTAGCCGTGGTTGGCAAGTTCCTGCTCGGCGCGGGCGGCGGCCTGCTTGGACAGCGCCACCCCGACCTCGCCGGCGCGTTTCGCGCCGTGGCGGGCGGACTTCAAGCCCGTCCCGACCGCCTTGCCCACGCTTTCGCCAGCTCGGGCCATCGCCTTCACCTCGTCCATCGTGTGCCTCCTCGGCCCGGCGTTCGCCGGTCGACTTATCCGGCCCACGCCCGCGGCGTGGGCACCGCCCGGCAGGCGGCGATCAGCCCCATATTGCACCCAGACACGGCGTTCGGCCTCTTCGATGGCAGGATGGTCTGGTGGCTGAAGACAACGGATCGCTCGTTGGGACGAAGGTGACCGCGACCCTGCACACCTCGCAGGGCGACATCCGGATCAACCTGTTCCCCGACAAGGCGCCCAAGACAGTGGCCAATTTCGTGGGCCTGGCCGAAGGAACCAAGGAGTACAAGGAACCCAACGCCAAGGGTGAGCGCTCCGGGCCGTTCTACGACGGGGTGATCTTCCACCGCGTCATCTCCGGCTTCATGATCCAGACCGGGGACCCGACCGGCACCGGCCGTGGCGGCCCGGGCTACCAGTTCGCCGACGAGTTCCACCCCGAGCTGCAGTTCACCAAGCCCTACCTGCTGGCGATGGCGAACGCCGGGCCGAACACCAACGGCTCGCAGTTCTTCATCACCGTCGGCGCCACGGACTGGCTGAACTACAAGCACTCCATCTTCGGCGAGGTCGCCGACCAGGAGTCGCGCAACGTCGTCGACGCGATCGGCAACACCGCGACCGGCCGGCTGGACCGCCCGGTCAACGACATCGTCATCGAGAAGGTCTCGATCGACCGCGGCTGAAAACCGGCCTACTAGGCTTGCTTTTGGAAGCGGCGTAGCCGCTTGCGGCGTGGGGCTCGGCTCGCGCCGTCGCGGGTCCTCGGGCGTCGTTCACCCAGTCGGGGCTGTCCCCGGCGAGACGATGCCCGAGGTTCCGCTGCCCGCGCCGCCGCCAGGGCCATTCGAAGCGGTCTCGACCGGAGAGCAGGTCTGACGTGACTGTTCCGCCCGGATCTCTGCCCGGATCGGACGGGGCTCCGCCGCAGCTACCGACCTGCGTCCGGCACCCCGACCGCCCCACCGGGCTGCGCTGCACCCGGTGCGAGCGGCCGTCGTGCCCGGAATGCCTGCGCGATGCCGCGGTCGGCCAGCAATGCGTCGACTGCGTGGCGCAGGGGCAGCGCGGCATGCGGCAGCCGGTGACGGTGGCCGGCGCCCGGCTGCCCGCGAAGCCGATCCTGGTGCCGGTGCTGATCGCGGTCAACGTGGCGGTCTTCGCGCTCACCGCGGCGCAGGCCGGCAGCATCCCCGGCAACTCCGCCTCCGCGCTGTTCACCGACTTCGCGCTGTGGCCGATCCTGGTCGCGGGCGGGCAGTGGTGGCGCCTGATCAGCGCCGGGTTCCTGCACATCGGGCTGCTCCACCTGGCGATGAACATGATCGCGCTGTGGGTGATCGGCCGGGACCTGGAGCTCCTGCTGGGGCGGGTGCGGTTCGGCGCCGTCTACCTGCTGTCGCTGCTCGGCGGCAGCACCGCGGTGTTCCTGCTCGGCGATGAGCTGCAGCCGGTCGCCGGCGCGTCCGGCGCCGTGTACGGCCTGATGGGCGGCATCGCGATCGCCGCGCTGCGGCTGAAGGTCAGCCTGCGGCCGGTGCTGGTGGTGATCGCGCTCAACATCGTGGCCAGCGTGGTGATCCCGGGCATTTCCCTGCTGGGCCACATCGGCGGGCTCGTCATCGGCGTGATCGCGACCGCCGCGCTGGTCTACGCCCCTCGCCAGCGGCAGGTGCTGGTCCAGGCGGGTGCGCTGGCGGCGCTGCTGGTGGTGCTGATCGCGATGCTGGTGACGCGCGACCTGCAGTTCGGCAACGTGGTGTGCTTCGGCTCCGGCGAGGAAACCCGCTGCGGCCTGGGTAGCTGACGGGTCAGCGGCGCAGGCCGCGGATCTCGTCCGCGACATCCTGCGGGTCGGTGCCCAGGTCGAGCCTGGTCAGCACGATCAGCTGCGGGTCCGCGTCGAGCTCCAGGGTCCGTACCGTGCGGCCGAGGCGGCGGTCCTGCCGGACCCGGATCGTCACCGTGGGCCAGGCCCAGTGCCGTCGGCCCAGCAACGTTCGCACGGTGATGCCCTCGGCGTCCGCGCGCAGTCGCGGTCGGCAGATGCTGCCGTGCGCGGAGACGGCGGCCAGAGCCAGCACCAGCACGCCGACGAACAGCCGGTCGACCGCCTCCTCGGCGAGGAGCCACCACAGCGCCGCGGCCGCGGCGAGCGCCCAGCCGCAGGTGACCAGTCCGATCGGCGTCGACCACTGCCGGGATCCGCTCGCATCCACCGTTATCCACCCGCTACCGATGAGTTATCCACAGGAGTTGTCCCCACTGGGGATGAGTTACACCTGTGTTGTTCGCTGACCGAACGTCAAGAAGTCGATGAGATGAGTGAGGTCCGAAGGGATTGACCCCTTCGGACCTCGACCACATTCAGCTAACGTGCTACGGGTCAGCGCCAGCGCATCGTCATCAGCAGGCCGATGATCATGAACGCGAAACCGACGGCGAAGTTCCACCCGCCCAGGTCGACCATGAACGGGATCTTGTCGCCGGCGATGTAGTTGACCACCAGCCAGAGCAGGCCGATCACCATCATCCCCAACATCACGATGACGTAGATCGGGTGCGACGGGCCGACCGCCTTCGCCTTCACCGGCGTGCGGCGATCGGTCACCGGGGTGGGGGAGTCCTTCTTGCGGACCTTGGACTTCGGCATGGTGTCCTCGCCAGGTGGTGCGGCATCGTGCGCCGCGTGCTCGGGCGGTCACCGCACCCCGGGCTGCGTCGCCCGAGGGCGCGCGCAACTTCTCGCGATGCGGCTCGTTTTCCAGTTACCACGTTAACGTAATCACAGCGTTGATCTAACCCGTGGTCCAAGCCGTGACCGGAGAGGAACACCGTGGCCTCCTCGGAGCTGATGGTGGCACCACCGCCCGAGAGCCGGCCCGCACGGCTGCGCACGGCGCTGCACGTCCTGGGCGAACTGCTGATCACCGCGGGGCTGGTGTTGCTGCTGTTCGTCTTCTACGCCGTGTACGTCACGGACTGGTTCACCGCGCAGAAGCAGGCCGAGGCCACCGATCAGCTGCAGGAGCAGTGGCAGCACCCGCCGCCGCTGGCGGAGCCGCCCGCGCCGGTCGCCGGCGCCTGGTTCGCGCAGCTGCACATCCCGGCCTTCGGCCCGGACTTCCGCTTCGCCGTGCTGGAGGGCACCGACGCGAAGACGCTGGCCGCCGGGCCCGGGCACTACGTCGGCACGGCGTGGCCCGGCGAGCAGGGCAACTTCGCGGTCGCCGGGCACCGGATCGGCAAGGGCGCGCCGTTCAACGACCTCGACCAGCTGCGCTCCTGCGACGCGCTGGTCGTCGAGACCGCGACGCACTGGTACGTCTACCGCGTGCTCCCGATGACCGACGAGGTCGCGGGCTGGCACGGGCGCGGGGCGGACCCGAGGTGCGCGGGCGTGGCGCCCATCGGCGGGCCGTACGAGCAGGTGGTCGGCCGGAGCATCGTCCTCCCCGAGCAGGGCGAGGTGATCTTCCCGGTGCCCGGGAAGCCGCCGGAGCTGCTGCCGCGCGACCAGCAGACCCGGCTGATCACCCTCACCACCTGCCACCCGGAGTTCTCCGCCGAGCAGCGGCTGATCGTGCACGGCGTGCTGGTCAAGCATTACCCAAAGGACCCGGCGAATCCCGGGCTGCGGCCGGCCGAGCTGGAGGAACGCTGATGTACGCGTGGATCTGGCGGCGCCTGCCAGGCGGCACCGCCGTGAAGGCAGCGCAGGCCGTGCTGCTGGTCGCGGCCGTCGTCGCGCTGCTGCTGTTCGTGGTGTTCCCGCAGGTCGAGCCGATGCTGCCGTTCAACGACGTCACCACCAGGTGAAAAGCAAGCCGGGCTGCCTTTGGAGCTGCCCAGTTCTTCATCTTTGAAGCGCCGGAGGCGCTTAGCCCACCTACGTAACTTGCACCGCCACCCGCACCGCCCCGCAAGGTGAGTCTGGAAACGGTTTTTACCCGCCGCGTACTCTGGCGGGGTGCGCGTACTCGTCGTCGACAACTACGACAGCTTCGTCTACAACCTCGTGCAGTACCTCGCTCAGTTGGGCGCGGACTGCGTCGTGCGCCGCAACGATGTCGTCACCGACGACGACGTTGCCGCCGCCGACGGCGTCCTGCTCAGCCCGGGTCCTGGGACGCCGGATCGTGCCGGGCGCACGATGGAGCTGATCGAGCGCTGCGCCGCCGAGCGCAAGCCGGTGTTCGGCGTGTGCCTCGGGCACCAGGCCGTCGGCGCCGTGTGGGGCGGGGTCGTCGAGAGGGCGCCGGAGCTGCTGCACGGCAAGGTCAGCGAGATCCACCACTCCGGTACCGGCGTGTTCGCCGGGCTGCCGGAGCCGTTCATCGCGACCCGGTACCACTCGCTGATCGTCCGCGCGGACACGATCCCGGACGACTTCGAGATCACCGCGAAGACCGCGACCGGCATCGTGATGGGCATGCGGCACCGGGAGCTGCCGGTGGAGAGCGTCCAGTTCCACCCCGAGTCGGTGCTCACCGACGGCGGCCACCGGATGCTGGCGAACTGGATGACCTCGGCCGGTCACCCGGTGGACGGGCACCTGGTCGACGAGCTCGAGAACGGCATGCGTCAGGTCGCCGCCGCCGCGCGGCGCTGACCGCCGTCACCCTTAGCGGGCGCGCTTGCGGTAGCCGTCCAGGGCGTCCTGTCGGAGCAGCGTGCCGAAATCCAGGCGCAGACCCGGCTGGGCTTCGTCGAGTCCCGGCTCGGCCGCGGTCCAGGCGTTGGCGGCCAGCCGGCTGAGGAGATGACCACGACGGACCTGGTTCTCCGAGACCCGGAACGTCTCCGCCGGCCCAGCGGCGTCGCCCTGCGGGGACGGGCCAGCAGGGCGTCGGAATCTTCCGTCGGAAGAAGCGAAAGGGCACCTGCGCCCCGGTCAAGCCGGTGGCAGGTGCCCTTCGCGTCGAAGCGGTCAGCCGAACGGCGGGAAGAGCCCGCCGTCGGCCGGCGTGCTGGTGGTCGGATCCGTGGTGTAGTCGCCCACGTACAGCGTCACCGGCTGGTCCTTGCCCACCTTCTGCCCGGCGGACGGCGACGAGCCGACCACCTTGCCGTCCATGTTCTTGTCCGTGGTCGACTGGTCGGACTCGACGATGCTGCCGTTCCAGCCGCGCTCCCGCAGGGCCTGCTCGGCTTGGCTGGGCGTCATGCCGACCAGCGACGGGATGCTGATCTGCCCGCCGTTGGACACCACCAGGACGATCTCGCTGTTCGGCTTCGCCTTGCTGCCGCCCGACGGGGACTGCTCCAGCACGGTGCCCGCGGGCTGGTCGGAGTCGCGGTCCTGCTTGCTGACCTTGAACCCGGCGCCGACCAGGTAGGCCTTCGCCGTGTCGAAGGGCATGCCGACCACGTTCCGGACGTCGACCATCCTGGGCGCCTCGCCGATCACGACGGAGATCGTGGTGCCCTGGGTGACGGTCTCGCCCCGCTTGCTCCAGTCCATGACCCTGCCGACCTGCTTGGAGTCGTCGGTCTCGCGGTACTCCGGGGTCAGCCCCAGCTTCAGCCCGGCCTCTTCCAGCTTCTTCTGGGCGTCGTCGATGTTCAGGCCGGTCAGGTCCGGCACCTGCACACTCCCCGGCCCGGTGCCGGCGCAGAGCCTGATCGACTGGGTCTCCTTGACGATCGGCGTCGCCGCCGGTGGGTCCTGGCGGACGACCTTGTTGACATCGTCGACGCTGGACGGTGACAGGCACCAGTTGATCCGCCACTGCTTGGAATCGGCCTCGGCCTGCGCCGCCGCCCGGGTCATGCCGTAGAAGTTCGGCGCCGCCTCCGGCTTCGGCTCCGAGGTGAACGCCCACGTCGCCAGCCAGGCGGCGAGCGCGAACACGAGCACGCAGGCCGCCGTGACCAGCGCGATCATCCGGTGCTTGCGGCGCTTGCGGTCGCCTTCGGCGTCGACCTCCTCCGGCTCCCGCTCCACCGACCGGTGGCGGCCCGGCGTCAGCAGCTCGGTCGCCGAGGTCTGCGTGAGCATCGCCGTCCGCTCGTCCTCGGACATGATCATCGGCGCCTTCGGGCGCTGCCCGGAGAGCACCCGCACCAGGTCGGCCCGCATCTCCGCGGCCGACTGGTAGCGGTTCGCCGGGTTCTTGCTCAACGCCTTGAGCACCACGGCGTCCAGCGAGGCCGGCGTCGTCGGGTTGACGTCGGAGGGCTTGCGCGGCTCCTCCCGGACGTGCTGGTAGGCCACCGCGACCGGCGAGTCACCGGTGAACGGCGGCTCCCCGGTGAGCAGCTCGAACAGCACGCAGCCGGAGGCGTAGACGTCGCTTCGCGCGTCCACCGCCTCGCCGCGGGCCTGCTCCGGCGACAGGTACTGCGCGGTTCCTATCACCGCGGCGGTCTGCGTCACCGCGGCCTGTCCGTCGGCCAGCGCGCGGGCGATGCCGAAGTCCATCACCTTCACGGCGCCGCCGCGGGTGATCATGATGTTGGCGGGCTTGACGTCCCGGTGCACGATGCCGTGGCGGTGGCTGAAGTCCAGCGCGGCCGACGCGTCCGCCATGACCTCCATGGCCCGGCGCGGCGACAGCGGGCCCTCGGTCTTGACGATGTCGCGCAGCGTCCGGCCGTCGACGTACTCCATCACGATGTACGGCAGCGGCCCGCTCTCGGACTCGGTCTCGCCGGTGTCGTAGACGGCCACGATCGCCGGGTGGTTCAGCGCCGCCGCGTTCTGCGCCTCGCGGCGGAACCGCAGCTGGAACGTGGGGTCGCGGGCGAGGTCGGCGCGGAGGATCTTCACCGCCACGTCGCGGCTCAGCCTGGTGTCGCGGCCGCGGTGCACCTCGGACATACCGCCGTAGCCGAGAGTCTCACCGAGCTCGTAGCGGTTGGACAGAAGTCGAGGTGAACTCATCGAAGCGTCGTTCCGATCCTTGTCAACGATCGTCCCATCATGCCGAGTCGCCCAATCCCATCGGTACCGGCCGGGCGACCAGCGGTGTTCCCCCGAGTTCCGTGTCCGGCCACCCCGCCGGTGCCGCCCCGATCCCGGGCGCGAGCCGTAGCGAAGTCTGGCCCAAAGCAGCTGCCGAATCCAGGTTGTGCGTTGTCACAGTGCCGGATTCGACCAATCCCTCGTTGAAGTTGACCACCCAGTACGTGGCCACCCCGACGGCGAGCAGCAAGGCTATCGCGAGCACCGCCACCAGCAGCCAGACGACGATCTTGTTCGTGCGCGGTGCCGCCGCCTGCGGAGGCGGCAGTTGCGGGGCCGGCGCCTGCGGCGGGATCAGCCCCGGCGGGTACGTGTTGCCCATCGGCGGCAGCTGCGCGGGCATCTGGTGGACGCCCGTGTTCGGCACGGCGACGTTGAGCTGCTGCTGCCGCTGCTGCGGCACCACCAGCGAGGACGGCGTGGGCAGCGGCCGGCCCGCGCGCACCGCGGCGACGGCGTTGGCGAACTCGCCGCCGTCGGCGTAGCGCCGCCGCGGGTCCTTCGCCAGCGTCGCCTCGATCAGCGCCCGCACGCCCGGCGGCACGTCCGGCGGCAGCGGCGGCGCGATCTCGCGGATGTGCATCATCGCGACCGTCACCGCGTTGTCGGACAGGAAGGGGCGGTGACCCATCAGGCACTCGTAGCCGACCACGGCCAGCGAGTACACGTCGCTGGACGGCGTCGCGTCGTCGCCGAGCGCCTGCTCCGGCGCGATGTAGTGCGCGGTCCCCATCACCATTCCCGAGCGGGTCACCGGTGCCGCGTCGGCCGCCTTCGCGATGCCGAAGTCGGTCAGCTTCACCTTGCCCTCGGGCGTGATGAGGATGTTGCCCGGCTTGACGTCCCGGTGCACCAGGCCGCGTTCGTGCGCGGCCTGCAGCGCCCGCCCCGCCTGCTCGAGCATGTCCAGCGTGTGGTCGGTGTTGATCCGGCGTTCGCGGGCCAGGATCGCGGCCAGCGGCTCGCCCTCGACCAGCTCCATCACCAGGTACGCGGTGTCCTCCGGCCCGTCCGGGATCGCGGCGGTCTCACCGTAGTCGTGCACCGCGGCGATCCCCGGGTGGTTCAGCGACGCGGTGGTGCGGGCCTCGGTGCGGAAGCGGTGCAGGAACTCGGCGTCGCCGCACAGCTCCGCCTTGAGCACCTTGATGGCGACGGTCCGGTCCAGCCGGACGTCCACCGCCTGCCATACCTCGCCCATCCCGCCGACGGCGATCCGCTGGCCGAGGCGGTACCGGTCGGCGAGTAACTGGCCGGTGGTCAGCACGGGTCAGCCACCCCCCTGCAGACCGGCCCGGATGACCGCGCGGCCGATCGGCGCCGCGATGGAGCCACCCGTGGCCTCGGTGCCCTCGTCGCCGCCGTTCTCGACGATCACCGCGACGGCGATGGTCGGGTTCTCCGCCGGGGCGAACGCGACGTACCAGCCGTGCGGCTGGTCCTTGGCGTCGCCGTGCTGGGCGGTACCGGTCTTCGAGGCGATCTCGACGCCGGAGATCTTGCCCTCGCCCTTGGTGTTCTTCTCCGACTGGATCATCATGTCGCGCAGCATCGCGGCGACCTGCGGGGAGACGGCGTCGCTCATCTCCTCCGGCCGGAGGGTGTCCAGCTCCGACATGTCCGGCGCGCGGGTCGCCTTCACCAGCTGCGGCTGCATCAGCTTGCCGCCGTTGGCGATCGCGGCGGCCATCATCGCGTTCTGCATCGGCGTGACGCGGACGTCGCGCTGGCCGATGCCGCTCTGGTACAGCGAGGCCGCGTCGGCCATCGGGCCGAGGTCCGACTTGGCGACGGTCATCGGGATCTGCAGGTCCTGGCCGAAGCCGAACGCGGCGGCGGTCTTGCGCATCTTGTCCGGCCCGAGCTCCCCGGCGATCTTGGCGAACGCGGTGTTGCAGGAGTGCGCCAGCGCCTTGGTCAGGGTGTTGCCCGCGCACTGCTTGCCACCGTAGTTCGGCAGCTGCGTGCTGGTCTGGGGCAGCGTGATCGACGCGGCGTCCTCCACCGTGCTGTTCGGGTTGTACCCGTTCTCCAGCGCGGCGGCCGTGGTGATCAGCTTGAACGTCGAACCGGGCGGGTAGAGCTCGGACACCGACCGGTTCGCCATCGGCCGGTCCTTGTCGGCGTCCAGCTTGTTCCACTCCGCGGCGACGGCGTTGTTGTCCACCGCGGCCAGCGGGTTCGGGTCGTAGGACGGCGCGTTGACCATCGACAGGATCTCGCCGGTCGACGGGTTCAGCGCCACCACGGAGCCCTGGAAGCCCTTCTTTGTCAGCTGCTCGTAGGCGACCTGCTGCATCGCCGGGTTGATGGTCAGCTCCACGCTGCCGCCGCGCGGCTCGCGCCCGGTGATCATGTCGGACAGCCGGCCGAACGCCATGCTGTCGTCCGTGCCGTTGAGGATCTTGTCCTCGGCGCGCTCGATGCCGTTGGAGCCGTAGTAGAACGAGTAGAACCCGGTCATCGGCGCGTACAGCGGCCCGTTCGGGTAGTTGCGCACGAACTTGAAGCGGTCGTGCTCGTTGGCGACCGAACTGGCCAGCGACTGGCCGCCGGCGGTGATCTGCCCTCGCTCCCGGGCGTACTCCTCGTACAGCGTGCGCTTGTTGAGCGCGTGCTCGCGCAGCTCGTCGGCCTGGATGACCTGCACGTACGTCGCGTTGCCCATCAGCAGCACGACCATCACCATCATCGCCAGCGCCACCCGGCGCAGCGGCTTGTTCATCGGGGACGCTCCACCAATTCGGTATGTGCCTCCGCGATCGGAGCCTGCTTGGGCTTCTGCTTCGCGGGCGCCTGCGGGCGACGCGCGGCGTCGGAGACCCGGAGGAGCAGCGCGATCAGCATGTAGTTCGCCAGCATCGACGAACCGCCCGAGGCGAGGAACGGCGCGGTGAGACCGGTCATCGGGATGAGCCCGGTGGAACCTCCGGTGACCACGAACAGCTGCAGCGCCACGGTGAACGACAGACCGCCGGCGAACAGCTTGCCGAACGAGTCGCGCACCGCCAGTGCGCTGCGCAGCCCGCGCATCATCAGCAGCAGGTACAGCATCAGCAGCGCCATCAGCCCGGTCAGACCGAGCTCCTCGGCCAGCGACGGGATGATGAAGTCGCTGAACGACAGCGGGGTCAGGTTCGGCATGCCCGAGCCCAGCCCGGAGCCGCCGATCCCGCCGTTGGCCATGCCGAAAAGGGCGGAACGCAGCTGGTCGTTCGCCGCCCCCTCGGTCAGCGGGTCCAACCAGGTGTTCACCCGGGCCTGGACGTGGTCGAACAGGTTGAAGGCGATGATGCAGCCCAGCGCGAACATCGACAGGCCCAGGAAGACCCACACCGCGCGCTCGGTGGCGATGTAGATCATCACCAGCACGATGCCGAAGAACAGCAGGGACGTGCCCAGGTCCTTCTCCAGCACGACGATGCCGATGGACAGCAGCCACGCCGCGATCACCGGAGCCAGGTCCCGCGGGCGCGGCCAGTCCACACCGAGGAACCGCTTGCCTGCCGTGGTGAACAGCTCCCGCTTCGACACCAGGAACGAGGCGAAGAACACCAGCAGCAGGAGCTTGGCGAACTCGTTCGGCTGGATGGACACGAAGCCCAGGTTGATCCACAGCTTCGCGCCGTTGGCCTCGGAGATGCTCGACGGCAGCAGGCCGGGCAGCGCCAGCAGCGCCAGCCCGACGAAACCGCAGGTGTAGCCGTACTGCGCCAGCGTCCGGTGGTCCTTGACGAACACCAGCACCAGGATGAACAGCACCACGCCCGCCGTGGTGAACACGATCTGCTTGGGCGTGTACGGGGCGCCGACCACCGGTGCCAGGTCGAGCCGGTGCAGCATCACCAGGCCCATCCCGTTGATCAGCGACACCAGCGGAAGGATCAGCGGGTCGGCGTACGGCGCCCAGCGGCGCACGCCGAAGTGCGCGGCGCCGTAGAGCGCGAGGAACGCGAACCCGTAGTAGAAGAGCTCCCGGGAGATCGTCTGCTCCTGCGCGAGCTCCACGAGGATCAGCGCGAAGGTGACGATCACCGCCGAGCAAACCAGCATGAACAGCTCGGTGCCCCGCCGAGTATCGACTCGGGGGGCCCCGCTGGCAGCTCCGGTCGTAGCGGCCGGTTGTGCCATCAACTCACCATCCGGCAGGTCACGCCCGGTTTCTGCTCCTCCGTCTGCAGCGGGGTGGCGTCCGGAGTGGACTCGGGCGGCTGGGGCTGACCCGGCGGCTGCTGAGGCGGCTGCTGCGGCGGCGTCGGGGCTTCCGGCTGCTGGCACTCCGGCAGCAACGCCGTCATCCGGAGCCGCCGCATCGCCTCACGGGCCTCCTGCAGCCCGTTGACCTCGGTGATGCCGTTGCGGACGTCCGGCCGCTGGGCCTCCTGCAGGTCGGTCACCTTGATCGGCGTGCAGTCCTGCGCCGAGTCCGCCGGGCAGGACGTCTCGACCTGCCAGTTCAGCGAAACGCCGAGCATGCTGCCCTGCACGCCTTGGTAGATCACCACCTCGTCGGCGCGGTTCGCACCGATGTAGTACTGGTTGAGCACCCACCAACGCCCGACCAGTGCGATTGCGGCCAACACGATGAGCACGCCGCACGTCACCAACAGCGAACGCAGCCAGCGGCGCTTGCGCGGCCGCTCCGCCGGAGGTGAGGTGGGCTCGAAACGCTGCGGCTGCGGCCGCGGCATGGTCACCGCGGATGCGCGCGCCGCCGACGAATCGGGTTGCGGATGCTCATCGCCATTTCCCGCCGCGCCCCCGACGATCGGGGCGTCGTCGCCGAACTCGACGTCGACGACGTCGGCGATGATCACGGTCACGTTGTCCGGACCACCGCCCTTGAGGGCGAGCTCGATCATCCGGTCCGCGCATTGCTGCGGGTCCGGGATGCGCAGCGCCTCCGCCATCGTCTCGGTGCTCACCGGCCCGGTCAGGCCGTCCGAGCAGAGCAGGTAGCGGTCGCCGGCGCGGGCTTCCCGGATCGCCAGGCTCGGTTCCACCTCGTGGCCGGTCAACGCGTGCAGCAGCAGCGAGCGCTGCGGGTGGTTGGCGGCCTCCTCCTCGGTGATCCGGCCTTCGTCGATCAGCGACTGCACGAAGGTGTCGTCGTGGGTTATCTGGGTCAGCTCGCCGCCACGGACCAGATAGGCCCGGGAGTCGCCGATGTGCACCAGACCCAGCTTGCTGCCTGCGAACAGCACAGCGGTGAGCGTGGTGCCCATCCCCTCCAGGTCCGGGTCGTTGGCCACCAGCTCGGCGATCGCACCGTTGCCGGCCAGCACCGCACCGCGGAGCTGCCCGAGCAGGTCGTCGCTGGGCTCGTCGTCGTCCAACGGCGCCAACGCCGCGATGACGACCTTGCTGGCGACCTCACCGGCGGCATGTCCACCCATGCCGTCCGCGAGGGCGAGTAGTCGTGGGCCGGCATAGACCGAGTCCTGGTTGTTGGAGCGCACCAGGCCGCGGTCGCTGCGGGCTGCGTAGTGAAGGACGAGGGTCATGAGCGCAGCTCGATCACCGTCTTGCCGATTCTGATCGGAACGCCGAGCGGGACCTTGGTCGGCCCCGTGACCTTCGCCCGATCGAGGTATGTGCCGTTAGTGGAGCCTAGATCCTCCACGTACCAATCGGAGCCTCGAAGCGACAATCTCGCGTGTCGTGTCGACGCGTAGTCGTCGTCGAGGACCAACGTGGAGTCGTCGGCGCGACCGATCAGGATCGGCCGGCCGTCCAGGGAGATGCGGGTGCCGGCCAGAGCGCCGTGCGTCACCACCATCTGGCGGGGCGCCTTGCTCTTGCCCCGGGCCTGCTTGCCCGGGAGCCGACTCGCACCTGGAATCGGGACCCGCATCCCGGACGCCGAGTAGAGATCCGAGCGAACCACGCGAAGCGCAGCCAGCACGAACAACCAGAGCAGGGCGAGAAACCCTGCTCTGGTCAGCTGAATCACCAGCTCTGGCACTTGTTGTGAACGCTCCTACTCGTGTCCGGACGCGGATTTCCGCGCTCAGGCCTGCTGAGCCCGGAAGACCAGGGACGAGTGGCCCACCCTGATCACGTCGCCGTCTGCCAACTGCCAAGTCTGCACCGGCGTGCCGTTCACCGTGGTGCCATTCGTCGAACCGAGATCGGCCAACATCGCGCTCTGGCCGTCCCAGGTGATCTCGATGTGCTTGCGCGACACACCGGTGTCCGGCAGGCGGAACTGGCCCTCCTGGCCCCGGCCGATGATGTTCGAGCCGTGCTGCAGCGTGTACGAGCGGTTCGAACCGTCGTCGAGGTGCAGCGTCGCGGTCATCTGCCCGCGCGGGCCACCCGCGGCGAAACCGCCGCTCTGCGGGAAGGCGCCGCCGGGCTGCTGGCCGTAGCCGCCCTGGTCCGGGAAGCCGCCGGACTGCGGGTACGCCCCACCCGGCTGCTGGCCGTAGCCCTGGTCGAAACCGGGCTGGCCGTAGCCCTGGTCGTAGCCCTGCTGCGGCTGCTGGCCGTAACCCTGGTCGTAGCCCTGAGGCTGCTGGCCGTAGCCCTGGTCATAGCCGCCGGGCTGGCCGTAGCCCTGGTCGTAACCCTGCTGCGGCTGCTGGCCGTAGCCGCCCTGGTCGTAACCGGGCTGCGGCTGCTGGCCGTAACCCTGGTCGTAGCCGGGCTGCTGCGGCTGCTGCTGGCCGTAGCCGTAGTTGGGGTCTTGGCCTTGGCCGTAACCCTGGTCGTAGCCGTACTGCCCCTGCTGGTTGTACGGATCTCCCTGGGGGTAGTGGCCTGGTGGCTGGCTCATGGGTCGGTCTCCTGCGGTACGCGGTTGTGCCGGCCGTCGAGTCACGTCGGGGTCGACGGTCGAGCTGATTCGAAACTGTCCCGTGTGCAGCGTCTCAGAGCGCTCCAGGGAGACTACGACGTCACCATATGTGTCCCACCCCTGCTCGGTGAGATGCTCCTGAACGCAGTCGGCGAGGAGGTCGGTCACCCGGGCCTCATCGCCGGTGAGCCGATCGTGGTCGGACGGGCTCAGTTGCACCACGTAGTGGTTGCAAGCGAGCAGCCGTCCCCCGGCAAGCTCCCGGACCTGCAGCTCGGCTTCCCGCTGCAGAGCCTGGGCGACCTCCTGAGGGACGACCTTTCCGCCGAACACGCGCGCAAAGCCGTTACCGACGATGCCTTCGAGTCGGCGCTCAAAGCGCTGCACGAGGCCCACGGCAAAATCCCTTCACGCGTACGACTCCTGGCGACCATCGTATCTGGGCCAACGGGTCAAGACACCGCCCTGTTCCCAACTCGTCCAACCCCCCGCCGAACCCCCTCGTCAGCCCGTGCTAATCTTCTTCTCGCCAACAGGGCAGCGGGAAGCGAAAGCGACCCCGGTGCCAAGGCCCGGAAGAGAGCAAGGTAAGCTTCCAGGCAAGCCACGGGCGAGTGGCGGAATGGCAGACGCGCACGGTTCAGGTCCGTGTGTCCGAAAGGACGTGAGGGTTCAACTCCCTCCTCGCCCACGTAAGAGGCCCTCCCGGCTCATGCTTCGCCGGGAGGGCCTCTTCCTATATCTATACGGAGGCCGAGCCCCCGTAGGCCCCCACGGTGCGGTGGGCGCTTTTCGTGCTGCTCCTCACCTCTCGAGCGTTCCCGGCCTGTTCAGCGACCAGCCTGTGGGGTACGTCGCTTCTTCCTTCTGCTCCTCCCTGTTCCTGCTGTCACTTCTTCCTTCTGTCTTTTGCCTGGTCGCTGCTTCTCTTCGTCGGTTCTCCGCGGCTTGGCCTGGCCTCTCGGTCTTCCGTTCTCCGTGGCTTGGGGCCTCGGTTCTTCGGGCCTCGGGCGGCGTGGTGGCTGGTTTGTGGCTCTTCTTTCTTTTCTTGGGGTTCTGCCGTTGTTGCTGGTTGGGGGTCGTGCGTGTTTTGGGTTGCTATGGCGCCCCAAAGTGCTCACGACCCCCGTGACCAGCAGGAACCTCGGGTGCTTCGCTCAGGGTGTGGCGAAGGTCGCTTTTCCCGCTCGTTGTTGGGTTTTAGTTGAGCTGGGCCGCCTTCTGCGCGTGGTTTGGGGGGTTTGGGGCTTTGGGGTCGGGTTCTTCTTCAGCGGACAGCGAACAGGTTTCTTCTTCGCGCTCGGTTGTACGGTTTCGGTGTGATTGGTCCGGTTCTGGGGCTCGATGAGGTCGCTTCCATCGCCGCTCGCGCTCATCTCGGCCAGGTCGACAAGGCCGGGCGGCCCTACGTCGAGCACCTGGCCGCCGTCGCTTCCGGGGTTCGGGAGCGGGGCGGCAGCGATGCGCAGGTCGCTGCCGCCTGGTTGCACGACGCCGTCGAGGACGACGCCCTCTCCGAGGAGTGGCTGCTGGCCGCCGCGCTGCCGCCCGAGACCAAGGCGATCGTGCTGGCTGTGACGAAGCGGCCCGATGAGGATCCCGCCGACTACGCCGCCCGGATCTTGGGAACTCCTGGAGCGTTGCTGGTGAAGGAGGCCGATCTGGCGCACAACGCCGATCCCGCGCGGTTGGCCGTGCTGGACGCGGTGACGCGGGAGCGGCTTGAACGGAAGTACGCGCGGATGCGGGCGCTGCTTGGGTTGTGAGCTGACAGGGGGACTTCCGTGACTCGGTGGGAACGACTCGGCCTTCAGTGGCGGGAGACCGGACAGCCCGACGCTCCCGTTCTCGTGCTGTCCAACGCTCTCGGCTGCACCTGGGAGATGTGGGATCCGCAGCTCGACGCGCTCAACGGCGCGTACCGCGTGGTTCGGTACAACCAGCGCGGGCACGGCGAATCCCCGGTGCTGCCCGGCCCCTACACGCTGGCCGAGCTCGGTGCGGACGTTCTCGCGCTGCTCGACCACCTGGCGGTGCCGCGGGCTTCGTTCATGGGTTCCTCGCTCGGCGGGATGGTCGGGTTGTGGCTGGGCGCGCACGCCGGCGACCGCATCGAGGCGTTGACCATCTGCTGTAGCTCCGCCTGGCTGGGGCAGGAGCAGGTCGAGCTCGACCGGGCCGCCGCCGCCCGCGAGCACGGCACCAACGAGCTGGTCTCGCCGACCATCGAGCGTTGGTTCACCCCGCACTTCCGCGAGTGCCATGCCGAAACCGCCATCTACTCCGCGATGATCGCCAGCATCGACGACGAGGCGTACGCGCTGTGCTCGGAGCTGACCGGCCGCGTTGATCTGCGCGCCGACCTGCCCGCCATCACCGCGCCGACGCTGGTCGTCGCCGGGGCCGAAGATCCCGTCACGCCGCCGGAGCACAGCGCCGCGATCGCCGCCGGGATCGGTGCCAACGCCCGGCTGGAAGTGCTGCCGCACGCCGCGCACCTGGCCAACGTCGAACAGGCCGAGGCGTTCACCGCCCTGCTCGGCCTCGCCTGATGGCCGCTCCGATACCTCGCCGGTGCGCGGTAAAACAGATCTTGGCGACAGCCTCGGACTGTGCTGGGCTTTGCGCATCGTCGGGGTCGACACTGGAGGCGGGCACGTGCATGTCCTCGCAGCGGCACAGCCGCTCAGCCCGCCCTCGCAGCTTGCTCCGCTACCGGCACCGCTACGCAGAACAGTTCAAGCACCTGCACGGGAGGAAGTCATGGCGGGCAACAGCCGGGATCCTGGCCGGTCGGTCACGGCTCGGGCGCTCAGCGTCCTCACCGCCTTCGACATCGACCACACCCGGCTCACCCTCACCGCCATCGCCCGGCGTGCGGAGATCCCGCTGGCCACGGCGCACCGGCTGGTCCGCGAGCTGGAGATGTGGGGCGCGCTGGAACGCGACGGCGACGGCCGCTACGCGATAGGGCTGCGGCTGTGGGAGATCGGGCTGCTGGCGCCGGTGAACAGCCGGCTCCGCGAGATAGCCCTGCCGTACATGCAGGAGCTGTGCCAGAACACCCACGACAACGTCCACCTCGCGGTCCGCGACGGGCTGGAGGTCGTCTACGTCGAGAAGCTCACCACGCCGCGGGCCGTGCCGATCATCTCGCGCAGCGGCGGTCGGCTGCCGCTGCACTCGACCGGCGTCGGCAAGGTGCTGCTCGCCCATGCGCCGAGCGCGGTGATGCACCAGTACTGCGAACGCGGGCTGTCCCGTTACACCGCTTACACCATCACCGAGCCCGGTCGGCTGGGGCGCGAGCTGCAGACCGTGCGAAGCCGGGGATTCGCGCAGGCCAACGAGGAGATGACGCTCGGGAACTGCTCCGTCGCGGTCCCGGTGCACGACGCGGGCGGCACGGTCGTCGCGGCGCTCGGCGTGGTGGCGCACAGCGTCCGCGCGGAGGTTTCGAAGCTGGTCAAGCCGCTGCTGCCAGCCGCGGAGGGCATCCGCCAGCGGCTCGTCGAGCAGGATCGGATCAACCTCGACCTGCTGTCGCACTGACCGCCCCACCGGTGGTCGTTTTGCGGGACCGGCCGAATTCGGCTTGGGTGGTCGCGGAAAACCCGATTGGCAGGTGCCGTACCGGCATCACCTGAATGGCGGCATCGCTGGGCTGAAGTCCTGATGTCATTCGTCGACCAGTCACCGACCGATGCCCGCCGCCGGTCGCAGGGACCCCGTTGAGCAGCGCAAAACCCGCTCCGAGCTGTTTAAGTCGGCAGTGGCCCCGTTGTCGGAGGCCGCGGAGTGCAAGCGCAGTGCCTGAGGGAGGCGGAACGCCGTGACCGGAATGCCGGGACGTGCCTGGACCGAGGACGAGCTCCGAGCCTGCTCGACGACGCAGCTTCGGTCCCCGCTGGGGCTCGCCGCTTCCATGGGCCGGCTCGCCCAGCGGTCGGTGGACACGTTGGGTTGGGCGGGCAGCGTGCTGCCGCCCGTGAAGCTGCTCGGGCGGCAGATCATCGCGACCGCCGAGCTGCTCCCCGACGCGCACGCCGAACGCCTGTGCTTCGGCAGCGGGCCGGTGCTGGACCGCGCCGAGATCGCCACCTGGGTGTGGCCGGAGATGGACGGGCGCGTGCCGCCGCCCGCGGCCCGGGTTACCGGCGTCCTCGCCCCGGCCCGGCACTGGCGCAGCGCCCTGACCGCCGCGGTGCCGTTCGCCCGGTTCGCCAGCGCCGCCATCGTGGTGCCGCGCAACGTCGCGGTGGCCCCGGACTTCGCCTCGACCTGCCTGATCCGCGCCCGCCAGTTCGGCATCGCGGTGCTCAGCGCGGACGGCGACGACGTGCAGGTGGAGCTGGACGGGCGATGCTTCGACGACGCCCCGCCGGTCGAGCACACCGCGGTGTCCCGCTGGGTGAACGAGGTCGTCTACCAGCAGCTGCTCGCGACGGAGGCCCCCGCCCCGTCGCGCCGCTGAACCCCGAAGCCAGCCCCTGGGGTCGGGTCGTGAGTGCGTAGCGCAATCGGGCGCGCCACCCGGCTGCGCACTCACGACCGACGGGGCGAGTTGTCCACAGCCTGTGGTGAGTTGTCCACAGGCTGTGGAAAGCCTGTTTCCAAACTCACCTTGCGTGGCGGTGCGGGTGGCGGAACCTCAGGCGCCTTCTCGCTGTGGGATCCCCGACATCATGAATGACCAATTCACCACGTCGGGGCTGTCCTCGCGAGAAGACCCCTGAGAACCCGCGGCGGTGCCGGTTGCGTAGGTGGGCTAAGCGGCTGCGCCGCTTCAAAGACGAAGACAGCCCTGCTCGGCCCCGCCGGGTGGCTTACGTTGGGCGGCATGCGAATCGTTATTGCCGGGGCGCACGGGAAGATCGCGCGGCACCTGGGGGCGATGCTCGTCGAGCGCGGTGACGCCGTGCTCGGGCTGATCCGCAACCCCGACCACGCCGACGACCTCCGCGCCGATGGGGTGCAGCCGCAGCTGGCCGATCTGGAGCGGCTCGACGCCGATGCGCTCGCCGCTCTGCTGTCCGATGTGGACGCCGCGGTGTTCGCCGCCGGGGCCGGTCCGGGCAGCGGCGCGTCGCGGAAGGACACCGTGGACCGCGCGGCCTCCGAGCTGCTGGCGGACGCCTGCGAGCGGGCCGGAGTTCGCCGATTCCTGCAGGTCAGCTCGATGGGGACGACGCGCCCGAACCCGCCGGACGTGGACCCGGTGTTCGGTGCGTACCTGGACGCCAAGCGCGCGGCGGAGCAGGACCTCCGGCCGAGATTGCTGGACTGGACGATCCTGCGGCCGGGCCGGCTGACCGACGACCCACCCACCGGGCGCGTCGCGCTGGCGGCATCGGTTGACCGGGCCGAGGTGACCCGCGCGGACGTCGCCGCGGTGCTGCTCGCCCTGCTCGACCAGCCCGCCGCGGCGAGGCGTGCCCTGGAGCTCGTCAACGGCGAGACACCGATCCCCGAGGCCGTCCGCGCGGCCCTCCGCTGACCCGTCGACCGCAATTTCAATGGAAATCGGACCTCTGATTTCCATTGAAATTGCGCGAGTTATCCACAGGCGCCGAGGACCCGGTCCAGGTAGGGGTTCCGGAAGACCCCGGTGGGGTCGACCTCGGCGCGCACCCGGCGGAAGTCGTCGAACCGCGGGTAGCGCTCGCGCAGCGCCGCGGCGTCGAGGCGGTGCATCTTGCCCCAGTGCGGCCGTCCACCGTGCGCACCGGCGATGTCCTCGAACGCGTCGAACCAGCGCCGGTGCGGCATGCCCCGGAACTGGTGGATCGCGATGTAGGCAGACGGCCGCTGGTACGCGGTCGACAGCCACACGTCGTCGGCGGCCGCGACCCGCACCTCCACCGGGAACATCACCGGATCGTCGAGCCGGCCGACCGCGGCCCGCAGCTCCTGGAGCACGTCGCGCAGCGCCTCCTGCGGCACGGCGTACTCGGATTCGACGAACCGGACGTTGCGCTGCGTCGTGAAGACCCGGTGCGAGCTGTCGCTGTAGGAACGCGCGGACCAGGTCGCGGCGCAGAACCGGTTGAGCGGCCGCACCGATGCGGGCACCGCGCGCCCCAGCCGGCAGACCGCGCCGAACAGCCGGTTCTCCAGCACCTCGTACTCCAGGAAGTGCCGGAGCGGGTGCAGCGGCCGCGGCGATTGCCCGGCGGGCAGCCGGTTGTTCCGCTTGACCAGCGTGTTCGAGGCGTGCGGGAACCAGTAGAACTCGACGTGGTCGTTGTCGGCGGCGAGCTGGTCGAAGCCGTCCAGCACGTCGTCCAGCCGCGCCGGTCGCTCGTCGGCGGCCAGCGAGAACGTCGGCACGCAGCGCAGCGTCACGGTCGTGATCACGCCGAGCGCGCCGAGCCCGAGCCGGGCGGCGGCGAACAGCTCCGGGTTCTCCGCGGCCGAGCAGCGTTTCTCGGTGCCGTCGGCGAGCAGCAGTTCCAGCTCTTCGACCTGGGTCGCCAGGCCGCCGAGCCCGGCGCCGGTGCCGTGGGTGCCGGTCGAGATGGCGCCCGCGATGGTCTGCCGGTCGATGTCGCCGAGGTTCGCCATCGCCAGGCCGAGCCCGTCGAGCTCGGCGTTGAGGCGGTGCAGCGGCGTGCCGGCGCGCACCTTGACCAGCCCGGTGTGCGGATCGGCGTGCACGATCCCGGACCAGTGCGAAAGGTCCAGGGCGCAGCCGGTGTCCGGCGAGCCGATGCCGGAGAACGAGTGGCCGGTCCCCAGCGGCCGGACGGTGCCGCCGCCGCGGGCCGCGTCGCGGATCGCCGCCGCGGCCTCGTCGGTGTCGCGCGGCGCCACCAGGGCGCTTGGGGTGGCGGTGGCAGTGCCCGCCCAGTTGGTCCAACGCTGCATCGCCAACCCTCCTTCGGGTGCCGTCGCGGAGAAATTATGTGAAAAAGATTCACATAACAAGAGTTTTCGGCCTACTGTTGTCCGCGTGCGCCGGTTCGACGAGATCACCAGCGAGCTCGACCCCCCGTTCGCGGTGGTCGACCTCGACGCGTTCGACCACAACGCCGCCGACCTGGTGCGGCGGGCCGCCGGGCGGCCGATCCGGGTGGCGACGAAGTCGGTGCGCTGCCGCGAGCTCCTGCACCGGGTGCTGCAGGTCCCGGGCTACGCCGGGCTGATGTGCTACAGCCTCGCCGAGGCGATCTGGCTGCACCGCGAAGGACTCAGCGACGACATCCTCGTCGCCTACCCGACCGTCGACCGCTCGGCGCTGCGCGACCTCGCGGCCGACCCGGCCGCCGCCGCGTCGATCTCGCTCATGGTCGACTCCGTCGACCACCTCGACCTCATCGACGCCGCGCTCGGCCTCGACCGGCCCGCCATCCGGCTCTGCCTGGAGGTCGACGCGGCCTGGCGGCCGCTGCCCGGCCTGCACGTCGGCACCCGGCGCTCCCCGGTGCACACCGTCGCGCAGGCTCGCCGGCTCGCCGAATCCGTGTTGCGCCGCAAGGGTTTTCGCCTGGTCGGGCTGATGGCGTACGAGGGCCAGATCGCGGGGCTCGGCGACGCGCCGAACGGCAAGCCGATGAAGGCCGCCGCGCTGCGCTGGATGCAGCGCCGGTCGGCCGCCGAGCTCGCCGAACGCCGCGCCGCCGTGGTGCGCGCGGTGCAGGCGTTGACCCCGCTGGAGTTCGTCAACGGCGGTGGCACCGGCAGCCTGGAGGGCACCGCAGCGGAACGAGCCGTCACCGAGGTCGCCGCCGGCTCCGGGCTGATCGGCCCGACGCTGTTCGACGGCTACCGCTCCTTCCGCCCGCGGCCCGCGGTGTTCTACGCGTTGCCGGTCGTGCACCGCCCCGCCTCGCGGATCGCGACGTTGTTCGGCGGTGGCTACCTCGCTTCCGGGCCCGTCGGGGCCGACCGGGTGCCCGTGCCGCACTCGCCGGGCGGCCTGCGGCTGCTCGCGACCGAGGGCGCCGGCGAGGTGCAGACGCCCGTGGTCGGGGCGGCGGCCGGGCGGCTCCGGCTCGGCGACCGGGTGTGGTTCCGGCACGCGAAGGCGGGCGAGCCCGCCGAGCGGTTCGCGTACTACCACCTGGTGGCGGCCGACCGGCTGACCGCCACCGTGCCGACCTACCGCGGCGAAGGCAGATCCTTCGGCTGATCCTCGGGCATCCGGTTGGACAGGTAGCCGCGCACCAGTTCCTTCGCCTCCGCGACGAGCGTCGGCTCGCCGGCGGGATCACGCCGGAAAGCCAGGTGCAGCACCGCATCCGCTGCCTCGACCGCGACCGCCAGCGGCAGCAGCAGGTCCGCCGGATCGAGCCGGAACTCCTCGGCGATCAGCCCGGTCAGCTTCTCCGCGATCACCGCGTTGTTGTCCTTGCTCGGATCCAGCAGCCGGAGGTCCACCACGTCGCCGAAGTGCAGCCGGCTGAACGCCGGGACCTCCCGGTGCATCGTCAGGTAGACGTCGAAGACGGCGTCCACCGCGTCCCACCAGTGCGCCAGCTCCAGCTGGTCGAACCGGGCGGACACGGTGCGCACGAAGCGGTCCAGGTTGCGCAGCGTGAGTTCCTGGACCACGGCGCGCTTGTCGGGGAAGAACTGGTAGAGCGAGCCGACCGCGACGCCCGCCCGTTCGGCGATGAGCGTGGTGGTTAAACCGTCATAGCCCACCTCGTCGATCAGCTCGGCGCAGGCCGAGAGCATCTTCTCCACACGTTGTGCGCTGCGTTGCTGGACCGGCTTCCGGCGCAACGGGGCTACTTCGGCAGGCAAGGCGACTCCTTGATCATGTTCACTGACCATCTTGCCGACCACGACCATGATTTCTCTTTCAGGGGAGCCCTGGGGGAGATGGTGCCGAGTTCGACTCGGCGGTCTGGTTCACCGGCTGGTTCCGGGGATTTCTCCCGGTGCCGGCGATGTCCACAGTTTCCCGGCCCACGGGCGGTCGTGCGCTCCGGACATGCCGGGGACGGTATCAGTCGTTCGGGTGGTTTCTTTGTTGATGGCTTGACCAGACCCTGTCGGTTGGTCATCGGGTGCTTTCTGGGCAGTTCTCTGACCTGCGGATCTTGTCGCGTTACACCGTTGGCATATGCAGTGAGTCATGTTGTCAGCGCACAAGGTCGCTATCTAGTGTGATCCGAGCCGTCATTCTCAGTGACAGAAAGGTCATCGTGGGTTACTGCCCGGCCGCCCCTCGTTTTCCCGCCGTTCCACATGCTCTGCTTGCCAGGTGGACATCGACTGGGGGAAGAACCTGGTGCGGTGGCACACCTGCCGCCGGTACCCGTGCCTGTTCGGCTGCCACGCGCGCGACGCGCACCGCAGCCCCGTGACCGCGCGACTGACCCCGGAGCTCGCCGCACCGGCGAGCCCGCCCGCCACGGCCGCGGACGTGCCGCCCGGGCTGTGGCACCCGTTGACCGTCCCGGCCGCGAACGACCTGCTCTCCGCCGGTGGCTACGGCCTGCGGGTCGAGCGCTCCGCCGGGGGATCGCTGCAGCTCAGCGGCGCCGGGGCTGGGGCGGGGCTGCCGCTGGGACACGATCCGAACTGGTCCGATCTCTACCGCGCGCTGGTCCGGCTGCGCCGCACCCGCCGGGTGTTCGACCCGGCGTGGCTGCACCGGCTGACCCGGTCGCTGGCCGCGGACCGCGACACCGGCGGGTCGGTGCCGCTGCCCGCCGACCGCGCGGACCTGCTGCCCTCGACCCGGCGTCAGCTCGCCGAGGACTGCTTCGCCGCGGTGCTCGGTCCCAACCGCAGCGTGCCGTTCCCCGCCGAGCGGATCACCGTCAGCGGGCCGGAGCGCACCGTGCAGCTGCAGGCCGCCGGTCCCCGCGAGCGCGCCCTGCGCCAACTGCGCGGCTGGGAGCGGCTGTCGTCCATTGTGGAATCCGACCCCGACCTGCGGATGCACTGCGCCACCCAGCCGGTGCCCGCGGTCGTGGTGGACACCGGCACCGGCTCGGCGATGCGGGTCAGCGCGGCCGACCTGGCCACGCTGCTGCAACCGGTGAACGACGGCACCCCGGGCCTGCTGCGCGTGGTGCTGGACAACCGCTTCGAGCGGCGCGAGGACGAACTCGAGTACTTCCTGGAGCACTTCGTCCGCCCGCTGCTGCGCACCTTCCGGCTGGCCCTGGACGTGCACGGGATCGGGCTGTTCGCCCTGGGCGGCGGCGGAATCGCCTTCGAGCTCTCACCGGAGCTGCAGGCCACCGGCCGGATCGTGGTGACCGACTACCTGCGGGTGAGCCACGAGCCGACCCGCGCCGAGGTGTCGTCGGGAGCGCGTGCACTGGTGGAGACCCTCGACGAGCTCAGCGCCGGGTTCAGCCGCCTCGAATCCGCGCGGCGGGAGAGCCGGGTGCGGCGGGCCGTCGACCGGGTGATCGCCGAGGAACTGCGCTTCCTGGGGCCGCGCACCGCTGAGCTGCTCTCCGGCGAACAGCCGCTGCAGTGCTACGTCCACACCGTGCCCGAAGCGCAGGACGAGGTGCTGAACTCGGTGCTGGACCGGGTCCAGCAGCGCACCCGCCGGCGCCGCTGGGACGACCGGTTGCCGCAGCCCGCGGTCGTGATCGACGTCGACCTGTGCGGGCTCGTGCCGCTGCAGCGGATCCTGGACGCCGCCCGCTCGGTTTCGGGGCCTCGGCCGGGCGCGCCGGACGGAATCCTGGAGCTGGCCGGCCCCGGCACGCTGCCGGTGCTGCCGACCCACGCGGCCGCCACCTGGCACAACTTCGTGTCCCTCAGCGGGCTGCGCGAGCGCTACCCGTCCGTCGACTGGGAAGAGGTGCGCGCCGACTTCACCCGCTCGTTCCTGGCCCGGCCGCGGGAGAAGCTGCGCACCGACAGCGTGAACGCCGGGCTGGCCCGGTTCGTCTGGGACGTGCAGGACGCCGGCGGGCGGGTGGTGTTCTGCACCGGTCGGCGCGAGCGGTTCCGCGAGCACACCGAAGAAGTGCTGGCCACCGCCGGGGTGCCGGACGCGATGCTGCTGTGCCTGTCCGAGGACGGCGGCCGCCCGCGCACGGAGCTGAAGGTGGAGAAGCTCCGCGAGCTCGGCGACGTCGACGTGGTGGCGGTCTTCGACGACGAGCTGGCGAACCGCATCGCCGTGACCAAGGAGTTCGGCGGGGCAATTCCGGTCGCCGTCGAGATCCCCGGCCTGGCCGCCGAACGCCTCCCGGCGCAGCCGGTGGCCGACGCCGCCGCGGTGATCGCCACCTTCGAGACCACGCCGCGCCCCGGCGCGCGCAGCGGTCAGCGGCTGTCCAACACGCACTCGCTGGAAGAACTGCAGATCGGCGCGTTGCGCAAGAACCGCCAGGCGCGGCGCTGGGCCGTACACCTGACCGAACAGGAATCACTGTCCATCGTGGATTCGGTGGTGGCCGACGCGGACCGGGCGGCGGCGCGGACCGGGCGCAGCGCGGTCGCGAAGTTCGGCATCGACGAGCGCAGCGAACCCGAGCAGGTGCTAGCGGCGCTGCACCACGTGTTCACCCGCAAGCAGTTCATCAAGGGCTCTCGCGCCAACTACCAACCCGCCGACCTGCGGCGCGACGCCGAACCGTTCGTGCGGCGCGGCGAGCCCATCGAGGTGGTGCTGCTCGGCTTCCCGGTCAAGCAGTGCCTGAACCGGCTCAAGGCCGGCGGCCCGCTGCCGGACTTCGCCGAACTCGGTGCCATGGCGCGGCTTCGGGAGCTCCAACAGGCGGTCAGCGCGGTGCACCGGCCCGGCCTGCACTTCAACATCCTCACCGACGGCAGGCACTTCCGGAGCCGCCCGCACGCGATCACCGACGCGTACCAGAAGAAGCTGCGCGAATACGTCGACCTGGTCGGCATCGGCGACCGGACCAGCGTCGAGGAGATCGACGCGGTCGCCGAGCAGCGGCTCGGCTTACCCGGGCTGAAGGCCGAGCACGCGTCGCGGGTAGCCCGCTACCGCCGGTTGCTCGCGGAGTCGCTGCGGTCCTTCGACATCACCGACAACCCGCTGCGGACCCTGGAGCTCGTGCACCTGCGCACCGCCGAGATGGGCGAGTTCGCGCCGCACGTCATCGGGCTGTTCCGGGAAATCCTGATGTCTCTGGTGTATTCGGTGCCGGTCGTGGTGCCCGCGGGCACGGACCGGCTGGAGTGGTCCACGGCGGTCTACGCGGACATCTACAACGTGACCGACCAGACCGTGTCGGCCGAGGTGCGCCAGGCGCGCTGCGCGGTGCTGCGCCGGGCTTGGCACACGGTGCTCCGCTACATGGCGACGATGCAGGTCGACGAGGAGTTCGGCTACGAGCGGATGTTCCCGAACCGGGTGCGGCTGACGCTCAGCGCGGTCCGCAAGGGCTGCCTCGGGTTCACCTACCTCGGCGGCTCCGGCCTGCTGCCCTGGCAGGGCACCGGGGTGCTCGACGACCGCGGCAACGTGGCGGTGGACTTCGCGATCTCGCTGCTGGACCAGGGCTTCGTGCCGGTGTACTCGCCGCTGCTCGGCCCCCGCCAGCCGTGGCTGATGGTCCCGTCCCAGCGAACCCACCTGACGGGCGCGATCGGTGCGGCGGTCCCGGCCCCGAGGGGATCGCGGACCCCGCCGGGGATCCGGCTCGACCCGGACTTCGCGGCTCGGGCCCGCCTCCGCCGGAAGTAGTCCGGAAGTACCCGGACGTCGATTGTGGACGGTTCGGATGCGTCGAGCGTCCACCGGAATCGGCGCGCTACTCGTCCGAGTCGGGAAGTCTGCTGACCCGTGTGCACTTCTTGTCGCCATAGCAGCAAAAAGTGCGCACGGGTCATTTCGCCGAACGGAACGGTCTACCCGCGGAGTGCCTTGACGGTGGTGGCCAGGTCGGGGTCGGCGGCGGCGCGGTCCAGCGCGGCGGCCAGCGCCGCCAGGTAGGTGGGCTGGGCCGCCGCGTGCAGTTCGCGCCCGGCTTCGGTGATGACGCTGTAGACGCCGCGGCGGTCGGCCGGGCAGTGGTCGCGAACCGTGAGACCGGCGGATTCCAGCCTGGCGACCAGGCGGCTCGCCGAACTCTGGTTCAGCCCGACGGCGTCGGCGAGCTCTTGCATCCGCAGCTCGCCCTGGTCCGCGCCGGCCAGGTGGCACAGCGCCCGGTACTCCGACAGGCCCAGCCGGTGCTTGCGCTGCATGGCCTTGGCCAGCTCGCTCTCCACCCGGCCGGACAACGTGACGACCCGGCTCCACAGCTGATCGTCCGCGGCGGGCTTGGTCATCGGGTCTCCTGGTGTCGCGGTGGTCGTGGTTGACATCAAAGTACATGAATGCTCAAGATGTGCATGTACATACAAATACTGGGCATGAAACTTGGAGGACGGCCATGACCGCCACCGACATCGAGCGCATCGCCACTGTTCCCGACTGGTACGAGCCGTACCGGATCTCGCAGGCGATCAAGGCCGGTGGGTTCATCCACGTCTCCGGCCAGGCGGGCATCGACGAAAACGGCCGCACCGTCGGCGATGACTTCAAGACCCAGGGCAGGCAGGCGTTCGCCAACATCGAGCGGGTGCTCGCCGCGGCCGGGGCCACCCTCGCCGACGTCGTTAAGGTGACCATCCTCGTCCGGGACATGGCCGCGAACCTGCCGGCGGTCATCGAGCTGCGCGAAGAATTCCTCGCCGAGCCGTTCCCCGCCGACACGCTGCTGGAAGTGTCCTCGCTGGCCCGACCGGACTGGCAGATCGAGATCGACGCGATCGCTCTCGCCCGCTGACCGCACCGGAACTCCAGGAGCCACCCATCACCACGATCGAGACCACCGGTCCGCTGCTGCAGCCGTACCGCGGCGCGCGCCTGAGCCTGCCGAACCGGATCGCGATGGCCCACATCGTGGAACGCGGGAACTACCCGGCGCTGGCGGATCTGCGACCTCGGTGGCAGGGAACGCTGATCGCGAACTTCAACGGCCCCGAACCGACCACGCGGCAAGCCGGGGAACGCGTCCTGCGATCCGGTCTCGCCGACGTGATGTCCTACGGCCGGTTGTTCATCAGCAACCCCGACCTGCCGGTCAGGTTCGCAGGCGGCCACCCGCTCGCACCGGTGGACGCCGACCGCATCTACGGCGGCGGCGAGCGGGGCTACACCGACTACCCGGCAGTCGGGGCCCGCCTCCGCTGAGAGACCCGTGCGTACTTCTTGTCGCCATAGCAGCAAGAAGTGCACACGGGTCGGTCATGCGGACATGGAAAGGCCCTGGGCTCGGTCGGGGAATCGAGCTCCAGGGCCTTTCCAGACTCCGGGGCCGTCCGGGGAAACGGCGTGACCGGAGTGGTTGGAGTTCCGCGGACCGGCACCGGTCGGGGGGAGGGGAGTGCGTCAGCACCGGCCCGCGGAAATCTGGGTGACCGCGCTGGCGTGCCAGCCGGTCCGATGTGGAGTTTTCGCGGCGGCGGCCGATGATCGAGTGGTCGAGGTCGGGGAAACACGACCAGCCGCTCATCGACCGCCGCCTGGCGGTTTCTCGGTGACCCGGGTCGGGGAGGAGGTAGTGCTGTCCGGGGCCGAGTCCGCCGGCTTACGGCACCGGCGCGGCCGGGCGCAGAGCGTGCGCCGGGCGCTGGTGCCGTGCGGGACGGGGTGCCAGGGCTCCTGCCACCAGGTGCTCATAAGCCGTGCGCCACACCGAGCACGGTGCTTTCTGCGGGCGCCAGCGGCTCGAGCACTCCGGGCAGTTGCCCTTTTCGTCGGCATCGTGCGCGGTGAGCAGCGTCCGCCACCCCTCCGTGAGCCGGGGGAGTTCGGAACGCGCAACGGAGAGCAGGGAAGGGGCGTCCGCGCGGTTCGCGAGCTCGGTCAACACGTCGAGCCGCTCTCGCACCGCACTTCGCAGCACCTGACCCAGGATCTCATCCACCGAAACGTCACCGTCACTTTCTCGCCTGCACAGCGGCATCCCGCAACGCGACCGACAACTGGCCGAGGCCGTTGGCCGACAGCGCCGCGGAGTGGCCGGGCGGTCCGACGAGCACCACCCTGTCCCGGTTGACCAGCACGTCCAGGAAGCGGTGCGAGTTCGCCACGTCTCGGCAGTCCACTCGCCACCACCGGCGGCTGTCCGCGGGGGCCGAGGGGAAGCCGGCCGACCGGCCGTTCCCACCCTGTGCTTCCCGCATCTCGCGTCACCGTTCCCGTTCGTGCTCGGTTGCCTGTGGTGACTAGATTGGAACGGACCGGGGCGTCGCGCCTAGGGCGCAGGCGATAACCGGGCCAACGGCAACGACGAGCGGTCGGTGGACTTCACCGCTGCCGATCACCTCTACCGATACGCGCTTCACCGGGATGCAGCAGTGCCCTTACTCTGCGACCAACGCCCGAGCAGAGCGTCAGGGGGTCTAAATGAACATCATCGGTTCTGGCGGCTCTCCCGTTACACCCGACGTTTGGAACGAGCGGGAAATGCGGGATGCACTGGCCCGGCGGGACGTCAGTGAGATCTACCGGCAGCTTCGCCGGCACGGCGTTTCGCAGCGACAGATTGCAGCCTCGACGGGGCAGTCGCAATCCGAGGTGTCCGAGATCCTCAAGGGGCGGCAGGTCATGGCTTATGACGTGCTCGCCCGGATCGCAGACGGGCTGGGTATCCCGCGGGGCTACATGGGCCTCGCGTACGACGGGGCGACCGCGATGCGGGTCGCGAAGGCGACCAACGCCCCCGACGCTGAGGAGGACGAGTCGGTGAAGCGCAGGAAGTTCCTGTCCCACGCCGCGGCGGTGACGATGGGCGCCGCGGTCTTCGGCACCGAAACCAGTTCCTGGTTGCCGGCCAACGCCCAGACCCCGGCGCCGACCCGGATCGGCATGACCGACGTGCAGCAGATCCACGCCGCCACCAAGGCCTTGCGCGACCTCGACTACCGCTACGGCGGCGGAACCTGCCGGGACGCCGTGGTGGCCCAGCTGTCCTGGGCGCAGCAGCTGCTCGAGTCCAGCGCCGCCGAACCCGTGCGCAAGCAGCTCTTCGTGGCGCTGGCGGACATGCACAGCCTGGCCGGCTGGACCTCGTTCGACGTGGGCCTGCTCGACCCCGCCCGCGGCCACTTCGGCAAGGCGCTGGAGTTCGCGAAGCAGGCCGAGGACGACGGCCTGGTGGCCAGCGTGCTGTACCGGATGGGCCGCGTCTACCTGCACTACGAGGAGCCCAACGAGGCGCTGAAGCTGTTCCAGCTTGGCCAGATCGCCGCGCAGGACTCCGGTTCCGCGCTGACCGTGGCCGTGCTGTGCGCCAACGAGGCCTGGGCCTACGGCATGCTGAACAAGCCGGACCAGGTGCAGAAGATGGTCGGCCGCACCAAGGACGAGTTCGCCCGCGCCCGCGCCGACGAGGCGCCCGACTGGGTGCGCTTCTTCACCGAGAACGACCTGCACGGCATGATCGGCTCCGCGCACGACGCGCTGTCGGTGTTCGACCCCAAGAAGCACGCGTCGATAGCCGTCGCCGAGACCATCAAGTGCAACGAGGCCTACGGCGCGGACATGGCGCGCACCCACGTTTTCGGCCTGAGCCTGCAGGCCACCAACCACATCCGGGCCGGCGACCTGCAGGAGGGCGTCAAGGTCGGACGGCGGGCGCTGGAGCACGGCGAGCGGGTCAAGTCCCAGCGCGTCGCCGACCGGCTCAAGCCGCTGGAGCTCGAAGCGAGCAAGCACCGGATGAACTCCGACGTCCGCGACCTGTTCGAGGCCGTCCGGCGGTTCCGCCGGGTGTGAGCTCGGCGCGCCGGGGCAGCGGTGCCGTCGGTCCGAAACGATGAGCATGAAGACACAACCACTGGAACAGGGTCGGTGCATCCCGCCGGAGCTGGAGCTGGCACTGACCGAGATCTGCGCCGCCGTCGGCCTCGACCCGACCGGCGCGCGATTGCTCCGAATCGTCAACAACGGGGTTTTCCTGCTTCGGGACCAGCGCGTGGTCGTCCGCGTAGTGCTTTCCCCGTCGTTCACCTATCGAGCCTTCAACGCCGTGGAGGCCGCGCGCTGGCTGGCCGCGCACGGGGTTCCCGCCGTGCGCCTGCTGCCGGGACTTGAGCAGCCGGTCCAGGTGGGCGAACACCTGGCGACCTTCTGGGAGTACGTGCCCGAGACCGGGCCGATGCCCGGCGGCGCCGACCTCGGCGAGCTGTTGCGCCAGATGCACTCGAAGCCGCCGTCCCCGACGTTCCTGGACTGGCAGCCGATGGCGGATATCCGTCGTCGGCTGACCGACGCGGTGGACATCGATCCGGCCGATCACCGGTTTCTCGCGCAGCGCTGCGACGTGTTGGAAGAGCGCCTGGCGGGGCTGCGGTTCCCGCTGGCGCGCAGCGTCATCCACGCGGACGCGCACCTCGGCAACGTGATCGGCGGCGCGGACGGGCCGCTGCTGTGCGACCTGGATTCGCTGTGCATGGGCCCGCCGGAGTGGGATCTGACGCCGATCGCGGTGGGGCGGCTGCGGATGGGGCACCCGCCGGGCTGGCACGACGACCTGGCCAGGGCCTACGGCTTCGACATCACGCGCTGGGACGGCTTTGCCGTGCTGCGCGAACTGCGCGAGCTGAAGATCACCACCGGGGTGCTCCCGATCCTGCGCAGCAATCCCGGGGTTCGCGAGCAACTGCACCAGCGGCTGCGCACGATCAGGGACGGAGATCTCTTCACGCAATGGGTGCCGTACAGCTGATCCGGTCGATTGCTAGGCCGAACGGGCGATGTTGGGTCGATCGCCGCGTTCGTTGGGCAATTTCTGCTGACGAGCGTCCGGCGGAAGGGGTAAACCATACGGGCGAACTGCTGCATCGGTGCGTTGCTACGGGACGGGCTGTCGATGAGGATCGCGAAGTTCTTGCCGCGGATGCCGCGTTGGCGCCGTGCGCACGCGTTGCGCGCTGCGCAGGTGCTCGACGAAGTGGTGGACAGCCAGGCCGGTTCGCTGCCCCGGTTGCCCGAAGACCTCCGGCGTCGGCACGCCGATCACCTCGCGGAGCTCGTCCTGCTGGCCCAGGCCTACCGCCATTACGCCGCGGGCTGGATCACCCGGCAGGAGCTGGAGCGCTGCGGCCGGATCGCGGTGCAGCGGCTGGAAGGCGACTGCTGCGTCCCGCTCGTGCAACTCGCCGATGGTGAATGACCACTCGGCGACGGGCGCGTCATCGGCGGTCCCGTCGGGTGTCTGCGCGCCGACGCGCCGGTTGAACTGGTGCTTCGACGATCGGCATGGGCCGGTTCGGTCGGGGCGAATTCGACGTTTTCCCTGGTAGTAGTCGCTTTTTTCGGCATCGCGGGCCGGTAGTGCCTGCGGTGCCGGTGTTTCTTGCTCGAGTGCGGGCGAATTCGCTCGGGCGTGATCGCTGATTTTTGCACTGCCCGCTCGCGCACGCGAGCGGGAATTCGTGGTGCGTGCGTTTTTTCCGGAATTGTTGGATTGGAGATGGTTTTGTGCGGTCCGGATGTCCGGTCGGAGCGGCTGGGGGAATTGCTGGACGAGGACCCGCTGCTGCGGCTCTACTGCGTGGCGGCGGCCGGGACCGGCGAGCACCGGGCGGTGGGAGAGCTGTCCGCGGCGCGGAACGCGATCCCCCTGGGTGAGTTGGCGCGCTGGGAGTTCCCCGGCGATGTGCTGTGGTTGAAGCGGATCGTGGCCGGCCGGCCGCCGGGCTGGACGGCGCCGGAGCACCTCGCCGAGTTCGTGGTCCGGCCGCTGCTGATCACGTTCCGCGGGCTGCTGGCGCGGGGTTTCCTGCCGGCCGGCGAGCTCGGCGTCGAGCTGGATTCGGCGGCGACGGCCACCGGGCGCATCGTGCTCGGCGGGATCCGCCGCGCGCGGTCCGGGGTGCCGGGCGTCGTCACCGCGCTGGACGAGCAGTTGGACGAGCTGGCGGCCGCGTGCGTGTTCATCAGCGGCGACGAGCAGGACCGGGTCCGGGCCGCCTTCGAGCGCGTCATCGCGCAGGAACTGCGCCACCTGGCCGAGCCGACCGCGGCCGCGTTCGCCGGTGACCACCCGTGGCTCCGCTTCGTGCACGTCGTCGTGGCGGAGCAGCACGAGATCCTCAGCCGGGTCGTCCGGCTGGTCCGGTCGCGCAGCGCGCGGTGCCGGAACGAGCCGGGCCTGCCGCGCCCGCTGGTCGCCGTGGACCTCGACTTCTGCGCCTTGCACCCGAAGCACCGGGTCGGCGAGGCGTTGCGCCGGTTGGGCGAAGCGCACGGCATCGACGAGTTCGTCGCCCCGGCGCGGCTCGACGTGCTGCCCGGGCTGTACCGGCCGGGCTGGCGCCCGTTCCTGGCGGCGAACGGGCTGCCGGCGCGGTATCCCGAACTCGACTGGGACGCGTTGTACGCCGAGTACCGCCAGAACGTCGCGTGGCACCGGGAAGCCCTGCTGACCGACGAACCGGCGCCGGGCCTGGTGGAATTCGTCCGGGATCTGGAACAGGCCGGTGCCCGGGTCGTCTGGTTGACCGGTCGCCGCCACCGGATGCGGGCCGCCACCGAAGAGGTCCTGAGCCGCCACGGACTCGGCCACCTCGACCTGCGCACCACCGATGACGGGCCGGTCGCGGGGCAGAAGGTCGCGGCGCTGCACGACATGCCGGAGCACGAGCTCGTCGCCGCCTTCGACGACTCGGCCGGCAATCGCGAAGCGCTGCGGGCGGCGTTCCCCGCCGCCTCGGTGGTGGCCGCGCGCCCGCCCGGGTTCACTGTGGACGGTGGTGGTCAAGGCCCGTGCGGGATAAGGACGTTCGAGTCGCTGCCGCAGCCGGTCCCGTTGGGGCGCGGGCACTCGGCCGACGCGCCGCAGCTGTCGCACGTGACGTCGCTGAGCAGGCTGCGGATCGGGGACCTCAGCACCCGCCCCACGATCTGGTCGCACGGCGTGGAACTGACCGCGGGGGAGCAGTCGCGGATCGTCGAGTCGCTGGTCGCGACCGCGGTGGCCGACGGACGGCGGCTCGGCCGCGAGGTCGGTGCCCGCGCCGATCCGGCGGCGATCTGCCGGGCGGTGTGGCGGGTCGTGACGGCGAAGCCGTTCGGCGCGGCCAGGACGGCGTATCCGCCCGCGGCGGCCGATCGGGACATGCTCGCCTCGATCGAGGCCGGGGAGCGCATCCCGTTCGTCGTGGTGGGGCCGTCGCTGAAGCAGGACGGCTCCCGGCTGAAGGCGCTCGGCGGGCTGCCCGACCTCGCCGAGCTGGCCATGCTGATCCGGTTGCGGCAGCTCGACGAGGCCGTCCGGCAGATCCACCCGCCGGGCATCGCGGTGCGGGCGCTCACCGATGCCAGCCACTTCAGGTTCCGGGAGCCGGACCGCTACGCGGGCTACCACCGGGAGCTGGTCGCACAGGTGGAAAGCGCGGGGCTGCGGGACGTGGTGGCGGTCGAGGACTTCGACGACGCCGCCGACGCGCATCCGCGGTGCGGCGACCGCACGCAGCGGCCGGAGCTGCTGGCGAAGCACCGCGACCGGTACGCCACGGCGTTCGCCGGGCTGGACGTCCGCCGCGATCCGCGGGCGGCGCTGGCGGAAGCCGACGCCCGGGACCCGGCCGGGCCTGGGCGGCCGCGGTTCGCCGAGCTGTTCCGCTCCGTGCTGCAGGCCGTCGACATCCCCTGCCCCGGCGGCGATCCGTTCGCGTGGTCGCAGCGGATCTACGCGAATCCCTTCGACCTGACCGATCCTGCGGTGCCGGCCGAGGTCCGCCGGGCGCGCGGCGACCTGCTGGCGACGGCGTGGCGGGAAACGGTCACCTACCTGGCGAACAAGCACGTCGACGAGGAGCTCGACTACTCGGTGCTGTGGCGGGAGGGCTGCGTGCGGATGAGCCTGTCCATCCGCCCGGCAGCGGGCCGGCTGCGGTTCGTCCCGCTCGGCGGCGCCGGGGTGATGCCGTGGCACGGCACGGCCGCGCTCAACGACCTCTGCGAGGTGTCGGTCGACTACGCGATTTCGCTGGTGGACCAGGGTTTCGTGCCGGTGCGCGCGGCGCGGGAGAGCGCCCAGCCGTGGTTCATGGTCCCGGCCCGGTCCGTGGACCGCGCCGGGACGCTCGACCCGGCGCTCTTCGACCGCATCCGGCTGCGCAGCAAGTGACCGGTCACGGGCGGCGTTTTCGCGCGAAACCGCCGCGCTCCCGCAGGCGGATCGCCGGTTTCGCGCGAAACCGCCAACTGCTCGACGTGACCCGGCGGAATGTGAGGCGCCCCGCAGCCGGGGGCGGGCTGCGGGGCGCGGGAGCGGGCAGGCATCGGGGAGGGGGAACTGCCTGCCCGCAGCTTTCGGCACGTGACCAGCGGAAACGTGAACCGAGAAACTCCGGGGACTCCCGTTGGAACGAGGTGGGATGGTCCGGCTGCCGGTCGGGGGTACGGCAGCCGGACCGGGTCTACAGGCGTTCGAGCCCGGCGAGTATTCGGCTCAGGATCTCGGAATGACGCGTGAAGCCGTCGTGGTCGGCGGTTGGCGGCCGGTCCGCGTCGGTGGCGAGCTGCTCGGCCGGATTCCCGCGGATCGCAGGCGTTTCGCGAAGGCGGTGCTGGCCGCTGTTGGTGGTCTCGGCTTCGATCCGCGCGATCAGGTACCGCACGGTCAGCGCGCCTTCGCCGCTTCCGGCGTGCTGGGCTCGGTAGAAGTAGCTCCGGTACATCGGCCAGAGGGTGAGCAGGACGGCAGCGGTACCGACGATGATGGTCCAGGCGATCATGGTCATCCCTTCAACGCTTTCAGCAGCGAGTTGCAGTCTTGGCACGACGGCGCCTGGATCCAGTCCATTTCAGACGGTTTCGCGAGGCAGAAGCGCTTGCCGCAGAACGAGACATCGTTTGCGCCGGAATCTGCATGTCTGCCGCTGAATGCGTGGCGGACCATGCCGCCGCTGCTCGACTCGTCTACGACGGGAAGCCAGTAGTAGCGCTGAAGTGGCTGTGTCATGCCGACCCCGATGGTCTCTTGGTCTCGTTGTTTCCGAGACCAATGGTTTCGGTCTTGTCGTTTGTGGACAATCGCCCGACTGAATGGCGACGCGGCACTATGGGGTGGCTTAGTGTGTGGTGCATGGACGAGACCACTCCTGCACCGCGTGCGTACGTTCTCGGCGCAGAACTCCGGGATGCGCGAAACAGGGCAGGGCTTGGACTTCGCCAGCTCGCGGCGAAGCTGGATGTCTCCCATTCGGTCGTCGTGCGCTGGGAACGCGGCCAACGCGTGCCATCGACCGAATCCGTGTCGGCCCTCTGCGCGGTGCTCGGCATGAACGGTGCGACCAGGGATCGGCTGATGAAGCTGACTCGAGAAGCGGTCTCGGAACCACCGAACACGGTGTCAGTCGGTAGGACCGGTGAGGCAGATCAATTGGCCGCGTTACTGGAGTTCGAGCGGATGGCCACCGCGATCACCGACGTCGCGCCGATTCTCATGCCTGGTCTGTTGCAGACCGCTGACTACGCGCGGGCGATCATGAGCGAGGGAATTCCCAGCGGTGAAGCCGACAAGCGGGTGATGATGCGCCTTGGTCGCCGTGACTTGATCGTCCGCAAGCGCGCTCCGATTCGATTTACCGCGTTCATGCTTGAGTCGGCGCTGCACCAGTCGGTCGGTGGCCCGGAAGTGATGATCGAACAGCTCCAGTTCCTCATGGAAATGGGCGAGCGGGACAACGTCGAGATCCGAGTCATCCCGCGTTCTGCCGGATGGACACCGGCGCACGCCGGGCCGTTCGTCCTCTTGGCGTTCGCCAAGGCCGCGCCCGTGGTGCATCTAGAGCACCACAGGTCATCGGTGTTTCTTCGTGACGAGGCAGACGTGAAAGCGTTCGTCTCAGCGCGGGAGGATGTCGAGCAGGTGGCGTTGAGCCCAGACGCCACGGCCGAGCTCATTGCCCGCGTCATCAACCAGGAGGAGACGCTGAAATGACGTTATCGCAGGCCCCCGCCGGTTGGCGGAAGTCGAGCCGGAGCAGCCAAGAAACCAACTGCGTCGAGGTCGGGCGCATCGGTGGCGGGGCTGCGGTTCGCGACACCAAGAACCGCGCCGCCGGTCACTTCACCACGACCGCCGCCCAGTGGTCGGCGTTCGTCGCCGCCGTCAAGACCGGCAAGTTCGACGGCTGAACGACGTGAAGGGCACCCCTTGCCGAGTTGCTCGGCAGGAGGTGCCCTTCACCCATCGTCCGACCAGGCACGTTCCGATCGAGCCCCGCAATTTCCATTGAAATCGAAGGTCCAATTTCCATTGAAATTGCGGAAGAACCCACCTCATCGGGTGGTGAACCTGGTCGGAGGTGCCCTTCAGCCGTCGATCTGCCCGGGCGTCAGTTCTTCGGTTTGCCCAGGCGTAGGGCGAGGACGAGGCCGAGGGCGACCACGACCACCGCACCCACGATCCACGGCCAGATCGGCGTGCCGCCGGACTCCGCCGACTCCGCCTGCTGGCCGGGCTGGTCCGCGTTCTGCGGGGCCGGGGCCGGCGTGCCCTTGCCCGGTGCGGTCAGCGTGAAGGTGACCTTGCCGGGCACCGGGTGGCCGTCGTTGGACAGCACCCGGTAGCCGACCGTGTAGACACCCGCCGGACCGAGCTCGCGGACCGGTGCGACGACCGAATTGCCCTCGACCCGCACCTCCCCGTCGGTCCAGTACGTGCCGTCCGGGCCGACCACGTTGACCGTGTTGTAGCCCTCGCCGGTGCGCACCGGCTGATCGAAGGTCAACCGGACCTCACGGGGCCCGGTGGCCAGCTGAGCGCCTTCCGGCGGGTCGCTGCTGACCAGCACGTTGTGCGCGAGCGCCGTGCCCGCGCCACCGAGCAGCGCGGCCAGCGCCAGCACCGCGATCGCCATCAACCGCTTCACGACTCGTCCTTCTCGGATTCCTGCTGCTTCGCAGCCTGTCCGGCGTTCCGGCTGCGCGCGAGGGCACCGGCCCCCACGCCCAGGCCGAGCGCGCCGACCAGGAGTCCGGCACCGCCCAGCCAGCGGGCCGTGTCGTCACCGGCGACGGCGGGCTGTTCGCCGGCCTCCTGGCCGTCCGAGCTCCCGCCGTGCGAGTGCCCCTCCTCGGCCTCCTCGACCAGCTTGAGCGTCGGGGCCGGGTGCTCCGGCTCCTCGCCGTTCGGCGGCGTCGGAGCGTCCCAGTTCACGACCTCGCCGTTGTCGTAGGTCTGGGTGGTGGGCAGCAGCAGTTCGTCGGTGTTGGTCGGCAGGGCGCCGAGCGTCGCCTCGAACTCGTTGAACTCGTTCGGCCCGATCCGGTTGCCCGGCTGCGCGGTCCACGTGATGCTGCGCACAGTCTCGGTGACCTGCGCGCCCGCCACCTCGACCGGCGCGATCGCGACCCGCTCCACCTCGACGGTCCAGCCCGGCATCGGCTTGGTGCGCACCGAGCTCAGCGGGTACTGCTCCGGCAGGTTCACCTTGACCTGCACGGTTCCGGCGTTCGGCCGCTCGTTCGGGACCCGGAACGCGACCTTGGCGTAGCCACCCTTGGCCGCCTCGCCGGGCTGTGCGGAAACGTGCGCGGACGCCGTGCCTGCGCCAATTAGCGCAACAATCCCGCAAGCAGCGGTCAGCGCCGCGGATCGAACCGCGAATCGATTTGTCGACATGTTCACTTGAATCTCCTGCGTTTCGAGCTATTCGCGCGCGCGGATACGCGACGAAATGACGAAAGGGCAACGATCAGGTGGCGAATTCCACGTGATCGCCGCCGGCGGCAGGAGATTCCGGCGGCCCACGACGGGCATGAATGCGCTGGTAGATCAGCTGCGCCAGGGTACGCACCGTGACCACGACGACGCACACCGTGCGCGGCTGCGCAACCACCGGTAGTGGGGTGGACCTGCGGGGCAGGATGGATCCGAGGAGGCGCGCGACTACGAAGAGTGCCCGCTCGGCGCGGGCCATCACGAGCCCGGTCAGCAGCACCACGACGGCGTGCCCGAGCGTCATGACCAGCGGCGAGAATCGCATCCCCGCGTACCCGAGGCCGTCCTGGTGGGACGCCACGAGCTGGAGAAATACGTGAAGTGCCAGCTGACTGGCGCTCAAGGCCCCTAGAATGCCCCACGACCCGCGCTTGCGATCAGCGAGTGCCACACCGGCACCGGCCAACAGGCCGGTGATCACCAAGGTTGTACCCGGATCGGGTAACGACCCCCCGGCGGCCGCGTGTGCGGCCACGGACAGTGACGCCGACGTGGTGGCCAAACCGGCACCGCGCAGGACGCGCAACGCGCCCTGCGTAGGTCTGATTCCGGCTGCCACGGCAGCCAAGTCTAGGTGTCGGTTCGGCCACGCTGACCGCAGGTGAGCTTGCCTTGTTCACCCGATTGGGTCACGGTTTACGGGTTGCAGACGGTCCGGAGCTACCAGCTGCACATTTGCCGGCCACTTAGTTCCAGATCGTCGTAACTGACGACGGAGAGGAGGGGGCGTCGCCGAAAGTCGGCGCCGAAACCTGTGTCGACCGAAACTAAACAAAGCGGTGACCCCACCGAGGGTCACCATACAACTGGATTGACAGGAAGCCCCGAGTTCCTCGGGAAACCGCGCACGGACTGGGTCGTGTTCGGAGTCACCGCGGCCATCATGTTCGTCGTGGTGCTCTGGGGTGCGGTGGGCACCGACTCGCTGAGCACCGCGTCGAAGACGGCACTGGACTGGCTGCTGACCAACACGGGCTGGGGCTTCGTGCTCGCGGCCACCGGGTTCGTCATCTTCGCCTTGTACCTGGCCTTCAGCAAGTTCGGCCGGATCCCGCTCGGCAAGGACGGGGAGCAGCCGGAGTTCCGGACGATCTCCTGGATCGCCATGATGTTCAGCGCCGGTATGGGCATCGGTTTGATGTTCTTCGGCGTTAGCGAGCCGCTGGGCCACTTCGTCGATCCGCCACCGGGGACGTCCCCCGCGGAGAGCGAAGAGGCCATCAAGACGGCCATGGCGACCTCGCTGTTCCACTGGACGCTGCACCCGTGGGCGATCTACGCCGTGGCGGGTCTGGCGATCGCCTACAGCACCTTCCGCCGCGGGCGCCGCCAGACGATCAGCGCCGTGTTCCTGCCGCTGATCGGCAAGCGCAACGCCGAGGGGCCGCTCGGCAAGGCGATCGACATCCTCGCGCTGTTCGCGACGCTGTTCGGTTCCGCAGCCTCGCTGGGCATCGGCACCCTCCAGATCCGCAGCGGTCTGGAGAGCGCGGGCTGGCTGGCCAAGGACTCGGCCGGCAGCACCGTCCTGGTGGCGATCATCGCCATCCTGACGGTGTGCTTCATCCTGTCCGCGGTGTCGGGCGTGGAGAAGGGCATCCAGTGGCTGTCCAACATCAACATGGTGTTGGCCGGCGTGCTGGCGCTGTTCGTGTTCGTCGTCGGCCCGACGGTGTTCATCCTCGACCTGCTGCCCACCTCGGTGGGGTCCTACCTCAGCGAGTTCGGCGAGATGGCCTCGCGCGCCGGCGCCACCGGTGGCGACGAGATGCAGGACTGGCTGGCCGGCTGGACGATCTTCTACTGGGCCTGGTGGATCTCGTGGACGCCGTTCGTGGGCATGTTCATCGCCCGCATCAGCCGCGGCCGCACGATCCGGCAGTTCGTCGCCGGCGTGCTGCTGGTCCCCAGCGGTGTCAGCCTGATCTGGTTCGCGATCTTCGGCGGTGCCTCGATCGACGCCCAGAAGGCGGGTGCCAACGTCTACGGCGAGGGCAACGCGGAGGCTCAGACCTTCGACGTGCTGGGCACCATGCCGTGGGCCACGGTCACCTCGGTGCTGGTGATGGTCCTGGTGGCGATCTTCTTCGTCTCCGGTGCCGACGCCGCGTCGATCGTGATGGGCACGCTGTCCCAGCGGGGCGCCATCGAGCCCAGCAAGTGGGTGGTCATCTTCTGGGGTGCCGCGACCGGTGCCGTGGCCGCGATCATGCTGGTCATCGGCAGCGCCGGTGGTGATGAGGAGAAGGCGCTGGACGGCATCCAGAAGCTGACCTTCATCGCGGCGCTCCCGTTCGCCATCGTCATGGTGTTCATGTGCGTGGCCCTGCTCAAGGACCTGCGCAGCGACGACGTGACGCTGCGCGACGCCAAGGGCGCCGAGGTGCTCGAACAGGCGGTCATCGCCGGTACCGAGGAGCACGACGGCGAGTTCCAGCTGGTGACCACGCCGGCCGAGGCCGACGAGAGCGAGGCCACCGCGACGGCGCCTGCCGGCGGAAAAGAGTAACTAGCGTGAACTTCCTGGACTACGTCGCATCCAGGTGGCAATCGCTGCTGGTGGATTCCTACCAGCACGCCAGCATGGTGGTGCAGTGCATCGTGCTGGCGACGATCGTCGGCGTCCTGGTCGGGGTTGCGGTCTACCGCAGCCCCGCCGGGGCGGCGATCGCCACCGCTCTCTCGAGCGCGATCCTGACCATCCCGTCGTTCGCCCTGTTCGGCCTGCTCATCCCCGTGCTGGGGCTGGGCGTGGCGCCGTCGGTGGTGACGCTGGTGCTGTACGCGCTGTTGCCGATCATCCGAAACACGATCGTCGGGTTGTCTACAGTCGACCAGCCGATCTTGGACGCGGCCCGCGGCATCGGCATGAGCCGGTTCGGCGTGCTGACCCGCGTCGAGCTGCGGCTGGCCTGGCCCGCGATCCTCGCGGGCATGCGGGTGAGCACCCAGATGTTGATGGGCATCGCCGCCATCGCCGCCTACGCCAAGGGCCCCGGCCTGGGCAACCTGATCTTCAGCGGCCTGAGCCAGCTGGGCGGCGCGAACGCGCTGAACATGGCCATCGCCGGCACCGTCGGCGTGATCATCCTGGCGCTGCTGCTGGACGCCCTCTTCGTGCTGTTCGGGCGGTTGACGACATCGAGAGGTATTCGTGGCTGACGACAAGAACACCCCCGCCGGCGGGCACGGCGTCGAGATCCGCCTGGAAGAGGTCTCCAAGCGCTACCCGGGGCAGAAGCTGTCCGCGGTGGAGTCGGTGACCATGACCATCCCGGCCGGCGAGACCGTGGTGCTGGTCGGGCCGTCCGGCAGCGGCAAGACCACCACCATGCGGATGATCAACCGGCTGATCGAGCCGACGTCCGGCAAGATCACCATCGGTGGGCAGGACGTCCTCGGCCTCGACCCGGACAAGCTGCGCCGCGAGATCGGCTACTCGATCCAGCAGGCCGGCCTGTTCCCGCACCTGACCGTCGGCGAGAACGTCGGCATGGTGCCCGGCCTGGTCGGCTGGGACAAGAAGCGCATCCGCGAGCGGGTCGACGAGATGCTCGACCTGGTCAACCTCGACCCGGGCGAGTTCCGCGGCCGCTACCCGCGGCAGCTCTCCGGCGGTCAGCAGCAGCGCGTCGGCGTGGCGCGGGCGCTGGCGGCCAACCCGCCGGTGCTGCTGATGGACGAGCCCTTCGGAGCCGTGGACCCGATCACCCGCGGGGTCCTGCAGGACGAGCTGATGCGCCTGCAGGCGGAGCTGGGCAAGACGATCGTGTTCGTGACGCACGACTTCGACGAGGCGGTCAAGCTCGGCGACCGGATCGCGGTGCTCGGCGATCGCTCCAAGATCCTGCAGTACGACACGCCGGAGGCCATCCTGGCCAACCCGGCGGACGACACCGTGGCCGGCTTCGTCGGCGCCGGTGCCGCGCTCAAGCAGCTCACCCTGCGGCGGGTCCGCGAGATCGAGGTGGGCCAGGTGCCGACGGCGACCATCGACGAGTCGCCCGCGGTGCTGAAGGAGCGCCTGGGCACCCGCCGCGGCGCGATCGGCCTGGTGCTGGACAAGCGCAACCGCCCGCTGCGCTGGGCGACCGCCCGCGAGGCCGGCGCCGTGGCCACGCTGGACCGCGCCGGGCGGCCGGTGGAGGACAGCGTGGCGCTGGCCTCGACGCTGCAGGACGCGCTGGAAGCGATCCTCACCGACGACGACGGCGTCGCGGTGGTCACCGGCTCCCGCGGCGAGTACGTCGGCGTGGTCGACATCGACACGGTGATGAACACGATCAAGGCGCTGCGCGAGGAGCACGCCGACGACGAACCGACCGAGGACCAGTCATGAGCAGCCAGTTCGCTTCGGACTCCGGGTCCCGCAGGGCGGAGCGGCTGCGGCTGCTGGCGCAGCCGATCGCGGTCGTGGCGCTGGTCGCCGGGGTGCTGGGCTGGGCGTTCAGCCAGGACAACGACGAGGTGACCGCGCGCAGCATCAACTCGACCACGATCCTCAGCCTGACCTGGACGCACTTCCTGCTCAGCCTCGCGGTCGCGGTGATCGTCGTCGTGGTGGCGGTGCCGCTGGGCGTGGTACTCAGCCGCAGCTGGGCGCGGCGGGCGGTGCCGCTGGTCATCGGCCTGGCCAACATCGGCCAGGCCGCGCCCTCGGTGGGCCTGCTGGTGCTGTTCTTCCTGATCACCGGCGGCGCGACCGGGTTCTGGATCGCGGTGCTGCCGATCGCCTTCTACGCGCTGCTCCCGGTGCTGCGCAACACCATCGTCGGCCTGCAGCAGGTCGATCCCTCGCTGATCGACGCGGGCCGCGGCATCGGCATGTCGGCGACGGGCGTGCTGGCGCGCATCGAGCTGCCGCTGGCGGTGCCCTACATCCTGGCGGGCCTGCGCACCGCGCTGGTGCTGGCCGTCGGCACCGCGACGCTGGCGCTGTTCGTCGGCGCCGGCGGGCTCGGCGAGATGATCAACACCGGGTACAAGCTGAACGACTGGACCGTCATGGTCGTCGGTGCGGTGCTGGCGATGTCGCTGGCGCTGCTGGTCGACTGGCTGGGCGCGCTGGCCGAGACGTACCTGTCGCCGAGGGGGTTGCGATGAACCGGAAGATGTCGCGCCGCGACGCGTTCAAGCTGGCCTCGGTGGCGGTGACGGGCGTGCTGCTGACCGGCTGCGGGCTCAGCTCCGGCGGCTCGGTGCCGCTCGCGGTGGCACCGGGAACCATCCGGCCGGTGCCGGAGCTGCAGGGCGTCACGATCACCGTCGGCTCCAAGGACTTCACGGAGCAGCTGGTGCTCGGCTACATCGCCGAGTTCGCGCTGTCCGCGGCAGGCGCCGACGTCCGCGACCTGACCAGCATCGTCGGCTCGGCCAGCGCTCGGAAGGCGCTGGAGAGCAGTCAGATCGACATCCTGTGGGACTACACCGGATCGTCCTGGATCAGCTACAACGGCAACACCGACCCGATCCCGGACGCCCGCGCCCAGTACGAGGCCGTCAAGAAGCTGGACCTGGAGCGCAACGGCGTCGCCTGGACGGCGATCACCTACAACGTGGACAACACGTACGCGTTCGCGGTCAACCAGGACGCGGCGCAGCGGCTGGGCGTGGAGAAGCTCTCCGAGCTCCCGAAGATCATCGCGGAGAAGCCGGACGAGGCCTCGTTCTGCGTGGACACCGAGTTCGCCAGCCGCAACGACGGCATGCCCGGGGTGGAGAAGGAGTACGGCTTCACCGCGGACCGGTCGAAGATGAAGGTGCTGACCGAGGGCAGCATCTACCAGGCCACCCAGAACGGGACCTGCACCTTCGGCGAGGTGTTCACCACCGACGGGCGGATCCAGGCGCTGAACCTGAAGGTCCTGGCGGACGACCGCCAGTTCTTCCCCAGGTACAACCTCGGCATCACGACCCGCGACGAGCTCCTCCAGCGCTACCCGCAGATCACGTCGGTCTTCGAGCCGGTGTCGGAAAAGCTGACGAACGCGGAACTGCTGAAGATGAACGCCCAGGTGGACGTCAACGGCCGGGACCCGGCGGACGTGGCGAGGGAGTGGATGGTCCAGCAGGGCCTGGTGAAGCTCCCCGGCGGAGAAGCCGCAGGCCGCTGACCGGAGGAGAGGGGCACCCGCGACCGAACGGGTCCGGGCCGATCGGGTCCGCAATTTCAATGGAAATCAGAGGTTCGATTTCCATTGAAATTGCGGACGGTGACCCAAGCGAGGGTCACCCGCATTCACGCCCAAAGCCCCGGGGCATGCCGGGAGCCGGAACAGGCTTGCGGCATGCGGCAGGGGGTTCAGCGCCGGGGCCTGGCGACGCCGAAGCGGCTGAGCAGGTCGTCCTCGATCCGCCCGAGCTCCGCGTCGACCGCGCGGTGCGCGGACTTCCGCCGCTGCGCGGGCATCCGCTCCGCGGCCCGCACGGCGCTCGTCAGCTGCGCCAGCCGCGTCGCCGTCCGCTCCGCGTACTGCTCCGCGACGGCCGCCTCCTCGCCGCTCGCCGACTGCTCGCGGAGCTCGCGCAGCGCTTCGCCGTCGCCGGCGATCCGCGCGTGCAGCGCCGCGCCCCGGCCGGTGAAGCTGCCCAGCTGGTCCACCGGCACGCCGAGCCGATGCGCGCGCATCCGCTCGTAGCGCTCGCGCGCCACCGCCACCGCGTGGATCGCGAACGGCGCGATCACCGGGCCGACCACCTTGGCCACTCCGATGATCTTCTTGGCGTTGCCCGGGGTGATGCGCCCGTGCTCGCCCTTCTCGATCGCCTTGGCGGCCTTCTTGTCCGCCTTCTTCGCCGCCTTGACGGCCTTGCGGGAGCCTCTCGTGCCCGTCTTCCGGACCCCGCGTCCGGTCGTGCGCTTCCTCACCGCGGCCGACACCTCCCCGTCCTGCGTTGGCGTTGCGATCACCTTAAGACCGGACCTCGGGCGGCACGACTTCGAGCTGCGCCTGTTCGGGCACGGTGGGTAGTCGCCTCGGAGGCATGTCACCGGGGTGATGGGCGCGTCTGTCGGAGCGACGGCATACGCTTCACACGTGAAGGAGAAGGTGCTGCTCGACGCGGGCGTCGTAACACGGTGCCGTCGACGCGTGCACCTCGAGAACGATCCGGCGCAGGACGAACCGCCCGCGCAGATGGATCTGGGCATCGAGCAGCGCATCGCCGATGCCGCGGAACACCGCCGGTACGTCGCGAAACTGCTGGGCAACGCGTTCGGCCAGGACTGGGCGGAGATCCCGCGCGGGGCCGCGGCCGCCCGCGAGGAGCTCACGCTCGCCGCGATGCGCGCCGGCACGCCCTACATCTCCGCCGCCCAGCTGCCCGCCGACCCCGCCGGCGGCCGCCGCGGTTCGGTCGACCTGCTGGTGCGCAGCGGCGACGGTTACGTTCCGGTGCTGGTGGTGCGCCACAAGATCACCGATCCGGGCAGCGGTGCCCGGGTGTCGCCGATCGGCCGGCCGGTGCCGGCGGCCGCCCGGATCGACCAGGGCCGCAAGGTGCGGGCGCAGCCCCGCGACCAGTTGCGCCTGGCGCACGCCCTGCGGCTGCTGGAGGCGTGCGGGATGAGCGCGGCGCCGAACCTCGGCGGCGTGATCGGCGTCGAGGCCGACGTGGTGGTCTGGCACTACCTGGACGTGCCGAACTGGCCTGGCGGCCGCACCGCGATCGCCGAGTACGAGGCGCGGTTCGCCGATCGCCTGGCGGTGGCCTCGGCGGCCGCCGCGGAGGCGGAGCCGCTCGCGCTGCCTTCGCGGATCAACGAGTGCAAGGGCTGCCCGTGGTGGCCGACCTGCGAGTCCCAGCTGCGCGAGGGCCGGGACGTCAGCCTGGTGGTGCGCGGCGAGGACGCGGTGGCGCTGCGCGAGGTCGGTGTGTCCACGGTGGATGAACTGGCCGCGATGCCGCTTTCGGAGGCGGAATCGCTGCCGCTGACCGGTGTCCGCAACACCGACGCGATCCTGCTCGCCAAGGCGTGGCTGCGGAACCTGCCGCTGGTGCGGCGCGTCCGCGACCTGTCGGTGCCGCGCGCGGACGTGGAAGTCGACGTGGACATGGAGAGCTACGCCGACGCCGGGGCCTACCTGTGGGGCTGCTGGCTGTCCGGTGCGGACATCGGCGAGGAGCCCGGTTACCGGGCGTTCGTCAGCTGGGAGCCGCTGCCGTCCGACGATGAGGCGCGGTCCTTCGCGGAGTTCTGGACGTGGTTCGGCTCGGTGCGCCGCCGCGCGTACGAGCGGGGCCTGAGCTTCCGCGCCTACTGCTACAACGAGCTCGCGGAGAACCGCTGGATGCTCGCCTCGGCCGAGCGGTTCGCCGGCAAGCCGGGCGTGCCATCGGTGGCCGAGGTGCGCGAGTTCATCGGCTCGGCCGAGTGGGTCGACCTGTTCGCGTCGGTGCGGGAGCAGTTCCTGTGCCCGAACGGCAAGGGCCTGAAGGTGATCGCGCCGAGCGCCGGGTTCGGCTGGCGGGACGCGGAGGCCAGCGGCGAGAACTCGATGCGCTGGTACCGCGACGCGGTGGGCCTCGGCGGCGGTGTGCCGGTGCTGTCCCAGCGCGACCGGATCCTCGACTACAACGAGGACGACGTCCGGGCGACCTGGACGATCCGCCGCTGGATGACCTCCGAAGCATCCAACGAGATCCCCTACGCCGCCGATCTCTGACGACTGTGCCGGCCGTCCGGCGCGGCGAGCGGTGATCTCTGTTCGCCGCGGGAAGTTGGCACTATCAGTGACCATTGTGGACTAGCTTTTTCGTCTGATCGGGTTAATATCTCCGTGGTCGCCGCTTCCCCCCGCGACCGTTCGTGATCGTTCGGTAAGGGAGTAGCGTGATTCGTCGATGTCTTGCTGCGCTGATCGTGGTCCTGACCGCGGGTGCCGCAGCGCCGTCCGCAACCGCCGCGCCGCCGTCGAAGAAGGTGTCCGTCGAGCGCGTGCCGCTCGCCGACGCCGCACCTGAAGTCCCCGGCAAGGGGCGGGAGATCCGCCGGTCCAAGCCGTTCGCGATGGCCGCCCTGCGGTGGAACGGCAAGAACCCGGACCTCGTCGAGGTGCAGGCGCAGCACCTCGACGGCACCTGGGGCGAGTGGCTGCGGCTGCCCGCCGTGGACGGCCAGGACCGCGGCCGACCGGGCAAGAACCAGGCGAGCGAAGCGGCCTGGCTCGGCGACTCGACCGCGATCCGGGTGCGCGCCGAATCCGACGGCGCCCCGGTCGACGCGAAAACCGTGTCCGTGCTGCTGATCGACCCCGGGACCGCGCAGGCCGCGAGCACCGCCGCGAAGCCCACCGCGATCAGCCGCGCCGAATGGGGCGCCGACGAATCGCTGCGCACCCAGTGCTTCCAGCAGCAGGGCGTCGGCGTCGAGTACGGCGACACGGTCAAGGCCGCGATCGTCCACCACACCGCGGGCAGCAACGACTACACCGCGGCCGACTCCGCGCGCATCGTGCGCGGCATCTACGCCTACCACGCGAGCGAACTGCAGTGGTGCGACATCGGCTACAACGTGCTGGTCGACAAGTTCGGGCAGGTCTTCGAAGGGCGCTACGGCGGCCTGGAACTCCCGGTGTGGGGCGCGCACGCGCAGGGCTTCAACAAGGACACGGTCGGCGTGTCGATGCTCGGCGAGTTCACCTCGGTGGCGCCGAGCGCGACGCAGCTCGAATCCGTGGCGCAGGTCCTGGCGTGGAAGCTCGCCGGCAACTACCGCGATCCGCTCGGCGAGGTCACGATGGTGTCCGGCTACGGGGGATCGTCCGCGAAGTACCCGCTCGGGACCGCGGTGACCCTGCCGGTGATCCACGGCCACCGCGACGTCGGCTACACCGAATGCCCCGGCGACCTGGCCTACCAGGAACTCCCGGCGCTGCGGCAGCGGGTGGCCGAGCTGATGGGCGACTGGACCGCGGGCGCGATCTACCAGAAGTGGCAGGCCGCCGGCGCCGACGCGGGCCCGCTGGGCGGCGCCTACGAGCTGGAGCAGGATGCCGCCGACGGCGGGCGCCAGACCGCGTTCGCGCGCGGAGCCAAGTCCGCGTACTGGTCCCCGGCAACCGAGGCGTCGCTGATCGAGGGCATGATCCGGGACAAGTGGCGTGAGCACGGCGCGGAGGCCGGGGCGCTGGGCTACCCGCGCACCGACGAACTGTCCACACCGGACGGTTCCGGTCGTTACAACCACTTCGCCGGTGCCGACGGCTCCATCTACTGGACGCCTTGGACCGGGGCGCACGAGATCCGGGGCCTCATCAAGGCGAAGTGGGCGCAGCTCGGGTGGGAGAACGGCCCGCTGGGCTACCCGCGCACCGACGAGCTGGGCACGCCCGACGGGGTGGGGCGCTACAACCACTTCGACCGCTCGAACGGCTCGGTCTACTGGACGCCGGGCACCGGCGCGCACGAGATCCGCGGGGCGATCAAGGACCGCTGGGCGCAGGTGGGCTGGGAGCGGTCGTACCTGGGCTACCCGACCAGCGACGAGTACGCGGTCCCGGGTGGGCGCCGCAGCGACTTCCAGCACGGTTACGTCGTCTGGGATGCCGCGACCGGCAACGTCACCGACCGGCCGTACTGACGCGCAACGCGCACGGGTGCCCCGAACCGAAACCGGTTCGGGGCACCCGTCTTTTCTGCTCGCGCTCGCCAACGATCGGATCGGTTGATGCGGAGGGGCATCCGTGTGTGTTTTGTGTTGCTATAGCAGCGCAAAACACACACGGTCCCAGGGTTACGGGACGATGACCGCTCGGCCCTTGATCTGGCCGTGGTGGAAGCGCTCGTAGACCTCCGGCGTCTCGTCGAGGCCGAAGGTCTCCACGTGCGCCCGCAGCGCGCCCTGCCGCGCCAGGTCGAAGACCTCGATCAGCTCCGCGCGGGAGCCCCAGTACGGCGACGCCACCGAAACCTCGTGCGGCAGCAGGCCGAAACCGACCGGCAGCGGTGCTCCGGCGATCCCGACGATGGTGATGTCGCCTTCCACCGCGACCGACTGCGCCGCGATCTGCACCGTCGGCGCGATGCCGACGAAGTCCAGCACCACGTCCGCGCCCAACCCGCCGGTCAGCTCGCGCACGCTCTGCGCCGCGTTCTCGTCCGAGCGGGCCACGTCGTGCGCGCCGACCTCGCGGGCGAGCGCCAGCTTGTCGTCGGCCACGTCCAGCGCGATCACCCGCGCCCCGGTGGTGGCGCGCAGGATCTGCACCGCGAGGTGCCCGAGGCCGCCGGCGCCGATGACCACCGCGGTGCTGCCGCCGACCAGCTTCGGCAGCGATCGCTTGATCGCGTGGTACGGGGTGAGCCCGGCGTCGGTCAGCGGCGCGGCCTGCACCGGGTCCAGCCCGTCCACCGGGACCAGGTGCCGGACGTCGTTCACCAACAGGTACTCGGCCATCGCGCCGGGACTGCCGAGGCCGGGCGGGCGGATGCCCAGCTCGGCGGCGCGGGTGCAGTAGTTCTCCTTGCCCTGCGCGCACTTCCAGCACACCCCGCAGCCCCACGGCCCGTACACCGCGACGGAGTCGCCCTCGGCGACGCCCCGCACGCCCGACCCGAGCTCGGCGACGGTGCCGACGCCTTCGTGCCCGAGGGTGAGCGGCAGCTCGAACGGCAGCTTGTCGGCGGGCCAGCTCATCACCCCGATGTCGGAGTGGCACATCCCGGCGGCGGTCACCTTCAGCAGCACCTGCCCGGGGCCCGGCTCGGGCTTCGGGACCTCGACGACCACCGGCGCCGCCCCGACCTGCTGGTACTGCACGGCTTTCATGACCGCGCCCATGATCGAGCTCCCTTCGGCGTTCACCTGAACCGGTGCTCATCCTCCGGTGGATCGCTTTCCGACGCACCTCCCGACCGTGTGGAGCGGGCGCCGTTTTCGCGCGAAAACGGCACCCGGCAGGCGTGGGGAGCGCCGTTTTCGCGCGAAAACGCCACAATCACCCGGTCGTTACCGCGGCGCCATCCGCAGAGCGCCGTCCATCCGGATGACCTCGCCGTTGAGGTAGTCGTGCTCGACGATGTCCAGCGCGAGCTTCGCGAAGTCCTCCGGCGTGGCCAGCCGCTTCGGGAACGGCACGCTCTCGGCCAGCCCGGTGCGGAACTCCTCGCTGATGGTCGCCAGCATCGGCGTGTCCACGATGCCCGGCGCGATGGTCATGACCCGGATGCCCGACGACGCCAGGTCGCGCGCGGCCGGCAGCGTCAGGCTCGCCACGCCGCCCTTGGACGCCGAGTACGCGGCCTGGCCGATCTGCCCGTCGAAGGCGGCGACGGAGGCGGTGTTGATCACCACTCCGCGCTGGCCGTGCTCGCCGGGGTCGGTCCGGCCGATCGCCGCGGCGGCCAGCCGCAGCACGTTGAAGGTGCCGATCAGGTTGATCTCGATGACCTTGCGGAACAGGTCGAAGTCGTGCGGGCCCTTGCGGCCGACGATCCGCGCCGACGGCCCGATGCCCGCGCAGTTCACCACGATCCGCAGCGGAACCCCGGCGCCGGCCGCCTGGTCGACGGCGGTCTGCACCTGGTCCGCGTCGGTGACGTCGGCGGCCGTGTAGGTGACCCCGTCAACGACCGGCGCGTTGGCCACCGAGTCCGGCAAGTCAACCGCGAAGACCTGCGCGCCGCGCGACGCGAGCGCTCGTGCGGTGGCCGCGCCAAGGCCGGAAGCCCCGCCGGTGACGATCGCCGCGGTGTCGGTGATCAGCATCTGCTCGTTCCTTTGCGTTCGTTGCTGGTGTCCCGGCATGTCTAACACCTGGGAACGGTCGTGCCCAGCACCTGACGCGGAACGGACAGGCGGCGAACCCGCGCTCAGTGATGGCGGCGTACCCGTCGTTGCGAAGTCATCTCGACGAACGCCAGCAGCGCGACCAGCGGCAGCGCGGCCAGCAACGCGAGGCCGGCGAACAGTGTGGCGATCCCGATCAGCTCCATGTTCAGAGCCTGGTCCGCTGGCCAGGGCCGCCGCGTCTGCCACCGGTGCGATTCTCGGGTCCGTCCGAGCGAAAAGCCGATCACCGACGGTGTCCGAAGACCCGCGAAGCCGTGGCTGGAGCGCGATTCCGCGAGAAATCGACGTTCACCCGGCGACGGTCGGCTTCTCGCGAAATCGGACGCCACCTGCGGAAACGACGACGGTGGTGACGGAGCGCTACCCCGGGCCTAGCGCTCGGTGGGCGGGCAGATCGCGTCGATGGCGTCCAGGTCGGCCTGGGTGGGGCGCCAGGCGCCCGCCACCGCGTTCGCCTGCACCTGCTCCGGCGTGGTGGCGCCGGTGATCACCGAGCCCACCACCTCCTGCGCGGCCAGCCAGCCGACCGCCACCGCGGTCATCGGGATGCCGCGCTCCTCCGCGAAGGCGCGCAGCTGCTCGATGCGCTCCCACGGGGCGTCGGCGAGCATCTGGTTCCGGTTCGCCAACCGGCTGCCCTCCGGCGGCTCCTGGTCCTGCCGGTACTTGCCGGTCAGCAGCCCGTTGGCCAGTGGGAAGTACGGGATGATCCCGACGCCGAACCGCTTGCAGGCCGGCACGACCTCGCGTTCGGCCTCGCGCGCCAGCAGCGAGTAGTGGTTCTGCGCCGACACCGGCGCGGCCAGCCCGGCCGAGGACGCCGTCCACGACGTGTCGGCGAGCTCCCAGCCCGCGAGATTGCAGTGCCCGACGTAGCGGATCTTGCCCTCGCGCACCAGGTCGTCCAGCACCGAGAGGGTTTCGTCGATCGGCGTCAGCCGGTCCGGCCGGTGCAGCTGGTACAGGTCGATCCAGTCGGTGCCCAGCCGCCGCAGCGACGACTCGACGGCGCGCCGCACGTAGCGGCGGGAACCGCGCGCCGCGAAGTCGGGCCCGTTGCCGCCCTGCATGTCCATGCCGAACTTGGTGGCGATGATCGCGTGCTCGCGGCGGCCGGACAGCGCCTGCCCGAGCAGCTCCTCGCTGCGCCCGCGGGGCGAGCCGTACACGTCGGCCACGTCGAAGAAGGTGATCCCGGCGTCGAGCGCGGCGTCCACCACGGCTCGAACACCGGACAGGGATTCGGTGGCCGTGCCGGGGCGGCCGAGGTTGTTGCAACCCAGACCGACCGCGCTGACCACCAGACCGGACTCGCCCAAACGTCGCTGCTCCACGGCCGGTGAGCCTAAACGCCGGTTCACCGGCGCGTCACGCAGGACGTACGGCGCGTGAACGTTTGGCGATGCAGGTTCCGCTGTGCGGGCGATGTGCCACGATGCCCAAGGGGGCCACGACCGAACGGTCGTGCGAGGTGAAGGGGTGTGGGGACTGTGTTCGCCCGTCGAATCGTCGTTGTTGGCACCGGGTACGTCGGCTTGACGACCGGCGCGTGCCTGGCGTCGCTGGGGCACCGGGTGGTGTGCAGCGACGTGAACGCCGCGAAGGTCGAGCAGCTCTCCCGCGGCGAAGTGCGGATCCACGAGCCCGGGCTGGCCGAGCTGGTGCAGGAGGGCATCGCGGCCGGGCGCCTGGAGTTCGTGGTCGGTTCGGCGGCCGCCGTCGCCGAGGCCGAGGTGGTCTTCCTGTGCGTGCCGACGCCGATGGGGGCCGGCGGCAAGGCGGACCTGGCCGTCGTGGAGGCGGTGGCGCACGAGGTGCGCGAGCTGCTGCCCGCGGGATGCGTGCTGGTCACGAAGTCGACGGTGCCGGTGGGCACGTCGGCGCGGCTGCGCGAGCTGGTCGGCCGCGAGGACGTCGCGGTGGTCAGCAACCCGGAGTTCCTGCGCGAGGGCTCGGCGGTGCACGACTTCCTGAACCCGGACCGCATCGTGGTCGGCTCGGACACCCAGGACGCGGCCGAGCGGGTGGCCGCCCTGTACGCGCGGCTCGGCGCCCCGACGGTGCTCACGGACGCCGCGAGCGCGGAGATGGTGAAGTACGCGGCGAACTGCTTCCTGGCGACCAAGCTCTCGTACGTGAACGCGATCGCGGAGCTCTGCGAGCGGCTGGGCGCGGACATCTCGGACGTCACCGAGGGAATGGGCTACGACCGCCGGATCGGGCAGTCGTTCCTGCAGCCGGGGCCGGGCTGGGGCGGTTCGTGCCTGCCGAAGGACACCGCGGCGCTGCTGCAGGTGGCGGAGGCCGTGGACTTCGACTTCCCGCTGCTGCAGGCGACCATCTCGTCCAACACCCGGCAGCGCGAGCGGATGGTGGCGAAGGTCGCCGACGCCTGCGGCGGCTCCCTCGACGGGGTGCGGCTCGGGCTGCTGGGCCTGACGTTCAAGGCCGGCACCGACGACCTGCGCGATTCGCCGGCGCTGGAGGTGGCGCGGCTGCTGGCGGAGCGCGGCGCGGAGCTGGTCGCCTACGACCCGGGGCTGCGCGGCGACGAGCAGGCGCTGCCGCCGGAGGTGGAGCTGGTGGACGACCCGTACCAGGCGGCGAAGGAAGCCGCGGCGCTGGTGCTGCTGACGGAGTGGCAGGAGTTCCGGACGCTGGACTGGAACCGCGTGGCCGAGGCACTGCGCGGCCCGGTGGTGGTCGACACCCGGAACCACCTCGACCCGGACGTCCTGCGCCGCGCGGGCCTGTCCTGGCGAGGCGTCGGCCGAACCCCGGTCGCGGGCACGCCCGCCTGAGCGCCTCCCGGTTCCAGACGTCGATCCAGAATGGTGCGCGGGCACGTGGGGGCGTGGCCGGCTGAGGCGTAGGGCGACGGTTTCGCGCGAAACCGGCGCTTCACGTGGGGCCGCTTGGCGGTTTCGCGCGAAACCGCCGCCGGTGTCGGGAACCGGGCGCCGTCGGGATCAGCCGGGCGGAGCATTCTGAAACGACCTCCCAGGCGAAATCGGGAGCCCTCCTGTCGGCTCGGGCCTCGGGGCGGCTTGGGCTGGGCGCAGGGGATGTTTTCGCTTCGGCTATCGCTCGGACGGGTTGCGTCCGCTTAAGGTGGTTGACGTGTTTACGACTCGCCCGGAACTCGCCGGCACGCACGGGATGGTCGCCTCCACACACTGGCTCGCCTCCGCGGCGGGCATGGCGGTGCTGGAGGCCGACGGGAACGCCTTCGACGCCGCGGTCGCCGCCGGGTTCGTCCTGCAGGTCGTGGAACCCCACCTCAACGGCCCGGGCGGCGAGGTCCCCGCGCTGTTCACCACCGCCGACGACCCGCGCCCCCGCGCGCTCTGCGGCCAGGGACCGGCGCCCGCCGCGGCGACCATCGGCCACTACCGCGACGAGCTCGGCCTGGACCTGGTGCCCGGCACCGGATTCCTGGCCACCACCGTGCCGGGCGCCTGGGACGGCTGGCTGCTGTTGCTGCGCGATCACGGCACCAAGCCGCTGCGCGAGGTGCTGAAGTACGCCATCGGCTACGCCCGCGACGGGTTCCCGATCGTGGAGCGGATCAGCACGACCATCGACACGGTCCGCGCGATGTTCACCGAGCACTGGCCCAGCTCGGCCCAGCTCTGGCTGACCGACGGCGCCGCGCCGAAGCCCGGCAGCGTGCTCAAGAACCCGGTGCTGGCCGACACGTGGGAGCGGCTGCTGGCGGAGGGCGAGGCTGCCGGGCCCGGCCGCGAGGCGCAGATCGACGCGGCCCGCCGCGCCTGGTCGCACGGCTTCGTCGCCGAGGCGGTCGAGAAGTTCGTGCGCACGCCGCACCGGGACAACTCCGGGCGGGACCACGCGGGCGTCATCACCGCGCAGGACATGGCGGAGTTCGAGGCGGGCTACGAAACCCCGCTCACCGTCGACCTCCCCGGCGACTGGACCCTGGCGAAGTTCGGCATCTGGTCCCAGGGCCCCGCGCTGGCGCAGCAGCTGCGCCTCCTGGAGGGCGACCGGATCAACTACGTCGACGGCGTCGCCGACGCGGACACCGTGCACGTCGCGGTCGAGGCCGCCAAGCTCGCCTTCGCCGACCGCGAGGCCTGGTACGGCGACTCCGCCGACCCCGGCGTCCTCGCCGACCTGGTGTCCCGCGACTACGCCGCCGCCCGTCGAGCGCTGATCGGCGACCGCGCCTCGCTGGAGCTGCGCCCCGGCTCGCCGGGCGGTCGCGACGCGATCCTGGCCGCGCACGTCGCCGAGGGGCGCGGCGTGGACGGCGAGAAGGACCCGAGCGGCGTCGGCATCGGCGAGCCCACGGTGTCGCCGACCGGCGAAAGCCGCGGCGACACGGTGCACATCGACGTGGTCGACCGGTGGGGCAACCTGATCTCGGCGACGCCGTCGGGCGGTTGGCTGCAGTCCTCGCCGACCATCCCCGAACTGGGCTTCTGCCTCGGCAGCCGGGCGCAGATGTTCTGGCTGGACGAGGGCCTGCCGAACTCGCTGGCACCGGGCAAGCGGCCTCGGATCACGCTGAGCCCGTCGCTGGCGCTGCGCGGCGGCGTGCCGACCATGGCCTTCGGCACGCCCGGCGGCGACCAGCAGGACCAGTGGCAGTTGTGCTTCTGGCTGGCGCACGTCCACGGTGGACTGAACCTGCAGGCGGCGATCGACGCGCCGGCCTGGCACACCGGCGCGTTCCCGGGCTCGTTCTACCCGCGCGCCTGGGAACCCGGCCGGGTCGTCGCGGAGTCGCGGCTCGGCGCCGACACCCTCGCCGAGCTCCGCCGCCGCGGCCACGACGTGCTCGACGCCGGGCCGTGGGCGCTCGGCCGCCTGTCGGCGGTCTCGCGGGACCCGGACTCCGGCCTGCTGCGCGCGGCGGCGAACGCCCGCGGAGCCCAGGGCTACGCCGCGGGCCGCTGACGCCCAGGGGATCCGCAATTTCCATTGAAATCGAAGGTTCAATTTCAATGGAAATTGCGGCCGGGGAAGGTGACGGGCCGATCGGGCCGCGTCAGGCCGCTCGTAAGGTGCGGCCGACGAGGAGCATGCGGAGGGTTCGGGCGGTGGCGTCCGCGATGAGCTCCGGGGCGCGGGTGATCGCGTCCGCCAGGTCCACCGGTTCCGTCAGGATGCCGGTGATCGCGTCGATCCCGTGGTCGTAGCTGGCGTCCGCGCCGGGGCCGATGGTGCCGCACAGGGCGATCACCGGCTTGCCGTGCCGCTTCGCCCGCCGAGCAACCTCGGTCGGGATCTTGCCGAGCGCGGTGGACGCGTCGATCGCGCCCTCGGCCGTGATCACCAGGTCGGCGTCCCGCAGCCGCTGGTCCAGGTCGCTGCTCTCGAGGAACACGTCGAACCGCGAGGCCAGCCGCGCCCCGAGCACTCCCGCCAGCCCGGCGCCGAGCCCGCCCGAGGCGCCGCCGCCGGGCAGGTCGGTGAACCGGGTTCCGCTGTGCCGGCGCAGGACTTCCGCCCAGACCTGCATCGCGGCGGAGAGCTGCTCGACGCGCTCCGGCGCGGCGCCCTTCTGCGGCCCGTAGCGGCGCGCGACGCCGTCCGGCCCGCACAGCACGTTCGTCGGGTTCACCGCGACCACGAGCTCCACTTCGGACAGTCGCGGGTCCATCCCGGTCGCGTCGAGCCGCCGGGCGCGGACCAGTTCCGCGCCGCCGTCGCCGATCTCCGCTCCGTCGGAGTCCAGCACGCGAACGCCGAGCGCCCGAAGCGCGCCGGCGCCGCCGTCGCAGGTCCCGGAGTCGCCGCAGCCGATGACGATCTTCTTCACGCCCGCGTCGAGCACGGCGGCGATCAGCTCGCCGACGCCGCGGCTGGTCGTCGCGCCGGGATCGCGCCGACCCGGCGGCACCAGGGAAAGCCCGGCGGCGGCGGCCATTTCCACGAAGCCGGTGTCGCCGACCAGCGCGAAGTGCGACTCCACCGGTTCGCCGACCGGGCCGGTGGCGGTGACCGGCACCAGTTCGCCGTCGGTCGACCGGGCCAGCAGCCGCGCCGATCCCTCGCCGCCGTCGATCAGCGGGATGGTGTCGATGGCCGCGGCGGGCACCACCCGGCGGATGCCGGCGCGGATCCCTTCGGCGACGGCCTCGGCGTCCAGGCATTCCTTGAACCCGCTCGGGGCGACGGCGAAGCGCAGCATGATGTTCTCCTCCACTGTGGACTTATCAGGTGAGCGGCAGGCCGAGCGCCGGCCAGACGAACAGGGCGAACAGCACGACGAGCGCGCCCAGCGCGGGGCCGAGCAGGGCGGACAGCTTGAGCAGGTCGCGCGGGGTGTAGGCGTGGTCGAGCCGGGCGAACATCGCGACCGGCTTGGCCGAGGACGGCAGCGTGTGGCAGAAGCCCGCCGCGGCGGTCGAGGCGAAGGCCAGCGCGACCGGGTTCATGCCGACCGCGAAGGCGGCGGGCACGATCAGCGGGATCAGCACCGCCGACCGCGCGGACCGCGACTGCACCAGCAGGTGCGCGGCGACGCTCAACGCGACGACGGCGATCAGCATGGCGCCGGTGCTGTCGCCGACGAGCGCGTTCGCGGCGACCCAGCCGGCGGCCCCGGACTCGGTCAGCACCGCGCCGAGCGCCGTGGTGGCGGCCATGAAGAGCAGCAACGACCAGGGAATTTCGGAGATCGCGGCGCCGATGCGCACCGTCCCGAACCGCGGCGAGGCGATCAGCAGCGCCCCGGCCAACGCGATCAGCGCGGGCGACAGGCCGTGCAGCGGCTCGGTGCTCCAGAGCAGCACGACGGTGCCGAGCAGACCGATGGCGCGGATTTCGGCGCGCCGCATCTGCGGCGGCACGTCGAGCTGCTCGCGCAGCGCGGCGGCGTCGACCCGCAGCCGCGCCCGGCGCTCCGCACGGCCGGTGAACAGCAGCAGCACCAGCTCTGCGGCCAGGTGCGAGCTGACCACGGCGAACGGCAGGCCCCACAGCAGCCACTGGCCGAAGCCGATGCCCGCGCCGATCGTGCTGTCCAGGACCTGGCTGGTGATCAGGTGCGCCCCGGCGCCGACCAGCGTCGCGATCGCCGACAGCAGCACGACGGTCGGGAACAGCACGGCGAGGGCTCGGACCAGGCGCGGCCGGTGCGCGAACGCGTCCGCCAGCGCGAGGAAGATGGGCAGCACCAGCGCCGCGCGCCCGCTCGTGCTCGGCACCAGCAGCGCGGTGATCACCAGGCTCGCGGTGATCAGGTGCACCAGGCCGCGCGCCGACCGGGCGCGGCCGACCAGCGCGATCGCCAGCCTGGCGGGCAGGCCGGTCCGGTTGATCCCGGCGGCCAGCACGAACGCCGCCACCAGCAGCCAGATCTGGTCCGCGCCGAGCGACTCGAACAGCTCCTCGGCGTCCAGCGCGCCCAGCACCACCAGCACGGCCGCCGCGGACAGCGCGACGAAGGTGTCGTCGAGCCGGTTGCTCATCCAGCCGGCCACGGCGGCGGCGAACACCAGGATGGTGATCAGCCCGGACCGGCCGAGCTGGTCGGCCCCGCCGTCCTCCGGCGCGGTCAGCACCGCCATCAGCCCGAGCAGGCCGAGCGCGCCGAGGGTGATCCCGATGGCCCAGCCGCGCCCGGCGCTCGGGTCGGATGCCACGCGGGCGGTGCGCACCGGGCTCGTGGCGAACTCGGTGCGCACCAGCTGCGTGGTGTCCTCGTGGCTGTGCACGTCATGAACGATCTGTCCCGCGGCTGAACCGCGCGTGAACCGCCCATGAGGAGCACTTCATCTTTGCCGCGCAGTTGTCCACAAGCCTGTGGACAACTTTGCCAACAGGGTGCTCAGCTGCGAAAACACCTGGTTGAGCGACCGGTTTGTGCACAGCTGTGGAGAAAGTTATCCACAGCTGTGCACAGGTTCTCAGCGGCGCGTGCTGACCAGCACCAACCCGATGCCGATCAGCGCGACGCCGCACCACGCCGCGATGCCCAGCCGTTCCCCGACGACGAGCACGCTCAACAGCGCGGCCACCACCGGCTCCAGCAGGCTCAGCGTCGTCGCGACGCTGGCCGACGTGCGGCGCAGCCCGGCCCCGAACAGCAGGTACGCCAGTCCCATCGGGATCACCGCGAGGTAGCCCGCCACCAGCAGCCCGGACGGGGAGCTCAGCAGCGGGCCGCCGGTGAACGCCAGCACCGGCAGCAGCACGACGGCGCCGGCGCCGAACATCGCGCCCATCACCGCGCGCGAGCCGTGGCCGCCGCGCATCATTCGCGCGGCCGCCCACGAGTAAGCGACGTACGCGGCGCCGCCGAGCAAGCCGAGCAGGGCACCCACGACGACGTCCGCGCCGACGCCGCTCTCGCCGCCGACGGTGATCAGCAGCAGACCCAGCACCGAAACCGCGGCGGCCAGCGCCCACCGGCGATCCAGCCGGACGCCGTCGACGACGCGTTCCAGGATCGCGGCGAACACCGGCGCCGAGCCGAGCGTGATGACGGTGCCGATGGCGACCCCGGCGAGCGCCATCGACGAGTAGAACGCCAGCGGGTAGACCGCCACGGCCAAGGCGCCCACGAGCAGCAGCCCGGTCCGGCCGGACCGCAGCACGTCGAACGCGGACCGCCCGGCGATCACGAGCAGCAGCACGCCGCCGACGCCCATGGTGGCGGCGCCGATCGACAGCGGGCTCGCGGCGGCCGGGGCGAAGCTGGCGGCCGTTCCCGTGGTGCCCCACAGGAACGCCGCGAGCAGCACCGGCAGCGGGCCGGCGACGAAGCCGCGGGCAGGAGCGGGTGCGGTGAGCAGTTGATCAGTCAAGGTGAACTCTTCCGTTCGCGAACCGTCAGGACTCGTCGAACGGGCGCGCGTCAACCCCGGTGGGTGCGTGCAGTTTCAATTGAAACTGCGTGGGAGGACCCGGACCTGGCAGTTTCAATTGAAACTGCGGTGCCTTCGGGGTGTTGGAGGTTCGCCGCCCGTCAGCGGGACGGGGGCGGCAGAACGCGGTGCCAGTGCGAGTTCACGCCGACCACCTTAACCGCAGGTACGGGCCGGTCGGAACGGGCGAAGCCGGGTGAGCTCCGTCGCCCTGCCGGTTCGCCGGGACCTCGGTAGCGTCGCCGGTGCCGGACGTTCCGCCTGGGGAGGGCACCGATGGCGATCTTGCACACCGACATCCCGACGCGGGCGCAGGTCGACGCGCTGCTGACCGCGCGCGAACCGATCAGCGTCTCGCTGTACCTGCCGACCAGCCCGGCCTCCGGTGGCGACGCCGAGCGCATCGAGCTGAAGAACCTCGCCGGGCAGGCGACCGACCAGCTCCGCCGGGCGGGCGCCGCCAAGGAAGACGTGGCCGGCATCAGCGGCCAGCTGGCCGACCTGGCCGAGGACGAGGAGTTCTGGCGCTTCCAGGCCCGCAGCCTCGCGCTGTTCGCAACGCCGACCTCGCTGACCACCTTCCGGCTGCCCAACCGCCTGAACGCGGTGGTCGAGGTGTCCGACCGGTTCCACCTCAAGCCGCTGCTGCGCTCGATCACCTTCCCGCAGACCGCGCTGCTGCTGGCGCTCGCGCAGAACTCGGTGCGGCTGCTGGAGGTCGTGCCCGAGATGGACCCGGTCGTCGTGGACGTGCCTGGGATGCCCGCGGACTTGGCGAGTTCGGTGGGCAAGGAGTCGGTCACCGACCGCCTGCCGCGCCGCCGGTTCCAGGGCGGCGAGGGCTCGAAGGTCCGGATGGGCCAGTTCTCCCGCCAGGTCGACCGGGCGCTGCGGCCGGTGCTGCGCGGCGACGTGCCCCTGGTCCTGGCGGCGACCGAGCCGCTGGCAAGCATCTTCCGGTCGGTCAGCACCGCCTCGGAGCTCGCCTCGGTCGGCCTGACCGGAAACCCGGAGGAGAGCAGCGACCGCGAGCTGGCGTCGGCGACGCGCGAGGTCCTCGACGACCTGCACGCCGACCGGCTGCGCGAGCTGCACGAGCTGTTCGAGCAGCGCACCGGCCAGGGCCGGGCGGTCACGGACATCGCGGACGTGGCCCGGCACGCGACGATGGGCGCGGTCGACACGGTGTTCGTGGACATCGACAACGTGGTCCCGGGCTTCATCGACGAGGCGGGTGCGGTGACGTTCGAGCAGGCCGACGACGCGGTGTCCTACGGCGTGGTGGACGAAATAGCCCGCCGCGTCTGGCTCACCGACGGCCGGGTCATGGCGGTGCGCAGCGAGGACATCCCGGGAGGCGGCGCGACCGCGGCGATCCTCCGCTACGCCCCATGACCTGAGCCTCGCCCCGGCTTCGGTGCGCGCCGTTTTCGCGCGAAAGCGGCGCCGTCTCCTCACGCGGAACGCCGGTTTCGCGCGAAAACGCCGCCCGCTCCGCGCCGGGCTTCAGGCGCCCAGCCGGTAGCCCATGCCCCGGACGGTGCTGATCCGCTCGGTGCCGATCTTGCGGCGCAGCGCCCGCACGTAGACGTCCACGACGTTGGAACCCGGGTCGAAGTCGTAGCCCCACACGTGCGACAGGATCTGCTCGCGGGAGAGCACCTGCCCGGAGTGCCGCAGGAACAGCTCCAGCATCGCGAACTCGCGCGCCGTCAGGTCGACCGTGCCCTCCGGCACCTGCGCGCGCCGCGTGCGCAGGTCCAGCGAGAGCTCGCCGTCGCGCAGCACCGTGATCTCCGGGACCCGGTCGACCGGCCGCAGCCGCAGCCGCACCCGCGCCAGCAGCTCCTCGAACCGGAACGGCTTGGTCATGTAGTCGTCCGCGCCGCCCTCCAGCCCGGCGACCGTGTCGTGCACGCCGTCCCGCGCGGTCAGGATGATCACCGGCACGGTCACGTGCTGGGCCCGCGCCGCCCGCAGCACCGAGAAGCCGTCCTTGCCGGGCAGCCCCAGGTCGAGCACCACCAGGTCGAAGTCGCCGGTCAGCAGGTAGTCCTGGGCTGCGTCGCCGTCACCGACGACGGTGGTGGTGAAGCCGTTGGCCCGCAATCCCTTCTCGATGAACGCCGCGATCCGCGCCTCGTCCTCGGCGATCAGGATCTTGCTCATGCAGTGGTCTCCTCGGTCGCGTTGTGGGGTGGGGCGGCGGGCAGTTCCAGGGCGAAGGTGGCGCCTTCGCCGGGCTGCGACACGACCCGCACCCGCCCGTGGTGCGCGTCCGCGATGGCCTTGACGATCGCCAGCCCGAGCCCGGCGCCGCCCTTGCCGTGGCTGCTGCCGTGGGTGAAGCGGTCGAAGATCTTCGACACCTCGGCCGGATCGATGCCCTGGCCGTGGTCGGTCACCCACAGCCGCACCGCGCCGTCGGCGAGGGAGGAACCGATGCGGATCTCCGAACCCGGCTCGGTGTGCTGCACCGCGTTCTGCGCCAGCTGCACCATCGCCTGGGTGATCCGCTGCTCGTCGACCAGCACCTCTCCCTCGCCGATGTCGTCGAGCACCCAGCGGCGGTCCGCCAGCGACCGCACCTTCGCCTCGATGTCGCTGGTCAGCTCGGCCAGTGAGACCGGCGCCGCGGTGACGAAGTCGGGCCGGTCGGCCTTGGCCAGCATCAGCAGGTCGTTGACGATGCGGGTCATCCGGTCCAGCTCGTCGGTGCACAGCCGCACCACTTCTTCCCGCTCCGCCGGGTCGTCGCCGAGCAGCTCCAGGTTGCCGCGCACGATCGTGATCGGCGTCCGCAGCTCGTGCCCGGCGTCGTCGACGAACTGGCGCTGGATGCGGAAGGCGTCCTCCAGCCGGTCGAGCATCGCGTTGAACTGGTCGGCCAGCGCGGCGATGTCGTCCCGGCCTTCGACCGGGATGCGCCTGGTCAGATCGTGCTCGCTGATCTCGGCCGCGGCCTGCCGCACGGCCCGCACCGGCGCCAGGATCAGCCCGGCCACCACCCACGACGACAGCGCCGCGATCACCACGCCGAGGCCGCTGACCAGCAGCAGCACCTGCACGGTCCGGTCCGCGTCGGCCATCGCCGACGCGGTGTAGCGCTCGACCACGAACCAGGCCCGGCCGCCCTGCTCGGATTCGGTCTGCACCTTGAGCCACTGCATCTGCCCGGCGGGCGTGTCGAGCCAGCCGTAGCTGTTCGGGGCGGCCACGATCTGTTGCAGCAGCGCCTGGTCCTTGGCGAACCGGTCGATCTCGTCGTCCTGCTCCTGGGACAGCGGCCGCAGGCCGGTCGGCGTCTCCCACACCCCGATCAGGGCCTCGTCGCGGTCTGGGTACTGTCGCGACAGGTAGGAGTTGAACAGCTGCTCCGGCGCGGTGAACAGCTGCCCGGTGGCGGGGTCGCGGCCCCGCTCGGCGAACGTGACGAACTCGTGCGCCTCCTGCTCCATCGACGCGGTCACCTGGTCGTTCACGTCGTTGTGCAGGAACGAGCGGACGATCAAGATCACCGCCAGCAGCACCACGACCAGCACCAGCAGCAGCCAGCCCATGATCTGCGCGCGCGCCGGGATGCGGGTGCCGCGGCGGCCGGGGAGCTTGGCGAACGACCTGGTCGCGGTGGGCTCAGTCGTCGTCGTGGTCGTCATCGTCGTCATCGTCGTCGGGGGCCGGCGGCGGGAGCTCGGTGGGCACGACGGTCGAGGCCGGTGGCGCCGACCGACTGGGTTCGGGGCCCGGTGAGCTGCCGACCTGCACGGTGGCCGGCACCTGCGGGGTGCGCGGCCCGTCGGTGAGCGCGAAGCTCACCAGCACGGCGGCGATCGGCAGCGCCAACGCCGCGATCAGCAGAACCGCCTTCGGAACCGACCTCATGGCACCACTCTCGCCGCCCGCCGGGAGCCGAGGATGAAAACAAGATGAGAGGTTTTTCATCTGGGGCGCGTCGGGAGACCGGAGGGCCGCCCGATTTTGCCTGAAATTGGGGCGCTCCGAGCCCTGGACGGGTCCCTTCCGAGGTGGCCCAATTTTAGGCAAAATCGGACTCCCCGGAACTCAAATTCCGCATTGCGGATGTTTCGTTGCCTGGTTGTCGAAGACCGGCCGGGCGCGCGGGCTGGTTCCGGAGTATCGCCCTGGGACGCCGCAACGGGGCGCTAGCCTGCTGTGGGACTCAATCACGTCGTAAGGGACCGGATGGACAAGCGGCTGATCGACTGGACCGGCGAGCGCTGCGTGCCGTGGACCGATGACGTCCAAGTCATCTACGAGCACTACCACCGCTACGCCCTCGCGGCCCGCTTCGTGCGCGGCAAGCGGGTGCTCGACCTCGCCTGCGGCGAGGGCTACGGCGCGGCGCTGCTGGCAGCCGAAGGCGCCGAGGTGGTCGGCGTGGACATCGACCCGGCGACGGTCGAGCACGCCCGGCACAACTACGGCGGCCGCGACGTCAGCTTCGAGGTCGGCTCGATCACCGACCCCGAGCTGCTCGCCGACGCCAAGCCCTTCGACGTGATCGTCTGCTTCGAGGCGATCGAGCACGTCGAAGACCACGACGCGGTGCTGGCCATGGTCAGGTCCCGGCTCGTCCAAGGTGGACTGTTCCTGAGCAGCACCCCGGACACGGCGGTCTACTCGCACGAGCACGGCAACGAAAACCCGTACCACGTCAAGGAACTCACCTCGGACCAGTACGAGAAGCTGCTGGAGGACGCGTTCCGGCACGTGGCGGTGCTGAAGCAGAACGTCACCGTCGGATCGCTGCTCACCCCCGCCGACCACGGCGACCCGGACACCGCGATCGAAGGCGTCCGGCTGCAGACCATCCAGGGCCGTGACGGCGAGTGGTCGGTCCGGCAGGGCGTGCCGCACACCTACCTGCTCGGCATCGCCTCCGACAAGCACCTGCCGAAACTGCCCGCCGCGGCGCTGCTGACCGACGCCGACCTCACCCTGATCCGCCGCGGCGGCGACGTCGCGCCGATCATCGAACAACGCGACGTGGCGGTCGCGGACGTCGCCAAGCTCAACGAGCTCTACCAGCGCAACCGCGCCGAGGCCGAAGAGCTCAAGAACTCGATAGCGCGGCTCGAAGAGCTGCGCAAGAAGGAAGAGCGGCGCGCCGACCAGGGCGTCCGCGAGCAGGCGCAGCTGCGAGCCGAGCTGGATCGCATCGGCGGCGAGCTGCAGGAGAGCCAGCAGAGCGCGGAGCGCGACGCGGCGCGCATCGAGTGGCTGCGCGACACCGTCGCGCGGCTCGAGGGACGCGCAGCGGACGCCGAGCGGCAAGCGGCGGAGCTCGGTGCCGCGAACGCGGAGCTCGCGGCGCAGAACTCCGCGCTGGTGCAGCGCGCGGTGACGAAGTACCGGAAGGTCATCGAGCGCGTAGCGCCGCGCGGCACCGCGCGGCGCGATGCGTACGAGATCGCGCTCGGGCGCAAGCCCGGTGTGCCGCAGGTCGACGAGGCCGTCGAGACCGGGCCGTTGCCGGTGCCGCACAGCGACAAACCGCTGGTCAGCGTGATCGTGCCGGTGCACGGCAAGTGGCCCTACACCCGGCAGTGCCTGCGGTTCCTCGGCGGGCACCTGGTGTCCGTGCCGTTCGAGGTGATCGTCGTCGACGACGCTTCGCCGGACGACAGCGCCGAGAAGCTCGCCGCCTGCGAGGGCGTCCGGTTGGTGCGCGCCGAGCGGAACCTCGGGTTCATCGGCGCCTGCAACCTCGGCGCCGAGCACGCGCGCGGCGAGTACCTGTTCTTCCTGAACAACGACGCCGAGGTCACCGAGTCCTGGCTGGACATCCTGATGGACACCATCCGCGGCGACGAACGCATCGGGCTGGTCGGCGCCAAGCTCGTCTACCCGGACGGCCGGCTGCAGGAGTGCGGCGGCATCGTGTGGGCCGACGGCAACGGCTGGAACTACGGCCGCAACACCACCAACGGCGGCGCCGAGTTCGACGTCGTGCGCGACGTCGACTACTGCTCCGGCGCGGCGATCCTGGTCCGCACCGACGTGTTCCGGCAGGTCGGCGGCTTCGACACCCGGTACGCGCCCGCCTACTATGAGGACACCGACCTGGCGTTCGCGGTGCGCGCGGCCGGCTACCGCACCGTGGTGCAGCCGAAGGCCGTCGTCGTGCACCACGAGGGCGTGTCCAACGGCACCGACCTCAGCACCGGCGTGAAGAAGCACCAGGAGCTCAACCGCAAGGTGTTCGTGGAGAAGTGGGCCGACACGCTCGCCGCCGAACACCTGCCGGAAGCCTCGCCGCGCAACCTCTGGCTCGCCCGGCAGCGCGGCACCCGCGGCCACCACGGGCCGATCGTGCTGGTCAAGGACCACCAGGTGCCGCGCCCGGACTTCGACTCCGGCTCGGTGCGGATCCGCCGGGTGCTGGAGCAGTTCGTCCAGCTCGGCTGCCGGGTGGTGTTCTTCCCCGGCAACCACGCGCGCCTGGAGCCCTACACCACACAGCTGCAGCAGCTCGGCGTCACGGTGCTGCCGGAACCCGAACTGCAGCAGGCGTTCCTGCACGAGGCGGGCTCGGAGATCTCGTTGGCCCTGCTGTCCCGTCCGCAGGTCGCGTGGAGCCTCGTCGAGGAGCTGCGCACCTGCGCGCCGCAGGCCGTGATCGCCTACGACACCGTCGACGTGCACTTCCTCCGGCTGGAACGGCAGGCAGAGGTCGCCGAGCAGCAGGGCGATGCGGCGCGGGCGGAAGCGTTGCGGCGCAAGGCCTTCGCGTCGCGGCAGATGGAGCTCGGGCTGACCCGCTCCTGCGACGTCACGCTGGTGGTGTCCGAGGCGGAGCAGGTGCTGCTGCGCGAGCTGGTGCCGGACGCCGACGTGCGGGTGCTGTCCAACGTGCACGAGGTCGACTGGAGCCCGGCGAAGCCGGAGGGGCGCAAGGACCTGCTGTTCGTCGGCAGCTTCGACCACCCGCCGAACATCGACGCCGTGCGCTGGGCGGCGTCCGAGATCATGCCGCTGGTGCGGGAGAAGTGCCCGGACGCGGTGCTGCACGTCGTCGGCAGCAACCCGACCGACGAGGTTCGCGAGCTGGCCGGGCGCGGCGTGCAGGTGCACGGCTGGGTCGCGGAGCTGGAGCCGCAGTACGCGGCGAGCCGCGTGACCCTCGCGCCGCTGCGGTTCGGCGCCGGCGTCAAGGGCAAGGTCGGCGAGAGCCTCAGCCTCGGGGTGCCGGTGGTCGGCACGTCGGTGGCGACCGAGGGCATGCACCTGACGAACGGCGAGGACGTGCTGGTCGCCGACGACGCGGCGGGGCTCGCGGATGCGGCGGTCCGGCTGCTCACCGACGACGATGCCTGGCGGCGGATGTCGGAGGCGGGCAAGAAGGGCATCGCGGCCCAGTTCGGCCCGGACGTCTCCCGGACGGCCCTCGAAGGCATCCTCGCCACCACCGACTACGAGGCCTGACCCGACGGGGCTGGGCCCGGCACACCCCGGTGTGTCGGGCCCAGACACACAGAACCCCCGCAATTTCAATGGAAATCAGAGGTTCGATTTCCATTGAAATTGCGGGGGACGGCGGGTGAGGTCAGTCGCGGACCGTCGGGGGCAGGTGGTTGACCTGCTGGTCGAGGGTCGACTTGAAGGACTGCTGGACCGCCGACTTCTGGTCCGACGGGCCGGTGGCGTCGATGATGATCGCCCAGTTGTGCGCGACGTAGGCGGTGCGGTAGACGCCGCCGGCGTTCACCACCTTGACGCCCTGGTACGACAGGTCGTCCACTTCGGACAGACCCTGCTGGGCGCCCAGGTACTGGTCCACCACCTGCTTGGCGGCGTTCGCGTCGGGCAGCTGCAGCGCGAGCATCGTCGTCCTCGGGGTGCCCTCGGCGCCGTTGAACCAGCCGTCGATCAGCCCGCGCTGGATCGCGGAGTCGAGCACCGCCTTCGGCTGCAGCAGACCGGCCTTGGCGCCCTGCAGGCTCGGCAGGTCGAGCGGCCCGGACCACGGGTGCGCCGGGCCGGGCGCGGCGACCAGCACCTCCTGCGGGCTGGCCGGGGGGTTCGGGCGCGCCGGCGGCGGCGCGGGCAGCTCCTGGGTCTGCACCGGGGGCGGTGGCGGCGGAGCGGCCGTCGTCTCGGTCGGCGTGGTCCCGCCGCCCGAGGTGAAGTAGAAGATCCCGGCCACGATCAAGCCGACCAGCAGCACACCGCCGATGGACAGCCCGGCGATCAGCTTGCCCTTGCCGGGTTTGCTCGCCGTCTCGAACACCTCGGGGCCCTGCCGCATCCACGACGCGTCGCCGTGCTCCGGCGTCCCCGGCAGGTCGTCGCCCCACGGCGTGCCGGTGCTCTCGACGGGGCCCCAGCCCTGCTGCGGGCCCCACTGCGGCTGCGGCGGGCCCCACTGCGGCTGCTGGCTGAGGCTGACCACCTGGGTGCTCTCGGAGTCAGACTGCGGCGGCGCCTGCTGCGGCTGCGCCTGCTGCGGCTGCGCCTGCTGCTGGGGTGCCTGCTGCTGCGCGAGCGGGTTGGGCACGACCTGCGTGGCCTCGCTCGGCGCCCCGCCCTGCTGCTGCGGCGGCTGTTGTTGCTGCTGCTGAGCGGACTGGGCGGCGTCTCCCCAGCTGAACGCCGGGGGGAACGGGCTGGACTGCTGCTGTTGCGGCTGCTGCTGCGGGAACCCACCCGAGGACGGCCCCGCCTGCTGGGGGAACCCGCCGGACTGCGGTCCGGCCTGCGGGTCCTGCTGGGTGAACCCGCCGGAGGACGGTCCCGTCTGCGGCTGCTGCTGGGGGAATCCCCCGGACTGCGGTCCGGCCTGCGGCTGCTGCTGGGGGAACCCGCCGGAGGACGGGTCCTGCTGCGGGAATCCGCCGGAGGTGGGTCCGCCCTGCCCGTTCTGGGCCCGACCTAGCACGGCGTCGCGCCGCTGGCGGTACTCCTCGGCGGAGATCCTCCCCGCCGCGAGTTCGGCGTCGAGATTTTGCAGCTCGTCTTGCCAGGTCACCGATGCGCCCTTTCCCAGAATTCGCTCGAACGCCCCCATTGCGATCGACCGCCATTCTGGCACCCGCAAGGGGGAACGCGGGGCACCGGCCGGATAACGATCCGAGGCGTGGTCTGGCCCGACCGGGTCGCGAGGAGGTAATGGGTCCACAACCGTCAGGTCGCGGGCTAGGCTACGCAGCGTTGACTTCGGCGGCCGGGGACATGACTTGATGGGGTGATCTGGGTGGATGACGCGCGGGTCGTCCACGCTCGCCCCGAGTGGTTCGCCGAGCCGCACCACGGGTTCGCCTGGATCCGCATGATCGGCGCGCTCGTGGTGATCTACGGGCACAGTTCACCGCTGGCCGGAACGGGCGACCTGTTCCCGTCGGACTGGCCGCTGCAGCCCGACGAGGGCGTCCTCATGGGCTTCTTCGCGATGAGCGGCTTCCAGATCACGGAGAGTTGGATCCGGGACCCTCATCCGGGCAGGTTCGCCGCGAAGCGGGTCCTGCGCCTGTGGCCGCCCATGCTCACGGTCTCGTTCGCCATGGCGCTGATCATCGGTCCGATGATCACGACCCTGTCCGTCGGCGAGTACTTCGCGGCCAACGGCACCTGGGGTTACGTCGTCAACAACGCCGGCCTGCTCACGCTGAAGCACGAGCTGCCGGGCGTGTTCGTGGACAACCCGTGGCCGAACGCGGTCAACGGGTCGCTGTGGACGCTGCCGATGGAGCTGATCGCCTACGCGGGCCTCTACGCGCTGCTGCTGGTCGGCGCCGCGAAGCACCGCTACCGCTGGGTGATGGCGGTGGCGCTGATCGGGCTGATCGCGTGGGACCGGCACCTGGAGCAGCTGCCGGGTTCGGAGTCGGCGGGCTCGTTCTTCAGCGTGCCGGTCGAGTCGCTGGTGGCGTTCCTGGTCGCGTTCGCCTTCGGCGTGGTGGTCAACCTGTACCGGATCCCGCTGTCGCCGTTGGCGGCCGGCGCCGGGCTGGCGGTGCTGGTGCTGATGCCCAACAGCATCACCGGCTCGTTCTGGATGACCTTCGCGGTCAGCTACGCGGTGGTCGTGGCCGGGCACTTCTGGCCTGCGCGGCTGACGGTTCCGGGAGTGTGGGTCAACGGCAGCTACGGCGTGTACGTGTGGGGCTTCCCGATCCAGCAGCTGCTGGCGATGGCCGGGATCCACAACCAGTGGCTGATGCTGATCTGCGCCGCCCCGCTGGCCTACTGCATCGGCACGCTGTCCTGGAAGTTCGTCGAAGAGCCGACGCTGAAGCTGCGCCACTACTTCACCCCGGCGCCGAAGAAGGAACCCGAGCCGGTCGAGGACGATCTCGAAGACCTCGACGAGGTCGAGGAGGACCCGGAAGACCTCGACGACCTGGACGACCTGGAACCGGCGGAGCCGGAGGCGGTCACGCCCGCGCACGAGGCGACGACGAAGCGCCGCCCGCTGCCGCGCCCACCGGCGCCCGGCCCGGAGCCGCCCCGTGCCCACCCCGGCCGCCCGGGCGGCCGGCCCGCGAGCGGCGCCTCGCGGTCGAGCACCCCACCTGGCGGCACTCCGCGCCCCGCCGGATCCCCGGGAGATGTCGCACGTCCGGGCAGCGGCACCCCGCGCCCAGCCGGACCGCCGAGCGACGCCCCGCGCCCGGGAGGCGCTCCGAACGGCGTCGACAGGCCGCGCCCCGGCACTCCGCCGCGCGGCACGCGGATCGACGGCGCGCCCCGACCGGACGGCCAACCCCGCCCGGACGGCGCACCCGCACCCCGACCGGACGGCCCGCCGCGCGCCCGGCTCAACGGCCTGCCGATGAACGGCGCCCCGCTGCCGCCCGCGCGCACCCGCCGCTCGGCGGAGCAACGGCCTGCCCGCCTGCCCGCGCCGCCGCCGGATGAATCGGTGCTGGCCAAGCGGTTGTCCGGGGACCTGGACTCCGGGCCGCCACCGGCCCGGCCGCCGGTCCGCCGCACGGGCGGCCGCCATGCCCGCCCCGAGCCGCCGCCCGCCCCGGCGGAGGAAACCCGGCCGGTCCGGCCGTATCCCAAGCGGCAGGACGGTCAGTGAGCACCGCGTACCCTCGGGTGCATGGCGCTTTTCGGTGACAAGACCAGGCTGATCGACCCGGCCGAGGCCCTGCCTGGCCGGTCCACCCCGCTCCCGGTGGCGGCGGAGCACGCGGTGTTCCCGGACCGCCGGATCGTGCCGCCGTTCCCGGAGGGCTACGCCACCGCGGTGGTCGGCATGGGCTGCTTCTGGGGCGCGGAGCGAACCTTCTGGCGCACCGACGGCGTGTGGTCGACGGCGGTCGGCTACGCCGGCGGCGTCACGCCCAACCCGACGTACGAAGAGGTGTGCTCGGGCCTGACCGGCCACACCGAGGCGGTCCTGGTGGTGTTCGACCCGGAGGCGATCAGCTACCAGCAGGTCCTGAAGGTCTTCTGGGAGAACCACGACCCGACGCAGGGCATGCGCCAGGGCAACGACATCGGCACCCAGTACCGCTCGGCGATCTACTACGCGGACGAGGCCCAGAAGGCGGCGGCGGAAGCCAGTGCGGCGGCCTTCCAGGAGGCCCTGACGGCGGCGGGCCTCGGCGAGATCACCACGGAAATCGCCCCGCTCAAGGACTTCTACTACGCGGAGACCTACCACCAGCAGTACCTGAGCGACGCGAAGAACCCCAACGGCTACTGCGGCCTGGGAGGAACGGGAGTCTCCTGCCCGGTCGGCCTCAACGTCCCGACCGAGAGCTGATCAAGGCTGACGAGTTCCGGACCGGCGAGAACCCGCGCAGGTCCGGAACGCCGTCGCGAATTCGGATCAGGCATCGAGGACGTGCGGGTGGAGGTTGGCGGCTTCGGCCGGGGTCGCGCAGCCCGTCATCATCAGGGTTTGGGCGAACTCCGCCGTTATCCGGCGCAGAACGCTCAGGACTCCTTGCATTCCGCCCCGGGCCAGCCCGTAGAGGACCTGGCGCCCGATCAGCACCGATGACGCGCCCAGCGCCAGCGCCCGGACCACGTCCGTACCGGTCGTGATGCCGCTGTCGACCACCACGTCGAAGCCGCGGTCGGTCGCGTGCAGCGCCCGGTTCACGCGCGGCAGGGCGAACGCGGTCGGCAGTGCGCACTCCAGTTGCCGCCCGCCGTGGTTGGACACGACCACCCCGGCCGCGCCGGCGGCCTGGGCCCGCTGCGCGCCCTCGGGCGACAGGATTCCCTTGACGTACACGGGCAATCGCGTCGAAGCGATGAGCTCTTCGATGTCCGGCCAGCTCAGCGAGGGATCGATCTCGGCGCTACCGGCCATGACCGGTTCGACGTCGACCCCGGGCCGGTAGCCGACGAGCCGCTCCCGTTCTGAGCCCCGCCGAACGGGCGCGTCCACGGTGATCAGCAGCGCAACGCACCCAGCGTCCTCGGCGCGCGCGACCAACTGCCGCCGCAGGGCGGCGTCCCGCAGCCAGTAGAGCTGAAAAGCGCAGCGGGCCCCGGACTTGGCGATGTCCTCGATCCGGGCGGAAGCCATGGTCGAAACGGCGACGGGAATCCCGGCCTCGGCGCAAGCGGCGGCGATCTCCAGATCCCCGTGCGGCCAAACCTGAGCGGGAATCCCCATCGGAGCAACGGCGATCGGAGCCTCCGAAGCAACCCCGAAGACGACGGAACCGCTGGACCGCCGAGAAACGTCGGAGGGCAACCGGTGCTCGAGGAAGACGCTGTCCCAGGCCCGCCGGTTGGCGACCTTCGAGGTCTCCTCAGCCCCGGCGGCCCCGAAGACGAAAGCCCAGGTGGGCGAACTGAGCACCGCCCGAGCGGCGGCCTCTTCGCCAGCAGGGGTGAAAGGCGCAGGTGGTTCCTCCGCCATCGCAACGACCTTCCTCCCACCAAAACCGACGAAACCATGATGACCCCCACCTCCCACCATCAAAAAGGTCCATTCAGCTGCTTGCCAAAACAAAAAAACCCGAAAACCCAACCCGAACAACCAAACCCCAGGACAAACCCCAGGAGAAAGCCCGGGGAGAAAGCCAGGGGAGAAAGCCAGGGAAACCCACCCCACGGCCGAAGGCCGACAGCCCCCACCCCACGGCCGAAGGCCGACGAACCAGCACGTCACCACCAACACGGCCGAAGGCCGACGACCCACGGCAACATCGGCTTGCGAACGACAGCGCCGAGCCCAACCATCGACCCATGACGGACCACGTGTACCGAGTAACCGAAGTAGTGGGCTCCTCGAAAGAGGGAGTGGACGACGCAATAAGGAAAGCGGTGAAAAGAGCATCCCAAACACTGAGAAACGTGGACTGGTTCGAGGTGACGAACGTGAGGGGCCACGTGGAGGACAACGAACTGGCCCACTACCAGGTAACCCTGAAAATAGGCTTCCGCCTGGAAACCTGAAAAGAAGCCACCAAAGCAAAGTAAGACGGCGGCCCCCGATGCCAAGGCGCAAGATGTCAAGGCGACCCTGATGCGAAGGTTGAGATGAAGGCGGCCGCAGCGAAGCAAGGCGAGAGACGCTGGTCCCCGACCAGGCCGGGAACGCCACCCCACGCAAGGAGCAAGCGAAACCCGATCACCGCACCGTAGGGGGGTTTGGGGGGATTCGATCCCCCCAATGAAATGGTGAGGAGCCGAGGTCGAACGAAGTCGACACACGGCTCCCAGCTCCGAGCGGATGACGGGACTCGAACCCGCGACCCTCACCTTGGCAAGGTGATGCGCTACCAGCTGCGCTACATCCGCGTATTCAGCGCCCTGTTGGGCTGTTGAAGACTACCTTAGCCCATCGTTTCAAGCCCGTTCATCGGGGGTCCCTCAACGGCTCGGAGAGCTGGTCGCGCGGGTCGGGGTGATGCGCAGGAGGACGCGGTGTTCCTCCTGCATGGCCTGGCGGTAGGCGGCCCAGTCCTGGTGTTCGCCGGAGATGCTGCGGTAGTACTCCTCCAGGAGGGGGAGGGCGGCCGGGAGCTCGACGATCTCGACGGTGCCTTCGACCTGGATCCAGCGGCCGAAGAACTGGTCGGGCAGGACGCACAGCCAGGCGCGCGGGTCGCGGCGCAGGTTGCGCACTTTGGCGGCGCCAGCGACAGTGCTGACGGTGACGTGTCCGGCGCTGTCCGTGGTGGTCAGCACCGGTGTCATCTGGGGTGTGCCGTCGGCGCGGAGCGTGCTGAGCACGGCGCGGTGCTGGTTGCCGATCACTTCGCGGGCTTCGTCGAGATCCACTCCGACCTCCCGTGCGGTGCCTGGTGACAGCCGTGGCCTTGGGGGTCCACGGTAGCGATTGCGCTGGTCGCGCGGTATTCGCCGCGGCTGGTCGTTGGGGGGAGTTCATGGGGATGGGTGAGGATGTCGCCGGGGGTCTGCAGCCGGATGACCGGGTGTTGCTGGCACGGTTGCGGGCGGGCGATGATCTCGCTTACGGCGATCTGTACCGGCGTTATGCGCCTGCGGTGCGGCGGTTCGCGTTGAGCATGCCGCGGCCCGGGATCGACGTCGACGACGTGGTCGCCGAGGTGTTCTTGCGCACATTGCGCGCGGTTCGGGGCGGCTGCGGGCCGCGGGATGCGATCCGCACCTACCTGTTCACGGTGGTGCGCCGGGTGCTGGGGGAGTGGGCGGCCGCTCGCCGGGACGAGCCGATGAACGCCGACGAGCTGGGCGAGCACGCGCCGCGGCAGCGCGATCACCAGTTCGTGCAAGCCGAGGGCGAGTTGCTGGCCCGCGCGTTCCACCGGTTGCCGGCGCGCTGGCGCGAGGTCCTGTGGCGGACCGAGGTGGAAGGGCATCGGCCCGCCAGCCTGGCCGATCAGCTGGGTTTGACGCCGAATGCGACGGCGGTGCTGGCGCACCGGGCGCGGCGCGGGTTGCGGGAGGCCTACGAGGAGGCGGCCGAGGTGTCCGGCCGCCGGGCTGCGGGGTGTTCGCGCCGCGGTTGATCGGTCGCGTTCGGGGTTGGCCGGGCGCCGCTCATGATCGACAATGGGCCTGGTTCGGGGACGACTATCACCCGTCGGGCCCATGACGTACGCGGTACCGTTGCTTCACGCTCGGTGACCGACGGGATTCGAGTGGCGAGACGATGTTCCGAAGCGACCAGCCCGGGTGGGCGGGGAGGCGACGATGAACCGGGTGGTGCGGGGTTCCGACGGCCGTGAGTGGACCATCAAGGCGAACCTGGAGTGGTCCAACCCGATCGCGGCGGACGAGTTCGAGCACGACGTGAACGGGGGCTCGGCACCGGCGATCCTGATGGGCGCGGTGTTCCTGTTCCTGGTCGTGATGTTCGTGGTGTGGACGCCAGCCGAGGTGTACGTACCGAGCTGGTTGATCCTGCTGCTGATCGCGGCCGTGCTGTTCTTCCCGGTCCGCTGGGTGCTGCGGCGCCCGTGGACGGTCACCGCCGCCACCCCGGGTGACCACGACGAGAACCCGCCGGAGACCTGGGTGGGCGTGGTGCGCGGCTTCTTCGACGTGCGCCAGGAGGTTTCGTCGGTGTCCCGGCACATCGAGCTGTACGCCGAGCCGGACATGAACGGCAGCCTGCAGCCCGTCGAGTAGTCCCGCGTCCTTGGAAGCTTCTCGGGATGTCGTGACCGTGCTAGCTCGGTTGTTGTTCTCGAAGCGGCGCAACCGGCACCGCCGCGCAAGATGAGTTCTCGAACGAACTGCTTTTCGCGGGTTCTGTCTGCACACTGGACCGGTGCCGGAACTTCCCGAGGTGGAGGCGTTGGCCCAGCACCTCCGCGACAACGCCGTGGGCCGGACCGTCGAGCGCGTCGACGTCGCGTCGATGAGCGTGCTGAAGACGGCGAGCCCGCCGTGGACCGAGCTGCACGGTCGTGCCGTCACCGATGCGGTGCGGCACGGCAAGTACCTGGATCTCGACTGCGGCGGGCTGCACCTGGTCTGCCACCTGGCGCGGGCCGGCTGGCTGCGCTGGTCGGACAACCTGTCCCCGGCGCCGCCGAAACCCGGCAGGGGGCCGATCGCGCTGCGGGTGCACCTGGGCGGCCCGGGTTTCGACCTGACCGAGGCCGGCACCCAGAAGAAGCTGGCGGCGTGGGTCGTCGCGTCGCCGGCGGAGGTGCCGGGGATCGCGAAGCTGGGTCCCGATGCGCTGGGCCTGGACCTGGCCGGGCTGACCGAGGTCTTGGCGGGGCGCACCGAGCGGATCAAGACGCTGCTCACCGACCAGTCCGCGCTGGCCGGGATCGGCAACGCCTACTCCGACGAGATCTTGCACGCCGCGAAGCTGTCGCCGTTCGCGACGGCGGGCAAGCTCGACGCCGCCGCGGTCGAGCGGCTGCACTGCAGCATGCAGGAGATCTTGCGGGACGCCGTGGCGCGTTCGCTGAAGCAGGACGCGGCGCGGCTGAAGGCGGAGAAGCGGTCGGGGATGCGGGTGCACGCGCGCACTGGATTGCCGTGCCCGGTGTGCGGTGACGCGGTCCGGGAGGTGTCCTTCGCGGACCGGTCGATGCAGTACTGCCCGACCTGCCAGACCGGCGGCAAGCCGCTCGCGGATCGCCGGTTGTCCCGTCTGCTGAAGTAGTTGTCCACAGCCTGTGGACAGATCGGCCGGTTGTGCACAGGCCGTTGCCGCTGGTTGGACGCACCGTTCCCGCTGAACGGAATAGTAAGGTACCGCTTACCGATGGAAACGGTGCACTGAGCGTAGCCGCCTTGATTCCAAGCGTGGCGGACGTGAAGATTGATGTTGTGCCCGAGATGTTGACTGAGCGGACGGTCCTGACCACGCTCGCCGCACTCGCCGTGCTCGGCATGTTCGTACTGCTGTGCCGGGCGCGCCGGGTGAGCACGTCGGTGGAGGACGCCACGCTGGCGGCGCTGCACCGGGTGACCAGTGCGGCCCCGCACCTGCGGGCCGGGCTCACCCAGGAATCCGCCGACAAGACCGCGCCGCACCTGCGCGAGCTGCTGGCGTGCGTCGCCGTCGGCATCGTCGACGCCGACGGCACGCTGCTGAGCTGGGACGGCGAGGCGAACTACCACTACGCCGACCTGCGGACCAAGATCGAGCAGGTCCTGCGCACCGGCAAGCGCGAGTTCCTCGACCACGGCGACGTGACCTGCGACCACCGGCCCTGCCCGATGCGGCACGCCGTGGTGGTGCCGCTGGAGGTCGAGGGCGAGAACCGCGGCGCGCTGACCGTCATCGCCGGCGGTGACCGCAAGCGGCTGCTGCGCGCGGCCGCCGAGGTCGCCAACCACGTGTCGACCCAGCTGGAACTGGCCGAGCTGCAGGAGTCCAAGGAGCGGCTGGCCAAGGCCGAGGTGCGGGCGCTGCGGGCGCAGATCTCGCCGCACTTCATCTACAACGCGCTGAACACCATCGGCTCGCTGATCCGCACCGACCCGGAGCACGCGCGCGACCTGCTGCAGGAGTTCGCCGACTTCACCCGCTACTCGTTCCGCACCAGCGGGCTTTACACCACGCTGGCCGACGAGATCCGCAACATCGACCGCTACCTCACGCTGGAGAGCGCCCGCTTCGGCCCGGACCGGCTGAACATCAAGCTCAAGATCGCGCCGGAGGTGCTGCCGGTGGTGGTGCCATTCCTGGCGCTGCAACCGCTGGTGGAGAACGCCGTCCGGCACGGCCTGGCGACCAAGCCCGGCGGCGGCACGGTGTCGGTGATCGCCGAGGACAACGGCACCGAGGCGCTGATCAGCGTGGACGACGACGGCATCGGGATGGATCCGGAGCTGCTCGACGCGGAGCTGGCCAACGCGCACCTGACCGGCGCGCACGTCGGACTGGGCAACATCAACAACCGGATGCGGGCCACCTTCGGCAACGACTACGGGCTGGTCGTGGAGACCGAGAAGGGCGCGGGCATGAAGGTCATCATGCGGGTGCCGAAGTTCGCGCCGGGCGTGCGGCCGGTGCCGCCGCAGTCGATCGACGAGCCGAGCGTCGGGTTGGCGGCCGGGCCGCAGCTCAGCCGGTAACGTCGAAGGTATGAACGAGAAGGCGCCGCAGAAGTTCACCGACATGTTGACCGGGAAGCTGTCCGCGAAGCTGCCGGGCAAGCTCGCCGAGCGCGCCGAGCGCGGCCCGGTGGTCGCCGTGGTGAAGCTGCACGGCGTCATCACGCCGACGGCATCGCCGATGAGCCGGCCGACGATCTCGCTGCAGAACGTGGAATCCGCGCTGACGCGCGCGTTCGGGCACGACCGGCTCAGCGCCGTGGTGCTGTCGATCAACTCGCCGGGCGGATCGCCGACCCAGTCGGCGCTGGTGGCGGACCGGATCCGGGGCCTGGCCGAGGAGAAGCAGGTGCCGGTGCTGGCGTTCTGCGAGGACGTCGCGGCCTCGGGCGGCTACTGGCTGGCCTGCGCGGCCGACGAGATCTACGCGCATTCGACGTCGCTGGTCGGTTCGGTCGGCGTGGTCAGCTCGGGCTTCGGGCTCACCGGCCTGCTGGAGAAGCTCGGCGTGGAGCGCCGGGTGCACACCGCGGGAACGCACAAGGTGCGGCTCGACCCGTTCAGCCCGGAGAAGGACGAGGACGTGCAGTGGCTGCGCGGCCTGCAGGACGAGCTGCACGAGCAGTTCCGCGCCTGGGTGCGCAAGCGCCGCGGCGAGAAGCTCGACGGCGCCGACGACGACCTGTTCTCCGGCGAGATCTGGACCGGCGTGAAGGCCGAGGAGCTCGGGCTGGTCGACGGCTTGGGCACCCTGCGGGGCATCGTGAAGGACAAGTTCCCGGACGCGCACCTGCTGACGGTGGAGCCGCGGAAGCCGCTGCTGGCCCGGCTCGGCATGTCGTCCTCGGTCCGGCTCGGCGGCAGCGGCGGCGCGGACACCGTGCTGGCCGCGGTGGAGGCGCTGGAGCACCGCGCGATGTGGAACCGCTTCGGGCTCTGAGGATCCGGACCGTTTCCGAACGTCCCGATCGAGCTTTCCGAAATTTGAAGCCAGAACAGTGCTCGTGAGCGTTTTGGGGTGTCATAGCGCCCCAAATCACTCACGGGCCCAGGCGGAACCGTTGCTGGGACCGCCGAATCCCTTGTGAACACAGGGTAATCGGTCCGGTCGCACTGCGTAGATCTTGTTGCCGAGTGGCTCACTCGTTCGGCCTCATGCAATAGGCTGATCAGGCTAAAAACATTGCCGCTGAGCCAGATTCCGCGCTGCGCACCCCCGGTGTCCAGCGCGCTCCGTTAGCAACTAGTTTGGTTGGCAGGCGTGACTGACCTCACTCGTCGGCTCTCGGGTGGCACGAGGCTGCGTCAGCGGGTGGGGGCCGACACTCGATCATGGACAGGCGCCGTGGGCGCGGCAGGATATGGCGTTGCAGTGAGTACACGAGAGAATCCAGCGGGTCTTGTCGTTCTGGCCGTCGACGATGAGATGGCCGGGCTGGACGAGATGAAGTACCTGCTCGGCAACAACGCGCGGGTCGGACGGGTGTTGACGGCGTTCGACGCCGCCGAAGCGCTGCGGCTGCTGCGCAGTGACGATCCCGAGCTGGTCGGCAGGCGGGACGGCGAGGAGTCCATTGTGGACGCTGTCTTCGCGGACGTGTCGATGCCCGGGCTCAGCGGGATGGAGCTGGCCAGGGTGCTCACCGCCTTCCGCAATCCGCCTGCCCTGGTGTTCATCACCGGGCACGAGGAGAACGCGCTGGAGGCGTTCGAGGTCGGCGCGCTGGACTACATCATGAAGCCGGCCAACGCCGAGCGCGTCGATCGCGCGCTGCGCACCATCGAGAAGAACAAGGCCCAGGCGGCCAAGGGATCCCGCGCGCTGGAGGCGCCGGCGGCCGACGACGACGAGGTCATCCCGGTCGAACTCGCCGGCACCACCCGGATGATCCCGCGCAAGGACGTGCGCTGGGTCGAGGCGCAGGGCGACTACGCCCGGCTGCACACCGCCGAGGACTCGCACCTGGTGCGGATCCCGTTGGCGCAGCTGGAAGAACGCTGGGCGGAGGCCGGTTTCCTGCGCATCCACCGGTCGTTCCTGGTGTCGCTGCCGCTGGTCACCGAGCTGCGCATGTCGTCGTCCGGGTACTCGGTGGTGCTCGGCGGCGGGCCGTCGAAGGAGCTGCCGGTCAGCAGGCGGCACACCCGCGAGCTGAAGGACCGGCTGGTCCGGGCGCCGCGGCAGGGCTGGAGCCAGCAATGAACCGCGGTTCGGCGGGATGAGCCCGGACCACGGCTTCGACATCCGCGCGCGGCTGGGCGATTCGACGCCCCGCCCGCGCCGCAAGCGCGTCGTGCTCGCCGACCGCCGGACCCGGCAGGTCGCGCGCACCATCATGGAACTGGAGGAGCAGACCAGCGTCGGCGAGGTGCTGGTCCGGCACCTGGTGAAGGTGCAGCTGCGCAGCGCGCTGGTGCTGACCGGCGTGGTCGCAGTCGTGCTGCTCGGGCTGCCGGTGCTGTTCTGGGCGGTGCCGTCGATCGGCGACTTCGAGGTGCTCGGCTTCCGGCTGCCGTGGCTGCTGCTCGGCGTGCTGGTCTACCCGTTCCTGCTGCTGATCGGGTACCTGTGCACCCGCAGCGCGGAACGGCACGAGCGGGACTTCATCCACATGGTGGAGCAGTGACCGCATGATCGACGACGGATTTCCACACCCCAGGGGCGGTGCGGTGCGATGGTTTCGAGTTCCTGGTCCCTGCTAGGGATCGTGCTGATCGTCGCGGCGACCCTGGGCATCGGGCTCTGGGCTTCCCGGTCGGCGCGCACCACCTCCGACTTCTTCGCGGCGCGGCAGCTGGTGCGCGAGGAGCGCAACGCGGTGGCGATCTCCGGTGAGTACCTGTCGGCGGCGTCGTTCCTGGGCATCGCGGGTCTGGTGCTCAAGGACGGGGTGGACGCGCTGTGGTACCCGATCGGCTTCGCGGCCGGGTACCTGGCGCTGACGCTGTTCGTCGCCGCGCCGATGCGCCGCTCCGGCGCGTACACGCTGCCCGATTTCGCCGAGGCCCGGCTGGGTTCGCTGCGGTTGCGGACGCTGTGCACCGCGCTGGTGGTGCTGATCGGCTGGCTCTACCTGGTGCCGCAGCTGCAGGCCGCCGGGATGACGCTGGCGGCGATCGTCGGAGTGCACTACTGGGTGGGGGTTTTCGCGGTCGCGGTGATCGTGCTGCTGACCGTGGCGACCGGCGCGCTGCGCGCCGTCACGTTGGTGCAGGGCTTCCAGTACTGGGTGAAGCTGTTCGCGATCACGGTGCCGGCGTTCGCGTTGTTCGTGGTCTTCGTCAACGCGCCGCCGCACCAGGCGCTCGACGAGCCGCTGCCGCCGGTCTTCCCGCGCGACACGACGGTGCACATCGACACCGACGTGCAGCTGCGGGTCAGCGAGCCGGTGTGGGTGGCCGAAGGCACCGGCTCGATCTACCTGCAGCCCGGCGAGTACTCGATGGCGGCGGGCACCGACCTGCGGTTCCCGGCTGGCGCGGCGGTCCCGGTCGTCGCGGCGGCCGAGGCCGACAACGCGACCTGGCTGCGGCCGCACGGCGACGGCGTTTCCGGGCTGCTCGAAACGTATTCGGTGCTGATCGCGACGTTCCTCGGCACGATGGGCCTGCCGCACGTGCTCGCCCGCTTCTACACCAACCCGAGCGGGTCCGGTGCGCGCCGCACCACGCTGTTCGTGCTGGCGCTCCTCGGCGCGTTCTACCTGTTCCCGACGATCTTCGGGATGCTCTCCCGGCTGTACGTGCCGCAGTTGCTGGTCAGCGGCGAGACCGATGTGGCGGTTCTGCTGCTGCCGCAGGCGATGCTGGGCAACTGGGTGGGCGGGCTGCTCGCGGCGATCACCGCGGCCGGGGCGTTCGCCGCGTTCCTGTCGACCTCTTCCGGCCTGGTGGTGAGCGTGGCCGGGGTGCTGTCCTCGCGAGACGCGCTCCGCGGCCGGGCGATCGACTTCCGGCTGGCGGCCGCGCTGGGCTGCCTGGTGCCGACGCTCCTGGCGCTGCCCGCGGACAACCACGACATCGCGCGCAGCGTGGGGTTGGCGTTCGCGATGGCCGCTTCCACGTTCTGCCCGGTGCTGGTGCTCGGGATCTGGTGGCGCGGGCTCACCGCGGTGGGCGCCGCCAGCGGCATGGTGGTCGGCTGCTGCCTGGTGCTGATCGCGGTGGCGTGCACGCCCTTCCTCGGGGACGGGGCGGGCTGGTTCGCGACCCTGGCCCGGCAGCCCGCGCTGGTCACCGTGCCGATCGCGTTCGCGGTGACCGGACTGGTCAGCGTGGCTACCCGGGCGCGGGTGCCGGCCGGGGTGGGCCGGGTGATGCTGCGGCTGCACGCGCCGGACCGGCTCGGTTTCTTCGACGGCAGGCTCAGCGCGGAGCCCGCGGAGCAGCGGCCGACCGAGGGCCGCCACCAACGCTGAACGTGATCATTCGTCGTGTTCTTTGAACTTTTTGGGTGGATTCCGCGACGAATGCAATCACCTTTCGTACTTGCTGGTATAGACCAGTGGAAAATCAATAGGCTGAACGGGTGAAATCGATCTGGTGAGACACAATTCAGCGCGTCCGCTTGGACTCGGATAACTTCACTCGATCGTTAGCTTGCGTACTCCCAACGGGGCTTCACAGCGGTGGTTGAACTACGTAGCGTTCCCGCGTTGAACTGATTCAGCAGGCTCCCGTACCGGCGGCACCCGGGACGGAGCCTTTTCTTGTGGGAGGACACCGTGAGCACCACGGACCAAATCGGGTCCGGGTCCGGTATCGACGCCGAAACCTGGGCCGCTGCCCATAGCAGCCCCGAATTCACCACCCTGCGACGCAGACTGCGCAACTTCGTCTTCCCGGTCTCGGCACTGTTCCTGGCCTGGTATCTGGTCTACGTGCTGCTCGCCGACTACGCACACGGCTTCATGAGCATCAAGCTGGTCGGCAACATCAACGTCGGCCTCGTGTTGGGCCTGCTGCAGTTCGTGTCCACGTTCGCCATCACCACCTGGTACGTGCGATTCGCCAACCGGGAGCTCGACCCGATCGCCGAGGAGATCCGCGAATCCCTCGAGGGCGGCGCGAGCGACAAGGCGGAGGACACCGCGAAGGTCACTGCGGAGGACACCGCGAAGGACACCGCGAAGGTCACTGCGGAGGACACCGCGGAGGACACTGCGAAGGACAAGGCGGAGGACACCGCGAAGGACACCGCGAAGGTCACTGCGGAGGACACCGCGGAGGACACCGCGAAGGACAAGGCGGAGGACACCGCGAAGGACTCGACCGACGACGCCCCGGAGAAGTCCGCGGACGACAGCGCCGAGAAGGAAACCGGCGCCGATGACGACGCAGACGCCGACGGCGACGGCGACGGCGACGGCGCGAAGGACGACGGCGCGAAGAAGGACGACTCCGAAGGAGGCCAGAAGTGATCGCCGCACTTTCCCCGCTGGCCCAGAGCGAAACCGCGAACAACAGCGCGCTCAACATCGGCATCTTCGCGCTGTTCGTCGTGGTCACCATGGTCATCGTGTTCCGCGCCAGCCGGAACACCAAGACCGCCTCCGACTACTACGCCGGCGGCCGCGCCTTCACCGGCCCGCAGAACGGCATCGCCATCGCCGGTGACTACCTGTCGGCGGCGTCGTTCCTCGGCATCGCCGGGGCGATCGCGGTCTACGGCTACGACGGCTTCCTGTACTCGATCGGCTTCCTGGTGGCCTGGCTGGTGGCGCTGCTGCTGGTCGCGGAGCTGCTGCGGAACACCGGCAAGTACACGATGGGCGACGTGCTCAGCTTCCGGATGAAGGAACGTCCGGTGCGCACCGCCGCGTCGCTGTCCACCCTGGCCGTGACGTTCTTCTACCTGCTCGCGCAGATGGCCGGTGCCGGCGGCCTGGTCGCGCTGCTGCTGGGCATCACGAACAAGACCGGCCAGGCCGCGGTGATCTTCGTCGTCGGCGCGCTGATGATCGTGTACGTGCTGGTCGGCGGCATGAAGGGCACCACCTGGGTGCAGATCATCAAGGCGGTGCTGCTGATCGCGGGCGCCTTCGTGATGACGATCTGGGTGCTCGCCATGTACGGCTTCAACTTGTCGGGCCTGCTCGGCGCGGCCGCCGACGTCGCAGGCGACAAGGTGCTCAACCCGGGCGCCCAGTACGGCAAGACCGAGATCAGCAAGCTGGACTTCGTCTCGCTGGGCATCGCGCTGGTGCTCGGCACCGCGGGTCTGCCGCACGTGCTGATGCGCTTCTACACCGTGCCCACCGCCAAGGAGGCCCGCCGCTCGGTGGTCTGGGCGATCTGGCTGATCGGCCTGTTCTACCTGTTCACGCTGGTCCTGGGCTACGGCGCCGGGGCGCTGGTCGGCTCCGACGTGATCAAGAAGGCGCCGGGCGGCGTGAACTCGGCGGCGCCGCTGCTGGCGCTGGAGATCGGCGGCCCGCTGCTGCTGGGCTTCATCTCCGCGGTCGCGTTCGCGACGATCCTCGCGGTCGTCGCCGGCCTGACGATCACCGCGTCCGCCTCGTTCGCGCACGACATCTACGCGAACGTGATCAAGAAGGGCAAGGTCGACGACAAGGGCCAGGAGGTCAAGGTCGCCCGGATCACCGCGGTGGTCATCGGCATCGTGTCGATCCTGGGCGGCATCGCGGCCAACGGCCAGAACATCGCGTTCCTGGTGGCGCTGGCGTTCGCGGTCGCCGCTTCGGCGAACCTGCCGACGCTGCTGTACTCGCTGTTCTGGAAGCGGTTCAACACCAACGGCGCGCTGTGGAGCATCTACGGCGGTCTGGCGGTCACCATCGTGCTGATCGTCTTCTCGCCCGCCGTCTCCGGTGGCGAGGACTCGATGTTCCCGTCGCTGGACTTCGCGCTGTTCCCGCTGAAGAACCCGGGCCTGGTGTCGATCCCGGTGTCTTTCCTGCTCGGCTACCTCGGCACGGTGCTGAGCAAGGACACGGCCGACAAGGCCAAGCAGGCGGAGATGGAGGTCCGGTCGCTGACCGGCGCCGGCGCGGAGAAGGCCGTCTCGCACTGACGCGCTGAACCGCTCCACCTCGAACGAGCGCCCCGTCCGGCCGAGAGCCGGGCGGGGCGCTTTCGTCGGTCGTTCGCGTCAGGCGGCGCTCAGCTCGGATTCGGCGGCCGTGAAGTGCGCTTCCCATATGTCGCCGTCGGCCCGGCGGGGCGGGACGCGAGCCAGCAGGGCCTGCACACGCGGGTCGGTCATCCGCACGAACCCGGCGAACCGCGGTGATCCGCCGTCCTCCGGAACCGTCGCCAGATGTCCCCAGTCGCTGCCGTTCGGCCAACGGAGAATGGCTCGACGAGACATGGCTTTCCTTCCTGCCGGGCGGATTCAGCGAACGGATCTGAATCGAACAAGCACACTGTGGCACGGAGCCTCACGAAAACGGCGATATCTTCGGGATCTCCGACCGAAAGCGTGATCAACTACGAAATGGTCTCGCGTTATCGCAGGTGAGGGCGGGTTCTTCCGGGGTGCGGGGCGTCCGCCGACGCGAAATGCGAGTCTCTTACGCGGGCACCACGCATCGCGTGGCAGCATCGGGGTGTGACTACTCCAGTTCCCGGTCATCAGGTGCCCGGCGTGCAGCCGGAGGAGCTGCCCGCGCAGCTGCCCGCGGGCAGCGTGCTGCTCGACGTGCGCGAGGCGAACGAGTGGCAGGCCGGGCACGCGCCCGAGGCCGTGCACCTCCCGATGAGCGAGCTCGTGCAGCGGCTCGACGAGATCCCGGAGGCCGACCAGGTCTTCGTGATCTGCCGTTCCGGCGGCCGGTCGGCGAAGGTCGCCGCATACCTCAACGCCAACGGTTGGGACGCGATCAACGTCGAGCGCGGCATGAACGGCTGGTCCGCCATCGGGCGGCCGCTGGTCTCCGACGACGCCGACGGCGAGCCGTACGTGCTGTGACGGCCCGACCTCCCGGCCCCGGACGGCCGAGCGTGGAGTGGGTCGCCACCCCGCCCGGCGGCCCGCGGCGGATCCGGCCGCCGCGCCGACCGCGCCGCTACACCGGCCCGCCGGCCTACCCGGCCGTGCCGCGCTGGGGCTTCCCGCTGCTCGCGTGGCGTTGGCCGCTGGCGCTGCCGCTGCGGCCGCACGGCGATCCGATGCTGCGGGCGGTGTCCGCCGCCGGGACGGCGGTGGTGACGCTGTGGATCACCGCGGGCGTGGCGGCGCTGGCCACCTTCGCGGAGTGCTGGCGGTACGTGCTGCTGCTGGTCAGCCGCAGCCAGGCGCTTCCGCGCACGCCGCTGGCGATCTCCGACGTCCTGGTCGGCACGACCGGCTCGATCCTCTGGGTGCTCGGCGTGCTCTCCGGTGTTTTCGTCGTCCTGTGGGGCCTGCGGGCGCGCGCCGCGGCCGCGGCGCGCATCGGGGTGCAGAGCGCCCGGCCCGACTGGCAGGTGGTCGTCGGCGTCCTGGTGCCGGGGCTGAACCTGTCCGTGCCGGGCTCGACGCTGGCCGAGCTGGAGCATTCCGTGCTCGTCGCGGAGGGCGTGCGCCGCCGGGGCGAGCGGCCGTTCCCGACGCTGCGCGTCCGGTTCTGGTGGGCGGCGTGGGTGGGAACCCTGGTGCTCGGCTGGCTCTCGTTCGGCTGGGGATTCGTCGGCAGCGTGCAGGCCCAGGCGGACGGCGTCGTGCTGCACGCGCTCAACAACGCCCTGGTCACGACCCTGGCGATCATGACGGCGCTGCTGATCAAGTACCTGATGCGGCTGCTCGCCCCGCTGGACCCGACGGAGCTTGCGCAACTCCGGGTCCGCGCGGTCCGCGCCGCGCCGCCCGCGCCCCGGGCCACCCGCCCCACCAGCGCGCCGCGCTGACCGGCTGTCCGAGGTTCCGCAATTTCCATTGAAATTGGATCTTCAATTTCAATGGAAATTGCGGCACCACGAGACCGCGGGCGGGCCGTTCGCGCCGTCGTGTGGTGCGAGTCCTCGGTGACACCGTGGTTGCGGTGCGTCACAGATGCCGGAAGTGGATCGAGATCGCCCGCATAATGGGCGCCGTGCGGCAACCGACCCCCGACGTCGTCGCGCACCGAGGAGCCTCCGCGCATCGCGCCGAGCACACCCGCGGTGCCTACGAACTGGCCCTCGAACAGGGCGCCGACGCGCTCGAATGCGATATCCGGGTCAGCCGGGACGGCCACCTGGTGTGCGTGCACGACCGGCGCATCGACCGGACCTCCAGCGGCCGCGGTGTGGTCAGCGAGCTCACCGTCGCCGCGATGTCCGAAGTGGACTTCGGTGGCTGGCACCAGGAACCGCCCCGGTCGGCGGACGACCTGGTGCGCGGCCCGGCCGCGGAGCCCGAGCACGGCGTGCTGCTGCTCGACGAACTCCTCGGCCTGCTGCGGGACAACTCGCGCCCGGTCCGGCTGTTCATCGAGACCAAGCACCCGGTGCGCTACGGCGGGCTGGTGGAGCGCAAGCTGGTCGCGCTGCTGGCCCGGCACGGCCTGGCGACGCCGGCGGATCGGGAGAACTCGCCGGTGCTGATGATGTCGTTCGCGCAGTCCGCGGTGCGCCGGTTCCACGAGGCCGCGCCGGGCGTGCCGACGGTCCTGCTGTTCGACCGGTTCCGCGGCCCGTTGCGCTCCGGCGTGCTCCCGCCGTGGGCGGACCTCGCCGGGCCGGGCATCCGCCTGCTGCGCGAGGACCCGGGATTCGTCGCGCGCGCCGCCGCGCTCGGCCGTGACACGTACTGCTGGACCGTCGACGACCCCGCGGACATCGAGCTGTGCGCCCGCTCCGGAGTGCGCTTCGTGGCCACCAATGCGCCCGCGTCCACCCGCTTCCACCTGGCTGAATCGGGTCTCGTGCAGTTCGGTAGCGTCACGGCGAAGTGACCATGAGCGAGGGGATCTGCAGTGTCGAAGCGAACCGCACCCAAGCCCCAGGCGGACACCGGGATCAAGCCGCGCCAGCCCTGCCCGTGCGGTTCGGGGAAGCGCTACAAGGCTTGCCACGGCGCCGCGGGCGGTGCCGCCGACGTGATCGTGACCAGGCCGTTCGAGGGCTTGGCCGCGGAATGCGAGCTGGTCGCGCTGCGCGAGTTCGTCCCGTCGGCGACGGCGAAGCTGCCGCTGCGCGACAAGGGCGAGGTCACGCTCGCGACCGTGCTGCCGATGGCCGCCGCGGCGCTGCGGCGCAACGACGACAAGTCCTTCATCGGGCTGCAGGTGCAGACCCACTCCGGTGATATCAGCCGGGATCTCGCGCGGGCCGTCGAGTGGGTGCAGACCGCCGAGATCGGCGAGTCGCTGTCGGTGGTGGGGCCGGAGACGGCCGAGCCCGGCACCATTCCCGCCCGCTTGCAGGACCTGCTCGACCCCGCCGCGCCGCTGGAGGTCGAGCTGCACGAGGACTTCGCCTGGTGGCTGCCCGGCGACGTGGAGCCGACGGGCGAGGTCGCGCTGTCCCTGGAGCGGGCGAACGCGGCGATCATGCCCACCGACCGGCTGACCGCCGAAGGCGTGGAATCCGCGTACTGGGTCGACGCGGGCGAGAAGGCCCACCTGCGCTGGGTGCGCCCGGAGCCCGAGGAGCAGCTGCTGGCGGCGCTGGCGCGGCTGTCCGCCCGCGGCGAGCTGGCGCTCGGCGAGGACAGCAAGTACGCGGGATCGTTCCGCGCGCACGGCCTGCTTGTGCCGGTGTGGGACCTCGACCGCGAGAAGCACGCGCGCGAGTGGGACGAGCCCGCCGCGGAGCTCGGGCGCCGGCTGGCCGATGCCCTCGGCTCGCTCGACTCGGAGCCGCTGAACGCGGCGGAGCGGCGCGCCCGCGACGGCCTCCGCGGCCGCCAGGTCACCATCCGCTGAGCCCGGTGTCGGGCGGTTCCGGCCGGAACCGCCCGACTTGGCTCCACAGTGGACCGATGTGTCGGCCGCTGGAATTTCCCCCTAGCCGCGGGGAATCGCCTCGATGCGAGCCATGTTCTGCTCGCCCCATTCCCCGAGCGGCATCAGCGCCTCGATGAGCGACCGGCCGAACTCCGTCAGCGAGTACTCCACCTTCGGCGGCACCTGGTGGTACATCTCGCGGTGCACCAGGCCGCTCGCCACCATCTCCTTGAGCTGCAGGATCAGCACCCGCTCGCTGATGTCCGGGATCGCGCGCCGCAGCTCGCCCAAGCGCCGCGTCGCGAAGGCCAGCTCCCACAGGATCAGGCACTTCCACTTGCCGCCCATCACGTCGATGGCGGCATCCAGTCCGCAGGTGTACTTGTTCCGCTTCATCCCGGGCTCCCACTGGCAAAAAGTTCAGTACCCGACAAAATAGTCGGTACTTGATCAAAGTGCAGCCATGTCGCGAGGATCGAACGCGTCAACGCGATCGACCTCGAAAGAGCCGACTTTGAACTGGAGCACGAACATGACCGGTGGCAAGCGCACGGCGGTGACCGTCCTCGGGCTGGGGAACATGGGGGCGGCGCTGGCCAAGGCGTTCCTGGCCGCCGGGCACCCGACGACGGTGTGGAACCGCAGCCCGGAGAAGGCCGCGCCGTTGGTCGCCGAGGGCGCAGCGCACGCCGGATCGATAGCGGACGCGGTCACCGCCGGCCCGCTGATCATCGCCTGCCTGACCACCTACGACGCCACGCTGGAGGCCCTGGCGCCCGCCGCCGGCGAGCTGGCCGGCCGCACCCTGATCACGCTGAACAGCGGAACTCCCAGCGGCGCCCGGGAAATGGCGGAGTGGGCGACCGGCAACGGCGCCCGCTTCCTGGACGGCGCCGTGAAGAACGTCCCCGAAGCGGTCGCGAAGCCGGACACGCTGCTGTACTACAGCGGCGACAAGGCCGTCTTCGACGAGTACGAGCAGACCCTGCGGGAGCTCGGCGGCGACACCCGGTACCTCGGTGACGACGTGGATCTCGCCGCGCTGTACGAGATGGCGGTCGGCGCCACGCTGTTGCCCGCCCTCCTCGGCTTCTTCGAGGGCGCGGCCCTGGTCGCGAAGCGCGGGACGCCCGCGAGCGAGCTGGTGCCCTACACCGTCAAGTGGCTGGAGATGATCGGCTCGGTGCTGCCGAAGTTCGCGGCGGAGATCGACGCCGGCGACTACAGCGACCCGTCCTCGACGGTCGGCCTGTTCTACGCGGGCAGCGCCCACGACGACGAGCTGGCGGCGGCGAACATCGACGTCAGCTGGCGCGAGCCGATGAACGACCTGCTGCGCCGGGCGGTCGCCGAGGGCCACGGCGAGCACAGCATCTCGGCGCTGGTCGAGCTGCTCCGGAAGCCCGAACCCGGTGCTGCTCGCAGTTTCAATTGAAACTGGTCCACCATTGTCGTTGGACCGAACGGGTGATCAACGCGCCGGTCGGGCAACCGATCGGCGCGTTGCGGCGTGTCATCCCTGGCGATACCCGACGTTTAGGGGGTGGAGGGTTGACCGCGCACCTGCCGGCAGTGCCGACCGCCACCGAGGCGTCCGGTGTCTATCGCGGGCGGGCACGTCGGGGGGACATGGCGGCGGCAGAGGACGATTTCGCGGAGTTCGTCCGGGTAGCACTACCCGGGCTGATGCGCTATGGCCACGCCCTGACCGGTAACCCGCACGATGCCGCGGACCTGGTGCAGACCGTGCTGGAGAAGGTCGGCGCCCGCTGGTCGAAGATCAGCCGGAACTGCGCGGACCCCACCGCCTACGTGCGCAAGGCGATGGCGAACACGCACGTCAGCCGGTGGCGGCGGACGCGCCGGGAAACGCTGCTCGCGGATTTCCCGGACATCCCCGCAGCCATCCAGCAGGATCGCCTGGAGCACGAGCCGCTGTGGGTCGCGCTGCGATCTCTGCCGCCGAGGCAACGCGCGGTGGTCGTGCTTCGTTACTACGAGGGGCTTTCCGAGCTGGAGATAGCCGACACGCTCGGCATCAGCTGCGGAACGGTGAAGAGCCAGGCCAGCAAGGCGATGGCGACGTTGCGCAAGCGGCTCGGGCCGCTGGTGGGAGGAGGTGACGCGTGATGGATCTGGAGGACGAGCTGCAGCGGGTCCTCCGGGACGACCGGCTGGACATCCCGGTGCGAACCGGCGCCGAGTGGTCGCTGGTGGCCGGAGCGCGTCGCCGCAGGCAGCGCAACGGGGTGCTGGCCGCGACGGGCAGCGCGCTCGCCGCGACGCTGCTGGTCGGCGGCGGGATCGCGCTGATCGGTCACCAAGCGGGCGAGCCGGTGCAGCCGGCGGTGCCGCCCGTCGTACAACCGGAGCCGAACCTGGGCTCTACCGCGCCGCTGCAACCGACGCACCAGCCTCCGGCCCCGCCGCCGGTGCAACAGCAGCCGGGCCAGCCGCCGCAGCTGCCGAGCCTCACGACCCCGCCGACCAGGAAGCCGCTGCCGCCGGAGGTCCTGCTGACGACGACCTCCGAGCCGGACCCGACGACCTCGGCGTCGCAGACCTCCAAGCCGAACCCGACGTCGTCCCAGAACCCCGCCACCGAACCGAATTCGCCCGGCGGGTAGCGCGAGGGCTCAGAGGGAGCCGCCGGCGGTCCGGGGTGCCGGCGCGTCGACGCCTTCGTCGCCGACCGTTTCGCGGGCCAGGTAGTTCTCCACGTCGAAGAGGTTGCCCTTGGAGCGGTCGACCACGTTCAGCAGCGTCGACATCGAGGCGACCTCCTCGACCTGCTCCTTCAGGAACCACTGCATGAACTGCTCGCCGAGGTAGTCGCCCTCCTCGCGGGCGGTCTTGGCCAGCGTTTCGATCTCGCGGGTGACCTCGCGCTCCTGCTCCAGGGCGAGCGCGACGAGCTCGCGGGTCTCGGTGAAGTCGTTGCGCACCTGCTCGATGGCCGGGATGACCGGCTTGACGTTGTTGTCCATCAGGTACTGGACGATCATCATCGCGTGGTTGCGCTCTTCCAGCGCCTGCCGGTAGAAGTGCGCGGCCAGCCGCGGCAGGTCCTCGTTGTCGAACCAGACCGCGACGGCGATGTACTGCTGCGAGGCGGTGAATTCATTGCGCACCTGTTCCTGCAGCAGGTGCTCGAAACGGGATTCCTTGTGCTGAATCTTCTTCGCGGTGACAGCCATGCCCTCAATATACTCTGGAATGAGTCCAGATACATTTCAGGTAAACCTAATAATCCTATGGTTAACCTTGGCTGGGTCGCGTTTTAGCCAAGGCAATCCTCAGATAAATTAGCCAAGCCAAACCTGTGCCATTTTGGCTGGTGGTGGCGCTGTCGTTGCTGCTGGTGGTGAATGTTTCGCGTCGTGTCACCAATTCGAGTGGCTATTGTTCGGCGAAGGGCGACAGTGATCGGCTTTTCCGGTTGGAGCGCCCTTCATTCGTCACTCGATCAAGTGATGGAATGGGGATCGGCCGAGTTCATGGATTCAGCTGGGCGCGGGTGATGGGGCAGGACATGCACCGCGGCCCGCCCCGGCCGGAACCGAGTTCGGAACCGCTGATCCGCAGCACTTCGATCCCGGCGTCCTCGAGCCGCGCGTTGGTCTCGGCGTTGCGCTCGTAGGCCACCACCACGCCGGGCGCCACGGCGAGCGTGTTGTTGCCGTCCTCCCACTGCTCGCGTTCCGCGGTCACCGGGTCCAGGCCGGTGTCGATCGCCCGCAGGTGGTCGATGCCCATCGCCTCCGCCGCGGCGGTCAGGAACGGGGTCGGGCCGGACACCTTCAGCTCGCCGTCCAGCGGGCGCAGCGCGAAGGCCTCCAGCGAGTGCTGGATCGCCGGGTACATCACCACGGCGTCGCGGTCGACCATCGTGCACACCGTGTCCAGGTGCATCGAGGCCCGGGCCTGCTCGATCGGCACGGCCAGCACGGTGTGCGCCAGGTCGTCGGCGAACAGCGAGCGGGCGAGCGACTCCGCGCCGGCGGGCGTGGTGCGCTCGCCGACGCCGATGGCCACCACGCCCGGCGCGAGCAGCAGCACGTCGCCGCCCTCGACGGGCGCGGAGTGCGCGCCGTAGGCGCGGGTGGAGTGCGAGAACCGCGGGTGGTAGGCGTAGATCAGGTCGGTGAGCGCGGATTCGCGGCGGCGCGCCGGCATCGCGAGGGCCGCGATCGCGACCCGGTCGCCGATCCACACCGACGAGTCCCGGGTGAACAGCAGGTTCGGCAGCGGGTCGATGGCGAAGTCGTGCGGGTGGTGCATCCGGCGCACCAGGGACTCGCCCTCCGCGGCGGGCAGCTCCTCGAACGTCATGCCCGCGATGAGGATCCCGGCCAGCGCGGAATCGTCCACGCTGGACAGATGCGAGCGCAGCGTGTCGGCGATCTCCGTGCCCACTCTGAGCTCGTCCACGCCAGCGAGCACGGCCGCGGCCCGAGCGCGGGTGTCGCGCAGCGCCTCGGTGAGCAGGTCGCGCAGCAGCAGCACCTCGACGCCCCGGTTGCGGAGCACCTCGGCGAACGCGTCGTGCTCCTCCTGGGCGCGATCGACCCACGGGATCGCGTCGAACAGGAGTTGGTCGCTGTTGCGCGGCGTGAGCCGCTTCAGCTCCGTGCCCGGCCGGTGCAGCAGCACCGCGTGCAGCGGGCCGACCTCGCTCTGGACGTGTGGTTCGCTCACGATGAGCAGCCTAACCGCGACTAACGGAAACGTCCGTCATCGACGATGATTTCGATCAATCATTAACCAAAAAGCCCGATCGACCATCGGATCGTTGCGCGAAATGGACGATCGATTCGTCGGCTAGTGGGCTTCTGATTTTGCCTGAAATTGGAAACCCTCGCGGCGAACCCGGTCAGGGCAGCCAGCCGACGCGGCCGCGCAGGGCGGCGTAGCCGACGAAGGCCACCACGTCGATCAGCGCGTGGCCGACGACCAGCGGCCACAGCCGGTTCGTGCGCTGCCAGGCGCGGCCGTAGACCAGGCCCATCACGACGTTGCCGACGAAGCCGCCGAAGCCCTGGTACAGGTGGTAACTGCCGCGCAGCACCGCCGAAACCCACAGCGCCCGGTTCTCCGACCAGCCCAGCTGCCGCAGCCGGGTCAGCAGGTAGGCCACCACCAGGGCCTCTTCGGCGAAGGAGTTGCCGAAAGCGGCCAGCGTCAGCACCGGCGCGCGCCACCACGCCGCGTCCAAAGTGGAGGGTTGGACGGTCAGGGCGAGGCCCAGGGAGTGCGCGACGAGGTACAGGCCAAGCCCGGGGATGCCGATCAGGGCCGCGAGGCCCAGCCCGCCCGCGAAGTCCCGCCCGGGGCGGGAGCGGTCCAGGCCCACCTGCCGCAGCGCCATCCCGCCGCGCCACAGCAGGTACAGCCCCAAGCCGCCCCAGGCGCACAGCCGCAGCACGTTCGTCAGCTGCGCGAGCATGTCGAGCAGCCCGAGCTCCGCCTGTGGCACGTTGATCGCGGCGTGCTGGTCGGCCAGCGGTTCGGGGCGCAGCAGGGCGTCCAGCAGCGACAGCAGGCTCTGCACGCCGGAGAGCCCGAGTGTCACGGTGAAGACCACGAACAGCTCGATGATGATCGCCCTGCGCTCCGACCGGTCCGCGATCGTCGCGGGCTCGCCGGGCCGGGTCGGGGTCAGCCATGCGCGCAGGGTGCTCACGCGTCGAACCGTACCCGGATCGGTGACGCCGCCGGCCGGGCGCTCGAAGGTCTGGAAATACCGGGAAAACGCGTGCGGAACTGGTCACCGCCCCTGCCGCGTCGGATCGGCATGGACGTGTTCGTGTGGGGCGCGGCGGACACCGAACGCGCGGTGCGCGTGCTGCAGGCGCTGCGCCGCTTCGACGTGCTCGACGGGCCGCTCGGCTCGGCCGATCTGTTCGGCATCCGGGACGGTGTCCTGGTCGAGGTGCGGCACAGCGATCCGGGCGGGCTGCTGGTGCGGTTCACCGACGGGCGACGGCCCGGCCAATCGGCGATCGTGGCGCGCGCGTTCCTCTGGGTGATCACCCGCGATGCGGCGGTGGAGGAGGCGATGCTGGTGGGCCCGGGCGCCGAGCCGCTGCGTTTCCGCGACGGCCGCATCCAGCGCCTGACCCCCGAGAACTCCGAACGCTGCCCCGACGACTGACCAGCTACCTGACGTTAGGTCGAGCTTTCGCCGGCCCGATTGCCGCAGCTGAACCCGCCTGCCGCTGCGCCGGGAGCGATGAGGCGCTCCGATTTTGCCTAAAATCGGGCGCCTCGGAAGTCGGTGGAGACGCTCCCGATTTTAGGCAAAATCGGGTAGTCCGAGAGCGAAGTTCCGAGGTGCGGAAGACGTCAGCCCTGGCGTTGCTGGGCGAGGAACGGGCAGCCGACGAGGCGGCGGAGCTCCACGCCGAGGTGCTCGGTCGTGCTGACCGGGTGGGAGAACGCCAGCCGCACGTCGTGGTCACCGTCGGCCGACTCCACCCGCAGCCGCAGGCCGTACTTGTCCAGTCCGAGCGGGCGGATGTGCCCGCCGCGCAGCTTCTCCGGCAGGTGCCGGGCGAGCAGCCCGACGACGTCGCGGTGCGACAGCTCCAGGTGCCGCAGCCACGCGTCTTCCTGCATGCAGAACGGATCCGGCGTGGCGGCCTGGAAATCCGCGGGGTCCACCGAGCCGGTGCCCTCCGAATCCGCCAGCACCAGCGACGCGGATTCCAGCCGCAGGACGCTCGCGCCGTGCCCGGCGTCGAGCAGCCGCGGGTCTGGGCGCTCGTCGGCGACCGAGAGCACGGCGTCGTGGGCCTCCGCGCCGTCGAGCAGCCGCACCCAGCCGGTCAGCCACAGCAGTCCGCGCACCGGTTCGCGCAGCCGGACCGGCGTCGGGTCGGTGAGTTCCAGGACCGCGGCCAGTTCGGCGCGCGGCGCTTGCCAGGCGGCGGCGATCAGCGGGTGCTCGTCCGCCAGCAGGACGGTCGCGGAGCCATCGGCGTGCACGTGGTGCAGCAACGGCGCGATGCGCGCCGAGTTCTCGTCGGCCGGCAGGAGCGCTGCGCGGCCGCCGCGCTTGGCGATGCTCCTGGCACGTTCGGCAGCGCTCGGCGTCGCGGGCCGGCGAATGGTCGTCTCACCCACTGCTCACCTCCAACTTAGGCAAGCCTAACTTAAATGTGTCGCGTGGGGAAGTCGCCTCATCGGGCGCCGCGCGGTCGCCGAAGCGGCCCCACCGCCCGCGCATCCTCTTAGTACCAGCTGGAACGTCCCCGTGGGGCGGCAACCGGAGTAGTGCCCCCAGGGGCGGTGCGAGCGCCGTCGGACCAGGGAGGATGATGATGTCCAAACCAGGCGAGGGAGGCCTACATGACCCCGCCCGACGTCCGTTTATCGGGCACCTTTGTTCACTGGCCGGTACGGCATTAGCGTGTCAGCCGTGTCAAGCGCTGTTGAGCTTCGCGCGCCCGGTCCGCGCGGCATCCCGCCCCTGTTCGCCCGATTGGTTGACGACGCGGCGCTGTTCCCGCCGGGGACCGCCGAAGTGCCGCAGGCGGTGGCCGACCACCTCGAGGCGCGCGGCGGCGCGTTCACAGGTCTGCTCGGGCCGATGCTGTGCAAGGCGTCCCGGCTGGCCGAGCTGATCACCGAACTGGCGAAGGTGAAGCCGGCGTCGCCGGTGCCGCTCTCGCTGGTGTGCGACACCGGGCTCGGCGGCGTGCCCAAGGCCCTGTCGATCATCGAGGGCCGGCAGGAGCTGCTGGCGCTGCGGATGGTCGAGATGCCCGCGCCGTCCGACGTCGACGACATCTGGCTGGAGCGCGTGTCGGAGTTCGTGCCGGAGGACATCATCCGGGTGGTCGAGCCGAGACGCGGCGGCGACGGCTGGCTGGACGGCATCCGGCGGGTCGCCGAGCACGGCTGCTGGCCCAAGCTGCGCTGCGGCGGGCAGACCGCCGAATCGGTGCCGTCCATCGACGTGGTCACCGACTTCCTCGCGGTGGCGGGCACCCTCGACGTCCCGTTCAAGGCCACCACCGGGCTGCACACCGCGGTGCGCGGCACCGACCAGGAGACCGGGTTCACCCACCACGGCTTCCTCAACGTCCTGGTCGCCACCGCGCGCTCGCTGTCCGGCAAGGACGTCCGGGCGGCGCTGGCCAGCACCGACGGCGCGGCGCTGGCCGAGGAGGCGCGCGCCCTGTCCGACGACGCGGCCAACGCGGTGCGCGACGTCTTCGCCTCCTACGGCTCGTGCTCGTTGCAGGACCCCGTCGCCGAACTCGAAGGATTGGGACTGCTTTGACCTGGATCGAGGATCCCGAGTTCGCCCCGGACAAGCCGTTCGGCCCGCAGACGCTGCCCTACGGGGTGCTGGTGACCGGCAGCGGTCCGGGCATCGCGGTGCGGGTCGGGCGGCACGCGCTGCTGCTGCGCGGCATCGCCGGGGAACTCGGTCCTCGACTCGCCGAGCTGGTCTCCGGCGACTCGCTCGATCCGCTGCTGGCCGCGGGCCGCGACCGCTGGCGGGAGCTGCGGGAGCGGCTCAGCGAGCTCGTCGCGGCCGATCGGGCGCCGGCGGGCGCGAGCCTGGTGCGCACCGACTGGCACACCCTGGTGCTGCCGTTCGCGGTCGGCGACTACGTCGACTTCTTCTCGTCGCGGCACCACGCCGAGAACGTCAGCCGCATCTTCCGGCGCACCGCCGAGCCGCTGCCGGAGAACTGGTCGCACCTGCCGGTGGGCTACCACGGCCGCGCGGGCACCGTGTACGTCTCCGGCACCGACATCCACCGCCCGAGCGGGCAGCGCAAGGCCGCCGGCGACCTGCAGCCCGCGTTCGGCCCGACCCGGCGGCTCGACTTCGAGGCGGAGGTCGGGTTCGTCTGCGGCGGCGAGCCGGCGGCCCGGGTGTCCACTTCGGACTTCGCCGAGCACGTGTTCGGGCTGGCGCTGGTCAACGACTGGTCGGCGCGGGACATCCAAGCCTGGGAGTCCAAGCCGCTGGGGCCGTTCCTGGCCAAGTCGTTCGCCACCTCCGTCGCCGGGTGGATCACGCCGCTGGAGGCCTTCGAACAGGCCAGGGTGCGGACTCCGGAACCGGCGCACGCGCTGCAGCCCTACCTCGTCGAGAAGGAGCCGTGGGGGCTGGACCTGCGGCTGGAGGTGCGCTGCAACGAGACGCTGCTGGCCTCGCCGCGGTTCGAGCACATGAGCTGGTCGCCCGCGCAGCAGCTGGCGCACATGACCGTGAACGGCGCGCCGGTGCGTCCCGGCGACCTGTTCGCGTCCGGGACCGTGTCCGGGCCCGAGCGCGACCAGCGGGGCTGCCTGCTGGAGCTGACCTGGGGCGGAGCGGAGCCGATCACGCTGCAGGACGGCGAGCAGCGGACCTTCCTCCAGGACGGGGACCGGGTGACACTGAGTGGCAGCGCGCCGGGGCCCGACGGTTCGGTGATCGGGCTCGGCGAGGTGACCGGCACGGTGCTGGCCGCGGCTCGGAGGTGACGCGATGGCCCAACCCAGCCCCGAGCCGATTCGCGGCCCGATGGGCCTGCCGCGCGACGCCCAGCCAGGCACCAAGGAGAGCTCGCTGACGCTCGATCGCGGGCTCAGCCTGCTGCAAGCCGTGGCGGACGCGGAGAGCGAAGCGCCCACCATCAGCGACCTGGCGGCGACCGTCGGCGTCAGTCGCGCGGCCGTGTACCGGCTGCTCGGGCCGCTGCAGAGCCGCGGCCTGGTGCGCCGCGAGGGTTCGAAGGTGCGGCTCGGGCTCGGCGTGCTGTGGCTGGCCGGGCGGGTGCTGCCGCAGCTGCGCATCGCATCGCTGCCCGCCTTGCGGGCGTTGGCGGAGAAGGTCGGCGCGACGGTGCACCTGACCGTGGCCGACGGCAGCGAGGCGCAGGCCGTGGCGGTCGTCGAGCCGTCGTGGACCAGCTACCACGTGTCGTACCGGGTCGGCAGTCGTCATCCGGTGCAGCGCGGCGCGGCCGGTCGGGCCGTGGACCTGCCGCCGGGCGGGCCGGCGTGGATCGCCAGCAGCGGCGACCTGCAGCCGGGCGCGTTCGCGGTGGCCGCGCCGGTGCGCGGAGTGCCGGGGCTGCGCGCCAGCGTCGGCGTGGTGGCCCTGCAGCCGTTGGCGCCGGAGGAGATCGGGCCGCTGGTGCTGGAAACGGCCGAGGCGGTCGCCGAAGCCCTGCGCTGAGCCCGGGCGCGGCGTCGTCCGATCTTGCCCAAGGGGCCGTTTCGGAGGGCTCCGAGTGGCTCGTCCCGAATGCGCCCGACCCTGACAGGCAGTGGCGGTTTCGCGCGAAACCGCCGCTCTGCACCCCGGACGCCCACGTCCCACGCGTGTCCGCGCACCATCAGGAAACGACCGTGAAATTGGAGCGCTCCGAGCCTCGTCATCAGGGCTCCGATTTTGCCTAAAATTGGGAACCCCGCTGCGGTGACGGTGGAAATTCCAATTTTGCCTAAAATTGGGAGTCCGTATTTCGGTCGCGGCTGGTCAACGGGTGTTTCCGGCGCCGAAATGCAGGCCTTTAGATGATCTTGATCAGGTGACATTTTCGCAGTTCAGAAGCGTATGTGAACGTCGTGTTCATGTTTGCTTACGGGGTGATCGCCCGGTAGAGATGGAGCGTCGTCGAGCGCTCGAGGCCCTCCCCGCAAGCAATCGTCGAGAGGACGTCATGACCATCCTGATCACCGGCGCGACCGGGAACGTCGGCCGCAACGTGCTGCGGCTGGTGGCAGCGGAGGGCGAGCAGGTGCGTGCGCTGACGCGCGATCCGCGCGCCGAGTTCCCCGCCGGGGTGCAGGCCGCCCTGGGCGACCTCGCCGCGCCGGACACCCTGGACGCGGCGCTCCGCGGCGTCGACCGGCTCTTCCTGTTCCCCGTGCCGCAGACCGCGCGCGACGTGGTCGATGCCGCGAAGCGCGCCGGGGTGCGGCGCATCGTGGTGCTGTCCTCCGGCGCCGTGACCGGCGGTTTCGACACCGACTTCCACCTGCCGGTCGAGCGGGCCGTGCAGGACTCCGGCCTGGAGTGGACGCACGTCCGGCCCGGCGAGTTCGCGATGAACAAGCTGGCGCTGTGGGGCCCGTCGATCCGGGCCGAGGGCGTGGTGCGCGATCCGAACCCCGACGTCGCCTGGTACCCGACGCACGAACTGGACATCGCCGAGGTCGCCGCCGCCGCGCTGCTGTCGGACGGGCACGCGGGCCGGGCCTACGACGTGAACGGCCCGGACCTGCTCACCTACCGCGAGCAGGTCCGGGCCATCGGGGACGCCATCGGCCGCGAGATCCGCTTCGAGGTGATCGGCCGGGAGCGCGCGCGGGAGCTCTACCTCGCGCAGGGCGGGTTCGCGGCGGCGAACGCGGACTTCCTGCTCGGCTTCGAGGACTACTCCGGCGCGGCGCAGGATCCGGCGGAGGCCGCGGAGTTCGACGCGAGCGCGGCGATGCCGACGGCCGAGCCGGTCACCGGCCGGGCCCGCGGCTTCGCCGAGTGGGCCCGCGACCACGCCGCCGACTTCCGCCCGGCCGGGTGGTGACCGGGGGCGTCCCGCACCCGGTGCGGGACGCCCTCACCTGGGCAGGGCCTGGTCGAAGTCGGCCCAGATGTCGTCGGGGTCTTCGATGCCGATCGAGACGCGGAGGACGCCTTCGCCGATGCCGACCGCGCGCAGCTGCTCGTCGGTGAGCTGGCGGTGCGAGGTGCTGGCCGGGTGCAGCACCAGCGTCTCGACGCCGCCCAGCGACGGGCCGAGCGATGCCACCCGGATCGCCTGCACGAAGGCCAGCCCGGCCGCCCTGCTGCCCAGGTCGAAGGTCAGCACGCCGCCGTTGCCGGTCAGCAGCTTCCGCGCCAGCTCGTGGCTGGGGTGCGACGGCAGGCCCGGGTAGTGCACGGCGCGCACCGCCGGGTGCCCGGCGAGCCGTTCGGCGATGAACTGGGCGCTCGCGCAGTGCTGGCGCATCCGCAGCGCGAGGGTCTGCACGCCGCGCAGCGTCAGCCACGCCGCGAACGGATCCGCCGACGCGCCGATCTCCACCAGCTCCGGCCAGAGCTCCCGGTGCAGGTCGGCGTCCGCGAACACCGCGACCCCGCCCAGCACGTCGGAGTGGCCGCCGAGGTACTTCGTCGTCGAGTGCACGACGACGTCCGCGCCTTGCTCGATCGGGCGGCACAGCAGCGGGGTGGCGAAGGTGTTGTCCACGACGTTGATCAGGCCCGCCTCGCGGCCCACCGCGAACATCCCGGGCAGGTCGGCGACCTCCACCATCGGGTTCGAGATCGTCTCGGCGTAGAGCAGCTTGGTGTTCGGCCGCAGCGCCTGCCGCGCCTCCGCCGGGCCCGACGCGTAGCTGACCTCGATTCCCCAGCGGTGCGCGAGGTTCTCGAACGACGCGAACGTGCCGCCGTAGAGGCTGCGCTGGGCGATCACGTGGTCGCCACTGCTCAGCAGCGTCAGCAGCACCGAGTTGATCGCGCCCATGCCGGAGCCGGTCGCGAAGCCGGCCTGCCCGCCCTCCAGCTCGGCGACGGTGTCCTCCAGCGCCCGCACGGTCGGGTTGCCAATCCGCGAGTAGACCGGCGCGCCGTCGGGGTTCGCCATGCCGTCGGCGAAGACCGCGGGGTCGGCGAAGGCGAAGCCGGAGGTCTGGTAGAGCGGCGCGGTCAGCGGCCGCCCCTCGGGGGCCTCCGGGGTCTTGACGTGGACGCAGCGGGTGTTCAAGTGGGTCATGGGAACAAGGCTTCCCGCGGCGGCGGTCCGCGGGAAGCGCCAATGCGGGTAGATTGGTTCCTCGATGGAACCAATTTCGCTGGATCGCGTCGTGGGATTGCTCGGCCGCTGGTCCGCGCAGCGCGGCGCGCTGCACGAGCTGCTCGCGGTGCGGCTGCGGCAGCTGATCGAAGACGGCAGCCTGCCGCCGGACACCGTGCTGCCGCCCGACCGCGCGCTCGCCGGCGCACTCGCGGTCGGCCGCAACACCGTCGTGGCCGCCTACCGGACGCTCCGCGAGGAAGGGCGGCTCGAACGCCGCCAGGGCAGCGGGACCCGGGTCACGTCGGCGTGGCTCACCGCCGCCCGCACCGCCGCCGTCGAGTCGGTCGGCCCGATGTACCTGCACCTGCTCGAACCCGCGGACGGCGCGATCCAGCTGACGTGCGCGAGCCCGCTGCTGCCGCCACCCGAACTCGCCGAGCTGCTGCCCGCGGTGACCGGCCGGCTCGCCGCCATCGGCCCCGACATGGGCTACCACCCGGCCGGCGTTCCCGAGCTGCGGCAGGCGATCGCCGACCGCTACGCGCAGCGCGGTGTGCCGACCCGCGCCGAGCAGATCCTCGTCGTGAACGGGGCGCAGCAAGCCCTTTCGCTGCTGATCAGGCTGCTCGTGGCGCCCGGCGACGAGGTGCTGCTCGCCGCCCCGACCTATCCGGGTTCGTTCGAGCTCTCGCAGGAGGCCGGCGCCCGGATCCGCGCGGTCCGCGCCGACGATGGGCTGGACCTGGCTGGTTACCTGCGCGCGGTGGCGGATCGTCCGGCACTGGCGTACGTGATCTCCGCCTTCCACAACCCGACCGGCGAACTGCTGCCGTCGTTGCAGCGCCGCCGGCTGGCGGAGACCTGCGAGCGGCACGGCGTCCCGCTGATCGACGACGAGGTGCTGGCCGAGCTCGACCTCGACGACGCGGCCCCGGAGCCGCTGGACGGCTCGGCGGTCATCAACGTGGGATCGCTGAGCAAGCTGGTCTGGGGCGGCCTGCGGGTCGGCTGGGTGCGCGCGCCCGAGCCGCTGATCACGAGGCTGGCGCGGCTCCGGGCGGTGCACGATCTCGGCGGCCCGGTGCTGGACCAGTGGCTGGCCGCCGCGCTGCTGCCGCGGCTGGACGAGGTGCGCGAGCGGCGGATCGCCGAACTCCGCGCCCGGCGCGACCGCCTCTGCGCCGAACTCGACGCGAACCTGCCGTGGACGTTCCGGGTGCCTGCCGGCGGGCAGACGCTCTGGGCCACGCTGCCCTACGGCGACGCGAGCGCCTTCGCCCAGCACGCGCTGCGGTTCGGCGTCGCGGTGCTGCCAGGTCAGTCGCTGGATCCGCAGCGGCGCAGCGAACGCTGCCTGCGCATCCCGTTTCACTACCCGCCGGACGAGCTCGCCGAGGCGGTGCGCCGGATGGCGGAGGCGTGGCGTTCCTACGACGGCACGGCCGCGGTCGCCGCGGTGAACGCGCTGGTCGTCTGAGCTCCGGGGAGTTCGGTGCCGCTGCCGGTGGTGCCGTCGAAGATGCCCATGCGCCGGAACTGCGGCCACAGCTCGGCCCACGGCCGTCGCGGCCCGCTGGCGAGCCAGATCGTGGTGCCCTCGTAGTAGGTGTCGAGCGGGGTGTCCACTGTGGTCATAGGGCGGACATCGCGGAAGGACCGGAGCAGGTAATCGCGGGTGCCGCCCAGGTACACCACGTGCTCGGTGTCCTCCGGCGGGCGGCCGAGGTACCAGAATCCCCGGCTTCCGCTGTACGCCTCGGGAATCCCGGCCGCGCTCCCGTAGTGGTGCAGGGCGCCGGCCGACCAGTAGTCGTGGGTGATGACGGCGGTCCGCGGGGGAGCGCGGTGGTAGGCGTCGGCCACGGCAGAGGTCAGCTGCGGCCAGCCGATGCTGCCCCGGCCGAACGTGTCGAACCGCTGGATCGACGACACCGGGAGCACCGGCAGCGCGGCCAGCGCCAGGCAAGCGGAGACCGCGAAAGCCGTACCGGTGAGCCAGCCCGGGAACTTCGGGGCCTCCACTGCGGCAACGGCGTAGAGCAGGCCGAACAGGCCTGCGACGTAGTAGGGGCGGCCGTCCGCGAGGAGGAAGATCGCCGTGGTCCCGACGGCGGCCCAGCCCAGGTAGCGGTACGGGTGCAGGTTCGGCGAGCGCAGGAGCCGCCACGAGCCGTAGCAGGCCGCAGCCCCACCGACGAGGCCCGCGCAGGCGACGGCAGTCGGGAGGAACAGCCAGCCGTACCAGTTCTCGGCGGCGATCGCGGCGGGCATGCGCAGCTGCGGCCAGCCGTGGGCGTGCTGCCAGAGCAGCGTCGGAACCATGGTGAGCGCGGCGAAACCCGCCCCGCACCAGAGCATCGGGCGGCGCAGCAGCTCGCGCGGTCCGGTCGCGAGGGCGGCGACGCCGACGCAGAGCCACCACACCGGGATCAGGAACTTGACCTGCAGTGCGACCGCGGTGATCACGCCCGCCCACAGCAGCAGGTGATCCCGGCGGCAGCGCGTCCAGCGCACCACCAGCCAGCAGATCACCGTCCACAGGAACGGATCGAACGACCAGGTCGCGAGCAGGTGCCCGGCGCTGGCGAACTGCACGGTGACCGCCCAGGCCCCGGCGGCGAGCACCTGCGCGCGGCGGTCGCCGCCCAGCTCGCGCGCGATCAGCGCCGTCACGACGACTCCGGCGGCGGTGACCAGCATCGGCGGAATCCGCAGCGCCACCAGCGAACCCGGGAACAAAGTGTCTAAAGTGGACGCTATCAGCGGGATCAGCGGCGGCTGGTCGGCGTAGCCCCAGGCGAGGTGGTGCCCCGCCGCGATGAAGTAGAGCTCGTCGGCGAAGTAGCCGTAACGCGGGCTGGTCAGCAGCAACGCGATCGCGACGGCCGCGGCGATCAGCAGAACCGGCCGCACCGCCAGCGGGAACAACGGTTCCCGGACGATTCCTTTAGGCTGCACGGCTTTTCCGGGATGGGTCAACGTCACGGACAGGCCCCTTTCCAGGCGTGCGGAGGCACCGGCCGGAATCGGGTGTTCTCCGGCCGATCAGAATCGGTTTTTCGTTGAGGTTCGGTTTGCGCTGGTCAGGGCTCGTGCGTGGTTTGGAGTGCCATAGCGATCCAAAACGCGCACGAGTGCCTACCGGCCGGAACGTTCGCTAATCCAGCAGCGCCCACGTCGCATCGGTGTCGCAATCGACGCGTGCCGCGAAATAGGCGGTCACCCATTCGCGATCCGGGGTCTTCCCGAGCAGCTGCGTCGCGCCTTCCGCGTCGTCGAGCAACCACGACTGCGCGGCCTTGAAAGCCCGGTCGAAGGGTTCGCCGTCGCAGGTCGGGACCGTGCCCGTCAGCATGGCCGCCAGCTGTCCGCGCTCCTGCACGGGATCCGCGAACCGCCCGGTGGCGGTCGTGGCGTAATGGTACGCGGGCAGATCCGGGTTTTCCGAGCTGCGGAACCGCAACTCCTCTGGAGCACCCGGGATGCCGCGGAGCTTCTCCAGCATCGGCTGGCCGAGTTCGGCGAGCTCGTCGAGCACGTGCGACTCGTAGCGCGCGACGCAGATCGTCGGCCCGCGCGTCGTGCACACCTCCTGCATCGCCACCGGATCGGTGACCACGTGCCGGTTCGGCGGGACCGACGCGATCAGCAGTGTCAGCTCGGCGACCAGCGCCACTGGCACCAGCACGAGCCACCGTCGACGCGACACGGCCAGGACGAGGAAGCTCGCCGCGATCGCCGCGAACCACATCGCCTGCAGCGCGCTCGACGGGACCGCGTACATCGACCCGTTGGAGACCTGTGCGGAGAGAAGGATCGTGAACAGCGCGTCGCAACCCGACATCCAACTCGCCCAGCTGGCCGCCGTGTACACCAGAAGTGCCAACGCCGGGGTCAGCAGGACGACCAGCCGCCACCGGATGAGCCGGCCCAGCACCATGCCGAACGCGGCTGCCGCGCCGTGCGCGGGGACGCAGACCAGCAGCGCCGCGATCCAGTCGGTACCGCTACCGGTGGCGATCAGGAAGACGAAGGTCGCCGCGATTCCCCACGCCGTCGCGATGCCGAGCGCCGCGCCCAGCGTGAGCGCCGCCCACGACACGAGGAACGGCTGCCAACCCGGCCGGGGCAGGGTCGCCAGGAGTTCCTCGGTGCCGCGCCGATTCTCCCTGCTCGCGGCCCATGCACCGGCAGTCGCCACCAACGGCCAGGTGAAGATCTGACCGCTGCGCACGACCACGACCAGTTCGTTCCAGCTGCCCGCCCACCACGGTTGCAGGAACAGTGCCGCGACCAGCGATATCAGCATCGTCATCGCGAGCGGGCCCGCGGCGCCGCGGTAGAACTCGTTCCCGAAGACCCTCTTGTTCATGCCGCACCCGCCCGGCTCGCGCCCAGCACCGCGCGGTAGCCGTCCGCCAGATCGCCGCCGTCGGCCAGCTCCGCCGGTGTCCCCCGGAAGACCGGCCGTCCCGCGTCCAGCACCAGCACCTGATCGCACGCCTTCGCATCGCTCATGAGGTGCGTGGCGAGCACGACGCACCGATCTCGCCCGAGCTCCCGCAGCAGCTCGCGGAATTCGTCCTGCTGCTCGGGATCGAGCCCGGCGGTCGGCTCGTCGAGCAGCAGGAGCCCGGGATCGTTGACGATGGCCTGCGCGATGCCGACGCGGCGCCGCATCCCGCCGGAGAGGCGCTTCAGCTTCTCGTCGGCGCGGTCGCCGAGCCCGACGCGCCGCAGCGCCCGGTCCACGGCCGGCATCAGCTCCGCGGCCGGGACCTCCTTCAACCACCCGAAGTGCTCCACGAACTCGCGCGCGGTGAACCTCGGGTACCAGCCGAATTCCTGTGGTAGGTAGCCGATTTCGCGCCGCAGCGGGCGCAGGTCGGCGCCGGCCGGCGGGTGGCCGAGCAGCCGGACCGAGCCGCCGGAGGGCGCGGTCAGCGTGGCCAGCACCCGGATCAAGGTCGACTTCCCGGCACCGTTGGGCCCGAGCAGGCCGTGCACGCCGGTGCCGAAGTCCGCGGTGATCGCGTCGAGCGCGCGGCGGCGGCCGAATCGCACGGCCAGGTCCTGGATCTCGATGGCGGTCACTGTTCAGCTCCTCGACGTGTGCTGGAAGTTCGTGCGGCGGAGGTAGAGCACTGCGGCGGACAGCACGATCAGCGACGACCACAGCAGCGGCAGCGGCCGGTCGAGCAGCACCGGTACCTGGTCGCCGACCAGCGGGCCGCCGGCGAGCACCAGCCAGGCGGTGGCGACCGCGGCCGCCACCGGTTCGAGCCGGAACCGCGAACCGAGCGCCAGGGTCAGGCCGGTCAGCGCCAGGCACGGCAGCAGCCAGCCGACGATCGACGTCCGACCGGTGATCGCGCCGATCACCGCGCTCGCCGGCACGGTGGTGAGCAGGATCGACAGGGTGCGCCAGAGGACCAGCGGCAGCCCGCCCAGCGCGGTGCCCGCGGTGATCTCGTAGGCCGGGTCGCCCAGCCGGCCGAAGCACAGCGCAACCCCGGCGACGGGCAGGATCGGCGCGATCAGCAGCAGCGCGGACCCGTGCTGCGACCACCAGCCGCCGGGTTCTCCGATGCTGAGCAGGTCCATCCCGATGGCGCAGGCCAGCGCGACGAGCACGGCGAACAGCCAGGCGCCGCGCACCGCGGGGGCGGCGTTGAGCAGCACCCACAGCCGGCGCCACCGGCTCGGCCGGGGGAACTGCGGGGGGAGCGTGACGAGGCCGGCCTGCGCCTGCACCACCACCGGATCGCCGGACGCCGCGTCGTTGATCAGCCGTCGGCAGGCGGCGCAGTCGAGGGCGTGATCCTCCACCTCGTCCGCCTCCGGCAGCAGACCCGCGGCGTAGGCACGCAGGGTGGACGCGGGGAAGTGCTCGTGCGTCATGCGAGTGCCTCCTTCAGGATGTGGCGGGCTTTGCGCGCGCGGGTCTTGACCGTGCCCTCGGGAATTCCGAGCAGCTCGGAGGTCTCCCGCACGGTCCGGCCGTCGAGCACGGTGGCCTGCAGGACCGCCCGGAGCTCGGGGGAGAGCCGGTGCAGGGCGCCGGCCAGCTCGGGGCTGAAGGCCCGGGCCAGCACCTCGTCCTCCGCGGATTCCGCGGTGATCGCCGAATCGACCGGCTCCCCGACGGGCTGGATGCGGACGTTGTGGCGGCGGTGCGCGTCGATCAGCCGGCTCGTCGCGATGGTCCACAGCCAGCCGGCGGCGCTGCGCGACGGGTCGAATCCGGCCGCCGAGCGCCACGCCGTCAGGAAGCAGTCCTGCAGCACCTCGGCGGCCAGTTCGGGATCGCCGCAGCGGCGGCGCAGCCGGACCGCCAGCCAGCCCGCGTTGCGCCCGTAGAGCTCGTCGAAGGCGCCCCGGTCGCCACGAGCGACCCGCCTGAGCAACCGCTCGTCTTCCCGGTCTTGATCGCGCACACACCTCTAGACGCACGGACGGCCGGAACGGTTTTCGGTCGGCGTGTTCACGCAGAGGTCTTTCGCGTCGCCGGATCGCTTGGTACAAGTAATCGATCCGGTGACTTCGGCTGCTCTGCGTGACCGGGACCAAGGTCCCGTCCAGGACAGGACTCTCGACCGGGCGAGATAGGGCCCTTGCCTCTGCGCATTCGCAGTACAGGGCGGCAGGGTGGAGCCGTGGATCTGCTCGACATCGCCCGATGGCAGTTCGGGATCACTACCGTCTACCACTTCCTGATGGTGCCGCTGACCATCGGGCTGGCGATCCTGGTCGCCGGCATGCAGACCGCTTGGTACCGCACCGGCAAGCAGCGCTACCTGAAGATGACCAAGTTCTGGGGCAAGTTGATGCTGATCAACTTCGCCATGGGCGTGGTCACCGGCATCGTGCAGGAGTTCCAGTTCGGCATGGCCTGGAGCTCCTACTCGCGCTTCGTCGGCGACGTCTTCGGCGCGCCGCTGGCCATGGAGGGCCTGCTCGCGTTCTTCGTCGAGTCGACCTTCCTCGGCCTGTGGATCTTCGGCTGGGACCGGCTGTCCAAGGGCGTGCACCTGGCCTGCGCCTGGGCGTTCTCGCTGGCCACCGTGCTGTCCGCGTACTTCATCCTGGCCGCCAACTCGTGGATGCAGCACCCGGTCGGCATCGAGATGGTCGACGGCCGGCCCCGGCTGACCTCGATCTGGGAGGTGCTGGCCAACAACACCGTGCTCGCCGCGTTCCCGCACACCGTGTTCGGCTGCTTCGCGGTCGCCGGCTCGTTCCTGATCGGCATCGCCGCCTGGCAGATCGCCCGCCACCACCGCAAGTCCGCCCCGGACGACGAGGACCGCCGCGCCTGGCACGGCTCGCTGCGGCTGGGCGCGTGGGTCGCGGTGATCGCCTTCGCCGGGCTGGCGATCTCCGGTGACATCCAGGGCAAGCTGATGTTCCAGCAGCAGCCCATGAAGATGGCGTCCGCGGAGGCGCTGTGCCACAGCGAGGCACCCGCAAGCTTCTCGATCTTCGCGATCGGCGACGTCAGCCGGCCCGACTGCGAGAACGTCAAGAGCATCACGGTGCCCTACATCCTGTCCTACCTCGCCGAAGGCGACTTCTCCAGCGAGGTCAAGGGCGTGCAGGCGCTGATCCCGGAGTACCAGGCCAAGTACGGCACGCACTACCCGGACGACCCGCGGCTGGGCTCGTTCGCCGGGCAGCCGATCGACTACACGCCGAACCTGCCGGTGACCTACTGGGGCTTCCGGTTCATGATCGGCTTCGGCGGCCTGGCCGCGCTCGGCGCGGTGTTCGTGCTCTGGTTGACCCGCAAGCGGAAGTTCCCGCCGGGCAAGTGGTGGGCGCCGCTGGCGGTGCTGAGCATCGCGCTGCCGTTCCTCGGCAACATCGCCGGCTGGGTGTTCACCGAGATGGGCCGCCAGCCGTTCGTGGTGGTGCCCAACCCCGATCCGTCCGGCGTCGACGGCGTGTGGATGTTCACCGCGTCGGCCGTGTCCTCGGGGGTGTCCCCCGGCGAGTTGCTGACCTCGGTGATCGCCCTGACTGCGCTGTACGGGGTGCTCGCGATCGTGGAGATCTTCCTGATCGTCCGCTACGTGCGCGGTGGCTTCGACGGGGTGATGCCGCCGAAACCGCCGGAGGGCGAGGAGAAGTCCGACGACGAAGCCCTGTCCTTCGCGTACTGAGAGGCTGCACCTGCGATGGATCTGCCCACCTTCTGGTTCTGCGTGATCGCCCTGCTGTGGCTGGGCTACCTGTTCCTGGAGGGCTTCGACTTCGGCGTCGGCATGCTGCTGCCGGTGCTGGGCCGCCGCAACGAGGAACGGCGGGTGCTGATCAACACGATCGGCCCGGTCTGGGACGGCAACGAGGTCTGGTTGATCGTCGCGATCGGCGCGACCTTCGCTGCCTTCCCCGGCTGGTACGCGTCCCTGTTGAGCACGGCCTACCTGCCGCTGCTGGTGCTGCTGCTGGCGCTGATCGGGCGGGGCGTGGCGTTCGAGTACCGCGGCAAGGTGGACACCGCCCGCTGGCGGCGCACCTGGGACGTGGTGATCGTGCTCGCCTCGTGGATCTCTCCGCTGATCGTGGGGCTGGTGCTGTCCGCGAGCGTCTTCGGGCTGCCGCTGGACGCCAACGGCGACCGGGTCGGCGGCTGGTGGACGATCTTCACGCTGCCGAACGTGATCGGCGCGCTCGCGGTGTGCGGGTTCTCGCTGCTGCACGGCGCGGTGTTCCTGTCGCTCAAGACCGAGGGTGAGATCCGGGAGCGGGCGCGGCGGTTCGCGCTGATGGCCGGGGTGCCGCTGCTGCTGCCGGTGATCGCGCTGGTGTTCATCGCGCAGCTCCGGGAGGGCGAGACCTGGACCTGGGTGCCGCTGGTGATCGCGCTGGTCGCGGCGCTGGCCGGACTGGCCCGGCTGTACCAGTGGCGGGACGGCCAGGCGTTCGCGCTGCAGGGCGTGGCGCTGGCCGGCGTGGTGGTGACCCTGTTCGGCGCGCTGTGGCCGAACGTGATTCCGTCCACTTTGGACCCGGCGTGGTCGTTGTCCATCGCGGACACCGCGTCCAGCCCGTACACGCTGACGGTGATCACCTGGGTCGCGGCCTTCGGCACCCCGGCGGTGCTGATCTACCAGGGCTGGACGTACTGGGTGTTCCGCAAGCGCATCGGCACCAAGCACATCCCGCCGGTGCACGTGCCCAGTGCCTGACGGTTCCGCTGGTCAGGTCCCGTGCGTGCTTTGTGTTGCCATAGCGGCAGAAAGTACGCACGGCCCGTGACCTGGCGATTCGACTAGGAGTTCGTAATGGGTCCGCTGGGAGCTCTGCCTCGGCTTTCGGGGTCGGCCCGGCGCGCGCTCGTCGTGGCCGGGCTGCTCTCCGTCGGCAACGCGGCCGCGCTGATCGTGCAGGCCTGGGCGTTGGGCAGCGCGCTCGCGGCCGTGGTGACCAGCGCCGCCTCGCCGGAGGAGATCGGCGACCACCTCGTGGTGCTCGCCGGTGCGGTGGTGGCGCGGGCCGCGCTGGGCTGGGCGACCGAGTCGGTGTCCGCCCGGGCGGCGGCGGGCGCGAAGGAGGAGCTGCGCGGCCTGCTGCTGGATTCCGCGCTGCGGCGGGGCCCGGAGTGGATCCACCGGCGCGGCCCGGCCGAGCTGACCGCGCTCGCCACCAAGGGCCTCGACGCGCTCGACGCGTACTTCACCAAGTACCTGCCCGCGCTGGTGACCGCGGCGGTGGTGCCGCCGCTGGTGGGGGCCTGGATCCTGTTCTCCGACTGGGTTTCCGCGCTGGTCATCGTGATCACCGTGCCGCTGATCCCGCTGTTCGCGTGGCTCGTCGGCAAGTACACCGAGCAGCGCACCTCGCGCGCCGCCGATGCGGTGCAGCGGCTGTCCGGGCAACTGCTGGAGCTGATCCGGGCGCTGCCGGTGCTGACGGCGTTCGGGCGGGCGCGAGCGCAGGGCGAGGTCGTCCGCCGCGTCAGCGACTCGCACCGCCGCACCACGATCGCGACGCTGCGCATCGCCTTCCTCTCAGCGCTGGTCCTGGAGCTGTTGTCGTCGCTGTCGGTGGCGATGGTGGCGGTCGGCATCGGCCTGCGGCTGGTCTCCGGCGACCTCGACCTGGCGACGGGCCTGTTGGTGCTGATCCTCGCGCCGGAGTGCTACCTGCCGCTGCGCGCGGCCGGAGCGGCGCACCACGCCAGCGAAGACGGCGTCGAAGCCGTCCGCCGGGTCGACGAGATCGTGAGCGGCGGCGCTTCGCGCGGCGAGGCGAACGCCACCTCCGCATCGCTAGACGAGGCGAACGGTCCGTTCACCTCGCGCGGCCCGTTCGCGTCGAGTGGGTTGGGTTCGAGCGAACGGACCGTTGACCTCGCCTATCGGCGTGAACGGTCCGTTCGCTCCGACGGGCCGGCGAAGGTGCAGGTGGCCGGGTTGCGGGTGCGGCGGCGGGACGGGTTCGCGCCGGACGGCCTGAGTTTCGTGGCGCGGCCCGGCGAGATCGTGCGGCTGGAGGGCTTCGACGGGATCGGGCCGAGCGGCAGCGGCAAGTCGACGACGATGTCGGTGCTGCTCGGCTTCGCCGCTCTGGAAAGCGGCACGATCACCTGCGACGGCGTGGACATCGCCGAGCTGGACCCGGCCGAGTGGCGTCGCCGCATCGCGTGGGTGCCGCAGCGCCCGACGTTCACCGGCGGCACCGTCGCCGATGAGCTCACCGTCGCCACCGCCGACCAACCCGACCTGACGGCGCACGTCGGCGAAGCGCTCGCCGCCGCGGCCGCCGCCCACCTCCGCGACCGCCGCATCGACGAACTGTCCACAGGGGAGCGTCAACGGGTCGCGGTGGCACGCGCCCTGCTGAGGCTGCGCGGCGACGCGAAGATCCTGCTGCTCGACGAGCCGACCGCGCACCTGGACGCAGCGACGGCCCACCAGGTCAACGAGGCAGTCCGCCGCGCCGCCGAAGCGGGCGCGACGGTCGTGCTCGCCAGCCACCGCCCGGAGGCGGCCGAAGCCGAACCCGAAGCGGCCACCGCGGCCCTTCCGGCCGCCCCGCCCGACCTGCCGGCGGCGACCGGTCGCATCCGCGACCTGATCACGCCGCGAACGCTCCTCGGCGTCGGCCTCGGCGCGCTCTCGCTGCTCTCCGGCCTCGCGCTGACCGCGACGTCGGCCTGGCTGATCGCCCGCGCTTCGCAGCAGCCGCCGATCCTCACGCTCTCCGTCGCGGTCGTGGGCGTGCGCACCTTCGCGCTGTCGCGCTCGGTGCTCCGCTACGCGGAGCGGCTCGTCACGCATGACGCCGCCTTCCGGCTCTCCGGCCGCCTCCGGCGGCAGCTGTGGGATGCCCTCGTGCGACTCGGGCCGGTGCGCACCGCCGGGCTCCGCCGCGGCGAGGGCGTCGCGCGCCTCGTCGACGATGTCGACTCCGTCCGCGACCTGGAGCCGCGCGTGATCCTCCCGCCGCTGGTCGCGGCGGTCGTCGTGGTCGCTGCGGTGGTGCTCCAAACGCTGGTGCTCCCCGAAGCGGGTGCGGTGCTCGCAGCTGCGCTGCTCGTCGCCTTCGTCGCGAGTCCGCTTGCTGCGCTCGCCGCGGAGCGCCGCGCGACCGCTGCCGTGGCGGAAGGGCGCCGGCGCGTCGCGGCTCGCGTCCTCGCGCTGCTCGACGGCTCGGCGGAACTGATCGCCTTCGGCGCGCACCAGGAGCGTCGCGCCGTACTGGCCGCCGCCGACGAGCGCCTCGCTGCTCGTGCCCGCCGAGCCGCCTTCGGCGCGGGCGCAGCGACGGCCGTGAACACGCTCCTCGTCGGGATCGCGGTGCTCGGCGGAGCTTGGTTCGGGGCGGCGGCGGTGGCCGAAGGCCGGTTGGCGCCGGAGCTTGCTCCGCTGCTCGGGCTGGTGCCGCTCGCCGCGGCTGAAGCCGTCGCGTTGCTGCCGCCCGCTGCGCAGCAGTGGAAGTCGTTGCGCGCAGCGCAAGCGCGTCTGGCGCCGCTGCTGGCGGTCGGCTCGGGCAGCGGATCTGTCTCCGCTGATCCGGTGGCGGGCGGTGGTGATGCCCCTGCCGATTCGGGGCGAGGCGCCGCTGATCCGGCGGCACGGTCCGGTGTCGAGCTGACCGGCGTCGATGTCCGGTGGCCGGGTTCGGGCGGAATCGCCTTGCGGGGCGCGGACTTGCGGGTGCCCGCCGGGGCGCACGTCGCGGTGGTCGGGCCGTCCGGCGGCGGGAAGTCCACGATCTTGGCGCTGCTGCTGGGATTCCTGGAGGCCGAGCGGGGCGACGTGCAGGTGCCGCGGAAGGTCGCATGGTGCCCGCAGGAGCCGCAGCTGGTGTCGACGACGATCCGGGAGAACCTGCGGCTCGCCGCGCCGGAGGCGGACGACCGAGAGCTCGGCGAGGCGCTCCGGGTGGCGGGGCTGCCGGGCTGGGAGGAGCGGCTGGACGTGATGGTCGGCAGCGGCGGCACGGCGATGTCGGGCGGCGAGGCACAGCGCCTCGCACTGGCCCGGGCCCTGCTGGCCGCGGACGCGGAGCTGGTGCTGCTCGACGAGCCGACCGCGCACCTGGACGTGCCGACCGCGGAGGCGCTGCTCGCCCGCCTGCGCCACGCGCTGCGCGACCGCACCGTCATCCACGTGACGCACCGCTGGTCGGAGACCGACCACGCGGACATCGTCCTGCGCGTCGAGGCCGGCGAGATCGCGGTCGTCCGCGAGGCCCAGCGCGAAGGCGCCCTCCCGTGACCGCCGCGCGAGCTTCGGAGCCGTGAGCGCGTTGGGCGTTGCAGAGGCTGTTCTGGCTGCGATGGCGCAGGGACTCGGTAGCGGCGGACCTCCGTCTTCGACGTGTCGAAGCCGCGGGGCGGTCGCGCGGCACGGGGCGCCGTTTTCGCGCGAAACCGTCGTCTGGCAGGTGTGGCGAGCGCCGTTTTCGCGCGAAACCGTCGTCTGGCGGGCGTGGCGAGCGCCGTTTTCGCGCGAAACCGTCGTCTGGCGGGCGTGGCGAGCGCCGTTTTCGCGCGAAACCGTCGTCTGGCGGGCGTGGCGAGCGCCGTTTTCGCGCGAAACCGTCGTCCGGCAGGTGTGGCAAACGCCGTTTTCGCGCGAAACCAGCGCGCAGAGCAACGTCCCGAACAGCCTCCGCACCAAGCCGGTGCGCTCACGGCTCCGGGCCTGCGGGGTCGCCGCGACGGCCGGGGCTGGGCCGCGGATGGGCTGTGACCTGCGTCGTCCGGACCCGCCTTCGCACTCGCGGGAGCTATAGCCTCGTGCATGACATGGATTCCACCCTCGCCAAGCGCATGCTGGCGGCGTCCACCGAGATCACCCGGCTGGCGCTGTCCGCCGAAGATCCGGAGGCCGTCCTCCCACTGGTTGTCCGCCGCGCCGCCGAACTCGCGGAGGCCGACCTCGGCGTCGTCACCGTGCGAGCCGACGACGGCCGCCTGACCGTCGAGGCCGCCTACGGCGCGCCCACCGCGACCGGCCCGCTCGGCGACCCGGTCGGCACCGTCCTCTCGTCGCGTTCGGCCGCGGCGCGGGTCGCCCGCAGCGGCGTGCCGGTCGTCGTCGACGACCTGATCGACGATCCGCTCACCGCCCCTTACGTCCCCGCTGCGCTGCGGGTTTACGGCCCGTTCGCGGTCGCGCCGTTCGGCACCCGCGAGCGGCGGCTCGGCGCGCTCGCCGTGTACCGGCGGCGCGGCGCCAGCACCTTCACCCGGGTCGCGGTGGACGTGCTGACCTCGTTCGCCGCGCAGGCCGGGCTCGCGCTGGTGCTCGCGGAGGGCTCCACGGCGCGCCAGCGCATCGCCGTCTACCAGGAGCGGGAGCGCATCGCCCGCGACCTGCACGACGTGATCGTCCAGCGGCTCTACGCCACCGGCGTGCAGCTGGAGGTCCTGGAGCGGCGGCTGTCCGGCCGCCTCGACACCGCCGACGCCGCCCGCCTGTCCGAGACGATGGAGCAGATCGACCAGGCGATCGCCGAGGTCCGCGCCACCGCCCGCACGCTGCGCTCGGCGGACCCGGAGGACCCGGCGCACGCGCCCGCGCTCGACGATTCGATGCGTTCCGAGGTGCAGATCGCCGGGGAACTGCTGGGCTGGCCGCCGCGGTTGGAGATCGAAGGCGACCTCAGCGACGTGCCGGTGCCGGTGGCCGACCACGCCCGGGCCGCGCTCCGCGAAGCGCTGTCCAACGTGGTCCGGCACGCCGGCGCGAAAACCGTGCTGGTGCGGGTGCGGCGCTCGGAATCGGGGCTGTTGCTGCAGGTGGTGGACGACGGCTGCGGAATTCCCCGCGACGTGAGCAAGCGCGGCCTGCGCAACCTCGAAGAGCGCGCGGTCGCGGCGGGCGGCCGCTGCGTGGTCACGTCCTCGCCGGACAGCGGCACCACGGTCACCTGGGAGGTACCGCTGACGGCGGCCCCCTGAGGCGTCAGCTCCGCGGTGACATGAAATCGGCGAGGAGCGCGCCGAACCAGGCGGTGCGGATTCGCTTCTCGCCGACGCCGACGCCGACGCCGACGCCGATCCCGACGCGATCGGTCATCGCGCGCCTCCGCTTCGGGGGTCCGTCAGGCGAGCAGCAGTCACGCGACCAGGGCCACCGCCGTCACTGCCAGGGCCGCGTACACCGCGACCGCCACCCGCAGGCCGAAGCGCAGCAGGGCGTGCTCCGCGACGCCCGCACCCTTCGCGCGGTCGCTCGCCACGGCCAGGACCAGCATGATCATCGGCAACGAGGTGAACACAGCGTGGCCCGCAGCGCTGTTCTGCAGGGCCGCGAACCACACGTCCAGGCCGCTCGGGGCGAGCTGCTCCTGCAGCGGCATCATCAGCGCGTTGCCGCCGACGTTGGAGCCGGTGAGGAAGCCGCTGAGCATGCCGAGCGCGGGCGCGGCCAGCGCGATGACCAGCGGTGGCGCCGTGGCGACCGCCGCGCCCAGCTGCTCGATCATGCCGCTGTCCGCCATCAGCCGGCCGAGCACGACGAAACCGGTCAGGGCCAGCAGCGGACGTCCGACGCGAGCCAGCGCGGCGCGGGCATCCGGGGCGTGCGGGCGGCCGCGGTCCAGCAGCAGGGCGGCGGCCAGCAGCGGGAGGCACGGCGAGGACAGCAGCGCGAAGCTCGCGTTGCCCGCGTGCAGCTCAAGGGGAGGAACTCCGGCCGCCGTCGCCGCGCGGGTGAGGGCGATGCCGCCGAGGACGAGGCCGTAGGCCTGCAGGACCGCCCGCGGCGGCAGCAGCCGACCGCCCGGCTCGGTGCGGCGAACCGCGCACACTACCAGCCCGATCGCCGTGGTCAGCAGCCCGGCCAGCACGCCCGCCGGCTGGACCACGCCCGCCAGGTTGAGCCCCAGCAAACCGAGCGACAGCGACCCGCCCGCGAGCACCGCCGCGATGGCGGCGCGGAGCCGGCGCTGCGGGCGGGCCAGCAGCGCCGCCCACGCGGTGACCAGCGGGAAGACCAGGCAGCTGGTGACCGCGGTGGCGGTGCCCAGGACTGCCGCATCCGTGCCCGCGAGCGCGGCGCCGATGACGGTCGCGAGCCCGAGAGTGCCCCACGGCATGATGTTCATGCCGAGCATGGCCTGCCGCAGCGCGGTCGCGGGCGGCGCGAGGGCGAGCAGTACCGGCACGGTGACCAGCAGGGACACCCCGAATCCGGTGAGCGCTTCCACCGTGGGGGCGATGCCCGCCACCACGAGGGCGATCTTCGCGGGGCCGGGCAGCGGCAGCCCACGCACCCATTCCTGCAGCGATCGGTGCACGCCCCGGCGGGTGAGCACCTGGCTGAGGTAGACGCCGGGCAGCATGACCGCGGCGGCGTTGAGCACCAGCAGGCCGGCCCCGCCGGCCCCGTCGGTCAGCGCGTCGTCCGGCAGCGCGAAGTCCGGCAGCCACCAGGTCAGCAGCGCGGCCAGCACGGCGCCCGCGACCGCCGCCCAGTGCGCCGGCCGGCGCAGCACCGTGATCATTCCCAGCACCATGACGAGCGGGGACACCGCCATCGCCCACACCATCGTTCCGCCTTTCGCTCCGCACCCGGCTCGGACCCAGCCTCGCGGCGCGATCGGCGGCGGTCTTGAACGAAAGTTCAGGGGCGGATCGCGCCGGGCGTGACCCCGAAGTACCGCTTGCAGACGCGGGTCAGGTGGGCCTGATCGGCGAAGCCCGTAGCGGCGGCGACCTCCGCAGGCCGCTGCCCGGCCAGCAGCAGCCGGCGGGCGCGGTTGGCGCGCAGCCGCAGCAGGTAGGCGTGCGGCGGCAGCCCGTACTCCCGGCGGAAGGCGGTGATGAGCGAGGCCCGCGGCATGCCCGCGGCGGCGCTGAGCTCCGCCACGGTGACGGGCTCGGTCCACCTGTCGTGCAGCAGCTGCCGGGCCAGCGCCGGGCCGCGACGCCCGGCGGACGCGGGGGAGGCCGCCCGCCCGGTGCGGGCGTGCCGGTGCAACACCGCGCCCAGGCCGCCGAGCAGCAGGGACTCCGCGGTCAGTGGGTCGTCGGCGTGCTCCTGTTCCCGGTGAACGCGGCGCAGCCGGTCGAACAGCGCGGCGTCCCGCACAGCGGTGTCGGGGAACCAGACGTCACCGGTGCCGAGGTGCTCGCGGGCCAGTTCGGCGACCATCGCCGTGTCGAAGTAGAACATCCGGTACCGCCAGCCGGATTCGTCGGCGGCGAAGCCGGTGTGCACCTGACCCGGGTTCAGGACGACCAGCTGCCCGGCCGGGATCACCACCTTGCCGCCGGCCATGTGCAGCCCCTCCGCGCCCTGCTCGATGACGCCGACGGCGAGTTGCTCGTGGCTGTGCCGGTCGAAGGCGAAGCGCTCGAAGCGGGCGGCCAGCAGCTCCACCTGCGAACCGCCGGGCGCGGCCCACAGCCGCGCGTGCTCGCCTTCCGCGGTCAGCTCTGGCCCTGGCGTCGGGCGACCCAGGCCGCGGCCTGGGTGCGGCGCTCCATGCCGAGCTTCGCCAGCACCGAGGTCACGTAGTTCTTCACCGTCTTCTCCGCCAGGAACAGCCGCTCGGCGATCTGCCGGTTCGTCAGCCCCTCGCCGATCAGCTCCAGCACCTTGCGCTCCCGCTCGGTCAGCGCCGCGAGCTCGTCCGGTTCGGGGCTGGTGGACTTGCGCAGCCTGTCCAGCACCCGGCCGGTGGTGACCGGGTCCAGCAGCGACCGCCCGGCCGCGACCTCGCGCACCGCGTTGACCAGGTCCTGCCCGCGCACCTGCTTCAGCAGGTAGCCGGACGCCCCGGCGTTGATCGCGCCGACCAGCGCGCTCTCGTCGTCGAAGGCGGTGAGCACGAGGCAGTACGGCGGCTCGGGCAGGGCGCGCAGCTTGCGGCACAGCTCCAGGCCGTCGCCGTCGGGCAGCCGCATGTCGATGACCGCGACGTCCGGCCCGGTCGCCTGCGCGCGCACCAGGGCTTCGCCGACGCCGCCGGCCTCCGCCACGATCTCCACGTCGTCCTCGGTGTCCAGCAGGTCGCGAAGTCCGCGCCGGACCACCTCATGATCATCGACTAGCAGGACCCTCACTGGCACACACCCCACGCTACGTACGTGCTCGGCGAGTGGTGAGCTGAGGGTTGCCTGACAAACCGGGAATTCGCGGCTACTTCTTGACCTTCTTCACGCCCTTGATCGCGCCGACGGTCTGGTGGGTGTGCGCGGAGACCTTGCGCGCGCGGCGCTTCGCGCGGTAGCCGACGGACGGCTTGCCGCCGGTGTCGACCGCGGTGATCAGCAGCCCGCCGAGCAGCCCGACGTTCTTGAGGAAGTGGATCTGCTGGTTGGTGCGTTCCTGCGGGTCGTCGATCTCCCAGAACGCGTGTGCGGCCAGCGTCGTGGGCACGACGCTCCCGGCGAGCAGCAGCGCGGCCAGCCGGGGGAACCTGCCGATCGCCAGCAGGGTCCCGGCGCCGATCTTCACCGCCCCGTCGATGCGCACCAGCGTTTCCGGATCGGTCGGGAAGTGCTCGGGAAGCGAGTCCTTGAGCGGTGCCGTCGTCTTCTCCAACAGCGGCGCGGCGGCCTTCGCGTGGCTCGGCGCATCGCGCAACGCGCCGATCCCGCCGTAGATGAAGATCGCGGCCAGCATCGGCCGGGCCAAACGGCGAATGAGCATCTGGGACCTCCTGGGTGGTCGGCCGGTGCGCCCGACGGTACTCACTCGGATCCGGGTCCGCCTGCTCGTCCGCACCGCCGGGCGAACCGCGCGGGAGTGGCTCGTCAGAGCTGCTCGACGCGGGCGAAGACCTCGTCCCACGCCGCGGCGACCTGCCGCGCGCATAGCTCCGGCGACACCCCGCCGACGCCGGTGCCCAGGCCGGGCATCGCGACGGACCGGGCCACGTGCCGGACCGGCGTTCCGTTCTCCAGGACCCCGCTCGCCCAGAGCCGAAGCACGGCCCGCGCCGCGAGGTACGGGTGCACCGTGTCGGCGGGCAGCCTCTCGCCGGGTTCCCGCATGGTGGGAGCGCTGATCAGCCAGATCGGGTTCGGGGCGCCGGTGGGCACCAGCAACGCCTCGCCGACCGGCAGCTCGCCGCCGTGGTAGGCCAGCACCGCGCTGCGGACCTGCTCCTCCACCTCGGGGAAGGTGCGGGCGTACACCGCGTCGATGCCGCCGCGCATCCAGCCGTAGGAGTTCGCCGGGCTCACCACCGCGTCGACCTGCAGGTCAAGGACCGATCCCTGGTGAACGGAGAGGCCGGCTCGGCTGTCGGCGATGTCGTGCCAGGCGGCGGCCAGCGGCTCGTCCAGCGCGCAGAGGACGAGCTGCAGCTCCGGCTTCGCTCCATCCGCTGAGCGCCCCGAATCTGCGGTCACGCCCCACAGCATCGCAGGAATGCGCGGCGCGGTGGCATCGGGTAGGTCACACCTGGCGCCGATTCGCCGCGCGCCCGGCCCGCCGGATGCCACGGGTGCCGCGGGACTCGGAAGACCGACGCAATCCGGCCGCGCATTCGGACGATCGCGGGGCCCGGCTTACGGGGGCTGCGGTTGCGCCATCGGAACCTGCCCGCGTGCCGGGGGCGTCTCCTCTTAGTCTGGGCGGGTGCCACAAATCGCGTATCTCGGCCCGCCGGGCACCTTCACCGAACAGGCCACCCGGCAGTTGACCGGTGGTTTCGACGCCGAACTCGTGCCCTTCGAGACCGTGCCGCTGGCGCTGGCCGCAGTGCGCGCCGGCGACGTGCTGGCCGCCGGGGTGCCGGTGGAGAACTCGGTCGAAGGCTCGGTGCCGGCCACGCTGGACGCGCTGACCACCGACGATCCGCTGGTCGCGGTGCAAGAGGCCGTGCTGCCGGTGCAGTTCGACCTGCTGGCCCGGCCCGGCATCGCGCTGTCCGAGATCGGCACCGTCGCGAGCCACCCGCATGCGCTCGCGCAGGTCCGCGGCTGGCTGGCCGAGAACCTGCCGGGCGCCAGCGTCCACGCCGCCAGTTCCACCGCAGCAGGGGCGGCCGCGGCAGCGGCCGGCGAGTTCGACGCGGCGATCTCCGCGCCGGTGGCCATCGAGCACTACCCGTCGCTGGTGCGGCTCGCAGGCGGCATCGCCGACGTGCGCGACGCGGTCACCCGCTTCCTACTGGTCCGCCGCCCCGGCGCGCTGCCGGAGCCCACCGGCGCGGACCGCACGTCGGTGTGCGCGGTGATCAGCGACGAGGTCGGCACGCTGGCCGACATGCTGGCCGAGCTGTCGCTGCGCGGCATCAACCTCAGCCGCATCGAGTCCCGGCCGCTGCGCGAGCGGTTCGGCGAGTACCGGTTCTTCCTCGACTTCGACGGGCACGTCGCGGACGCCCGGATCGGCGACGCGCTGACCGCGCTGCACCGCCGCTGCAGCACCGTCTGGTTCCTCGGGTCCTACCCGAAGGCGGACCGCTCGCCGGCCGGCGTCCGCCCGTCGGCCTCGGAGCAGGCGTTCGAAGTCGCGGCGAAGTGGCTCGACGACGTCCGGGCGGGGCGGTTGGCATGACCGAGTTGCTGCTGGAAGCGCCGACCGGATTGCGCCTGATCCTCGCCCGCCACGGGCAAACCCCGGCCAACGTGGCGCACCTGCTCGACACGCTGCCGCCGGGCCCCGGCCTGACCGAGCTGGGCCAGCAGCAGGCGGCCCGGCTCGCCGAGCGGCTTGCCGACGAGAAGATCGTCTCGGTGCACGCGAGCCGCGCGGTGCGCGCGCAGCAGACGGCGCAGCCCTTGGCGCAGCGGCACCGGCTGCCGCTCGAGGTCGTCGACGGAACGCACGAGGTCTACGTCGGCGAGCTGGAAGGCCGCGGCGACCCGGAGGCGCTGCAGATCTTCGGCGACGTCTACGAGAGCTGGCATGCCGGGCGGCTCGACGTGCCGATGCCCGGCGGGGAAACCGGCCGCGAGGCGGTGACCCGGTTCGTCGACGGGGCTCGCAGCGCCATCGACGGAGCGGGTGACGGCGCGGTGGCGCTGGTCAGCCACGGCGCGATGCTGAGGCTCGCGGCGTGCGCCCTGGCGGCGAACGTCGACGGCGCCCATGCCAACGCGAGGTACCTGCCGAACACGGGCGTGATCGTCCTCGAAGCCGACCCCGACGCCCGGACGGGCTGGCGCTGCCTCTCCTGGGACGGCCTCGACACGCCCTGATCAACGGACGAAGCGTTTCCGCTGCTCAGGTGCCGTGCGCGTTTAGTGTCGCCATGGCAGCACAAAATGCGCACGGCATCTGACCAGGCGGAACGGTCAGCCCCAGCCGAGGGCGTGGAGCTTTTCGTCGTCGATGCCGAAGTGGTGCGCGATCTCGTGCACCACCGTCACGGCCACTTCGTCGACCACTTCTTCCTCGTCCGCGCACATGTCCAGCAGGGGTTCGCGATAGATCGTGATCCGGTCCGGCAGCACGCCGCTGTAGGTGCTGTCCCGCTCCGTCAGCGCGATGCCCTCGTACAGCCCGAGCAGCGACGGGTCCTCGGGGTTGGCGTCCTCCACCAGCACCACGACGTTGTTCATCGCCGCCGCGAACTCCGCGGGCAGCAGGTCGAGGGCGTCGCCCACGAGCTCCTCGAACCGAACGCGGGTCATCTCCACCGGCATGACCCCGTTCTACCGCACTCGGGCGTCAGCGGGGTTCGGTCGCGGGCACGCCCGGCTCAATCGGCGCGGTGTCCTTCGGCGCCGGTTCCTTGCCGACCTGCACCTGCCCCTTGACGCCGCCGGTCACCGGCGCGAGCCCGCTGCCGTCCGGCAGCTGCGCGCTGACCTTGCAGTTGACCTGCCGCGATCCGGCTTCCCAGCTCTCCGGCGCCAGCGTGTCCCAGTAGACGATCAGGCCCTTGTCCTTGGCGACGGTCGGGCCGCCCGCGTACTGGCCGGTCAGCTCCTCGCACCTGGTCACCAGGAAGTCGTCCTGCGGCTTCTCCTCCGGGTAGCCGCCGGGGAACTGCTCGCCCAGGTCGACCAGGCCGGTGATCTCCACCGCGTGCGGCCGGGCGCAGTCCACCGGGTCCCACACGGCGGTGCCGTTGATGCCCAGGCAGCGGCCGACCGGGTAGACGTTGGACTGGTCCGTGTTCGCCGCGCTGCCGGTGATCGGGTAGAGCTTGCCGGACGGCCCGGGCTGCTGGATCCCGCAGTGCAGCGTCCGGTCGGCGTTGCCCCAGCCCTCCTCACTCGGGGTGAACGCGCCCACGTTGAACCTGCCGTGCGGGTCGAACCGGTTCGACAGGAACTGCTTCGACACCTCGGTGCAGTGCTGCTGCTTGAGCTGCTGCCACTGCTCGGTCCCCGGGAACGGGGCGTCGGGGCCGAACTCCTGGCCCAGCTCCGCGCTGCCGGTGACCTGGAAGAGGTGGGGCTCGTTGCAGGTGACCTTGCGGATGTCGGCGGCGTCGGGCTCGGTCCAGTTCAGGCAGTCGCCCGCGGCGGCCTCGAAGACCACCTCTGGCGCCGGTGCCGAGCCGATCCTGCCGGACCCGCCGACGCCGGGTCCGCCGCCGGTAGGCCAGTTCAGCGCCGCGCTGACCACCAGGATCAGGAGGGCGCCGATGGCAGCCGAGATCATCACGAGCCGGGTGTTGGGCTTGTTCCGGCCTGGTCTGGGAGGGGAATCGGGCGCTGCCATCGATCACATGATGCCTCGCCGCGTGGCGGCGTGCGCGGCGCCATCGCAGATGTTCGGAACCGATTCGTTGCCGGACACGTCGCCACGGTAGGTAATGTTGCGTTCGGGAGTGGGGCTATGACGGAAGATGGCAAGCCAGTGGCAGACGACGACCGGCAGCAGTGGGGCGGGGGGAACACCCCGGACAACCCGGAGCAACCGGAGCAACCGGTGTCGCCCGACGCGGCGGGGCGCGGCCGGATCCGGTACCAGGACGAGAGCACGACGCCGCGCGAACCGACGTTGGCGGAGCAGCGCGCCCGCATCGCCGCGGAGAAGCGCCGCGAGGAGCAGCACCGCGCCGATCTAGCGGCAGCGGAGGCGAAGACGAAGAAGCGGCGCCGCATCATGATCGGCGGCGGCGCGACGGTCGGCGTCGTGGCGCTGGTGGCCGCGATGTACTCCGCGTCGGAGATCAGCAACGAGGCCAACGCGTCCCAGGAGTACTGCGCCACGGACCAGTCGGGCCAGCCTGGCGTCCGCGACCAGGACCAGTTCTGCGACGAGAACTACGTGTCCTCCCACGGCGGCTACCACAGCGGCGGCATGTTCTTCATGCCGATCTTCCTGCCCGGCACCACGATTCCCAGCGGGCAGCACAGCTCCTACCGGTACGCCTACACGCCTGCCGGTGTGTCGGCCCCGCCGGTCGGCTCGCCCGCTTCCGGGTCGTCGTTCACCAAGCCGTCTGGCTCGACGATCAAGGACAGCAAGGGCAAGACCATCCAGCGCGGTGGGTTCGGCATCAACAACAAGAGCGGCAGTAGCGGGAGCTGACGAGTGCGGCGCAGGACCACGGCACGACGACCGGACTGGCAGGCCAAGGTCGAGGAGCTCGGCCTCGTCTTCGGCACCCCCGCGCGCGCGGCCGACGGCACGGCCCGGCCCTACTGGGACGAGGGCGTGCACTACGAGTTCAGCCTCGACGAGGTGCTCTCGCTGGAGGCGGACGTCGAGCTGCTGCACTCGATGTGCCTGGACGCCGTCGACCACGTCGTCACCACCGAGCGCTACAAGGACTTCGGCATCCCGGAGTGGGTCTGGCCGCACATCGCCGAGTCCTGGAAGCGCCACGACCCGCACCTGTACGGCCGGTTCGACCTGCGCTACGACGGCACCGGCCCGGCGAAGCTGCTGGAGTACAACGCCGACACCCCGACGTCGCTGCTGGAGGCGGCGGTCGTGCAGTGGCACTGGCTGACCGAGTGCCACGAGGGCGACGACCAGTGGAACTCCATCCACGAGAAGCTCGTCGAGCGCTGGGGCGAGATCAAGGAGCAGCTGGCCACCAACGAGGCGCACTTCACCTGGTCGTCCGCCGACGTCACCGGTGAGGACAACATCACCGCGGCCTACCTGCAGGAGACCGCCGCGGAGGCCGGGCTGGACACCGTCGGCCTGCCCATCGAGGAGATCGGCTGGGACAGCCTGCTGGAGCGCTTCGTCGACCTCGAAGAAGCGCCGATGAACTCCATCGTCAAGATCTACCCCTGGGAGTGGATGGTCGACGACGACTTCGGCAAGCACGCCGTCAAGACGCTGCCGGCCACGCAGTGGGTCGAACCGCTGTGGAAGATGCTGCTGTCCAACAAGGCGCTGCTGGCGATCCTGTGGGAGATGCACCCGGGGCACCCGAACCTGCTGCCGACGTTCCTGGACCAGCCCGGGCTGCTGACGGAGTACGTGCGCAAGCCGCGCCTGGGCCGCGAGGGCAACAACATCCAGGTCGTCGCGCCGGGCTGGGAGACCGAGACGAGCGGCGTGTACGGCGAGGAGGGCTACGTCTACCAGGCGTTCGACCCGCTGCCGGAGTTCGACGGGATGCGCCCGGCCCTCGGCGCCTGGGTGGTCGGCGACTCCTCGGCCGGCCTGGGCATCCGCGAGACGGCGGGCCTGATCACCGACGACGGCGCGGCCTTCGTCCCGCACCGCATCCCCGGCACCGCCTGACACCACCCGGGGGCTTCCGATTTTGCCTAAAATTGGAACCGCCCAAACCGGGACAAAACGGTCTCCAGGTCTTGCCTGAAACCGGGGCTCCGCTCGGCCCGCGCCTCGCGGGGCCGGGTTTCCGGTTTTGCCTAAAATTGGGCGGCGCGTGCGCCCGCGCGCAGGCGACGGCGTTGAGCGCACCCTGCGGGTCGGTAGGTCGACGGTGCGGACTACGCTGACCAGCTGTGATCGACCTGAAGACGCTACGCGATGATCCGGAAGCGGTGCGCGCTTCGCAGCGCGCGCGAGGAGAGGACGCGTCCCTGGTGGATGCGCTGCTGTCCGCCGACGAGCGTCGCAGGTCCGCGGTGTCCCGGGCGGACAACCTGCGCGCGGAGCAGAAGCAGCTCGGCAAGCAGGTCGGCAAGGCCAAGGGCGAGGAGCGCGACGCCCTGCTCGCCCGCGCCAAGGAGCTCGCCGCCCAGGTCAAGGAGGCCGAGGCTGAGCAGTCGGCCGGCGACGAGGAGCTGCTGCGGGCCCAGCGGGCCGTCTCCAACATCGTCGAGCCCGATGTGCCGCCGGGCGGCGAGGACGACTACGCCGTGCTCAAGCACGTCGGCGTGCCGCGGGAGTTCGACTTCGAGATCAAGGACCACGTCGAGCTGGGCACCGCGATCGGCGCCTTCGACATGGAGCGCGGCGCGAAGGTCGCGGGCGCCCGGTTCTACTTCCTGACCGGCATCGGCGCCCAGCTGGAGCTGGCGCTGCTGAACATGGCCGCCGCGCAGGCCGCCGCCGCCGGGTTCACGCTGGTCGTGCCGCCGGTGCTGGTGCGCCCGGAGATCATGGAGGGCACCGGGTTCCTCGGCGCCCACGCCACCGAGGTGTACCGGCTGGAGGAGGACGACCTCTACCTGGTCGGCACCTCCGAGGTCCCGCTGGCCGGCTACCACGCGGGCGAGATCGTGGACTTCTCCGCCGGGCCGCTGCGCTACGCGGGCTGGTCGACGTGCTTCCGCCGGGAGGCCGGGTCCTACGGCCGGGACACCCGCGGCATCATCCGCGTGCACCAGTTCAACAAGCTGGAGATGTTCGTCTACTGCCGGGAGGACGAGGCCCGCGATGAGCACGAGCGGCTGCTGGCGTGGGAAGAGGAGATGCTCGCCAAGATCGAGGTGCCCTACCGGGTGATCGACACGGCGGCGGGGGATCTCGGTGCCAGCGCGGCCCGCAAGTTCGACTGCGAGGCGTGGGTGCCGAGCCAGCAGACGTACCGCGAGCTGACCTCGACGTCGAACTGCACCACGTTCCAGGCGCGGCGGCTGAACACCCGCTACCGCGACGAGGACGGCCGTCCGCAGATCGCGGCCACCCTCAACGGCACGCTGGCGACGACCCGCTGGATCGTCGCGATCCTGGAGAACCACCAGCAGCCGGACGGTTCGGTGCGAGTGCCCGAGGCGCTGCGCCCGTTCCTCGGCGGCCGAGAGGTCCTCGAACCCAAGTGATCGACCACGGGCAGGGCCGCAGTTTCAATTGAAACTGCGGCCCTGCCCGTGTCTGGTGCGCAGTTTCAATTGAAACTGCGGAAACCGGTGACCAGCGGCGTCATGCGGCCTTGGTGATTTCCGCGGCGAGGCCGCGGTCCAGCGTGGCCCGCACCAGGGCCGCCGCCAGGCGGGCGAGTTCGTGCCCTTCGACGAGCTCCGCGAGCTCGTCCGGATCGGTCGGCAGGCCCAGTTTCTCCGCACCCGCCAGCGCCTTCTTGTCGAAGAACGGCCGGAGTTCCGGCCACACCAGCTGCACCTCGCGGCAGAAGATGTCCGCACCCACCGGGCCGAGCCGTGGCAGCTCGATGAGCTTCTCCTGCAGCACGTCGATGTCTCCGTCCGCTTTCGCCTGGATCCGCCGGAGATCCCCGTGGTACCGGTCGATCAGCAGCTGCGCGCCCTTGCCGAGCGCCGTCGCGGTGCTCTCGTCGTACCGTGCGTAGTGCCCGCGGTCGAGCGCGTCGACGCGTTGCTGCCAGGTCGCGTCGCACATCTTCTGCGGCGTCCCGAATTCCGCGAGTTCCCGCGCGGCCGACACCGCCAGCTCGGCCTTGATCCGGGTGGACATCAGCACCGCCAGCACCAGCAGCCGGTACAGCGGGGCGGGCTTGTTCGCCAGCGAGATCCCGGCCTGGGCGGCGTAGGTGGTGCCCGCCTCGTCCAGCAGGCGTTGCACGACGTTCTCCGCCGACATCGTCACCACCTCCTGCCGCGCAAGGCCTACCCGGCGACCGCCGGGGGCACACCTGCGATCACGGCGAGCCCCCGGTACCCGACTTATGGTGGGGGCGTGTCGGACACCTCTTCACAGGCCCGCGCCCTGGCCGGTCTCGGCGACCGGATCCGCCGGTTGCGGGCGGCGCGCGGGCTGGACCAGGCGGACCTGGCGGAGCGGGCCGGCCTGGGCGTGGCGCTGCTGGGGAACGTGGAGCGCGGCGACGCGACACCGTCCCTGGATGTGCTGGCCCAGCTGGCGACCGCGCTGGGCGTCGGGCTGTCCGAGCTGTTCACCGACAACAAGCCGGGGCCGGCCGTGATGGTGTTGCGCGGCGATGAGGCGCCGACGGTCGACACCGACGGCATGGCCCTGCAGGTGCTGACGCCGCGCGCGGTGATCCCGGGGCTCTACGCCGCCCGCTACCGGATTTCGCCGTCCAGCGAGGGAGTGCGGCCGGTCCGGCACGAGGGCCACGACTGGCTCTACGTGCTCAGCGGGCGGCTGCACGTCGAGTTCGACCAGGGGACGACGACCCTGCGGGCCGGCGACAGCGTCAGCTTCAGCTCCCGGGTCCCGCACCGGCTCTCGGCGCTCGGCGGCGAGCCCGCGGAGTTCCTCGCGGTCGGGGCGACGCTGCAGACGTCGCCCCGCGGCGAGGCTTGATCACTCCTGCCAGATCTCCTTGACCTCGGCGTAGCTGACGCCAAGGTTGAACCGCAGCGCTCCTAGCCGGTGCGGAGTCCGTGCTCGGGTTGTCACGGGGAGGTCACAGCTCGGGGAGGACCTCCGAGGCGATCTCCTCGACGGTGGACTCCTTGCCCGCGTAGGGCTCGTCGGCCCGCGGCCAATGCGTGATGACGTCGGTGAAGCCGAGTTCGGTGGCCCGGCCGACCACGTCCCGGAAGTGGTCCACACTGGACATCGAGTAGACCGGACCGGCGTCCACCTGCAGGTACCGGTCGACCTTCGCCGGGTCCCGGCCCTGCTCGGCGAGCACCTCGGCGAACCGCAGCGACAGCTCCCCGACCGACCGCCACCAGGCCTCCGGGTCGTCGGCCTCCCGTCCGGTGGTCACCCAGCCCTGGCCGTACCGGGCCGCCAGCCGCATCGACCGCGGCCCGTTGGCGGCGACCACGAACGGCACCCGGGGCAGCTGCACGCAGCCGGGCGCCCGGTGGGCCTGGACGGCCGTGTAGTACTCGCCGGAGTGATCGGTGCAGTCGCGGGTGAGGATCTGGTCGAGCAGCTCGACGAACTCGGTGAACCGGTCGACGCGCTGCCCGGCGGTCAGCTCCGGGCGGCCCAGCACGTGCGCGTCGAAGCCGACGCCACCGGCGCCGATGCCCAGGGTGAGGCGGCCGTCGGCGATGTCGTCCAGCGCGGTCAGCTCCCGCGCGAAGTGCGCGGGGTGCCGGAAGTTCGGCGACGCGACCAGGGTGCCCAGCCGGATCGTCGAGGTGACCGTGGCGGCCGCGGTCAGCGTCGGAACCGCGTCGAACCACGGCTTGTCCACAAGGGACCGCCAACCGAGGTGGTCGTAGGTCCACGCGTGGGCGAAGCCGTACTCCTCGGCCATCCGCCACAGCGGCTCGGCGGCCCACCACCGGTGTTCGGGCAAAATCACGATCCCAACTCGCACGCCGTCGACCGTACTGGTACCGCCCGGCCCTTATCGACCCGATCAGGTGATGCGGAAACGTGGCCCGGGTCGCGGCGGCGGGTCCTCGACTCCCGGGCGGCGACCGGGACCAGGCAGGATGGCGTCGTGCGCAAACCTGGCCTGGTGGCATCCGACGTGGACGGAACCCTGCTCGACCCGATGGAGCGGGTGAGCCCGCGAACCGCGCGGACGGTGCAGCGGGTGGTGGCGTCGGGAACGCCGTTCGTCCTGGTCACGGGGCGTCCGCCGCGCTGGGTGCCGACGGTGGTCGAAGGCCTGGGCGTGTCCGGGGTGACGGTGTGCGCGAACGGCGCGGTGCTCTACGACGCGGCCGCCGACCGGGTGCTGCAAAGCCATGTGATCGACCCGATGCTGCTGCACGACGTCGCCCGCGAGCTGCGGCACGAGCTGCCGGGCTGCGCCTTCGCGGTGGAGCGGACCACCGACGGGGCGCGGGACCGGCCGCACGAGCAGTTCCTCGCCGAGGTGGACTTCCGCCGGGCGTGGCCGAATTCGGACATCCGAGTGGCCGGCACCGACGAGCTGACCGGCAAGCCGGCGGTGAAGCTGCTGGTCCTGCACAAGCACATGACCAGCGCGGAGATGGCCGCGGCGGCGGGCGAGGTGCTGGGCTCGCAGCTGCAGCTGACCTACTCGACCACGGCGGGCCTGATCGAGCTGTCGGCGCCGGGCGTGGACAAGGCGACCGGGCTGGCGGCGGTGGCCGGGAAGCTCGGCGTGGCCCAGGAGGACGTGATCGCCTTCGGCGACATGCCCAACGACGTGCCGATGCTGGAGTGGGCGGGCCACGGCGTGGCGATGCGCAACGCCCACAAGGAGGCCCTGGCGGTGGCCGACGAGGTCACCACCGCCACCAACGCCGAAGACGGCGTGGCGCACGTCCTCGACCGCTGGTGGTGACGCTCCGGTTCATACCGGAACCACCACTCACGACACGGCGACGGCCCCGGACGGGCAAGTGACCGCGGCAGTGCGCACCGATTCGCGGGCCTCTTCCGGCGGCTCGGCATCGACGAGCAGCACCAGGCCGTCCTCTTCGTTCTGGTCGAACACGCTCGGCGCGGCCAGGGCGCACATTCCGGCCCCGACGCAGCGGTCCCGGTCGATTTCGATTCGCATCAGGCTCGGCTCCTCACCAGGTGACCGGCAGGCTGTGCAGGCCGTGGATCAACATGTCGTCGCGGGCCGGAACGTCCTCCGGTGGCACCGCTGCCCGTAGCGCCGGGAACCGCTTGAACAGCGACGCGTACGCGATCCGCATCTCGATCCGGGCCAGTTGCTGCCCGAGGCACTGGTGGACGCCGTGCCCGAACGCGAGGTGCCGACCGGCGGCCCGGCCGACGTCCAAGGCGTTCGGATCGTCGAACAGCTCCGGCGCCCGGTTGGCGGCCGACACCGAGATCACCACCGAATCGCCCGCCTCGATGCGCTGACCTTCGAGCTCGACGTCCTCCAACGCGGTCCGGGTGAGCATCCCGATGATCGAGAGGTGGCGCAGCAGTTCCTCGACCGCGCCGTCGACGCGCGACGGGTCGGCGGTCAGCGCGGCGCGCTGATCCGGGTGGCGCAGCAGGGCGTACGTGCCGAGCGACAGCATGTTCGCGGTCGTCTCGTGGCCGGCGAGCAGCAGCAAGGTTGCGATGCCCGTCAGTTCTTCGTCGGTCACCTCGGTGCTGCCCGCGAGGCCGCCGAGCAGGTCGTCCGTCGGATCGGCCTGCTTGGCCCGGACGAGTTCGCCGAGGTAGTCGGCGATATCGCGCCAGGCCTGGTGGTACTCCTCGTCGCTCACCTCCACCGACACGAGGGTGCGCGTGACGGTTTGGAACCGCTCCCGGTCTGCGTAGGGGACGCCGAGCAGTTCGCAGATCACGAGTGACGGGATCGGCAGGGCGAAGGTCTGCACGAGGTCGACCGGCGGGCCGGTCCGGGCCATGTCGTCCAGGCAGGCGTCGGTGATCTGCTGGATCCGCGGCTCCAGCTGCTTCATCCGCCGCACGGTGAACTGGCCGGTGAGCAGCCTGCGGAAGCGGGTGTGCTGCGGCGGGTCCATCCGCAGAAACACGCCCGGCATCGGCTGCTGCTCCGAGGCCGGGTGGGGGAACGGGAGGCGCCGGAGTTCCGGTCGAACGCTGAAGCGCGGGTCGGCGAGCACGGCGCGGGCCGCGACGTGGCCGGTCACCAGCCAGCCGACGTGGCCGTCCGGGAACGCCAGCGGCCTGACTTGCCGCTCTTCGCCCAGCCGCAGCAGCTCTTCCGGCGGGTCGAAGGGGGTGCTGCGCGCGATGGGCATGTCGACTGGGGTTGGGAAGGTCTCGGTCATGCCGTGCTCCCTCGGTCAGAAAAATTTACAGGCAATGTAATAGCACCTTTCAGGAAAAACTACAATCAATGTAAAAAACTCTGGAGTGTAAGATGCCGGCCATGGCGGATGGCGTGGGATTGCGCGAGCGGAAGAAGCTGCGCACGCGGGATGCGCTGGTCCGCGCGGCGGTCCGGCTGTTCGGGGACAAGGGCTACGACGCGACCACGGTGGCCGAGATCGCCGCGGCCGCGGAGGTGTCCACCAAGACGTTCTTCAACTACTTCCCCAGCAAGGAGGACGTGCTCTTCACGGGCTTCGAGACGCGCATGGACCTCGCCCTCCGGTTGATCGCCGAGCGCGAGCCGGACGAAACGCCTGGTCAGGTGCTCATGCGGGTTGGTGAGCAGACACTGCGGATGTTCGCGACCGGCTACGCCGATCTGCAGTCGGAGCCGAACCTCGATCTGGACCCGGAGCTGGCCGTGACCCGCAACCGCCTGGTCACCACCGTTCCGGCCCTGCAGGCGCACTATTTCCGGCACGTGCAGGCGGCGCAGAGCCGGCTGGCCGAAGCCCTGCGGCAGGCGTACCCGGACGAGCTGGATCCGATCAGCGCCGCCGCCGTCGTCGGGGCCCTGGTGGGCGCGGCCCAAGGCGCGCTGGTGACCAGCCTGGCGGAGACCGGTTCGTTCGACGCGGCTCAGGCCGCGGTCAGGCGCGGCTTCGACATCGCGATGCAGGGCATCGGGTCGGTGAGCAGCGGCGCGTGAGCGCCGGGTGTCAGGGCCGGTTGTCGCGTTGCAGGGCCGTCGCGCGGGCGCGGATCTCGTCGAGCCGCTCGTACCCGCGCTGACCCGGGCAGGCCGTCCTGCTGACGTCGCGGTGGCCGAAGACCGTCGGTAGCGGGACCGCCGCGCCGGCCGGGAAGTGCGAGTTGCCCGCGGGCCCCGCGATCAGCTCGGTGCGGCCGTCCGCGGCCACCCGGGCCGTGCCCAGCCGCCACGCGCTGATCGCCGCGACCGACTCGACGGTTTCGGGGGGCGGCACGACGCGGTCGTAGTTGCCCATCATCGACACGCCGAACGTGCCTTGGTTGAAGCCCCGCGCGTGCCCGCCGACGATGGTGTCGCGCAGCCCGCCCGCGCGGCCCTCGAAGATCGTGCCGCACTTGTCGACCAGCGCGTGGTAGCCGATGTCGCCCCACTTCAACTCGACGGCGTGGTAGCGGTAGATCGCCCGCACGATGGCGGCCGACTCGCGGCAGCCGTAGTCGTTGGTCCCGGCGGTGTGGTGCACCACGACGGCCTTGGTCTCGGTGCGCTCCGGCGGCCAGGTCATCTGGGCCTCGTCGGCGCCCCACTGCGCGCGGCCGACGACCGGCGGCTGGCCGGGAGCGTTCGATCGAGGCGCCGCGGCCGGTGCCGTGCCCGGGTCGATCGCGACGAGCTCCAGATCACCGGTCACGTCGACGCCGCCCCGGCGGGCCCGCACCTGCGCGGTGTCGGCGCGGCCGGTCCACAGCGGTTCGCTGCCCTGCAGGGTGCCGCGGTCGGGAGCCGAGTCGATCGGCTCCAGCGCCGTCCACGGGGTCCAGTGGGAACCGGTCCGGGTGCGCACCTCGATGCGCTCCGGCGCCGGACCGCGCCAGGTCAGTCCGACCAGGTCGAAAGCGCGGTCGGCGTGCACCTCCCGCGTCGCGTCGCGGGTCAGCGGCGTGTCGCGCAATGCGATTCGGGTGCTGGTGGTCTCGGGGGGCTCCGCCGTGGCGGGCAGTGCGGTGGAGGCGAGCAGCAGTGCGATCGGAACGCTCAACCGGAGACGCATGGGCGATACCTCGCTTCCGCGCGGTGATCGGGGCTGTGCGAGGCGAGTATGCGGTGGGCGCCGATCAGCCGCCGCCCCAACTGCTCTGGACGAGTGACGTCGCTCCGCCGTCCGATGTGGACAAATTCCGCAATTTCAATGGAAATCAGATCTTCGATTTCCATTGAAATTGCGGGACTCCGGCGTGTCGGGACACGACACGCCGGAGGGTGTGGACAACTTCTATGGTTTCAATGGAAATCGGATCTTCGATTTCAATGGAAGTTGCGGGGCGCCCGGGGCCGACCGGGAGCGGAGGTGGGCGACCGCGGCGGCGATCAGGAAACCGATGCCGATCAGCGTGTAGGCGTTGCCGACGATCTGCTGCGAGAACGTCCAGTCCAGCTCGCGGTCCTCGGTGTTCGGCAGGTACCACTGCGGACCGACGAGCACCGTCAGCGCGCAAAACCCGACTGTGAGCAGCAAGCCGTGCCAGCGGTGCCGCAGCGACATCGCGAACAGCAGCGCCAACGCCGGCCCGGCCCAGACCCAGTGGTGGGACCAGGAGATCGGCGAAACCAGAAGCACCAGCACGGCGTTGAGCACCAGCGCCAGCGGCACGTTGTCCATCCGCAGCGCGTACCGCATGCCGAGCACCGCCAGCACGAGCAGCAGCACCGAACCGAGCAGCCACAGCGAGTTCAGCTCGAACCCGGTCAGCGACTGCTTCGCCAGCAGGCTCCGCAGCGTGAGGTTGCCGGCGTAGACGGTGCCGAACGAGTCCCCCGTGGACAGCATCCTGTCCAGCCACCAGTCGGCCGAGTCCTTCGGCGCGGCGATCCACCCGATCAGCACGGTGGCGGCGAAGGTGGCAGTGGTCACGGCCATCGCCCGGTAGTCCCGGCGCAGCAGGAAAAGCAGCAGGAAGCCCAGCGGCGTGAGCTTGATCGCCGCCGCGATGCCCACCAGCAGCCCGCGCGGCCACCGGGTGCGCGGCAGCAGGCAGTCGGCCGCGACCAGCGCCATCAGCACCAGGTTGATCTGCCCGTAGTTGATCGTCTCGCGGGACGGCTCGATCAGCGTGAACCACGGCATCAGCACCGCCGTGGCCACCGCGACCTGCCCGGCGCGCGGCGCGAGGTAGCTGGACGAGCGGGCCAGCGAGTAGGCGGTGACGAGGATCGCGATGTGCGACAGCACCGCCACCAGCACCACCGCGCCGTCCACCGACAGCCAGGTCAGCGGGATGAACAGCAGCGCTGCGAACGGCGGGTAGATGAACGGCAACGTGCCGTAGTCCGGCGTCTCCGGCGTCAGGTCGGCGCCGTACACCTGGAGACCGTTCAGCCACGCGCGGGCACCGAGCCGGTAGATCTCGGTGTCCATGTAGCCGCGGGTGTCGATCCAGTGCACGAACCAGATCGCGAGGACCTCGACGATCACCGCCGCGACCAGCAGTACCCGCCCATCACGTGCGCGTGCCAAAACCGATGCTCACCGCCCCTGGAATGCGGCGCGGCGCACTCGCGTCGCGCCGGGCGCGATGTTATCGAAGGCACGACACGCCGGTCGGGTCGCCTGACGAGTAATAACATTCGAGAATAGCTGCGAACGGTACTGCCGGAATCACCCGCTGTTGCGAAAAATGCCTGATCAAAGGCGAAAATGCGCCCCGCTGACGCGATATCGACACGCCCCGTAGCCATGCGTAGCCTGGAACGTCAACGCGGTTTCGGGCCGGTGGTTCGTCCCCGCTACCCTCGACGGCTGTGAGCTTCGCAGGCTATGACCTGATCGTTGTTGGTTCCGGATTCTTCGGCCTCACGATCGCAGAGCGCGCCGCCACCCAGCTGGACAAGCGGGTGCTGGTGCTGGACCGACGTGACCACATCGGCGGCAACGCCTACTCGGAGGCGGAGCCCGAAACGGGTATCGAGGTGCACCGCTACGGCGCACACCTCTTCCACACCTCGAACAAACGCGTGTGGGACTACGTGAACCAGTTCACCGAGTTCACGGACTATCAGCACCGGGTGTTCACCAAGTACCAGGGGCAGATTTACTCGTTCCCGATGAACTTGGGCCTGTTGGGCCAGTTCTTCGGCCGCTCGTTCACCCCGGACGAGGCCAAGGCGCTGGTCGCCGAGCAGGCGTCCGAGATCGACACGGCGGACGCGCAGAACCTGGAGGAGAAGGCCATCTCGCTGATCGGCCGCCCGCTGTACGAGGCGTTCGTGCGCGGGTACACGGCCAAGCAGTGGCAGACCGACCCCAAGGAACTGCCCGCGGCCGTCATCAGCCGCCTGCCGGTCCGCTACAACTTCAACAACCGGTACTTCAACGACAGCTTCGAGGGCCTGCCGGTCGACGGCTACACGGCCTGGCTGCAGAAGATGGCCGACCACGACAACATCGAGGTCCGGCTGAGCACCGACTTCTTCGACGTGCGCGCCGAGCTGCCCGCCGACGTGCCGGTCGTCTTCACCGGCCCGCTGGACCGCTACTTCGACTACGTCGAGGGTGAGCTGGGCTGGCGCACCCTGGACTTCGAGACCGAGGTCGTGCCGACCGGGGACTTCCAGGGCACGTCGGTGATGAACTACGCCGACCAGGAAGTCCCGTACACCCGGATCCACGAGTTCCGGCACTTCCACCCGGAGCGCGACTACTACCCGAAGGACAAGACGGTCGTCGTCCGCGAGTACTCGCGGGCCGCGGAGAGCGGTGACGAACCGTACTACCCGATCAACACCCCGGAGGACCGGCAGAAGCTGGAGGCCTACCGCGAGCTGGCCAAGAAGGAGGCCAAGGAGCGCAAGGTCGTCTTCGGCGGGCGGCTCGGGACCTACAAGTACCTGGACATGCACATGGCCATCGGTTCGGCGCTGAGCATGTTCGACAACAAGATCGCCCCGTACTTCACCGAGGGGCGCTCGCTGGACGGCTCGCTGGAGGACTGACGTGACCGACCGGACCCCTCGAGAGGACCGTGCCGCCGCCGCGGGCGAGAGCAAGCTCAGCGACGTGACATCGATGCGCACCGGGACCGCCGACGTGGCGCCCGAGCAGGTGCTGCAGCGCGTCGTGTTCCCGCGCGGCGAAGACCCGCTGGACGTGCGCCCGCTGTACATCGACGAGCCCACGGCGCTGAACAGCTCCGCGACCGTCGTGTCGCGCCGCCGCCTGGTGGTGCCCGCGAACAGCAAGATCTCCCTGGCCTCCTACTTCAACGCCTTCCCGGCCAGCTACTGGAAGCGTTGGACCAAGGTCGACGAGGTCGTGCTGCGGCTGAAGGTCAAGGGGGCCGGTCGGCTCGACGTCTACCGCTCGAAGGCCAACGGCGACAGCGTCCACCTGCAGGGCAGCCCGGTCGACAGCCCGGACTGGACCTCGCTGGAGTTCCGGGTGGCGCTGACGCCGTTCGAGGACGGCGGCTGGATCTGGTTCGACCTGTTCACCAACGACGCCTCGCTGGAGATCGACGAGGCGGCGTGGACCACCGACGTGCCGCTGCCCAAGCAGAAGGTGCTGATCGGCACCACCACGATCCGGCCCGCCGACTGCGTGCTCGCCCTGCAGACGCTGGGCGAGGACCCGGACGTGATGGCGGTCGTTGAGCGCGTCGTGGTCGCCGACCAGGGCCCGCAGAAGATCCGCGACACCGAGGGCTTCGACGAGGCCGCCCGCCGGATCGGCGACAAGCTGCACGTCATCGAGCAGGACAACCTCGGCGGCTCCGGCGGCTTCACCCGCGTCATGTACGAGGGCGTGCACAACTCGGACGCCGAGCAGGTCATGGTCATCGACGACGACATCGCGCTGGAGCCCGACGGCGTGCTCCGCGCGAACGCGTTCGCGCGCGCGGCGTCGAACCCGGTGATCGTCGGCGGGCAGATGCTCAACCTGCAGGCCCGCTCGCGGCTGCACACCATGGGCGAGGTCGTCGACCTCGCGCAGGGCATCTGGCGGGCCGCGCCGGGCGCGGTCACCGACCACGACTTCGCCAAGAAGACGCTGCGCAAGACGGCCAAGCTGCACCAGCGCATCCACTCCACCTACAACGGCTGGTGGATGTGCCTGTTTCCGCGCGAGGTCATCGAGCGCACCGGGCTGCCGCTGCCGCTGTTCATCAAGCACGACGACTCCGAGTACTCCCTGCGCGCGGGCGGGCACGGGTTCCCGACGGTGACGCTGCCGGGCGCGGCGATCTGGCACATGCCGTGGACCGACAAGAACGACGCCACGGACTGGACCGCGTACTTCCACACCCGCAACAGGCTGATCCTGGCCGCGCTGCACAGCCCGGAGGAAGTCAAGTCCAACATCGTCAAGCAGGGCCTGAAGCTCACGCTCCGGCACCTGCTGTCGATGGAGTACTCCACGGTCGCGGTCCAGCAGAAGGCGATCGAGGACTTCATGGCCGGCCCGGACGGGCTGTTCGAGACGCTGCGCACGGCGCTGCCGGAGGTCCGCGAGCTGCGCAAGGACTACGACGACGCCAAGACGCTGCCGTCGGCCCGCGAGTTCCCGCCGCCGTCGGCGGACCCGATCATGGCCGAGGGCCTGCTCAAGCCGCCGGTGAACCCGGCGGTGATCGCGGCCCGCGCGTCCAAGGCGCTGCTGCACAACCTGAAGGAGCCGACGAAGACGGCCTCCGACAGGCCCCAGCTGAACGTGCCCGCTGCCGCCGCACGGTGGTTCCTGCTGGGCAACCTGGACAGCGCGACCGTGTCGAACGCCGACGGCAGCGGCGTGGCGTTCCGGCGCCGCGACCCGGAGGAGTTCCGTCGGCTCGGCCTGCGCGCGCTGGCGAACTACAAGCGGCTGGCGCAGGAGTGGGGCCGGCTGCGGTCGGCCTACCGCGCCGCGCTGCCGGAGCTGACCAGTGCGGAGTCCTGGAAACAGGTCTTCGACAAGAAGTGACCCCGACTCACCCGGAGACGATGTGGCAGAGCTGACGACGGCGACCGCCCCCGAAGAACTCGCTGAAGAGGCATCGGCGGCGGCGGTCACCCCCGAGACCGTCGCGCTGCGCAAGGTGCAGGGCGCGCTGGCGAAGCCGGCGGTGGTGAAGACCGCGCGGGCGATGTCGCTGTTCGGCGAGCACGCCGGCGGCTGGCTGGCCATCGGCGCGGTCGGCGCGCTGGTGGACCGCAAGCGCCGCGGCGAGTGGCTGACCGCCGCCGCCGGGGTCGCCGCCGCGCACGCGGCGTCGATCGCGGTGAAGCGGGTGGTGCGGCGCCGCCGGCCCGCCGACCCCGAGGTGCAGGTGCTCGTGGGCACGCCGAGCAAGCTGAGCTTCCCGTCCTCGCACGCGACGTCCACGACGGCCGCCGCGGTGCTCTACGGCGGGATGACGGGCAAGAAGCTGACCCCGGTGCTGGTGCCGCCGATGATGGTCAGCCGGCTTGTCCTGGGGGTTCATTATCCGAGCGATGTGGTCGCCGGTTCGGCGCTCGGCGGTGCCGTGGCGTGGGGCGTGCGGCGATTCATGAGACGGCGGAGGAACCGTGGCTGACAAGAACGAAACCGAGGTCGACACCGGGAAGCCCGATGCCTCGACCGAGGCCGAGGCGGAAGGCAGCAACGGTGCCGCCGTCGGCGACGCGGTGCTGGCCGGCACCGAGAAGCCCGGCACCGACGAGTCCGGTGCGGACAAGTCCGATGACGACAAGTCCGACGCGGACGAGTCCGGTGCCGACAAGGCCGCGAAGGCCAAGCTGGCCGAGGTCGAGGCGGACGCGGACGGCACGATCGGCGCCGAGTTCGGCGACGAGGTGCTGGAGGCCGCTCCGGTCAAGTCCGACGACGTCAAGGACAAGTCCTCGGACGCCTACCACGCGAAGGTGACCGCGAAGGCGGGCACCACGGCGGGCCTGGTCACCGGCCTGATCAAGGAACTGCGCCCCAAGCAGTGGGTGAAGAACGTCCTGGTGCTGGCCGTGCCGTTCGGTGCGGGCGAGATCCTCAACCCGGGCGTGCTGTGGCACTCGGTCGTCGCGTTCATCGTGTTCTCGATGGCCGCGTCCGGCATCTACTTCGTCAACGACGCGATCGACGTCGAGGCGGACCGGCAGCACCCGACCAAGCGGAACCGTCCGATCGCCGCCGGCCTGATCCCGGTGCCGATCGCGTACGCGGTGTGCGTGCTGCTGCTCGGCGGCTCGCTGCTGATCTCGGCCGTGACCAGCATGCAGCTACTCGCGGTGATGGCGGTCTACATCGCCGTGCAGCTGGGCTACTGCTTCGGCCTGAAGCACCAGCCGGTGATCGACCTGTGCATCGTGGCGTCCGGCTTCCTGCTGCGCGCCATCGCCGGTGGTGCCGCCGCGAACCTGGTCATCACGCAGTGGTTCTACCTGATCGTCGCGTTCGGCTCGCTGTTCATGGTGGCGGGCAAGCGCTACGCCGAGGTGAAGCTGGCGGCGGAGACCGGCGCGAAGATCCGCAAGTCGCTGAAGGCCTACTCGCCGTCGTACCTGCGGTTCGTGTGGGCGATCGCGGCGGCGATCACGATCATGTGCTACGCCCTGTGGGCGTACGCCATCCAGGAGGACGAGTCGTCCCGCTGGGGCCTGATCTCGATCATCCCGATGGTGATCGCGATCCTGCGGTACGCGGTGGACATCGACAAGGGCGTGGCCGGGGAGCCGGAGGAAGTGGTCCTGAAGGACAAGGTCCTGATGGTCCTCGGCGTGATCCTCGCCGGCTGCCTCTTCCTGGCGTTCTACCTGTAAGAGGACCAATACAGCGGCGCCCCCGACCGAACCAGGCCGGGGGCGCCGCTGCATTTCGGTCCAACGCGCTGACCGGGGACACTGTTGGGTGAGTGGGGCACAATAGCCAAGTAACCGGTACCTGGCCTGAGGAGGAGTGCGCGATGAGCGCTGTGACGCGGCCGGACCACCTACTGTCCCTGGAAGATTGGGCCGCTCTTCCCGAGGACAACAGCCATCGCGTTGAACTCGTTGAAGGGATCCTCCACGTGACTCCTCGGCCGGTGTCCTTCCACCAGTTGGCACTGATGGAACTCGGCTACCAGTTGCGAGCACAGCTGCCCAAGTCCTTCGTTGCGTTGGCTGAGGTCGAAGTCGTGCTGTTCGAGCACTTGGCCACTGTGCGAGTTCCTGATCTCGTCGTCGTCCCGACCGCATTGGCCAAGGAGAATCCCGCGCGGTATCAGGCTTCGGACGTGGTGCTGGCGGTCGAGGTGGTTTCGCCAGGTTCGGGGAGGATCGACCGAGTCCTCAAGTTCGCCGAGTACGCGGAGGCGGGGATTCCCAACTATTGGATCGTCGATCTCGAAAAGCCGATCAGCCTGGCCGCGTACGAGCTCAAGGACGAGCGTTATCTCCTGGTCACCGAAAGTGCGACGACCATGTACCTGGAGTCGCCGTCTCAGCTGACCGTCGATCCCGCCGCGTTGTTGCCGCGGTGAGGTGCTGGTTGTTCATTTGCTGATCACCCGGTGGGCAGGGTGCCTTCATCGTTCGGGGTGAGAGTTGGGGCGTTTCCCGAACGATGGAGGTCGTCTTGTCTGAACCCACCGGCGTCTCGCGGCGCAGCGTGTTGCTCGGCGGCACTTTGGCGGGTGCCGCCGCACTGTCCACTGTGGCCGCGTTGCCGGCGGTCGCGCAGCCGGGTGCCGGCGTCGCCCGGCGGGGCGAGGTCTTCGCGCTCGGTGTCGCGTCCGGCGATCCCGCGCCCGACGGCGTCGTGCTGTGGACCCGCCTGGCGGTGAACCCACTGGCCGAGGACGGCATGGGCGGCATGCCGAACCGGACCTTCCCGGTGCAGTGGGAGGTCGCCGAGGACGAGCTCTTCAAGCGCGTCGTGCAGCGCGGCGAGGCGCAGGCCGCGCCGGAGCTGGGGCACAGCGTGCACGTCGAGCTCTTCGGGCTGCGCCCGGACCGCGAGTACTTCTATCGCTTCCGCGCCGAGGGCTCGCTCTCGCCGACCGGCCGCACCCGCACCGCGCCGCTGCCGGGCGCGCTGACCAGCCTGTCGATGGCGTTCGCGTCCTGCTCGCAGTACGAGCACGGCTACTTCACCGCCTACCGGCACCTCGCCGAGGAGCACCCCGACCTGGTGCTGCACCTCGGCGACTACCAGTACGAGTACAAGGCCGGCGTCTACGTCGCGCCGGGCGGCAACCCGCGCGACCACGCCGGGCCGGAGACCGAGACGCTGGCCAACTACCGCCAGCGGCACGCCCAGTACAAGGCCGACCCGGACCTGCAGCAGGCGCACGCGGTGGCCCCGTGGGTCGTGGTGTGGGACGACCACGAGGTGGACAACAACTGGGCCGACGAGGTCTACGAGAAGCCGGAGACCCCGCAGCCGAACTTCCTGGAGCGCCGCAAGGCCGCCTTCCAGGCCTACTACGAGAACATGCCGCTGCGCCGCGCGCAGATCCCGCACGGCATCGACCTCCGGCTGCACCGCCGCGTCCAATGGGGACGGTTGGCGACGTTCCACATGCTCGACACCCGGCAGTACCGCGACGACCAGGTCGGCGGCGACAAGTTCCCGACCCAGGACCCGGCCCGGCTGGACCCGAAGCGCAGCCTCACCGGCGCGGAGCAGGAGCGCTGGCTGCTGCACGGCCTGCGCCGCTCCAACGCCAAGTGGGACGTGCTCGGCCAGCAGGTCATGTTCGCCGAGATCGATTACCTCAACGGCTCGGACAAGGCCTACAACCCGGACGCCTGGGACGGCTACGTCGGTTCGCGGACCCGCGTCATCAAGGGCTGGGAGCAGGCGAAGACCCGGAACCCGGTGGTGCTCACCGGTGACGTGCACACCAACTGGGCCAACGACATCCACGACGGCGACAAGATCGTCGGCACGGAGCTGACGACCACGTCGATCACCAGCGGCGGCGACGGCTCGCCGAACCTGACGAACAAGGAGAAGGGCTACCTGGCGGAGAACCCGCACGTCCGCCTGTACAACAACCAGCGGGGCTACATCCGGACGAAGTTCACGGCGGGCGAGCTGCGGGCGGACTACCGAGTGGTCCCGTACGTCTCGAAGCCGGGCGCTCCGGTGGAAACCCTGGCGTCGTTCGTGGTCGAAGACGGCAAGCCGGGCCTCAACAAGGCCTGATCCGGAGGTGGCGCGCAGCTCCACCGAGCTGCGCGCCACCCTTCGTCAGCCGCGTCGGTCTCGTCGGTCGTCGCTTTCGAGACCCAGAACGCTTGCGCCGCACCGGCGGACGCCACCCGGGTGACGCGAGATTGCGGGTCAGCCGTGGTTGAGGCCGAGGTGGCGGGTTACTTCGTGGGCCATTGCGATGGCGTAGGACTGGCCTCGGTCTTGGGGGTAGATCTGGGACATCGTCGCCAGGGTCACTCCCGGCATCGTCGTTCGGTGGCCCGGGATCAGGGCGCGGTACTGCGGCGTCACGATCGGCTGGGCGAAGCCCGCCTTGGAGAAGTGCCAGTCCAGGATCCAGGAGCGGTCGAAGTCCGGGTTCAGCTTGCGCAGCCACGGGATGTAGCGCTCCAGCAGCTCGGCGGGGTCGGTGGTGAACCGCCAGTCGTCGCGCGGCACGTAGTTGCCGACGTACACGACGTGCCGGCCGCCGTACTCGCTGCGGTCGACCATGTTCGTGTGCTCGACGACCGCCAGGAACGGGAACGCGGTGTCGTTGATGTTCAGCCAGTAGTGCGGGATGACGCTGCGGTCGCACTCCAGGATGAAGCAGGTCGCGCCGAGGTACTGGTTCTGCCACAGCACGTTGTCGGCGTCGATGCCCGCCGCCTTCGCGAACACCGGCTGCGGCACCGTCACGATCAGCCGGTCGAACTCGTAGCTGCTGCCGTCCCGGGCGCCCACCAGCACCGTCGCGCCGGGCTGGCGGATCGTCTCGACCGGCTTGCCGAACTCGACCTTCCCGCCGCGCTCGGTCACCGCGTCCAGCAGCGCCCGGTACACCCGCTCGAAACCGCCGTGCACGTAACCGAGTTCGAAGGTGCGGTAGTGGATCCGGGCCCACAGCCAGGCCATCGAGATCTGCTCCGCGTGGCCGCCGAACTTGCCGGTCAGCAGCGGTTCCCAGATCTTCTCGGTGACCCGCGGCCCGGCCCAGCGGCGCATCCAGTCCAGCGCCCGCACCGAGTTGAACCGCTGTCCGTTCCGGACGAACTTCAGCGCCGCCGAGGACGCCCCGAAGCGGAACCGGTCCAGCAGCGAGAACTTCGGGAACCGCAGCATCTCCTGCGGCGTGCCGAAGTCGTGCAGCTCCCCGTCGACGTACACGCCGGTGCTGGGCCGGTGGAAGCGCAGCAGGTGCCCGAGCCCGAGCTCCTCGACGAGCTCGATCATCGCCCGGTCGGTACGGAAGCTGTGGTGGTAGAAGCGTTCCAGCGGCGTCCCGCCGACCTCGATCGACGCTGCCAGCCCGCCCAGCTCCGCCGACGCTTCCAGCACCGTCACGTCGTGCCCGGCCTTCACCACGTCGAACGCCGCGGTCAGCCCGGTCGCGCCCGCCCCGACGATGCCCACTCTCATCCGAAGCTCCACTTCTTGTTGATCGTGTACTGGAAGATCAGCACCACCGGCAGCGAACCGGCCTTGACCAGGTTCGGGTCGATGCCCAGCCAGCCGGAGAACACCTGGAGCAGCACGAACGTCAGGGCGATCCCGGCGACGCCGACGGCGTAGAACCGCAGGAACCGCACCGCGATCCGGTCCCGCTTGCGGAAGTTGAACAGCGTGTTGAGCACGAAGTTGTTGGTGATCCCGGCCGTCGTGCTGATCGCGTTCGCGAGCTGCTCGTGCAGCCCGGCCGCGTTGAACAGCAGCAGGAACAGCAGGTAGTCCAGCAGCACGCCGCTCGCGCCGATCACCGCGTACAGCAGCAGCGACCGGCTGATCAGCCGGTCGCGGGCCTCGACGTGCTCAGTCTTCGTCATGCGATATCACGTTCCGCACGATGTAGAGGGGGCGCTGCTGCACCTCGTGGTAGATCCGGCCGACGTAGCTGCCGATGACGCCCAGCGACACCATCTGCAGCCCGCCGAGGAACAGCATCGCGACCATCAGCATGGTCCACCCGGAGACGGTGATCGCGGGGAAGAACAGCCGCAGCGCCACCGCGTAGACGATGCCGAGCATCGCCAGGACCAGGGTGATGAAGCCGATACGGGTGATCAGCTTGAGCGGCACCGTGGAGAAGCTGGTGACCCCGTCGGCCGCCAGCCGCAGCATCTTGCGCATCGGGTACTTGGTCTCGCCCGCCACCCGCTCGTCGCGGTCGAACAGCACCTCCTGCTGCTCGAAGCCCATCGACGCGACCATGCCGCGGATGAACCGGCTGCGCTCCCGGAAGCCCCGCAGCTCCTCGGCGGCCCGCCGGTCGAGCAGCCGGAAGTCGCCGGTGTCGACCGGGATGTCCACCTCGGCGCAGCGCCGCAGCACCCGGTAGTAGGTGTGCGCGGTGGCGCGCTTGAACGGCGTGTCGCGGCGGGTGCGCCGCCGGGCGGACACGATCTCCGCGCCGTCCAGCCACGCGTCGATCAGCTCCAGGCTGACCTGCGGCGGGTCCTGCAGGTCGGTGTCCATCACGATCACCGCGTCGCCGCCCGCGTGGTCCAGCCCGGCGGTGATGGCGATCTGGTGGCCGAAGTTGCGGGCGAAGTCCACCACCCGCACCCGAGGGTCGTTCTTGGCGATGTCCTTCAGGACGCCCAGCGAGCCGTCCGAGGAGCCGTCGTTGACGTAGACGAACTCGTAGTCGAACTCGGCCCGGGTGGCGGTGGCCGCGGTGAGCCCGTCGTGGAACCGCTTGATGCCCGCGACCTCGTTGTAGACCGGCAGCACGTACGAGATCAGCGGCGGCGCGCCCTCGCCGGTGGCTCTCCGCCGCTGTTGCGGGACCGGAACCCGGACCTGCTGGTGCATCGTGTCGGCCATGGTCACTCCCCTCGCCAACCCCACCGTGGAACAGGAACGCCCCGCGCGCCGGGGGCGTTGCCCGGCAACGGGTAATCCACCCCGATCAGGTGGTCACGTTCGGCGTAGTCGGGGGTTCTTCCGGCCTCGGACGGCCCGGTCGCGGGCGCTTCGGTGGAATTGCCGCCAGCCGGCCGGATAGACGAGCAGATCGAGATCGCCACCGCTACCCCCCGCTGCTCCTGCGCCGATCACGGTGCGAAAACCGCCGCCAGGGTAACGGCCCCGACCCCGCCCGACGCGCCGAAACGATGCGCCCGATCGGGCGGTGTCGATGCCGTTGGAGTGATCGTGATCGACGGCTCCGGGGCCGTGCGCACTTTGTGTCGCTCTGGCAGCACAACGTACGCACGGGTCCTGAACAGCGGAAACGGTGACTCGTGGGTCAGTGCTCTTCGAAGGGGTATGCCGGGTCTCCTGCGGCGCCGCCGATGCGTTCGCGGTGCTGCGTCGTCGCGTACGCGTCGCGTTCGATCGGGTAGCGCGCGTATAGGACGTGGCCCCAGGTGTTGCCGGGGGCGTCGCGCAGGCGGCTGGGCAGCTCGTAGCGCTGGGAGAGCATCGGAACCCCGGCGAACACACCGCCGATGTCGGGTCCGAACGCCATCGAGCCCTCGCCGAGGGGCGGCGTGATCAGCATCCGCGGGGTGCCGGTGACGCCGTGCGACACCCGCGGGTAGTCGGACAGGCAGGGGAACACGAAGCTCATCGGCCAGTCGATCAGCACCGGTTCCCGCTCCGCGAGCGCCTGCCGCAGTGGCACCACGTCCCGCACCGCCGGGCCGCTGACCGTCAGCCAGCCCTGCTGGTCGGTGGTGCGGTCCGCGGCGTGCACCCGGACCCGGTCGACCCCGGCCGGGATCTGCCCGGGCTCGACGGTGAGCAGCCGCCAGCCGCGGAAGTTCCGCCAGTCGATCGGCCTGCCGTGGCGCGGGTCGTCGAACGCCAGCTCCGTCGGCGGCGGATCGCGCAGCTCGCGCGTCGCCACCGGACCCGCCGCGGTGCCGAACTCCAGGGCCAGCGAGTTGCCCTGCTCGGGCCGGCCGGATACCCACACGGACAGCGTCTGGTCGCCGGTGAGCCGGGGCAGGCCGAACCAGGCCGAGGTCAGCGAGCCGGTCGTCTGCGGCCCGCCCGCCGTGCTGGTCCAGGCGAACTGGCTCGCCGTCGTCGTCGCAACCTCGCCCTCGGGGGTCTTCGGGTCGTCGGGCCGCTTCGCCAGCAGCGGCTCGCCGGGGTGCACTTCGCGCAGGTCGGGCTCTTGCGGCGGCCCACCGGCCGACGTGAAGCCGTCGAGCTCGGCGGCTCCGGCGATCGGCGCGAGCCGCGCGGCGATCGGCAGCGCCTCGATCTCGTTCTCCAGCCCGCAGCCGCTGCCCCGGATGCTCTGCGAGTTCATCCGCGCGATGGAGAAGCGGTCGCCCATCGTCTGCGGCGCGGCGATGAACGATCCGAGCAGCACCGCCACCGACGCCAGCGCGGCCGCCCCGAGCACCGACATCGGCATGACCGTCCACATGAGACCGCGGGGGGCGGGTCGCGACAGCATCGCGCGGATCCGGACGAAGCAGAAGGCGAGCACGCCGACCGCCACGCCGGTGGCGAGCCAGAGCGCCGGGCTGTCCAGCGGCAGGCCGGGTCGGACCGGCGTGTCGGACCACGGCATCGCCAGGTCGGACTGCATCGGCCACACGTTCGGGCCCATGAACGCCAGGGCCGCGGCCACCGACGCGGCGATCCCGCCGAACACGCCGACCAGCCGCGCCTCGCGCCTGGCCCGCTCTATCCGGCCGACCCGCCCCAGCAGCACGACGGTCACCGCGAGCAGCGCCGAGCCGACCCCGGCGAGCGCCCCGAAGTGGTGGGTCCACTTCGACGGCGTCAACCACAGCGCGACCAGGACCGCGACGACGGAGCCGAGCACCATCGGCAGGTCGGGCAGCTCGGTCCAGCGGTGCACCTGGCGCATCGCGCACGCCGCCGCGATCAGCACGGCGGCCACCACGAGGAACACGACCAGCCGTTTGGTGGCGGTGCCCCAGATGTTGGTGCCCAGCAGGTTCGCGTACCGGTCGATCTCCTGGTACCAGCCGAGGCTCGGCCCGAACTCGTCGTGGATCGCGGTCGCGCTCCGGACGCCGTTGAGCGTCGAGTCGGCGAACATCGCCACCAGGCCGACCGAGCCCACGCAGCCGAGCAGCACGACGCGCGTGGGCAGGCTGACCCACCGCGGCAGGGCACCGCGCTGCGCCAGCACCCGCCAGATGCGCGGCGTGAACACGAGCACGGTGAGCAGCGCGCTCACGGCGGTCGGCGTGACGGACATCGTCAGCCCGGCGATCAGCGCGGCGACGCCCAGCCAGAAGTGCGGCGCGCGTGTCCGGCCCATCTTCAGCAGTGCCGCGACCAGCGCGGACGTGCCCAGCGCGACGAACGGCTCCGGCCGGATGCCCAGCCCGAACGGCAGCCAGCAGGCCAGGAAGAACACCGCGGTGAGCAGGTGCAACGGCAGGCGCCGCGTGCCCCGGCACACCGGCAGGACGATGCCGCGGCTGACGACGAGCCAGGTCAGCAGCCCGGCGATCGCGCTGGGCACGCGCAGCCAGGCGGGTGCGAGGCTCTCCTCCGACACCCACCGCATCAGGTGCTGGACCAGCGTGAACGGCGTTTCGGAGGCGTTGAACCAGCGGTAGTAGTTGCCGATGTCGCCGGCGTCGTCGTAGTTGCGGACGGTCATCATCGCGAAGCCGTCGTCGTCCGTGAGCGGCCCGATCACCAGCCAGCCCGCCAGCACCGCCGCGACGAGCGCGTCGACCGGCAGGAGCAGCGGCGACACGCGGATCGCGCCGAGGGCGGGCGGGGCGTGGACGAACAGCAGGACCAGCGACACGAGCGCGAGCACCAGCGTGGTCGTGATCAAGGTGCTCTTGATGTCGGTCGGCGAGGTGTCGAACCAGGAGAAGGTGCGCGCGGTGACCGAGATCCCGGCGAGCTCCTCGGGTTCGAGGTCGGTGGCGAAGGTGAAGATCTCCGGCGCCGCCATGCCGGGCAGCACGATCGGCGGGCGGCCGCCCGCGGTCACCACGGATCGCGTCGAGTCCGCGTGGATCGACAGTTCGCAGGTGCCGGGCGGCAGCGGGACCTGGTGCTGGTCGAGGACGAGCTCCGGCCTGCCGTCGCGGGTGGTCAGGACCAGGCCTTCGCGGTCGCTGCCCGGCGGCAGGGTGGTCAGCACGGTCGTCCGCGCCGGCCGGTCGAGCGCGGCGCGCAGCACCGGGCACGGCACGGACGCGTCGAACGACGCGGGCCGGTAGGGCGCGAAGAACGCCGTGGTGGACCGGGCCTCGGCGGCCGGCCAGCTCACCTCGGTGCGATCCACCCAGACGGGCGCGAACGGCAGCGCGAGCGCGCAACCGAGCCCGACGATGCCGATGCAGCACGCCAGGAGGTGCGCCACCCACAGGCCTGCGCGGGATCGCCGCGGGCGGTCGGCACCGGTTCCGTCGGTCTGCGGCTCGGCCGGCGGATCGAGCTGTGCCGGACTGCTCAAGTACTTCACCGCGCTCCTCGCAGATCGGACTTTTCCTCGCCTGCTCAATCCTGGCCAACGCTGCGCGCGACGCACGGCGGCGGCGCGCCGAATTCGTCCAGCCGATTGACGATCGGGGCGCCGCGCAGGTTGCCCGCGGCGGGCAACCCGCCGCACCGCTCCGGCGTGCACGTGTCGGACAGACAGGAGCGGGCACATGGTGGGCGTTGCGGAAGTTGCGGTCGCGGAGGAGCAGCGGGAGCGGACTCGGTCCGCGGGCTCGTTCTGGATGCCGCTGGTGGTCGGCGTCGTGGCCGGCGCGCTGTTCTGGGTCGTCCACAGCGCACTCATCGACGACAGCTACATCACGTTGAGCTATGCCCGGAACCTGGCGTTCCACGGCCACTGGGGGCTGATCGGCGCCGAAGTCTCGAACTCCGCGACCGCGCCGCTGAACGTGCTGGTGCTCGCCGCGGTCACGGCGGTGGTGCGGCAGCCGGTCGTGGCGCTGGGCGTGGTGTTCGTGCTGGCCAACGTCCTGCTCGCGGTGTCGCTCCGCAGCGCGGCGCGGACCAGCGGTTTCCCTGGTTGGACGGGCGCTGTGGGGGCGCTGCTGGTGGCGGCGAACCCGCTGGTGCTCTCGACGGTGGGCCTGGAGATGACGCTCGCCTCGGCGCTGCTCGGCGTGCTGCTGCTGGCGGCGGTGCAACGCCGGCCGGTGCTGTTCGGCGTCGCCGCCGGGCTGCTCGCCCTGACGCGGCTGGACCTCGGCGTGTTCGTCCTGGTGGTGCTGATCGGCCGGCCGGGCCTGTGGCGCGGCTGGTGGCGCTGGTTATCGGCGGCCGCGGCGATCGTGGTGCCGTGGTTCGCGTTCAGCTGGCTGTACTTCGGCTCGGCCGTGCCGGACACGCTGGTGATCAAGCAGCTGCAGAAGTCCTGGGGCGACTGGGACTTCAGCAACGGCCTGGAGCTCTACCACGGGGTTTTCCCGACGGCCGTGGTGGTTTCGCTGATCCCGGCCGTGCTCGGCCTGGTGTGCTTGCCGATCGCGTGCGTGCTGAGGGCGTTCCGCCGCGCCGTGCCGCTGTGGCCGTGGGCGCTGATCGGGCTCGGCGCGATCGCGCACTACTACGTCTACACGCTCATGGGCGTTCCGCCGTACCACTGGTACTACGCGCCGAGCCTGATCGGGCTGTCGTTGTTGCTGGCCGGAGGCATCGGCGCGGTCGCGGCCCGGTGGTCGTTGGCGGGGTTGGCCGGGTGCGCGGTGCTCGTGGCGCAGGTCTGGTTCGCCGCTCAGCACGGCCTGCCGTGGCGCGAGGCGGCGATCATGACGAACTGGGCGACGGCGGCCGAGTACGAGCGGATCGGCACCGACCTCGGACGCCTCGTCGGCGACCGCACGGTCACCAGCCCGGGCGAGATCGGCGCCCTCGCGTACTTCTGCGACTGCGCGATCGTCGACACCTTCTCCGACCGCGGCTACCTGGCGCCCCAGATCGAGCAGCGGCTGGCCGACGCGACGCCGTTCGTCCGCGCGCTGCTGGAGTTCAACTACCGCCACTTCACCCCGACCGAACCTCGCCCGATCGACGTGGTCCTCCGCCGCGAACCCGGCCCGGGACCGGACCCGCGCTGGGACATCGGCTCGACCTGGGCGGAACACGCCCACCTGGTCCTCGAACCCCGCTGACGCCGGTCACGTCGTCCGCGCCAGAACGGCGATTTCGCGCGAAATCGCCGTTCGCCACGCCTGAGAAGTGGCGATTTCGCGCGAAATCGCCACCCGCACGGCACGTCGAAATGGCGGTCTCGAAGTCCGCCATGAATTCGACGCCACGCACGCGGGCAACCGGAAATCGCCCCGCCGATCTCCGGTTGCCCGCCCCTGCTCAGCCCTTCGGGACGTCGACCACCTGGCCGCCTTCGCGGTGCCACTCGATGGAGCCGTGCTCGAACTCGCTCGCCCGGCCCTGCGGGACGTCGTGCTCGCCCGTCACCGGATAGCCCAGGTAGGAGCGCTCCCAGCCGAGCTGCGACCAGCGGGCGCGGATGCCGCCGTACACCTCGTGCGCGCCGGTCTGCGGCGTCCAGTAGATCGACGCCCCGCCGGTGCCGGTGAAGTGGTTGAAGCGGCCCCGCCCGTCGGGCGTGCCGAGCTCATCGGTGGTCGGGTAGCCGAGCACGCCCGCCGGGCCGCTCAGCTCGATGTAGCGCTGCGCGATCACGCCCTGCACCGAGTGCGCGCCGGTCTGCGGGCTCCACACGATCCCGGCCGGGAAGCTGCCGTCGCCGTTGAACCGGTTGTAGCGCCCCACACCGTCCGGTGTGGACAGTTCGTCGGTGACCGGGAAGCCCAGCGGGCCGCGTTCCCAGCCGGTGGCCGCCCACTTCTCCCGGATCGCGCCCTGCACCGCGTTCGGCCCGGACGGCTGCGTCCAGTAGATCGACGCGTCCTCGTGCTGGGCGTTCGGCGTCAGGAAGTGGTTGTAGGCGCCGAAACCGTCCGGCGTGAGCCGCGTGTCGGTCGCCGGGTAGCCGAAGCGGGCGTCCTCGCCGAGCTCGCGGAAGTGCTCCAGGATCGGGCCCACGACCAGGTGCCCGCCGGTGCGCGTCGACCAGTAGATGGCCGAGTGGATCACGCCGTCGCGGGTCAGGAAGTCGCTGTACCGGCCGCCGCCGCTGCTGGCCAGCTCGTCGGTGATCGGCACGCCCAGCGCGTCGTGCCCGCCGCGCTCCAGGAACCCCAGGTAGATCATCCCGCGCACGACCGTCACGTCGGTGTCGGGAGTCCAGTAGAAGCGGGCGTTCTCGAAGTCCTGCCAGCGCAGGCCCTCGTCCTCGACGACCTCGTGCCCGGCGGGCGCGCCGACCTGCGCCTTCTCCTCGGCGGACATCGATTCGTAGCGCTGCTGGATCGCGCCCTCGCCCGGATCGGCTTCGCCCGGCGCCGATGTCGTCGGCTCAGCACGAGCCGATGTCGTCGGCTCGGACGGCGCGGAAGTCGTCGGCTCGCCAGGTGCCGACGTGGTCGGTTCGACGGGCGCCGACGTGGTCGGCTCGCTCGGGACCTCGGCGGACGTGCTCGGCGCCGAGGTCGTCGGTTCGGTCTGCGCGACCGCCGGTGCGGCGGTGGCCAGCCCGGTGATCGCTGCGGTGGCGGCCACGGCCGCCACGAGTCGTTTGACGTTCACTCGCAACCCTTTCGGTCAGGTCATCCGGTGATCGCCGAAAGACCCCCGCAGGTTGCCCGGATTCGCGGTTTTCCCCCGAACGGACCGACGGGCAGAATCGGTGCGTTCCGTGGGTCCTCCAGACGTTATGGGCAGGTGGAGGACCCACGGACACGGGCACCCGATGAACCCCACTTCGCCGGGCATCCGCGCTTCCTCTGCGCGAAGCGCGTCGGGAAGTCACATATCGGACGGAACGCCTTAACAGCGCCGTCACATCGATGATCGCCGGAGCGCCTCGAAACGTTGCCTCCGGAGCGAAATTTCTGCGCCTATCGTTACCGCCCGGTCGGCTCCGTTCCATCCCGGTGCGCTGGCGCGGCCACCGGCCGCGGTCCACCGCGGAACCGGTAACCGGTCAACCAGGCGTGCCGGTACTCGAAGACGGCGAGCACCAACGTCGAGGCCACCCCGCAGAGGTTCAGTCCGAGCCACAGCGGAGCGGGCACGCCCTTGGTGTCGAGGCTGATGATCTCCTGCCCGGTGATCAGCAGCACGAAGAACGACGAGGCGACCGGTGCTAGCAGCGGGTGGATCTCGCTGATCCAGAAGCTGGTGCGAGCGGCCCAGTAAAGCGTGCAGAGGCAGAAGGCCGCGTACCAGCCGATCACGGCCACCACGATCAACGCGACGAGCAGCCCTGCCAGCGTGGTGACCTCGTAGCTGCCGCCGTCGGTGGCGAAGAGCAAGGCCAGCGGCAGCGCGAACGCTGCCAGTGCGAGCGCCCCTCGACCCAACATGCGCCGACCGCCCGGGAGGAGTTCGTAGCGGTACCCGGATCGGGTCACGGCGAGCAGTACCAGGAACGGCAGCGGCGCGGCCAGCATGGCGAATGCCGCGGTGCGCAACGCCTTGGCGTAGTTGTCGCCCAAGACCATGAACGGCGAGAGGTAGGCGTTGGTCGCCGCCAGCACCGCGAGCAGGCCGACCGCCGACCGCCAGAACGCCAGCCGATCCAGCACCCGGTCCCGCCGTTGCCGTCCGACGCGCGGTTTGTACACGAACCTGGCGGCGAGCCACGGGAAGACCAGGTGCGCGATCACGCGGAACGCCAGGATCACGTGATCGGGCTTGATCTCGCGGGAGCGTTTCGGTTGTTCGGCGGACATCTGGCCCTCGCGCGGCGCGGAATCGGGTTGGCGGTGCCATCGTGGTGCGCACCCGTGCTGCTTCCCGATTCTTCACGACGACCGCCCTGTTTTCGTGCAGAACGGGGAACGCGCGGGATAACCCTCGGAATCGCAGGGGTATCCCTTCCCCCGAATGCTGCGGTTTCACGCGGACGGCCCACTGCGGAAGCCGAATCCCCGTGCCGCCCAACGCTCCCGCAACGTCGAAGGGCCGCCGAGGCGTTGCCCCGGCGGCCCCGCGGAAAACCGATCAGATCGGCAGGCGGCGGAAGATGGCGCGCGGCACGTGCCGCAGGATCGACATCACGAACCGGAACTGCGCGGGGGCGTACACCAGCGGGCTGCCCTTGCGAACGCCGTTCACGATCACCTCGGCGACGCTTTCCGGGGTGTTCGCCATCGGCGCGGCCTTCATGCCCTCGGTGAGCTTGGTGTGGGTGAAGTTCGGCCGCACGACGGTCACCTTGACGCCGTGCTCCTCCAGCGCGTAGCCCAGGCCGGAGAAGAACACGTCCAGGCCGGCCTTCGAGGAGCCGTAGACGAAGTTCGACCGCCGCGCGCGCTCACCGGCGGGGGAGGACATCACCGCGACGTTGCCGTGGCCCTGCTTGCGCAGCTTCTCGGCCAGCAGCACGCCCAGCGACACCGGGGCCAGGTAGTTGATGTCGGCCACCGCACGGGCCGCCTCGACGTCGGTCCAGCCCTTCTCGTTGTCGCCCTGGATGCCGAAGGCGATCAGCGTGACGTCGACGTCTCCGTCGGCGAAGGCCTTGTCGATGACCTCGGCGTGCGTCTCCGGCTTGCGGGCGTCGAACGTCAGGATCGACACCGTGCTGCCGGTCTTGCGCAGCCGCTCGGCGGCCGCGTCCAAGCGCTCCTGCTCCTCCGGGCGGTCCGCGAGGATGATGCGCAACGGGCGCTGGTCGGCGTACTTCTGCGCCGTCGCCAAGGCGATGTCGGAGGTCCCGCCGAGGACGAGCAGGGACTGGGGGTTTCCAACGGCGTCGATCACAGCTCAAGCCTCCGGCTCATGTCTGAAGCGAAAATGCCTTCGGGGTCAACGGATTGGCGAATCTTGCGGAACTCGTCGACTCGCGGATACATCTGGTGGAACGTCTCCGCCGTGGTCCGCGAGTCCTTCGCGGTGTAGAGCCGGCCGCCGATGCCGAGCACCATCTCGTCGAGATCGGAGCACAGCCGGGAGAGGCCCGGCTTGATCGGGAAGTCGACGCAGACCATCCAGCCGGGGTGCGGGAACGACAGCGGCGCCCGGTTGCCCTCGCCCATCTGCTTGAAGACGTTGAGGAACGAGTAGTGCCCGGAGTGCGCGATCCGCAGCAGGATCCGGCGCAGGTCCTCGTGCGCGTTCAGCGGCGTGCTGAACTGGTACTGGAGGAAGCCCTTGGAGCCGTAGGCCCGGTTCCACTCGCCGAACATGTCCAGCGGGTGGTAGAAGGCGGTCAGGTTCTCCACCACGCCGAGCTTGCGCTTGGGCGACTTGCGGAACCACGCCTCGCCGAGCGCGCTGAAGGTCAGCTTGTTGGCCAGCCCGTTGGGGAATACGTCGGGCAGCGTCGCCAGCTTGGGCGCGTCGAACTTCAGCGGGTCCGCGCGCAGCTTCGGCGGCAGCTCGTCCAGCTTGGCCAGCGAGCCGCGGCTGAACGCGGCGCGGCCCAGCTTGGGGCCGGTGGAGATGGCGTCGAACCAGCCCGAGGAGTACGTGTACCTGTCCTCGGAACCGTTGCTGACCAGCTCCAACGTCTCGTCGAGGTTGTCGGTGCGCTCGAGGTCGGCCACGAAGTACGCGGTCTCGGTCCGGGTCATCTTGATCTTGGCCCGGATGATGATGCCGGTGAGGCCGATGCCCGCCACGGTCGCCCAGAACAGGTCCGACTCGTCGCCGTCCGGCGTCACCGTCCGGACCTGTCCGTCCGCGGTGATCAGGTCCATCGACAGCACGTGGTTGCCGAAGCTGCCCGCGCTGTGGTGGTTCTTGCCGTGGATGTCGTTGGCGATCGCGCCGCCGATGGTCACCTGCCGGGTGCCCGGCAGCACCGGGACCCACAGGCCGTGCGGCAGCGCCGCCCTCATCAGCTGGTCCAGGCTGACGCCGGCGTCCACGTCCACGATCGCGGTGTCCGGGTCGATGTCGTGGATCCGGTTCAGCCGGGTCATGTCGACGACCACGCCGCCGGCGTTCTGCGCGACGTCGCCGTAGCTGCGGCCCAGGCCGCGGGCGAGGACGCCGCGCTCATCGGCCGTGCGCACCGCCTCGGCGATCTTCCCGACGTCGGTGGTGCTCAGCACGCGCGCCTGAGTCGGCGCGGTGCGGCCCCAGCCGAAGAGTTCCTTGGTTTCGAACGCGGTCATCAGAGACTGAGCCTCCGGGAGAGGTCGGAGCGGAAGATGCCCTCCGGGTCGACCGAGGCGCGGATCTTCCGCCACTCCTCGATCCGCGGGTACATCTGCTCGATCATCTCGGCCGACGTGCGGGACTCCTTGGCCAGGTACAACCGGCCGCCCGCGTTCAGCACCATCTCGTCGAGCTCCCGGCACAACCGGTCCAGGCCCGGCGTGATCGGGATGTCGACGGTCAGCGTCCAGCCCTTGCGCGGGAACGACATCGGCGCCTGGTTGCCCTCGCCGAAGGTCTTGAGCACGTTCAGGAACGACACGTGGCCGGACGAGCTGATCTTGTCGATCGAGCGGCGGAACATCGCCTCCTGCCCGAAGGGCACCATGAACTGGTACTGCAGGAAGCCGTTCGAGCCGTACACCCGGTTCCACTCGCCGACGAGGTCCAGCGGGTGGAAGAACTGGGTGATGTTCTGCACGAGGCCGAACTTCGTCGGTGCCTTGCGGTACCAGACCTCGTTGAACGCGGTGATGGTGAACTTGTTGACCAGGCCGTTGGGGAAGATCGGCGGGGCGGTCATCAGCTGCGGCGCGTTGAACTTCAGCGGATCCTTGCGCAGCTTCTTCGGCAGGTCCTCGATCCGGGCCGAGTTGCCGCGGGTCAGCAGCGCGCGGCCCAGCTTGTCGCCGCGGGCCAGCGAGTCGAACCAGGCGACCGAGTAGACGTAGTTGTCGTCCGAGCCGTCGGTGAAGTGCTCGATCAGCTCGTCGAGGTTCTTCGTCTGCACGTTGTCGACCAGGAAGTACGCGGTCTCGACGCGCTTGAGCTTGATCGTCGCCCTGGTGATGATGCCGGTCAGGCCCATGCCGCCGACCGTGGCCCAGAACAGCTCGGCGCCCTCGCCGTCCGGGGTCAGCGTGCGGACCTCGCCGTCGGCGGTGAGCAGGTCCAGCGACAGCACGTGACTGCCGAACGAGCCCTGCGAGTGGTGGTTCTTGCCGTGGATGTCCGAGCCGATGGCGCCGCCGATGGTGACCTGGCGGGTGCCCGGCAGCACCGGGATCCACAGGCCGTGCGGCAGCAGCTGGCGCATCAGCGTGTCCAACGACACGCCCGCGTCGACGACGACGGTCGCGTTGTCGACGTCGATCTGGTGCACCCGGTCGAGGGCGGTCATGTCGATGACGGTGCCGCCCGCGTTCTGCGACGGGTCGCCGTAGCTGCGGCCCAGGCCGCGCGCGATGACGCCGCGCTCACCGGCCTCGCGGACCGCCTTGGCGATCGCCTCGACGTCCGGGGTGCTGACGACGTGCGCCCTGGTGGGCGCGGTGCGCCCCCAGCCGGTCAGCGTCTGAAGCTCGTCCTTTACCGATCCCACCCAGCCGAGTCTATCCGCGCTGGAGCGGCCGATACGGGCGGGTACATCCGGTCCCCGGCGGTGTGCGATGCGTCATCGCTACACTCTTCTGGGACGTTCGCGGAGTTCGATCTCCCACGTCTTCGGCGTCCAGCCGGGTGCCCCAGGTACCGAATGCCCTGTCGTCGGATCCCGAGGTGAACCAGTGGCCGTGGCCGAACCCGCAGCCCAGACCGAACAGAAGCGCCTAGGCGTCTTCAACCAGCTCTTCCGCTTCGTGGCCATCGGCGGTTTCTGCGCCATCATCGATGCCGGGGTCTACGCGCTCCTGCTTTCGCTGGGCTTGCCGAACTGGGCTTCCAAGGCCGTGTCGTTCATCCTCGGCACCACGGCTTCCTACCTGATCAACCGGAAGTTCACGTTCAGCGGCGCGAGCACGGGCAACGCCAAGGCGAAGGCGGTCGGGTTCGCGGTCGTCTACACCGTGACCTTCTTCGTCAACGTGGGCACCAACGAGCTGCTGTACCAAACGCTGCCCGACTTCAACGACCAGCTCCGCTATGCGGTGTGCTGGATCGTCGCGCAGGGTCTGGGCACCCTGATCAACTTCGTGATGCTCAAGTGGGTCGTCTTCCGCGACTGACGTCACGTCACGGCACGGCCCCGGTTTCCCGGTGGTCCGCAATTTCAATGGAAATCAGAGGTTCGATTTCCATTGAAATTGCGGGAGTTGTCCACAGGCGCCAGCGTGTCGGGGTGCGACACGCCGATGTTCCGCAGTTTCCATTGGAAACTGCGGAGCGAGCAGCCAGAGCCCAGCGGCGGTGTCAGTTGCGGAAGCCGGTGCCGCGGGCCGGCGCGCCGTAGGCGTCGGAGCGGGTCGCTTCGAAGTGCGCCGTGGCCACGTGCGCGAAGTTCACCGCGAAGCGGCCGCCGTCGGCGGTGATGAGCGACTTCGTGCTGCCGTTGGCCATCGAGTCGGCGAGCACGTCGCGGAGCTCGTCGGCCTCGGCCGGGTCGAGCGCGATGTGCAGCGGCTGGCTGGCTCCGGCGAGGTGCAGCACGAGTCCTGGGCGTGTCTCGGGCATCGGATCTCCCAATCGCAGCCGCCCCGACGACCCGCCGAGGCGGAGTTTCCCCGCAGCGCGAGGGCTTCCACGCCTCAGCTGACCACGAATCCCCGTGCCCGAACACCCGGTTTCACCCTGAGCGGACCGGAGAACCCGGTCCCACCGGCGCTTTTCGCTCACGGCGTACCCGCTTCGGCCTGGCGGAACCGATTTCCGGTGCCTGCGTCGAACGGGATAGGCGTGGGCGGTCGTTCGCCTGCGAACGTGGAGGTTCTTCTGATGCGTCGTCGTCATCTCGTCGGGGCGTTGCCCCTGCTCGCCGCTCTGCTCGTCGGGTGCGGTGCGCCGCCGTCGGCTCCGGCCGAGCAGCCCGCACCGGCCGAGCAGCCCGCACCGACCGCGTCGTCGCCCCGGACGACAGCGCAGCCCGCCCCGGTGCCCGACCCCTTCGACCTCGCCGCGGCGCTGGCGCTGATCGAGGGGCAGGGGCTCACCCCGGATCCGCCGGAAGGCCGGCTCAGCGGGCCGATCCGGGCGATCCACGCGACCTGCACGGGCAGCGCCAACGGTCGCTGCCAGGCGGTCTTCTTCTTCGACGGGCAGCAGTTGGTGCACCGGGTGGACGTCGGCCTGGTGAAAATCCTGTCTCAGGACGGCAAGGCGGTGCGGGTGGAGTTCCCGGTGTACGCCGCCGGCGATCCGGGCTGCTGCCCGAGCGGCACGCCGACGCAGCACACGATCACGGTGCAGAACGGGCAGCTCGACGCCCAGCCGCCGGTCGGCTTCGAACCGAACTACCCCGGTGATTACTGATCACCCGGGCTGAGCCGGTCGGTTCACCCCGGAACCGGAAAGCACCAGCTTCGGCGCGCGGCCGAAGGCTGGTGCTTCGCTCCAAGGACCTCCGCACGGGAAGCCCTCACTGCTCGGGTTCTTCCTCCGGGGGCTCGAAGGCCTTCACGTCGTTGCGGTCGTCGCTGCTCGGGACGTCGCCCGGCAGGTGGACCGTCTTCGACAGCGGGCCCGGCGTCCAGGTGCCCCAATGGGTTTCCTGGTGCACGTCCATCGCCGCCTGCGCGGGCAGCGCGTCCGGCTCGTACGGGTCGACTGCGTACAGCGAGCCCCAGTCCCGGTGGATGTTGTTCTTCAGGTACGTCGGCAGCTCGCGCATGCTGGTCGACACGTTGAGCCAGCCGAACGGCCCGCCCGCGTCCGGCGACGACCAGCCCTGCCCGATGTCGCGCACCTCGGCCCCGGCCGCCACCCGGAACTTCGGGATCTCGGCGATGCCGTTGTGCACGCCCGGCAGCTGCAGGCACGGGTGCACCAGCGCGGCCGTCCACTCCACGAACGTCGGCTGGTCCCGGACGAAGTCGGTCATGTTCACCAGCTGCGGCGCCCGCGGCGCGCTCACCGCGACCCAGCCGTTCGGGCCCAGCGAGTTGTCGGTGGCCACCACGCGCATCTTGGTGGCGCCATCGGACTTGCCGCCGACGGTGAACCGGAAGTCCCGCCACGCCGGGCCGGGCTGCTGCACCACGTACTTGCGCTCGGTGATCAGGAAACCGGCGTCGGTGTCGTGGCCGAACTCCAGCGCCACCGAGTTCGCGCCCAGCTCCGCGCCCGCCAGCGAGAGCACCACCGGCACCTGGCCGGTCTTCGCCCGTTCCGGCAGGTCGTACCACTGGGTGCGCAGCTCGCCGGTGCCGAGGCCGGCCGCGTCGTAGCTGCCCCACACCGGCGCGTTGTCGTTGCCGAACTGGTGCGGCGGCTTCCAGTCGGTTTCCTGCATGTCGGAGCCGTCGCCGGGCGGCAGGCCGGGCCGGTTGAAGCCGACCATCTTGGCCCGCATGTACTGGTCGGCGTCCTCCTTGCCCTCCAGCCGCTTCGGCGGGATGCCGATGTCCTGGTCCTCGGACGGCGCCGCGGTGCCCGGCTGCTCGCCGGACACCCGCAGCATGCCGGACTGCGGGTTGGTCTCCACGTAGACGTAGTCGGACAGGCCGCAGCTGGAGCCGACGATCTGCTTGATGTTGTCCGAGCCGAGGCTGTAGCTGCCCCACTGCTTCTGGATGACCTTGCCGAAGTTGGCGAGCTCGAACAGCACCAGCAGCGCGCACAGGATCGACAGCGGCGCGGTGCCCAGCCGCAGAGCGCGGCTGCGCTTCTCCTCGCGCCCGAAGCGCTCGTCGACGACCTTCGGGTTGTTCTCGTCGATGCGCAGGTGCTCGATGAACGCCACGATCAGCGCGATCCCGGCGACGACGAGGAAGATCGTGCTCAGCTTGTAGTCGCTGATCTCCGGCGGCATGTTGAACCACGGAACGCCCCAGCCCGAGACGTACCACCAGGCGTTCGGGCCGGTGGCCGTGAACGCCAGGATCACCATGAGCATCGCGAGGAAGCCCGCCCGGTTGCGCCGGGAGCGCAGCACGGTGCTGCTGGTGGCCAGCGCGGTCAGCGCCGCCAGGGCACCGCCGAAGGCGGCGAAGATGCCGAAGTGGTGGGACCACTTGGTGGGGGTCAGGACCAGCACCACGAAGGACAGCGCGGTGACCGCGAGGAGTCGCCGGCTAGGGCCGAGCGCCGCGCCCCGGATGCGGCCGCGCCGCAGCAGCACCACGGCGCAGGTGGCCAGGCAGAGCATCACCAGCAGCACCGGGAACCGGCGGGTCAGAGAGCCGTCCGGAGTCTGGCTGAACAGCAGGTTGTAGCGGCTGAGCTCCTCGTACCAGCTCTGGCTCGGGCCGAGTTCGGTGCGCAGCTTCGTGGCGTCCATGACCGACTGCCAGGTCTGGTCGGAGAACACCAGCGTCAGGATCACGAACCCGGAGGCCGCGATCGGAGCCAGCACCGGCAACCAGCCGAACTCCTGGGCCCGCTTGCGGACCAGCCGGAACAGCGGCTTCAGCGCCGCCACGAACGGCAGCACGGACACCATGCCGTGCGGGTTCGCCCCGACCGACAGGGCCGCGACGACCAAGCCCAGCGCGGCGGGCATCAGCCGGCCGGTCGCCACGGCGCGCTCGACCGAGCACAGCGCCAGCAGCGAGAACAGCACCACGACCGGCTCGGGCCGCAGGCCGTTGTTGTAGGGCAGCCAGAACGCCAGGAACACCGCGGCGGCGGCCCAGCCTGCGGCGTTGCTGCGCCGCACCTGCTGGCCGAGCCGCGGCAGCACCTCGCGGCTGATCAGCAACCAGCTGACGATGCCCATCAGCAGCGCGGGCAGCCGCACCCACGGCGTCGCCGTCGAGACCTGCACCCACAGCGAGTACAGCTCGTAGAACCAGCCGAACGGCGCCTCGGGGACGCCGAACCAGCGGAAGTAGTTGCTGACGTAGCCGAAGCTCTCGCGTGCCCGCGCGATGGTCAGGATGTAGCCGTCGTCCGAGGTCATCGCGCCGATGACCCACCAGACGACCAGCGCGCCGATCACCGAGGCGTCGCGGAACGTCGGCTTCCACCAACCGGCGGGGGCCCACTTCGGCGGGCGCCGGCCGGCGCGCACGTCCAGCCGCCGCAGGCAGATCACGGAGCCGATGAACGCCAGCACCGCGAGCGCCATCGCGACGCCCTTGATCGTGGTCGCCTGGCTCTCGTAGCGGTTGTCCACGCGGGCCTCGAAGGACAGGCCGCGCACGTCGTCGATGCCGTCGTTGAGCCCGGAGTAGATGCCGGTCATCTGCGGGCGCTGGTCGCCGCGCAGGTTCGCCAGCGACTCGTCGCCGACGCCGGCGGTGGTGCCGTACGCGTCGGAGTGCAGCGAGAACGAGCAGTCGCCCGCGGGCAGCGGCACCGTGCCCACCTGCTGGCCCTTGGTCAGCATCGTCAGGTGACCGTTGTCGACCTGCAGCGTCAGGCCGGTCAGCTTGCCGTAGTCCGACGTCGGCGGGTTCGTGCTCAGCACCGTGGCCGGACCGTTGGTGCGGGCGTCCAGGCTGCGCACGGCGGCGCACGGCACCTCGGCGTTCAGCCACACCGGCGAGTAGCTCACCAGCGGCGCCGACACCGACTTGGTGCCTTCCGCCGTCGGCCACTTCAGCGTCGTGATGTTGTAGTCGACGGGGAGGAACGGCACCGCCAGTGCGAGCACCGTGCCGAGCAGCCCGAAGATCGACGCGAACAGCTTCAGCCGCTTGGCGGAGGGTTGCCGGCGTTCGGTCTCGGATTGCGCCGAAGCATCGTCCGTTCGGCGGCTTTCTTCCTGGCCACTGAGCACGGGTGGAGGATAGTAGCCGCTGGTCCGAGCCCCTTCGCGGCATTCGGCCGGTGTGCAAATCACCACTCGGGCCGGTGCCGTGAGCTGCGGTCTCAGGTAGCTCTCAGGCCAGTCTCAGCGTCCCGTGACCGTTCGGTGACCGTGTCGGTCCCGATCGGAACCGACACGGGTCAGCGGCGGTAGAACTTCTCCTGCCGGCCCTGGCGGAGCAGGCGCAGCCACTCCTTGAACGCCTTCGGGTCGCGCTTCTGGCCGACGAAGTACAGGCCGAAGCGGAGCACCTCCAGCGCGCCGATCTTCCGCATCCCCGGCTGCGACAGGAGGTAGCCGCGGTTGCGGTACGTGTAGTAGCGCTTCGCCGCGTCCGACGGGTCCTGGGCGTGGAACCGGCCGCCCAGCATCGGCTTGAACTCCGCCGAGCCGTCCGGGTGCAGGAACCGGGTCTTCAGCGTGGTGCCGAACGGCAGCCCGGAGCGGACCACCCTGCGGTGCACCTCCACCTCGTCGCCGCGGAAGAACAGCCGGTAGTCCGGCACGCCCACCACGTCCAGCGTCGAGGCCCGAAACAGCGCGCCGTTGAACAGCGACGCGATGCCCGGCAGGAAGTCGTCGCCGCCGAGCTCGCTGACCCGGCGCTTCCAGGTCAGGCCGCGGCGCAGCGGGAACGCCAGCTTGTCCGGGGTGTCGATGTTCACCACCACGGGTGACACCGCGGCGAGCCGCCGCTTCTTCGCGACGTCCAGCAGCGTCGAGAGCGCGTGCTCGTCGGCGGGCCGGCCGTCGTCGTCGCCCAGCCACACCCACTCCGCGCCGAGCGACAGCGCGTGCAGCATGCCGAGCGCGAAGCCGCCGGCACCGCCGAGGTTGCGCTGCGAGACCAGGTAGGTCGACGGGATCGGGCAGTCCGCCACCACGTCCTGCGCGGGCTGATCCGGTCCGTTGTCGACCACCACCAGGTGGTCCGGGAGTCTGGTCTGGCTCGCGATCACTTTCAGGGACTCGGCCAGCAGCTCGCGACGGTGCCTGGTGACGATCACCGCGACTACGGATCCGGCGGGCAGCTGCTGTGCGGAGTCGGTGCTCATGAGCCTTCTTTGCTCCCGATCGTGGCCGCGGATTCGCCGATCCGGGCCAGGGTTTCCTCGCTGAGGTGCTCGAAGGGGTCGTAGCCCTTGTAGTGCGTCAGCACTTCGCGCAGCGACCCCTGCTCCCGCATTCCGCCCTTGTCCATCCAGATCGCGGTGCTGCACAGCTCGATCAGGAACTCGTCGGAGTGCGAGGCGAAGACCAGGATGCCCGATCGCTTCACGAGGTCGTTGAGCCGGTCCCGCGCCTTCTCCAGGAACTCGGCGTCGACGGCGCCGATGCCCTCGTCCAGGATCAGGATCTCGGGGTCGATGGAGGTCACGACGCCCAGCGCGAGCCGCACGCGCATGCCGGTGGAGTAGGTGCGCAGCGGCATCGCCAGGTAGTCACCGAGCTCGGTGAACTCGGCGATCTCGTCGATCCGCTTCTCCATCTCCTTGCGGTTCATGCCGAGGAAGAGGCCGCGGATGATGATGTTCTCGTACCCGGAGATCTCCGGGTCCATGCCGACGCCGAGGTCGAACACGGGCGCGACCTTGCCGACCACCCGCGCGCTGCCCCGGGTGGGCTCGTAGATGCCGCTGAGCAGGCGCAGCAGCGTCGACTTGCCCGCGCCGTTGTGGCCCACCAGGGCGACGCGGTCGCCGTGCCGCAGCGACAGGTTGATGTCGTGCAGCGCCTCGATGATCGGGACCCGGCTGTCGGTGCCGATCTTGCCGCCGGCCTTGCCGAGCACGGCCTTCTTCAGCGAGCGGGACTTCGCGTCGAAGATCGGGAAGTCGACCGCTGCGTTCCAGACGTCGATGCTGACCACAGTTCCTCAGCTCCCGATCAGACCCAGTAGGTGATGCGCGCGCGGTAGTTGCGCAGGACGACCAATGCGAGCGCCCATCCCACGATCGTGCAGGCGAGGACCACGATCCAGTGGTACAGCAACTGATCCTGCCCGATCAGCGGGTCGCGGATGATTTCGATGTAGTGGTATAGCGGGTTCAGGTCCGCGAGGTTCGCGCGCCAGCCAAGTTCCGGTGCCTTCGACTTCAGGATGTCGGCGTTCCAGACGATCGGGGTCATGAAGAACAGCAGCGTGGAGAGGCTGTTGATGACCGGCGGGATGTCCCGGAACCGGGTCGCGATGATGCCGAACACCAGCGCGACCCAGCCGCCGTTGAGCATCAGCAGCATGAAGGCCGGGATGGCCGCGATCACCGTCCAGCTGATCGGCATCTGGAAGACCGCCAGCACCACCAGGTAGACGATCATGTTGTGCGCGAACAGCAGCGACTGCCGCCAGACGAGGCGCAGGACGTGCACGCTGATCGGCGAGGGCAGCTGCTTCATCAGGCCTTCGTTGGCGATGAAGACCTCGGTGCCCTCGGTCAGGCAGCCGAGGATGAAGTTCCAGACGATGAAGCCGACCGTCAGGTACGGCAGGAACGTCCGGATTTCCTGGCTGAACAGCTGGGAGTAGAGCAGGCCGAGCGCCGTCGCGGTCATGCCCATGCCGATGGTGATCCATAGCGGGCCGATGACCGAGCGCCGGTAGCGCTGCTTGATGTCCTGCCATCCGAGGTGCGCCCACAGCTGTCGCTGTTGGAGCCCGTCGTTGATGTCCTTGAACGCCTTGCGCCAAGTCCGCGACGACGTTTCGGGGGGCGCGGGGGGGCTGTCTACCGTGCTCGTGGACTGCACAGTGCGTCAGAGTACCGACCTCGGGTGTGCCCCTCCGGCGTGGGCATCACTCGAAGGCGTAGCGCCCGCCTGGAGTCGGGCGCGCAGCCTCCACGGAGCGTCACAGGTACTGGCCGGTGCCTCGCTGGTGGCCGGGTTCGACGTCGCCGGTGCTGCCCGCCGGCAGGCCGCGGCGCATCTGCTCCAGCTGGGCGCGGGCGGCCATCTGCTGCGCGAACAGCGCCGTCTGCAGGCCGTGGAACAGGCCCTCCAGCCAGCCGACCAGCTGGGCCTGGGCGATCCGCAGCTCCGACTCGGACGGCGTCGACTCCTGGGCGAACGGCAGCGACAGGCGCTCCAGCTCCTCGATGAGCTCCGGGGCGAGGCCCTGCTCCAGCTCGCGGATCGACGACTGGTGGATCTCCTTGAGGCGGGTGCGGCTGGCCTCGTCCAGCGGTGCCGCCCGGACCTCCTCCAGCAGCTGCTTGATCATGGTGCCGATGCGCATCACCTTGGCGGGCTGTTCGACCAGGTCGTTGATGTCCTCGCCGCGCTCCGGCTGTTCGTCGGGGCTCAGGGCGGCCCCGACCGGCTTGCCGTCCTCGCCGACGACGAACACCTGCGGCCGGCCCTCACTCGGATCGTGGGTCATGTCTCCATCCTGGCGGGTCGCTACAAGATTCGAAATTCCGGGGCAGCGCTGCGTGCCCACTGGCGCAGCCCTTGAGATTGCTTTTGTCTTTGAAGCGGCGCAGCTGCTTAGCCCACCCTCGCAGCTTGCACCGCCGCGGGTTCTCAGACTGTGCCCGCCCTTCTGGGCTACTGGGCGAGGCCAGTCCCCGATGCCGCGTATTGGTCATACGTAAGTCGGGGCTCCCACAGCCAGGCGGCGTCTGAGGTTCCGCCACCCGCACCGCTACTCAGGGTGAGCCTGGAAACCGTCTTTGCGCGAGTGATGCGATATCTGCCACCCGGCAGCGAGAACGCCGCGCCCCGTACGTAACGTGTTCCCCATGGCGTTCGACGTCGCGGCTGTTCGCGGGCTCTTCCCCGCGCTGGGCGACGGGTGGGTGCACCTGGACGCCCCGGCGGGCATGCAGGTTCCTGAACAAGTGGCGACCGCGGCGTCCACCGCGCTGCGGGCCCCGGTATCCGGTCCGGGCGGGATCTTCCCCGCATCGCAGCGCGCCGAGGCGATCGTGGAGGCCGCCCGTCGCGCTTTTGCGGACCTGATCGGTGCCAACCCCGCCGGGGTGGTGCTCGGGCCGAACTCCGCCGTTCTGCTGCAGCGGCTCGCCGATGCGCTCGGCGACGGCTGGATGATCGGCGATGACGTCGTCGTCTCCCGGCTGGACCACCCGGCCAACGTCGCGCCGTGGCAGCGCGCTGCGCAGCGCTCCGGCACCACGGTCCGGTGGGCCGAGGTCGACATCGAGACCTGCGAACTGCCCACCTGGCAGTACCAGGAACTGGTCACCCCGCGCACGAAGGTCGTCGCGATCACGGCTGCGTCGGGTGCGGTCGGCACCCGGCCGGACGTGCGGCAGGCCGCGGACGCCGCGGCCGAGCAGGGCGCGCTGGTGGTGGTCGACGCGTCCGCGGCGGCGCCGTTCGTGCCGCTGGACATCACCGCGATGGGCGCGGACGTGGTGGCGGTGAACGCCTCGGCGTGGGGCGGGCCGCCGGTCGGCGCGCTGGTGTTCAAGAACCCGGCGATGCTCGACCAGTTGCCGTCGGTGGCGCTGGAGCCCGGCGCGCGCGGCCCGGAGCGGCTGGAGCTCGGCCCGCACGCCCATCCGCTGCTGGCCGGGCTGGTGGCCTCGGTGGACTACCTGGCGGAGCTGGACGATTCGGCGGTCGGGCCGCGTCGGGAGCGCCTGCTGACGTCGCTGGGTTCGGTGAAGTCGTACCAGGCGGGCCTGCTGGCGAACCTGACCAACGGGCTGCGGAAGATGCGGCACGTGATGGTGATCGGCGACGCGATGCGCCGGGTGCCGTCGATGGCGTTCACGGTGAACGGGGTCAAGGCGGAGGACGCGGTGGAGCACCTCGCGGAGCGTGGGGTCTGCGCGTTCGCGGATCCGGGCACGCACGGGGTGTTCGCGGTGCTGGGCGTCGGCGAGGTCGGCGGCGCGGTCCGGGTGGGCCTGGCGCACTACACGAACGCCTCCGAGGTGGACCAGCTGGTCCGGGCCGTCGGCGAACTCGGCTGAGCCGGGGCGCCACCGCAATTTCAATGGAAATCGAAGGTCCGATTTCCATTGAAATTGCGGGAGTTGTCCACAGCCCAGGCCGAGTTGTCCACAGCATGCCGCTCGTGAGTGGTCCTTCCGGTTCTTGCCGGAACAGCCACTCACGAGCCGCAGTTCGCCAGTCCTGGGAGTGCAGTTTCAATTGAAACTGTCGTCGGACCGTCAGCGGACGAGGAGGATCTTGCCGCGGACGTCGCCCGCCTCCAGCATCGCGTGCGCTCGCGCCGCCTCCGGCAGCGGCACTCGCTCGTGCACCAGCGTCCGCACCTCGCCGGCCTCGACCAGCGGCCACAGCCGCTCCCGCACGTCGGCGACGATCGCCGCCTTGCCCTGCGGCCCGTCCACCGGCCGCCCGCGGAGCCCGAGCACCGACAGGTGCAGCCGCTTGACCAGCATCTTCCCCAGGTCCAGCTCGGCCTTTCGGCCGCCCTGCATGCCGATAACGGCCAGGTGCCCGTCGGGCGCCAGCGCGGACAGGTTGCGGTCCAAGTAGGACGCTCCCATGTTGTCCAGGATGACGTCCGCGCCGCCGAGCTCCTTGACGATCGCGACGAAGTCCTCGTTGCGGTAGTCGATGACCGGGTCCGCGCCCAGATCGGCGCACAGCTGCCGGCTCGCGGCCGATCCGGCGGTCGCCGCCACGCGCGCGCCGATCGCCTTGGCGATCTGGATCGCGCTGGTGCCGATGCCGCCGGCGCCGCCGTGCACGAGCAGCAGCTGTCCGCTCCGGAGCCCGGCCTCCAGCACCACGTTCGACCACACGGTGCAGTTGACCTCGGGCAATCCGGCGGCCTCGACGAGGTCCACGCCGGCGGGCTTGGGCAGCACCTGCGCGGCGGGCACCACGACCCGTTCGGCGTAGCCGCCGCCGGCGAGCAGTGCGCAAACCTCGTCGCCCACCTGCCATCCGGTGACGCCTTCGCCGATTTCGGCGATGGTTCCGGAGCATTCCAGCCCGAGGATGGTGCTGGCGCCCTTCGGCGGCGGGTAGTTGCCCTGCCGCTGGCTCAGGTCGGCGCGGTTGACCGCGCTCGCGACGACGTCGATGAGCACTTCACCCGGACCTGGCCGCGGGTCGGGGTGTTCGGTCCATTCCAGCACGTCCGGTTCGCCCGGCTCGCGGATCGAAATCGCGTACATGCCCTGGACGGTAGTCAGCGACGGAGGGTTCGCAGCGCGTGGTGCGGGAGTCCGAAGTCGACCGGACAACTCGGTAAAAATGGGAAATAGTCCCTGCTTCTTAACGCTTCCCTGAGCGGTCTTGACTTCGTTGAGTGATCCTCTCAAGGCTAGCCAGCACAAAGTCCACCCGAAGCGGGGAGCATGATGAGTTCGCGAACCATCACACCCAAGCGCTCGGCGGCGGCCTTGGCCGCGACGTGCGCCGCCGCGTTGCTGACCGTCACCCCGGCCAGCGCGGCGCCGGCCGACCTCGGCTCGACCATCAACGCCAACGCCGTGAACCGTCACCTGATCGCGTTCCAGCGGATCGCCGACCAGAACGGCGGAAACCGCGCGTCCGGCCAGCCCGGCTACGAGGCCAGCGTCGACTACGTGGCGGGCAAGCTCCGCGGCGCGGGTTTTGACGTCACCACGCCGGAGTTCACCTACCAGGCGTACTTCCTGGACTCGTTCAGCCTTGCGGTGGCCGGTCAGCCGGTCGAGGGTGACGCGCTCGAGTACTCGCCGGCCACCCCGCAGGGCGGCATCACCGCGCCGCTGGCCGTCGCCCCGGTCGACGACACACCAGGCTGCTCCGCCAGCGACTACGACGGGCAGGACGTCACCGGCAAGGTCGTGCTGATCCAGCGCGGCGCGTGCACTTTCGGTGAGAAGGCGAAGTTCGCCGGCGAGCGCGGGGCGGCGGGCGCGATCATCTACAACAACGTGGACGGTGCGCTCAACGGCACGCTCGGCGACCCGGACATCTCGAAGATCCCGGCCGCCGGCGTCACCAAGGAGGTCGGCGAGGCGCTCGCCGGGCAGGCCGGCGCCGAGGTGAAGCTGGACGTCCAGGCTCGCCTGGAGACCGTCACCACCCGCAACATCGTGGCGCAGACCCGTACCGGTCGCACCGACAACGTCGTGATGGCCGGCGCGCACCTGGACAGCGTTCCCGAGGGCCCGGGCATCAACGACAACGGCACCGGCAGCGCGGGCCTGCTGGAGGCGGCGCTGAAGCTGGGCGGCAGCCCGAAGGTCAACAACGCCGTGCGGTTCGCGTTCTGGGGCGCGGAGGAATCCGGCCTGGTCGGGTCGACGCAGTACGTGCAGGGCCTGAGCTTCGAGCAGCAGCTCGACATCGCGCTGTACCTGAACTTCGACATGATCGGTTCGCCGAACGCCGGCTACTTCGTCTACGACGGCGACGGCTCCACCGGTGGCCCGACGGGCCCGCAGGGCTCGGCGCAGATCGAGCAGGACTTCGCCGCCGCGATGGCCAAGCAGGGCGTCGAGGTGGAGGGCGACGAGTTCGACGGGCGTTCCGACTACGGCGAGTTCATCGCGGTGGGGATCCCGGCGGGCGGCCTGAACACCGGCGTCGAGGAGCTCAAGACCGAGGAGCAGGCGGCGAAGTGGGGCGGCACCGCGGGCGTCGCCTTCGACCCGAACTACCACGCGCCGGGCGATAACCTGTCCAATGTGGACCGGATCGCGCTGGAGCGGAACGCCAAGGCGCTGGCCGCGGTGATCGACGGCTACTCGAAGAGCACCGAGGCGGTGAACGGGATGCAGAGCCGTGCCCAGCGCGCGCAGCTGCGTGCCGCGCAGGTCACGATGATGGCGCAGCACGACGCCCCGGTGCTGACCAAGGCCGGTCACCACAACCTGGCCTGATCGACACCTGGGAAAGGTTCGAACAGCGCGCGGGGCCCTTCCGGCCACTAGCCGGCCCGGAAGTGCCCCGCCGCTTCCCGGTGGTCCGCAATTTCAATGGAAATCAGAGGTCCGATTTCCATTGAAATTGCGGAAGAACTCACCGGGTGGGGTGGTTGTCGTAGTCCGATCGAAGGGGATGTCGTGAAACGTGCCGTTCTTGCGGTCACCGCGGTCGCCGCAGCTCTGGTGGCGCCCGCCGCCGACGCGGCGCAGCCGGTGCGCTTCGCGACGTTCAACGCCTCCCTCAACCGCGCCGCCGAGGGCGAGCTGCTCGCGGATCTGTCCACACCGGACGATCCGCAGGCCCGCGAGGTGGCAGAAGTGGTGCAGCGGGCCCGCCCGGACGTGCTGCTGCTCAACGAGTTCGACTACGTCGAGGGCGGCGCGGCGGTCGACGCCTTCCGCGCCAACTACCTGGCGCACGGCCAGGGCGGCGCCGACCCGATCGACTACCCGTACGCCTACACCGCCCCGGTGAACACGGGCGTGCAGACCGGCATGGACCTGGACGAGGACGGCACCGTCGGCGGCCCGGGCGACGCCCACGGCTTCGGCGCGTTCCCCGGCCAGTACGGCATGGTGGTGCTGTCGAAGTACCCGATCGGCGAGGCCCGTACGTTCCAGCAGTTCCGGTGGGTGGACATGCCGGGCGCGCAGCTGCCCGACGACCCGGCGACGCCGCAGCCCGGCGACTGGTACTCGCCGGAGGAGCTGGCGGCCCTGCGGCTGTCGTCGAAGTCGCACTGGGACCTGCCGATCGAGGTCGGCGGGCGGACCGTGCACTTCCTGACCTCGCACCCGACGCCGCCGGCGTTCGACGGTCCGGAGAAGCGCAACGCCCTGCGCAACCACGACGAGATCCGCTTCTGGGCGGACTACGTCAGCCCGGGCCGGGGCGGCTACATCTACGACGACGCTGGCGCCGCCGGCGGTCTCGCGCCCGGCGCCCGGTTCGTCATCGCGGGCGACCAGAACTCCGATCCGGTCGACGGCGACAGCAACGGCGCCCGCCAGATCCTGCGCGCCCCGCGCGTCATCGACCCGCTGCCGGGCAGCGCCGGAGCGGTCGAGGCGAGCCTGACCCAGGGCGGGGCGAACGCGGATCAGCGCGGCAACCCGTACTTCGACACCGGCGACTTCAACGACAAGGCGCCCGGCAACCTCCGGGTGGACTACGTCCTGCCGTCGGCGACGCTGATCCCGTTGCGCGCCGGGGTCTTCTGGCCGGCGTCGAACGACGAGCTCGCCCGCCTCAACGACGCCTCGGACCACCACCTCGTCTGGGCCGACCTGCTGGGCTGATCGGGGGCGAATCAGGGAATCACCGGATTCGCCCGGCATGGCCGCCGTTCGACGCTTGGCGGCATGAAAACTCTGATAGCCGCGGTAGCGGCAGGCGTCCTGCTGGCCCCGGCGGCGGTGGCCGAGCCCGCGCGCCTCGCACTCCCCGAACCGACCGGCCCGCTCGCGGTCGGCAAGACCACGCTGCACCTGGTCGACCACGACCGCCCCGATCCGTGGGTGCCGCAGGAGAACCGCGAGCTGATGGTGTCGCTGTTCTACCCGACCGAGGACCGCGACGGGCCGCGCGCCGAGTACGTCACGCCCGAGGAGTCGCGCCTGATCCTGGCGGGCCTGCGGGTGACCGGGGTTCCCGAGGAGATCCTGAGCACGACCCGCACCCATGCGGTGGCGGATGCGGAGCCGCTGGACCGGAAATTGCCGCTGGTGGTGCTCTCGCCCGGACACAGCTTCTCGCGCTCGTCGCTGACCGGGCTGGCCGAGGACCTCGCCAGCCGCGGCTACGCCGTCGCGGCCGTGGACCACACCTACGAGGCGAGCGCGATCACGTTCCCGGATGGCCGGATCACCGAATGCCTCATCTGCGAAACGAAACCGGACGGGCCGACCATCGCGCGGAACCGTGCGATCGACGTCTCGTTCGTGATCGACGAGCTGACCGGATCGGGCCTGATCGACGCGGACCGCATCGCGATGGCCGGCCATTCCCTGGGCGGCGCGGCCGCGGCGCACGCGGTGCGGGAAGACCCGCGGATCCGCGCCGGGGTCAACATGGACGGGACCTTCCGGCCGGAGTTGACCGAGGACCTCGACCGCCCGTTCCTGATGCTGGGCGCGGACAAGCACGGTCGGCCGGGCGCGGACGAAACCTGGGACGCCAGCTGGCCGCACCTGACGGGCTGGAAGCGCTGGCTTTCCGTTGCGGGCACAGCACATTCGTCGTTCACGGACTACTCGATCCTGGCGGAGCAGATGGGGATCGACGTGGGAGACGAGCCGATGACCGGCGATCGCACGGCCCGGATCACCAGGGACTACGTCGCCGCGTTCGTGGACCTGCACCTGCGGGGCCGGCCGCAGCACCTGCTGGACGGCCCGTCCCCGCGCTACCCGGAAGTCCGCTTCGAGAACCCGTGACGGCCCGGGTTCCAGAGGACCTTCCCAATTTTAGGCAAAATCGGGAGGCCTCCACGGAGTCCTCGACGCGCGCCGAAGGCTCCCTGCCCAGGTCGCCGGGTGCCCGGCGCCGGTGACGTTTTCGCGCGAAACCGGCGCCCCGCCCTCACGTGGAGCGCCGGTTTCGCGCGAAACCGGCGCTCCGCGTTCCAGGCGGTCACGTCTTGCCCGCCGTTCTGGAACGCCCCTGCAGGGAAAGCCGGGAGGAGCACCGGGGCCCGTCGAAGGCTCCCGATTTTAGGCAAAATCGGGATGTTGCACGGCGAATGCCGGGCCGGGAGAGGTGGGGCAGTGGTCGAGATCTTGCTGGTCACGGGCAGCACGCGGAGCGGTTCGACGAACACCGCTGCGCTGCGCACCGCGCTGGAGGCCGCGCCGGACGGCGTGACGGTCGCGCTCTACGAGGGGCTGGCCGAGCTTCCGGCGTTCAACCCCGACCAGGACACCGATTCGCTGCCCGCACCTGCCGCTGATCTGCGCGGCCGGATCGCTTCGGCGGACGCGTTGCTGTTCTGCACGCCGGAATACGCGGGCACGCTGCCCGGCAGCTTCAAGAACCTGCTCGACTGGACCGTCGGCGGCTCGGAGATGCACGAGAAGCCGGTGGCCTGGGTCAACGTCGCTCCGGAGGGGCGCGGGAACGGCGCGTCCGAGACGCTCAGGACGGTCCTGGGCTACCTGAGCACCGACATCATCGATGCGGCCTGCGTCCGCCTGACCGTTCCGCGCGGCGCCGTCGGGTCCGACGAGACGATCGAGGATCCGCAGGTCCGCGAGGGGCTGCGGGATGTGCTCCGCACGATCGCGAAGCACGTGGTGGGGTGACCGAAAGCGGGCGTCGGTCCCGGGACTAAAACCGACGCCCGCTCCGATCGCCGCTGGTGCGTCAGCGCCAGGTGGCGATGGCCTCGGTCGCCCCGATCGGCTGGTACTTCAGCACGAATCCGGTTGCGTCGGCGGGGACGTCGAACACGACCTTGCCGCTTCCGGTGTCGCCCTTGGACAGCAGCGTCGCGAACAGCATCCCGGCCATGTCGGTGCCGTTGGGCGCGGCGTTGGGGTACTCGGTGCCGGAGGCGTCGGCCAGCATGAACGACGTCGCCGCCACAGCCCCGCCGTCGCCGCCGAGGAGTTCCGACTGGACGTCGACGACGACGTACTTGCCTTCCACCGGCGCTTCCGAGAATTCGGTGAAGTCCTTCGGCGCGCTAGCGGTGATCGCGAATTGGCTGCCGTCGTTGGTCGCGCCGGCCTTTTCCCCGAAAGCGGCCTCCGATGGCAGTTGTTCCGCGGGTTGCTGGGGCTCTGCGGCCGCCTCGAGGGTGCCTTCCGCGGGCGCCGCCGCGTCGGGGGCCTCCCCGCTTCCGCAGCCGACCAGGCCCATCAGCAGCAAAGCGGAAAGCGGGGCGATCAGTTTCTGCACTTTTCCTCATCAGTTCGAACGAATGCGAACGTTGGCATGGTGCCAGTCGCGGGCACCCGCAACAACAAGATCAACTAACTGATCCGGAATTCATTTGAACTGAACCGGAGATGCCCGTTCGCGCTATTCGGCGAGGATCTGATCGAGCACCGCGGCGACCTCTTTCCGGGCGGCCGGGTCGAGCCCGCGCAGCGGCCGGGGCAGGTTCGGGCCGGTGATGAGGCCGAGGTGTTCCGCTGCGGCGGAGACCACGCGAATGCTGCCGTACTGCCGGAACAAGGTCCACAAAGGACTCAGTTGGTCGGACAGCGCGGTGGCCTTGCCGCTGTCGCCGTCGGCCGCGGCGCGGGTGATGGCGAGGCAGTGCTCGGGCAGCAGCCCGCCGAGGACGCTGAACCACAGGTCGGCGCCCCCGTTCAGGCCGCCGGCGGCGAACTGGTCGCCGCTGACGCCGACGGCGACGTCCCGGGGGAGCTTGCCGCGGAGCGTGGCGATCCGCTCGCGCGCCTGGTCGGCGGGGATGCCCGGGATCTTCACCGCGGCGACGTTCGGCAGCGCGGCGATGCGCCCGTGCAGCTCGTCGCTGAACGTGAAGTGCGTGGTGCCGGGGTTGTCGTACACGCACAGCGGAACGCTCAGCTCGCGGCTGACGTCCTCGAAGAGTCCGAAGACCTCGTCGTCGTTGAGCGGCTGGTAGGACGCCGGCGCGAGCAGCACCGCGGACGCTCCGGCGTTCTGGGCGTCCTCGGCGTGCGCGCGGACCTGGGAGGTGCGCAGCGCGCCGATGCCGACCATGACGGGCACGCCACCAGCGGCGTCGACGGCGATCCGCGCGGCGCGGGCGCGCTCCTCGCGAGTGAGGTAGGCGTAGCCGCCGGTCGAGCCGAGCGCGCCGATCGAGTCGACGCCCGCCGCGGAAAGCCGGGCGACGAGGTTCGCGAAGCCGCGTTCGTCGATGCCGTCTTCGCTGGTGGGGGTGAGTGGGAAGGCGCTCAGGCCGGTGAACATGGCGGACGTTTCCTTTCGGCGTGCGGACGACCGATCCCCAGCCTGCCGCAAGAAGTGGCCTCTCCAAAGAGCCATTCAACAACTCATCTGAGATGCCACTTTGGGGCCCACACGTCGTCGCACCGAACCGGCCGGATAGTCCACAAAGGACTTCTGGGGCGCATCCGTGCGATCCGGGTACACGCGGGCATCCGGCGTGCCAGACTCGCCGGATGTCGATCAACAACGCCGAGGCGGCCCTGGGAGAAGCCGCCCGCGCTTACCTCAAAGCCCGCCGCTGGCTGTGGATCGGGATGGCCGCGGCGCTGCTGGCCGGAGCAGCCTGGTTCGCGGTGACGATCGGAGGACTGTTCGCGCAGCTAGCGCCGGAGACGATCCAGTTCTGGCAACAGGCCTGCTTCTGCGTCGCCTTCCCCGCGTTGATAGCGACATCCAGCGCGGGCGGCAGCCGTCAGACGGCGGAAGCCTGGCTGCGCAGCCTCCAACACCGCCTCGCCGCGGGCTCGTACAGCAGCTCGACATTGGCCGACGCCCGAAAACTCGCCCACCGCTCCTAGCAGCCGGTCCAAGGCGGCTCTCGCTCACTCGGCGGCGAGGTAGCTGACGGCACCGCTTCGCGGATCTCCCGTCGTCGACTGCGGGGCCCGGCCCGTGAGCCGCAGCCGTTCCAGGTGGCCGGTGTTCGTCCAGGTGCCGGCGTAGAGCACGAAGCAACCGGGGTTCGGCTGGTTTTCGCGGCACCACGACAGCGCCTCCAGCGCGTCACACCCGATCAGCACGCGGGTATCGCACACCAGGCCGCGGCGGGAAGCGTCGTCCCGCACTTCCCACGACCACAGCTCGACCATGTAGGTGGGACGATCATTGTCGCGGCACACGCGCCTGTCGTCGAACTCTTGGACCTCCATGGCCGAGGATGATGCCCGCAGCAGCCGCCCGCTGTCAGTCATCCGGCAAGTCCCATGGCCGACGGTTGAGACCAAGAATGAGACCAGCACGAACAGAGCCCGGCAGAGAGATCCTCACCGGGCTCTGTTCGTGCTGGTCAGAGGAGCGGAAGCGGGGGGATTCGAACCCCCGGTCGCTCTCGCGACGCTCGCTTTCAAGGCGAGTGCATTCGGCCGCTCTGCCACGCTTCCACGCCGCAGCGTAGCCAACCGGACGTGATCTTCCTACAGCCGGTCCGGGTCAGTCGAGGGTTCTCAGGTGTGCCGTCAGACGCTGGAAAACCCCCGCCAGGACCTTCAGCTCGTGGGGCTCCAGCAGGTCGATCATGTGCTCCCGGACGCCCTCGACGTGCGCTGGTGCCGCTTCGCGCAGTTTCGTCATGCCCTTGTCGGTGAGCACCGCGAGCACACCGCGGCCGTCGTTGGGGCATTCGTCGCGGCGCACCAGCTCGGCCGCTTCCAGGCGGCGGATCTGGTGCGAGATCCGGCTCTTGGAGTGCGCGACCTCCATGGCCAGCTCGCTCATCCGCATTCGCAGGTCGGGCTGTTCGGACAGGCAGACCAGGATCTCGTAGTCCGCGATCGAGAGCCCGTGCGTGAGCTGCAGCTCGCGGTTGAGGCGGTAGTCCAGCAGCGCGCTGCCGACGATGTAGGACCGCCAGGATGCCATCTCGCAGTCGTCCAGCCACTTGGTGCGCTGCTCGGTCATCTCGGTCACGCGGCAAGGCTACCGGGAGGTTCGTGGTCGGCGGAGGTGATTCGGGTCGAGAAAAAACAATTTGCTTCCGAACCATTCGGCGTGAGTACGATCGAATCCGTGCCCGGCTTCCTGGAACAAGATCCGCAGCGCATGCCGCTGACCCGGCTGGTGGGCCTGGCCGGCCGGCGGCTGGCGCACCACTGGGAGCGAGCCGTGGCCCAGAGCACCGACCTGAGCAAGACGGCGCTGATGGCGCTGACCACGATCGACGAGCAGGACGAACCGACGCATCGCGAGGTCGCCCAGCGCTGCTGGGTGCGACCGGCGACGCTGACGCCGGTCATCGACGCCCTGGAGTCCGACGGGCTGCTGACCCGGCGGCGAGACACGGCCGACCGGCGCGTGGTCCGGCTGCGCATCACGCCGGCGGGGCGGGCGGCGCTGGATGCCGCGTGGCGGGGCGTCAGCGCGGAGTTCCGGCGGATCGAGCCGAGGACCGACCCGGCGGAAGCGGCGGTGGTCCGGAAGTACCTGCTCGCGATCCTCGGCGAACTGAGCGAGGAAGAAGGCGGATGTGACCACAGCGGTTGAAGTGACCGACCTGGTCAAGCGGTATCCGAAGGCCAAGGGCAATGCGGTGGACGGGCTCAGCTTCGAGGTGGAGGCGGGCGAGATCTTCGGGCTGCTGGGCCCGAACGGCGCGGGCAAGACGACCACCGTCGGCATCCTGACCACCAGGGTGCTGCTGACCAGCGGGACGGCGCGCGTCGCGGGCGTCGACGTGGCGGCCGACCCGGTCGCGGCCCGCAGCAAGGTCGCGGTCGTGCCGCAGCGGGTGAACCTGGACCGGTCGCTCAACGCCCGGCAGAACCTCATCTGGCACGCCGCGTACCACGGGGTCTCCCGCGGTGAGCGGAAGCGGCTCGCCGACGAGCTGCTCGACCGGATGGGCTTGGCGGAGAAGGCGAAGGCCCGCGTCGACGACCTCTCCGGCGGGCAGGCGCAGCGGCTGATGATCGCCCGCGCGCTGATCCACAAGCCGGAGGTGCTGTTCCTGGACGAGCCGTCCACCGGACTCGACCCGCAGGCCCGGCTGTTCGTCCACGACCGGATCAACGACCTGCGCGCCGAGGGCGTGACGGTGGTGCTCACCACGCACGACATGGACGAGGCGGAGAAGCTGTCGGACCGGGTCGGCGTGGTCGACCACGGCAAGCTGCTGACGCTGGACACCCCGGAGGCGCTGATCAAGTCACTCCCCGGCAGCGGCACGGTGGACGCCACGCTGCGGTCCGACGGCCACGATCCGGCCGGGGTCGCCGAGCTGCTGTCCAATGTGGATGGAGTGCAGCGGGTCGAGCAGGTCGGCGCCGGCACCGCCGCGGACGGGGCGGCGGAGCTGCGGCTGCGGCTCTACGTGGGCGAGGAGCCCGCGGCGCTGCTCGGGCCGGTCGCGCAAACCCTGCACGAGCAGCGGGTTTCGGTCAGCGACCTGTCGCTGGGTTCGGCGACGCTGGAGGACGTGTTCATCGATCTGACCGGGAGGGAGCTGCGATGAGTCCGGTTCGCGCGTTCACGGCGGTCCTGGGCCGCGACGTCTTCGTGACCGGTCGGGAGCTGCCGAGCTTCCTGGCGCAGGTGCTGGTGCAGCCGGTGGCGCTGCTGTTCATCTTCGGCAAGGTGCTCAGCGAGCTCGGCTACGCCCAGCCCGGCTACGCGCAGATCCTGCTGCCGGGCATGATCGCGCTCAACGCGTTCCTGGTGTCGCTGCAGAACACGTCCTTCCCGCTGGTGCTGGACTTCTCGTTCTCCCGGGAGATCGAGGACCGGCTGCTCGCGCCGCTGCCGATCAGCTGGGTGGCGGTGGAGAAGATGCTCTTCGGCGCGCTGCGCGGGCTGTTCGCGGCGGTGCTGATGGTGCCGATCGGCATGGTGATGCTGGGCGAGATCGGCTGGAACCTGGCCGGCCTGGCGTTCGCGCTGCTGTGCATGGTGCTGGGCTCGCTCGCCGGCGCGGCGGTCGGCCTGACGGTCGGCGCGGCGGTGCCGCCGCGGCGCATCAACATCATGTTCGCGGTGATCCTGGCGCCGCTGATGTTCACCGGGGCGACGCAGTTCCCGTGGGCGCAGCTGGAACACCTGCGCTGGTTCCAGGTCCTGTGCGCGATCAACCCGCTTACCTACGTCAGCGAAGGCATGCGAGGAGCCCTCCTCCCGGAGGTGCCGCACATGCCGCTGTGGGTCTGCGTCCTGGCTCTGCTGATCGCCACGGCGCTCTTCGGGGCCCTCGGCATCAAGTTCTTCCTCCGCCGAGCCCTGGACTGACGGCTGCGGGTGGGGGCGGTGTGGAGTGAACGGCCTGTTTGCCTCGATAGGCGAGGTGAACAGGCCGTTCACTCCACCCATCACCGGTCGAAGCGGCCGGCCTTGACGTCGCCGAGGAACCCGGCCCAGGCGTGCTGGTGCACGCGCAGCGTGCCGCCGTCGCGGTCCTTGGTGTCGCGGATGTGCGTCGCTGACTCGCCGATGGCCAACTCGACGCAGTTGTTCGTGCCGCTTCCCCTGCTCTTGCGCCACTTCAGGTTGTTCATCCCCATGCCTTCGCCTGTGCGCGGATCAGTTCGGCCGGCTTCTCGGCGCTGAGCGCCGATCCAGCGATCTCGGCGAACATGTCCGCGAAATTGTTTAACGTCGCTCACATTCTCCACCCGCGAACCGCCACCGGCGTACTCCGGATAGACGGCTGGCGGGTCGTCGGGAGCGCCGTGGCCGATGTCGTGGAGCGGTGCGTCCTGCAGCCATCCGAATCCGGCTCGATGCCTTCGACCGCGCCCCAGGTGTGGTCGTGAGTGGTAAAGCGGGTTCTGGCTTGGTTGCGCACTCACGACAGTCGCATGAGGTAGGCCACAGTTCAGATACGGGGATCGATATCGCCCGGCCCGTGGTGGCCGGACTCGGCGGCGTAGACCCTGGTCATGGCGGTGCTTTCGGGGCGCTCCGGGCAACGGATCCGGAGTTCAGCCCAAGTGTCCTATAGGACATTTGTCATTCCGATTGTTCCGTCTGGGTGCTTGTGGGAAGGTTCCGCGCGTTGGAGTAGGCCTGAAGTACTTTTCGTGCTAGCGAGGAAAATTGAAGAGGCTGATTGCGCCGTTATCCGTGGCGCTGTTGATCACCCTGTCCGGTTGCGGTATCGGTTCGAAGCCGAGCACGTCCGACGGAGGGGACACCAAGTCCTCCTCGTCGAGCAGCAGCACCGAGAGCGGCGGCGAGTCCGAATCCACTGGTCCGCAGAGCGTTTCCTTCGGGCAGGCGGCCACGGTTTCCACCGACAAGGGCACCCAGCTGAAGCTGACCATCGGTGCGCCGACCGACTTCACCGGCAAGGCGGACTTCGAGCCGGAGAAGGGCAAGTACGTCGTCATCGACGCGTCGGCGGAACTGGCCAAGGGCGTCGCGGGCAACGTCAGCGAGGACGAGTTCGTCCTCGTCGACGCCAACGGCAACCGGTACGAGCCGGCCATCGCCTCGATGGAGATCTCCGGTTCGTTCATCAAGCTGCTCACCGACAAGGGCAAGGCCGAGACCGGCCAGATCATCTACGACGTGCCGGCAGACGCCACCGGCCTGAAGGTCGAGTACTCGCCGACCGACGTCGACAGCAAGCCGCTGGGCATGCTCGCCACCTGGAAGTGACGCCGCGAGGCCCCCTGGGCCGGGTTGTCCGAGTCGCCCCTCGACGCGGACAACCCGGCCTTTTTGTCGCTCAGTAGAGGTAAAAACCGGACACGATCGTGCGATCTGGTTTCAGTAACGCTCCGCACCTGATGATCGCGCTGGCCCGTTTGTACTGATCAGGCTATGCGCGCCGGTGATCGGACACCTGTCAGCCCGCGTCGGCGCTCCCGGTGCTCACGTTAGCGTCCCGGCGGCACTTGATCTCTCGGATCAGGTTGCTGCCGCAGGCTTCCCGGCCATCGCCGGACGCTGCCGACAACAGGTACGCCAACGGGCCAGGAGCTGATCATGAGGCTGCGCACAACAAGTACCAGACGCCGCGCACGCGTCGCCACGGCGGCCACGCTCGGCGCGCTCTGCCTCGGCCTCGCCGGTTGCTCCGGCGCGTCGCCGATCGAGCCGGCCACCGCGATGGCGCGGGCCGACCTCGGCATGGAGGCGGCCGCGACGACCTTCGCCGATTTCCCCAAGGCGCCGCAGGATCCCGCGCCGAACGCGGAAACCGAGGGCGTCGTGCTGCGCGTCAAGCAGGACGTCGCCGTGCACACCGCGCCCGGCGGTCCCGTGTTCGCCAAGCTCCCCGCGACGCAGCTGGAAAACCCCACCTGGGTGCCGGTGATCGCGGAACGCGGGCCGTGGCTGCAGGTCCTGCTCCCGTCTCGGCCCAACGGTTCGGTCGGCTGGGTGCGCACCGGCGGCGAGGTCGAGCGGGCGCGGTCGCCCTACGTCGTGGACGTCGACATCGACGCGCGGCGGCTCGTGGTCCGCAAGGACGGCGCGCCGGTCGGGGAGTGGATCGTCGGCGTCGGCGCGCCGAACACCCAGACGCCGCGCGGCCGGACCTTCATCATGGCGGCGATCGAGGAGACGGTGACCCGGTTCAGCCCGATCATCCTGCCGCTCGGCACCCACTCGGAAACCTTCAGCACCTACGGCGGTGGCCCCGGAACCGTCGCGCTGCACGGCTGGCCCGACCCCTCGGTGTTCGGCCAGGCCGGCAGCGATGGATGCGTCCGGGTCCCCGACGACGCGCTTCGGCTGCTCATGACCCTGCCGTTGGGCACCATCGTCCACCTGCGGTGATCGCCGCGGGTGGAATCCCCCGAAGTACGACAGAAAAGGAAGTGCGAAGTATGCGCAAGACGGCTTGCCTCGCCGGGATTTTCGCCGCCGGCACCGGGATCCTGGCCGGCACCGCGCCGGCCTTCGCGGACAGCGCCGACAACGACGGCATCAACATCGGCAACGACAACAACCTGAGCGTGCTGCCGATCCAGCTGTGCGGCAACAACATCGCGGTGCTCGGCGCCGTGGTGCCGATCCTGTCGCCGCAGGCCAACGACTGCGTCAACGCGCCGATCGTGGACCACCCGACCGTCCCCGAGCAGCCGAAGCCGCACACCCCCACCCCTGAGCCCTGCCCGCCGGGCGTTCCCGGCGGGCCCGGCGGGAACGGCTCTCCTGGCGTCCGCAACCCCGGTGGCCCCGGTGGCGGACTCGGCTGCGACCCCGGCGGGTCGACCCCGCGGCCGATCGAGAGGGTGCCGACGGCCAAGCCCCTGCCGACCGCACCGACCCCCGTCGCCGTCCGCGGGCACCACGCCGTTACGGGCTGAGATCATCCGACCGATTGGTTTATTTCACTCGAATGGGTACATGCCTAAGTCGTCGGCTGGCCCGTTCCGGTTGATCAGCACTAGATTCCGGTGCTGCGTAGATCACTACGCACTCCACGTGGTCGTTTCGGCTCAAACGATCACACCCCCGGTGGTGGTGCCCGACGAAGTACTCCCCCTCTCTTCGTCGGGCACCACCGCTGTTCTTCCAGCCGTACCGGGAAGTTCCGGTCAGCCGCCGATCCGGCCGAACGAGCGGGCCGCGGCCAGGAACGCGTCGTTCTCCTCCGGCTGACCGATGGTGACCCGCGCACCCTCCCCGACGAAGGCGCGGACCACGACCCGGTTCTCCAGGCAGTGCTCGTTGAACTCGGTGGTGCGCTCGCCCAGCGGCAGCCACACGAAGTTCGCCTGCGTTTCGGGCACCTCGTAACCGATGGCCACCAGCTCGCGGTGCACCCTCTCCCGCTCGGCGATCACGTTCGCGCACCGCTTCCGCAGCTCGTCCTGCGCCTCCAGCGAAGCGATCGCCGCGACCTGGGCGAGCGCGTTGACGCTGAACGGGATGGACACCTTCCGCAGCGCGGCCGCGACCTCCGGCGGCGCGACGGTGTAGCCGACGCGCAGCCCGGCGAGGCCGTAGGCCTTGGAGAAGGTCCGCATCGACGCGACGTTCTCGCGCTGCTTCGCGATCTCGACGCCGTCCGGGCCGTCCGGGTCGCTGACGAACTCGAAGTACGCCTCGTCGAGCACCACCAGCACGTCCGATGGCACCCGGTCCAGGAACGCCTCCAGCTCGGCCCGCCGCAGCAGCGTGCCGGTCGGGTTGTTCGGCGTGCACACGAACATCAGCCGGGTGGCCGGGGTGATCGCGGCGAGCATCGCCTCCAGGTCCAGCGCGTGCCCGGCGGTCAGCGGCACCCGCACCTGCTTGGCGCCCACGACGTGCGTGATGATCGGGTAGGCCTCGAACGACCGCCACGGGAAGATGACCTCGTCCTCGGCGGTGCAGGTGGCCTGCACCAGCTGCTCGCACAGCGCGACGGAACCGCAGCCGACGGCGATCCGCTCCGGATCCACGTCGAACCGCGCGGCCAGCGCTTCGGTCAGCAGCCCGACGCCCATGTCCGGGTAGCGGTGCACCTCGCCGGCGGCCTGGTTGATCGCCGCCACCGCGCTGGGCAGCGGGCCCTCGGAAACCTCGTTGCTGGCGAGCTTGATCGAGCCGGGGATGGTGCGACCCGCGACATAAGCGGGCAACTTGTCGAGGTCGGCACGAGTGCGCACGGTCATTTACGACTCCTAGCTCAGGTCGGTCACCTGGACGTTAACGCTCCTGAGCGAGGATTTGGCGGCACGGGTCATTTTGTGCAGCGGGAGTGGCCGATGAGCGCTGGGGACTGTGCAAGTTGTGCGCGTGACGAGGTTCACGGATGGGGGTGTGCTGCGGATGGCCCAATCGGGTGCCTCATATTGGTGACCATCCGTTGAATTCACTCGTCCGACCGGTTGAAGTCGTTGACTCATGTTCACTTCGGCGTGATTACCTGCACGGCATGACCCAAACCCGGACCGAGACGCTTGCGCTCACCGACGGCACGCAACTCCGGCTCACCATCGCTGAACCGGACACCGTGGTACGCGGCGGGCTCGTCGTCCTGCACGAGGCCCGTGGTGTCACGGAGCGGGTGCGCCGGTTGAGCAGCGCCCTCGCCGAGGAAGGCTGGCTCACCGTCGTGCCGCACCTCTACCACCGCGACGGCACCGACGAGTTCCACGACCACCACCCGGACGAACACGTGCTTGACCAGGTGCAACGCCTCTCCGGTGACACGATCTTGGCCGACACCGACGCGTCGTTCCTCTGGCTCTCCGACCGCGGCGTGCCGGCCGACCGGCAGGGCGTCATCGGGTTCGACATCGGCGGTTCGGCGGCGCTGGTGGTGGCGGCCAGCCGCACCGTGGGTGCTGCGGTGAGCGTTGGCGGGCACGGCATCCTCGAACCGCTGTCGGCCGGGCTGCCGCCGCTGGTGGAGATCGCCGGCGAGCTTTCCTGTCCGTGGCTGGGCCTGTACGGCGACAACGACGAGATCGAGGCCGGCGAGGTCGAGAAGCTCCGCGAGGTCACCGATGCCGCGCCGGCGGTGAGCGACGTGGTCCGCTACGAGGGCGCCGGGCACCGCTTCGACCGCGACGCGGAAGCGGCGGCGGAGGCGTGGCGCCGGGCCCGCAACTGGCTGGACCTCCACCTGCGGTGACGCTGGTGACGCCTGGGGCTGCCGGTGCGAACCGGCAGCTCAGCGGCGTCGACGGCTGGCTGAACCCGGCCTCGGTGGGTTATGAAAGGCCATGGCACCGAGCACCGATCCCGAGCAGGTTCCCGAGCTGTTGTGGCGGCCCAGCCCGGAACGCGTGGCCGCGAGCCGGATGACCGCGTTCCGCGAGTGGTTGCACACCGAACGCGGCATCGACCTGGCCGACTACCGGGCGCTGTGGCAGTGGTCGGTGTCGGATCTGACCGCCTTCTGGTCGGCGGTGGCGGAGTTCTTCGACGTCCGCTTCCACGACCGCGCCGAGCAGGTCCTGGTCGCCGAGGTCATGCCCGGCGCGCAGTGGTTCCCCGGCGCCACCCTGAACTACGCCGAGCACGCTCTCCGCGACGGCGCGGGCAAGGCGGACGACGACCTGGCGGTGATCTTCGCCCGCGAGGACGGCCGCGGCGAGGAGATCACCTACGGCGAGCTGAGGGCACGGGTGGCCGCCGCGCGGGCGGGCCTCGCGGAGCTGGGCGTGCAGGCCGGCGACCGCGTCGTGGCGTTGGCGCCGAACTGCCCCGAGACGCTGGTGGCCTTCCTCGCCGCGGCGAGCCTCGGCGCGACCTGGTCGTCGTGCTCGCCGGACTTCGGCGCGCGGGCGATCGCGGACCGCTTCGTGCAGATCGAGCCCAAGGTGCTGATCGGGGTCGACGGATATTGCTACGGCGGAAGGACTTTCGATATTCGATCCACTGTGGATCGACTGCGCGAGGCGATGCCGGGACTGGTCGACACGGTGCTGGTCGACTACCTCGGCGAGGCGGCCGGACTACCAGGCGCCATCGGCTGGGACGACCTGCTCGCGCGGCACCGCGGCGCGCCGCTGGAGTTCGACCCGGTGCCGTTCGACCACCCGCTGTGGGTGCTGTACTCCTCGGGCACCACCGGCCTGCCGAAGGGCATCGTGCACGGCCACGGCGGCATGGTGCTGGAGCACCTCAAGGCCATCGGCCTGCACTGCGACCTCGGCCCGGGCGACCGGTTCTTCTGGTTTACCACGACCGGCTGGATGATGTGGAACTTCCTGGTCGGCGGCCTGCTGAACGGCGCGACCCTGGTGCTGTACGACGGCAGCCCGGGCTACCCGTCGCTGTCGGCGCTGTGGGAACTGGCGGCCCGGCACCGGGTGGACTACTTCGGCACGTCGGCGCCGTTCATCCAGAGCTGCCTGAAGCGCGGCCTGCGCCCGGGGGACGCCTTCGACCTGTCCGCGCTGCGCACGGTCGGCTCGACCGGGGCGCCGCTGACCACCGACGGCTTCCGCTGGGTGGCCGACGCGGTCGGCGAGGACGTGCAGATCGCCAGCGTCTCCGGCGGCACCGACCTGTGCACCGCGTTCGTGGGCGCCGCGCCGGATGTGCCGGTGTGGCTGGGCGAGATCTCCTGCGCGCTGCTCGGCGCGGCGGTCGCCTCCTACGACGAGCACGGCCGGGAGCTGCACGACGAGGTCGGCGAGCTGGTGCTGACCAAGCCGATGCCGACGATGCCGGTGTTCTTCTGGAACGACCCGGATGGCTCCCGGCTGCGCGAGGCGTACTTCGACGTGTTCCCAGGGGTGTGGCGGCACGGCGACTGGGTGCGGCTCACCGACCGCGGCACCTTCGTGATCTACGGCCGCAGCGACTCGACCCTCAACCGCGGCGGCGTCCGGATGGGCACCGCGGAGTTCTACCGGGTGGTGGAGGGCTTCGAGGAGATCGTCGACTCGCTGGTGATCGACACCTCGGGTGTAGGGGAGGCCGAGGGGGAGCTGCTGTGCTTCCTGGTGCTGGCCGAGCGCGCCGAGCTGGGCGAGGTCAAGCCGCGGCTCAAGGCGGCGCTGCGCGCGGAGCTCTCGCCGCGACACGTGCCGAACCGGTTCATCGTCGTCGACGAGGTGCCGCGCACCCTCAACGGCAAGAAGCTGGAGGTTCCGGTGAAGAAGATCCTCGCCGGCACGCCGCCGGAGCGGGCGGTCAGCCGCGACGCCCTGCAGAACCCGGCGTCCCTGGACCCGTTCGTGCAGCTCAGTGCCGACCTGAACGGGTGACGGACGGAAAAACCGACCCCCCTGTTTCGGCCGTTCGGAGGGGTGTGTAATCTTTTCTCCGGTGGCCGCGAGGGTTACCGGGAGGCTTCGCCTAGTCTGGTCTATGGCGCCGCACTGCTAATGCGGTTGGGGGTTACGCCCCCTCCCGGGTTCAAATCCCGGAGCCTCCGCTGTGGCCTCCACCGTCAGGTGGAGATCACAAAACTGAAGACGCGCCCGTAGCTCAACGGATAGAGCATCTGACTACGGATCAGAAGGTTAGGGGTTCGAATCCCTTCGGGCGCACGTCTGGTCGAGACAGCAAGAAACCCCCTGAACTGGGGGTTTCTTGTTTTTCAGGGGTCGAATGGCTGGGCCGCCGCGTGCCGCCCGGGGGCCAGGTTGCCGATAAATTGCCAACTTTCCTCGACTACGAGGCGGGCTCCTCGGGGTCGTCCAGGAATGCCAGGGCCTCGGCTCCGGCGCGGGACTCCTGCCCCCGGCCGAAGTAGGTGTCCTGCGTCATCGACACGTGCGAGTGCCCCAGCAGGTCCGCCACCTGACGCGCGGTCAGCCCGGCCTCTTCGAGTAGGGTGGCGAACGTCTTGCGGAGTGTGTGGAAGGTCACCCACTCGTATCCGGCTCGCGTGCGGAACGGCACCCAGGTCCGGTTGATCACGTTGGCGGCGTTGAGGTAGCCGCCCTTCGTGTTGGTGAAGATCGGCCTGTCCGGGGCGACGGCGCCAAGCCCAGCGCGGCGTTCCGTGAGCATCTGCACGCACCAGTCTGCCAACGGGATGTCACGCTTCGCGGTCTCGGACTTGCCATCGTTGCGGACCGTCCCCTTGCCGCGAGCCTGGAAGATGTTGCCGCTCATGCGGAGCTTCTTGCCCTTGGGATCGAAATCCTCCCATCGGGCTCCGAGCGCTTCCCCGGACCGCTCACCGGTGGCGATGAAGAACCGCACCAGGTCAGGCAGGTCCCGGCGCTGGGCCTCCTCGTCGGTGTCCAGCTTCGCGAGCAGATCGAGCACGTTCTCCCGGGTCAGAGACCGCGGCTTCTTGCGCTTGGTCTTCGCTCGCCGCTCGGTCAGCGGAGCGATCCCCTTGACCGGGTTCGTCTCCACCGCCTCCGCGTTGATAGCGAAGATCATGATGTGGCTGACCACGGCCTTGACGTGCTTGGCGAGACTCACGCTATGCGCCTTCAGCTTCGCCTGGCACAGCTTGTTGACCACCGACGTCTTCACCTCGAACAGCCGCAGGCGACCCAGCGCGGGCTTGACGTGATTGCGGTAGGCGTCGCTGTAGGTGTCCAACGACGCCAACGAGAAGATCCCGTCCTCGGCATCGGTCCGGAACTGGCTCAGCCACAGCTGCGCGACGTCGTCAAACAACGACATCGCCGTCACTTCCGCACCAGCGGACACCGTCGGAGCCAGGTTCTTGACCGCGTCCCGGACCGCCTGCCTGGCCAGTTCCTTGGTCCTGCCCCGGCGGCGAACATCGGCGTACGTGCCGTCCTCACGCCGGTACCAGGCGCGAGCCGCCCACGACTTGCCGACCTTCTTCACCGAGATCTCACCCATGCCACCCAGCGGCAGCGGGAGCCGACCTGCCATCAGGCCACCCCCTCAGTCTGAGCGTCGAACCAGCGCTCGACGTCGTCAGGCTTGAACCGGACGTACTTGCCGATCTTTCGGCCGACCGGGCCGTAGCCCCGAGAGCGCCACTGGTACAGGGTGCCGACCGGGACACCGAGATAGTTGGAGACGTCGTCGATTCCCCACAGCTTGCTCATGGTCAATCCGTCCTTTCGTTGGCGTACTTCTGCTTGCGTGCTTGGCGGGTGCGTTCGGCGATGGCGGCGGCGAGCTCGCGTTCCTCGGCGGTGCGGTGGCCGACGCTGGTCATGTCCCAGTGGTTGACCACGGCCACGGAATCGGCGTCGACACCGAGTTCGGCGAGGTTCTGCTCAAAGCGCCAGATCTGCCGGTCCTCGCGGAGCTGCTTGAACGTGGTCGAGTAGGCCCGCGACTTCGAGAGGAAGTGCCCCCGGAAGGCGAGCATGTGGGTCCAGCGCCGGAGGTTGAGCTCATCGAACGGCCCGGGGATCAAGCCGCCGTTGTCGCAGCGGGCGCAGTGGTCGATCGTGGCGCAGGCGCATCCGCCGGCCTGGTGCTCGCCGTCGGGGTGGCAGTCCGGGCAGGCCACCGGGGCGCCGAGGTCCCACGCGGTGCGCATGATCTGTTTGTGGTGCTCGGTCGTGCGCAGGTACTCGATCTGCGTGCGGGAGCGGATCGGCCGGTCAGCGGCTTCGGACTTCCCAGTGCCCTTGGTGGCGTACTTCGCCACGTAGGAAGAGATCCGGTCATCACTGATCGTGCCGTGCTCGTCTTCGAACCGGCGCGCGTCGGCCGGGCGGATCGGGCGGACGTCGACCTGATCACCCCACGCGAAGGTGAGCACCTGGCCGTCATCGAGCTCCGGCGAGTCGACCGTGGTGTCGGCGTGAGCGGCCCGCACGGCGTCGGCCAGGAGCTCAACGGTGCCCCATGCCGGGGTGGTGTCGACCGCGCCGTCTGGGCCGTCGAGGCGGATCACGGCGTGGAAGTGGATGATCCCCCGTCGCTGGAACTCGGCGACCTTGGCGTAGCTCAGCCGGGCGTGGTCCTTGAAGTTCCGGTCGGTGAGCCCGGCCGCGCGGGCGAGGTACCGACGAAGCTTCTGAGTGAAGCGGTTCCACAGCTTCCCGGAGTGGGCCTGCCACAGGACGTGCCCGGTGTAGTCGTAGGTGCTGGGGTCGACGGGCTGTCCGATCAGGGGGTCGTGTTCGTGGTGGTAGCGGCCGCAGCGGCACGGCAGGGCCTTGCCGTTGTTGGGGCGGCGGTTGTGCACCGGCCCGAAGCTCGGGGCCGTGAGGGTGACGAACAGACGCGGCTTGTCGGACACCGTCACAGGCACGCCCTTGGAGCCACCGGACAGGCCCGCGCGCATGAGCTGGAAGGCGTCGGCGGCGTAGCGGTCGGAGCAGGCCGGGCAGACCGATTCGCGGCGGTTGCCGCACGGGGACAGGATGTGCCCGCTGGTCTCGGCCGGACGGCCATCGGAGCGGGTGAGGACCTGGCCGGTGGTCTTGTCGGTGATCTGCCACAGCCCGGACAGGCGGACCGGGTGCAGGCAGCCGTAGACGTCTTCGACCTTGCGCCGCCAGTCGCGGTAGTCGGGGGATTGGATGCGCCGCTTCATGCGGTCGACATTCGGAAGAGCGGGCAGCACCATGTGGTGACCTCCGGGGGATGGAGCCCGGCGGGCATGACCACCAGGCCCTATCGCCCCGCGTGGTCATGCCCGCCGAGCGTGGTTGTGCTGTATCGGTATTCAGTTGTCCCGCAACGGTTTTCAGGCGAAGGCGTGTCCGTTGTGGGTGGCGAAATCGGCCGCGACCTGTTCGGCGATCTCAGCGGGCAGTTTCGCGACCCGCTGCACGTCGGCGGCGGTGAACTCCCGCCCTTCCGCCAGGGCCCGGGAACGGGCGTCCTGGAGCGTGTGGACGATCGGTGCCGGGAGCCGTGGAGCTCGCCGGATCGCAGGCATCACCGAAGCCGGACTCGGAGCTGGACTCGGAGCCGGTTCGGGAGCTGGCTCGGGGACCGCTACCGGAGTCGGTGCCGGGGCTGGTTCGGCCGGCCTTTCCGGCTCGGGTTCCGGGCCGTCGTCGTCGGCCGGGGCCTGGTCGGCGGTGTCGTAGATCAGGAGCATGATCTCGCGTCGTTTGGCCTGGATGACGGGGATGATCTCGGCGATGCCGTAGACGATGACGGGGATGATCACGTGCACCGCCGCCGAGCCCAGGTTGAACTTCTCCCACTGCAACCGCAGTAGCGGCGTGATCTGCGGGATGACGTTCATGGCCAGGGTCGACGCCAGCAGCACTTTCTTCAGCCGGTACCACCATTCGTGCTCCGGCTCGCGGCCGTAGGACAACACGATGGCCTCGAAGTTCAGGACCGTGATCAACAGGCCCGCGAACATCGGTTCCACCGTCCAGGCGGCCCACCACAGCGGATCCGTCCGGGGTGCATCACCGGCCAGGAACTTTTGGACACCGGCGGTGGTGAACACCAGACCCAGCGAGAGGAAGAACCACAGACCGATCAGCGTGCGCCGGGTCTGGCGCTCCATCTCGACGGCCCGTAGGTCGGGGTCTCGCACCAGGCCCCGTAGTTCCCGCGCTTCGGAGATCCGGTGCCCGAGCTTGCGGACCCGCCGTGTCTTCCCCGTCTTACCCGGGGCGTCCTGCTTGTGCTTGCGACGCAGCAGGCCCATCGTTCACCTCTTCTACTCGCTGTGGGGCTTGAACAGCCAGAACACGCCCCGCACGAGCAGCACGAGGCCGGCACCGATCCCGATCGCCCACGCCGGAGAGGCCAGCAGCCACACCAGCGCCAAGACCCCGAGCACGAGTGCCACGGTGAAAAGGAGCGTCACCACGCCCTTGCCCGTGAGCTCCACATGAATGTTCTGCATCACTGATTCCCCTTCTTGAGCGCGGATCCCCGCAGCTTCATCGCTTCGTCTCGCAGCGCGTCGACTTCCTGCAAGATGTCGTATCCCTCGGCGATCAGTCGCCGGAAAGCCGTGCTGGTGAGCATCACCGAGCGCTTCTGACCGCCCTGGGAAATCTCGGTGATCGTGATCTCCACCCCGCGTCGCCGGGGGTTGATCTCGAACAACTCGGGTCCCAAGCAGTCGTAGAAGTAGTCCTTGCCCAGTCCCATTGCCCTGTCCTCTCTGGATGGTCAGGCCACCACGCCGACGCGGTCGGTGTGGTGTTTGGTGGTGTGCTTGTCGCCGTACATGCGGTCATCCGCCGAGCCCAGGAGCGCGGAGAGCTGGGCGGTGTCGGCTGGGGCGGTCATCACTCCGAGCGCCATGGACACCTCCACCGGCTGTCCGTCGATCTCGTCGATGGTGGACACGGCCGCCTGGAATTCCCGGGTGCGGCGTTCGGCGTCGTCGGCGCTGACCACCCACGGGATGAGGACCGCGAACTCGTCGCCGTGCAGCCGGACCGGGACCTCACCGCGGAACGCCATGTGCTTCAGCACCGCGCCGACCTCGATCAGCACCCGGTCTCCGAAGCGGTGGCCGTGGGTGTCGTTGAACGCTTTGAAGCCGTTCATGTCGCCCAGCGCTACAGCGAGCTGGCCCCGGCTGAACCGGCGAGCGCGGTTGAACGCGGCCACCAGCGCGGCCCGGTTGCCCAGCCCGGTCAGCGGGTCGGTGCGGGTCTGCCGGAACAGCCGGTAGGCACACGTTCCGGCGGCCACGGTGGTAGCGCTGGTGACACCCAACGCGAAATTTGCCAACATGGGTCCTGCCTCTCTGCAGGGGTAGGCCCGCCCGGGTCACTTCGCCGGTGCCGGGCGGGCCGCATGAACAGGGGGATTGGTCAGGCGATCTCTTCGTCCTCGTCGCCTTCGTAGTAGTCGGTCTCGTCGACCTCGTCGGTCTCGTCGTCGACTTCGAGCTTTTCGAAGTCGGTGCTGTAGATGTCCTCTTCGGTCTGCCCGACGTGTTCGTCGTCGGCTTCGCGGCGGATCGGGGTGACTGTTGCGCCCCGGTCGGTGCAGAACCGCACGAGCTCGGTGATGTCGTCGTCGGTGGTGTAGGCGGCACGGACTCGCAGGGGTTCCCGGCGGCCGTCTTTCTTCACGTAGGCGACGCCCGCGAGGTACTCGGGGATCTTGTCGGCGAACGCGCCCATATCGCGCATGCCCTCACCGAGGCACATGTCCACATACGACGCGGAATCCAGCCGCAACGCGATCTTCGTCGGGAACAACCCCCGCATCGGGATGACGTCCTTGGTCGGCTCCTGCGACGCGCCAACGGTCCGGCCACCCACCGCCCGGTACTGGGTGAGCGCCTTGCTCAGATCCAGCTCGAAGGGAGCCCGGATCGCCTTGTCCGCGTAGGCGGTCATCGCGGCGAGTTCATCGCAGATCAGCAACTCCAGCGGCGTTTCTAGCGACGGCGTGAACGTCCGCACGCCCTGGCGCCCGAGCTCCAGCTTCCGGGCGTCGAGAACGCTGGTGTACTTCCTGATCAGCTTCTGCCCCGCCTTGTCGCTTTCGGCGAACTCGTGGAACATCTCCTCGCCGATGCCGAACTCCATGCCGCCCTTGGGGTCGATCACCCACAGCCGCACCAAGCCGTCCCGGATCAACGGGGCCAGAGCGCGCAGAAGCGCCCACATGAACGAGCCCTTCCCCGCCCCGGTCGCTCCACCCAGAAGGATGTGCAGGTCCCGGCCCAGCAGGTCAACGGTGAAATCCCTGCCGTATTCGTCCCGGCCGATCACCAGCCGCCGCAGATTCACCGCCTCGACCGACTCCGCCAGCGGCGGCAGGGGCACGAACATGTCATCGAACGGTTCCCGCCGCTGGAAGTCCAGCGCGACCTTTCCGGGCTTGAGCTGCCGCACGTTGGCCGCCCGAGTCTTGAACGAATTCGCTAGCCGATTGATCACTTTCTCGAAGTCCTCCGGTTCCTGGCCCTTGGCCATCCGAACGGTCACCGTGTCCCAGGCGAACGTGCTCTTCACCCAGGTCACACGCGGTGTCAGGGTGTTTCCCTTGTGATCGATGGTGGTCAGGTTGCAGGCGGTCATGATCCGAAGCCACTGCCGCCGGTAGGACCACCACCGTCTCCACCACGCCCGCAGCAGCCGACCGGCGAACCGATCGAAGGTCGGCCGGTCCAGCAGCCGCCAGGAAGCGCCGGCCACCACGGCAATCCCGGCCGCCATGAGCACGGTCTGATACCCCACCCACAGCACCGCGACGTCCAGCACCACCGCCGAGCCCACCGAACGCGGATGCCGCGCGACGAACCGTGCCGCCGCCCGAACCGGGGTCCTTTCCGTGTCCACTCGCGTGTCCCGCATTGCCGCCTTACCTTTCTACGAGCAGAAGAAAAGGGGGCGCTGATTCTCCGCAGAGATCAACGCCCCCGTGCCGAGTCGAGCCGGTATCAGTTCCGGCGCTGGGTCATCTCCAACTTCGCGACCAAGTCGCCCACCGAACCCCGCATCTTGTTCAGCGAGGTCCCCATCCCCTTCGGGACACCGAACTTCTTCATGATCTTCACCAGCGTCAGCATCGTCGCGTCGATGCGCCGGACCGTCGCGTGTACCTCATCGCCCTTGGCCATTACTTCTGGTATCCCTTCGCCACATTCGGGCCGCCCCTCTTGGCGACCGCATCCCGAACCCCGAACACCGCAGAACAAGCCGCCTCAGCCAAATCCACGGCCTCCTCGAAATCCTTCTTCTGCATGATGTCATCTTCCAAGAACTCGACCCGGATCAATTCCTTGTACAACTGGTCGAGCGTCTCCCCGAGCTTCTTCAACCGGGCCACCGCAGGCGTGTTCCGCTGCATCCCGACCGGCAAATTCGCATTCACGAACCAATTCCCCTTTCTCGGTAGTCGTTTCGTGCCCGCTTTCGGGCTACGAGAAGTTCAGGTCCCCGTGGATGTCGCCCTGGATCACCACGCGCGTCTCCACCTGGCCGAAGTTCAGGTTGACCACGCCCGGCGTCTCGCCCTGGGGCCTGGCCGAACCGGGCTGCGACCACCGCTTCCGGCGCTTGCTGGACCGGCCGCCGAACTCCGCAGCACCCGTGTTCGCGTTGATCCTCACTTAATCCCACCTTCCCCCATCACTGCGATGCATCCCGAACCGTGAAAACCACAACCGCAAGATCCGAACATCATCAGCTCCCGAGCCTGACCACGAACTTCTTCGCGAACTTCCTGCAGTGCGCGTCCCGCGAGTGCGAGTAAAGCCATTTGTCGCAATCACAGGCCGGGCAGTACTTCAGCGACATCACTTCTCCATTTCCCCAGCCGGAACCAGCTGGTACCGAGGACACTTCTCCAGATCACCCCACGCGGTCCGGTGAGCCTCGTCCGAACCGCAGAACCGGCACGGCACAACCGGCGGCAACGCCGAACTCAAACCACACCAGCCCATCTCGCCGCGACCGGAGAAGCTGTACACCGTCACCGCATCGCGGCCGCACGTACACAACTCGCCAGGATTCGCCTCGCGTTCGATCACCATCGCCACCTTCCCTTTTCATCCTGAAGGTCATAAAGACCCCCGGCGCATCAATGTGCGGCACAAGCCGGGGGTCAATATGGCCTCCCCGACGCGAATTCGCGCCGAAAGAAGGCATAGCTCGGCCCACTATGTAATTCTCAAAGAACAACTAGCCGAATGGCTCAAGCGAATTTAGTCAGAATCGCTTTCGTATGGATTGGGGGCGAACTCGACGGCGGAACTGAACACCCAGCCGTCGCCCTCGCAGATCTCGCAGTCCGGCCCCCAGTGATCAGGGCAATCATCGGGCAGTGGATCAGGCCACCACGGCATGTGCTGTTGCAGCATGTCAGCCGAGGGGGGTCAGGCCGTCGGCCTTGAACGAGATCCCCGACGAGTACCGGCCGTTCTTCTCGTTCTGCCACGGGCTCGTCGTCGCATCCACCAGCTGAACGTAGGTGCCCTCCTCGAAGCCCTCGCCGGGGTCGACGGTCAGGGTCACCTTGATCTCCTCGCCCTTCCCCGCGAACTCCCCCGGCTGCGGCCGCTTCTTCGCGAACAACGACACCACGAACTGCTGCGCCCCGGTCTTGCGATCCGTCACGGGCTCCATCTCGCCCGTCTTCTCGTTCTCCTTCATCTTCATCGCCGGGGCCTCCGTGATCATCAGCTTGTAACCCTGCATGTTCACCGGGATGTTCATCAGCGCCATGTTCGTCTCCGTCTAGATTTCCAGTTGTCTAGCAATCTGCTTACGTTGCTGATCATATGCACGGTCACCTGGCTGAGTCAAGCTAGATGTCTAGAAAACTGGAAATCTATGTGGGAGGATGTCTCCATGACCAGTCAGACCAGCGGTTTTGTCCCCATGCGCGACCGGATAGCCGACCACCTGCGAGCCGCCATCCAGGCGGGCGAGCTCAAGCCTGGCGACAGCCTGCCGAGCCTCAGCGCCATCATGGACGAATGGGACGTCGCAAGGGCGACCGCGAACGCGGCGTTTGGCGTCCTGCGCGAAGAAGGGCTCATCACGGCCGGGGGCCGAGGGCGGCAATCTCAAGTGCGGCAGCAGCCCAAGCGCATCAAGTTGCCGGCCGAAATGGGTCAAGCGATGAAGAACCTTGTTCGCGAGCCCGAAGAAGTGCGGGCAGCGAACGGTGCTCTTGAGATGACGACAGGCGAAAGCGTCGACAGCGTGACGTTCTCGGCCAAGTACACCGAGATCGAGGCAGCCGAGGAACTTGCGCTTGAGTTCGGCATCGACGTCGGATCGTCCCTGATCAGGCGTGAGTACTCGATGGTCGACAAGCGCAGCGGCACCTACACGTCATGGTCTGTCAGCTACATCCCGCGTGCTCTGATCGAGTCGAACCCTGCGCTTCTCGACGAGAAGAACGAGCCCTGGCCCGGCGGACACCAGCACCAGCTGTACACCGTCGGTATTGAACTGGACCGCTTCGAAACGACTCTTTGGGCTGTCGCCCCGACGACCATTGAACGCCAGCAATGGGGGATGGACGAAGGCGTTCCGCTGCTTCACGGCCGCTCGAAGTCCATCGACATCGAGGGGCGAGTAGTCGAGCTCTCCGAAGCTGTCTACCCCGCCGATCGGACCGAGGTGTGCTACGTCGAGCGCCTGGACAGGTGGTGACGCATGCACAAGATCTCGATCGTGACGGCTGTGGTACGCGGCAAGCATCAACACCTGTTCGACACCTATGAATCCCTTGCCTCGCAGGAACTTCCGGACGGGTGGGACTGGCAGTGGATTGTTCAGGAGGACGGCCAAACCGGCCTCCTTGACGATCTCCTACCCAAAGACCCGCGCATCTCGCCCGGCGCCAGTCAGCACGGCCGGGCCTCGATGGCACGCACGATCGGTCTGAATCGCGCCGAGGGCGAACTCATGCGCACGCTCGACGCCGACGACATCCTTCCTGCGGGGGCACTCGCCCAGGACGTCAAAGCACTGACGGGTTCCCCGGAATTCGGCTGGTGCGTGTCCCCGACTCTCGATCTCATGCCGGACGGCTCGCTACTGCCTGGCCCATGCGACCCGGAGCCGGGACCGCTACCACCCGGTGTGCTCTACGAAGGCCAGGCAGCCGGTCACCTTCAGGTTGTCGGTACGACGATGTGCACCTATACCGCGTTGGTCCGCGCTCTTGGCGGGTGGCCGGCACTGTTCGCCGACGAAGACGTAGCGCTGATGCTGGCAGTCGAAGCCGTCGCGCCCGGCATGATGCTGCCCGATCCCGGACTGCACTACCGCAAGTGGCCCGGAGCGACCACGGCTCAGCCTGCCGACTACCGGCCCGACGAGGGCCACTTGAGGAACGCAGCGATCCTCTCCCGCGCCGACGCACTCCACGAACTCGGATGGCGCTGGACAGCGAGCAACACCGAGATGAACTAGCTGAAGGCGATGTAAGACGACGGCGCTGCTTGGCTACAACCAGGCAGCGCCGATCGTTATGGGTCAGGTTCCTGACTCTGGCGTTGCCGCATGCCACGGCAAGGGTGCGCCGGACTCGTCAACGCTACGCGCGGCCTCCTTCATCGCAGCCTCGTACACATGCCGTCGACCGCCGAGCAACGCATGGCGAACCTGGTTCTCGTGACTGCGAAAGGCTTCGTAATAGCCCTCGTCAAACTCCTCGATTGCTTGGAACGTCCAGCGTCCGGGAAGCACGTTTCGGCCTACAAGGTCGCGTTCGATGGCGCCGGCGAGCTCGGGGTGACCGGTGCTGCGTAGGGCCTGCACGGCCGCGTTGAGCTTATCGTTGGCTGAGCCGATCAGCTGGTGCCAATCGTAGAGGTGGCCGCGTGCCCGCTCGACAGTTTCCAGCGCTTCGGTCACCTTGCTAGCGGCATCGACGGTGGCCGCGTCCACGCCATCAGGCCATCGGTGGCGCTCCGCTGGATGGTCCAACGCATGGTGGTGACCATCGGCATGACCGCCGCGTTGGCCGAGATCGTCTGTGTCTGCCATCAACCGGCATTCTGCACCGGACGGCGCCGGGTCTGCTCGCTCAAACTCCAAAGGATCGGCTCGGGTTGATCGAAGCCAGGCAGCGCCGGTTCTCTATCGGCGGTACCGGTCCTTGCGGCACCAGTCCTCGAAGGCCTCGATGGACTCGAAACCGCCGCCTGGAACGAACTCTGCCTTGAACGGCCGAGCGTCGACGGTCTGGCCAGCGAGTCGCCGGGCATAAGCCACGGAATCGAAGACCTGAACTAGCCGACCGCGTGGCCAGAGGTACGTCCACCCGCCGACAGCGAACCTCCACGCTTCGCTATCCGTCATGCTCAATCCGTCGCATCGATGATCAGCGGCTCGTCCGCATCGGCGCGGAGCTCTGAAGCAAGAGCGGTCAGCCGGTCGGCAAGCTCGTGGCGCTGCTCTCGCGTATACCGGCCTCCACCCAGCTCGAACGCCGCCTCGTCAAGTTCCCACTGAGTCGAACGCGCCAGCACTGCAAGCCGCATATCGGATGCCATGCCCACCTCCAACAAGGCAAAGTAGGCAATCAGGGTAAGACCTGCATATCGAGGCAAGCAAGGCAGCGGCAACCGTTCGGGGCATTGACGATGAGCTGGTGACCGAGGATGCGTCGCCGCTGATTTCGAGTACCGAGCTGGCCAAGAAGCTAGGCCTGGCGCGGCGAACGATCTCGCACTACGCCAAGGAGGGCTTGATTACGCCCGCCCTAGTGACGCCTGGTGGTCAATACCGGTGGCGGTATGAGGATGTCGTTGCCGAGATGCGCGAACTTGCCAAGGCGCGTCGTCAGGAGCGTGACTAGCTCGGCACGACCTGTGGCCTCAGTCCACGTGTGTCTAAACTTTCTCTACTTCATCAAGGGCGGCCCCTGCGGGGCCGCCTGCCTACTGTATGCGAGCCCGGCCGAGGCCGCAGACCCGCTGTATGCGAGCCCGGCCAAGCCGGACCGCCGGATGCTCCCTTCGGTCCGCTCCGGCGGCCGGCGGCCGGGCGCGAGCGGAAGGGGCGGCGGCGTCGTCCGGGCGCGAGCGGAAGGCAGGCGGCCCCGCAGGAACCGCAGAAGTAGAGCGTTTAGACCGCAAATGTCCCGACTGCATCTGGTCGGCTGGGCGAGCCATTGAGATACGGTGCTGGGCACGTCGCCGAGCTGGTCGCCTTGCCACTCCAGCGGGATGCCGAGCGGTCGCCCGCCGAACGGGGTGCCTGCTTGTGGCCCGGAAATGCGGAGCGGGTACGGATCTTAGGAGTTCTCGTTCCGCTCCCGCAGCTTGAGCATCGTGTCGATCTCTCCTAGCTCCACCTGATCCCTCATGACCGAGAGCTGTGCCCTGGTGACCTCGAGAAGCTGTTCACTGATGTCCGCCTGGCGCTTGGCTTCAACTGCCTGGTTAAGTGCCGCCGCGGCTTGCTCGCTGGTTGACCGAGCCTGACGCCTGCTTATGCGCGCCTGCCAGACGGCCACAGTCATTGCCGACGCCGACACCGCCACAGCGAACCATGCCGCAAGATCACCGATCTCCACGAGGATTCAAGGTACCGTTGCGGGGGCGGGAGTGGGGCAGAGGTTGCCAATCAATTGCCAAGAATCAACCGCAAACCACGGTAAACGTTGGCAGGCAAGGTGAAAGCAGCAAGCTGTGTTTGTGCTGGTAACCAAAGGTGTTGGCAAACAACGCAAAGCGTTGACGACCTTGGAAACGGGATCAGAAGGTTAGGGGTTCGAATCCCTTCGGGCGCACGTCTGGTCGAGACAGCTAGGAGCCCCCTCTTGCAGGGGGCTTCTTGCTGTCTCGGGTCTTTTCGGCGCGCGTGGTGTGATGCCTCTCTCAGTCGTTCATCGATGTGCGCCCGGGCGGGATGAATGCCGTTCGGTTCGGCAGCCCGATCACTCGTGTTGTGCGCAAACCGATGGACGAGCACTTCTCGCTCCCGGCTGACCGGTGGGCGAGAAGTGCTCGTCCTCAACGGAGTTCTACGCGGTGTTGGCCGGCGGCCTCAGATGGTGCGGACGCAGGCGCACTGGGATGCCGCGAGCGTGCCCTCCGCGGCTTCTGCGGCTTCCCGGGTGGCGACCTCGGTCGCGACCGCCACCGCGACGTGGGCTTGGGCCTCGGCCTTCCGGATGCGCGGCTGGACCGCCACTGCCGTACGTCCTCCGGTCTCAACTGTCTCGTCGCGCGGCACACCCACTGCCGTACGTCCTCCGGTCTCAACTGTCTCGTCGCGCGGCACACCCACTGCCGCACGCCCTTCGGCTTCAACTGTCTCGCCGTGCTGCGTGACCGCCACTGCCGCACGCTCTTCGGCTTCGGCCTTCTCGTTGCGCGGCCAGGCCGCCAGTGCCGTGATGGCTCCGATTACCGCCAGGCCCGCCAGCACGGTCCAGGTGATCGTGAAGCCCGCTTGCGTGGCGACCCATCCGGCGATGGGGTAGGTCACCAGCCAGGCCAGGTGGGACAGCGAGAACTGGGCGGCGAAGACCTCGGGAATTCCGGTGGGATCGACCGCCCGGCGGAGCACCCGCCCGGTCGGCGTGATGATCAGCGCCATCCCGCCGCCGATCGCCACCCAGATCACCCCGGTCGGCAGTGCTGCGGCGACGCTCGCCGCGGATGTCGTGACCGCCGCGCCGACCGCGAGCACCAGCACCGCGGCACCGATCAGCATCACGAACCGGTCCGCCACCCGGTCCAGGACGCGCGGGAGGACGAGGGCTACCAGCAGCGTCCCCGTTCCGGACGCGGCGAGCATCCAGGCCACGTCGGATTGGGTTCCGCCGAGGACGTCGCGGACGTAGTTCACGGTGTTGACGACCACGATGGAGCCGGCGGCGGCGACCACGAGGTTCAGCGCCATGACGCCGCGCAGGCTCGGGGTGGCCGCGAAGGTGCGGATCCCCGCCACGGCCCGGTCCCAGGCGTTCGCGTGCGAGCTGGGGCGCGCGTTGGGGATGCGCGTGGACAGGACCAGCAGCGCGGACACGGCGAACCCGGCGGAGGTGCCGAGGAACAGCAGGTTGAACGACATGAAGGTGAGCGCCACCGCCGCGAGCACAGGGCTCAGCAGGCTCTCCATGGTGGAGGCCACCTGCGATGCGGACAGCGCGCGGGTGTAGTCGGCCTCCTCGGTCACGATGTCGGGGATGACCGCCTGGAACGTCGGCGTGAACGCCGCTGACGCGGTCTGGAGGACCCCGATCAGGACGTAGATGTGCCACACCTCGGTGACGAACGGCAGCGCGATCACCACCAGAGCGCGCACCACGTCGAGGAGCGTGAGGAACCAACGCCTGGGCAGCCGGTCGACGTACGCGGCCGCTAGAGGTGCGACGACCACGTACGCGACCATCTTGATCGTCAGCGCGGTGGCGAGAACCGCGCCGGCCCGCGGGCCTGCGAGCTCGTACGCGAGCAGGCCCAGCGCGACGGTGGCCAGGCCGGTGCCGAACAGCGCGATGACTTGAGCGCTGAACAGCCGCCGGTAGTCGCGAATCGCGAACAGTCCCATGTCCGTCTCCTCCCGGGCGACCGCAGTCACCGCTGCATACCCCGAGGGGGTATTCATGCCGGGAGGATTTATATACCTCTAGGGGGTATATGTCAACGGGAGCGAGCTAGTCGTTCGCGACGGTTCGACCGGTGGACGGCCAGGCCGGATCGCGGCCGATGAAGGCCATCAGCTCGTCCTGCGCGGAGGCCCCGTCGGCGATGGGCACAGCGGCCCCGAACTGCCCGCTGTCGCGCAGCATCTGCTCCACGGGCTTCATGGCCGCCAGCGCGACGCGGCAACGCTCCTGGCCCAGGGCGGGCTCGCGACCGAGAGCCTTGGCGAGATCCCAGGTGTGCATCCAGACGTCTGCGGTGTAGAACCGGTCGATCGCCTCGTCCACCGGTTCGTCGCCGATGTGCGGGTTGCTGAGCACCCGCCCGGCGGGATCGTTGAGGATCGCCTGGATGTCGGCGACGTGCTGCTTCCAGGCGGCGACCGGGTCGGCCTCGACGTCCAGGGGCGGGAGCTCGATCCCGGCTCCCGCCAGGAAGCCGCGGGACCACTCGACCAGGTGCTTCACGATGTCGAGGGCCGTCCACTCCGCGACCGGGCTGGGCCGCGCCCAGTCGGCGGCCGAGGCGGACTCGACCAGCTCGGTGAACCGGCCGGCGTCGTACGCGTGCTGCTGGGCCGGGCCTCGGGGTGCGGTCGTCATCTCAGGCGTTCTTCGCGAGCAGCTCGTCGAGCTTGTCGTAGCCCTCGTTGACCCCGACGTCCATGCCGCTGGACAGGATGCCGTCGCGGGTCTCGAAGTCCTGCACCACGCTCAGCGTCCGCAGCCGCGTGCGCCCGCCCTCGAGTTCCTCGAAGGTCAGCGTCTCCAGCGCGACCCCGTCGGGCAGGCCTTCGTAGGTGAAGGTCCACACGATCCGCTCGTTCGGCCGCACCTCGTGGAAGCTGCCGTAGAAGGAGGCGACCTCCTCGCCGCCGCGATCGTTGGCGAAGGCCCACGAGCCGCCGGTGCGAGCGTCCCACCGGATGATCCTCGTGGTCAGCGAACGCGGACCGATCCATTGCGCGTAGAGCTCGGGATCGACGTGGGCGCGGTACACCTGCTCGGGCGCCGCGTCGAACTCCCGGAGGATCTCGATCGTCGGAACCTTCTCGTCCGCCAGGATCTGGGTCTCGTGCTTGGTCATGATGCGTCCTCCGTGCGATTCGGTTTCTGGTTCTCTTCGTCGGCCATCCGGCCCAGCAGGGCGTCGAGGCGCTGGTAGCGCTCCTCGGCCTCCCTGCGATAGCGCTCGATCCACTTCGACATCAGGTCGAACACCTCCGCATCCAGGTGGACCGGTCGGCGTTGGGCGTCCTTGCTGCGGGTCACCAGGCCGGCCTCCTCGAGCACCTTCACGTGCTTGGAGATCGCCTGGAGGCTCATGTCGTAAGGCTCGGCCAGCTCGCCCACGGTCGCGTCCGCGCCGGCCAGCCGGGCCACCAGTTCGCGCCGGGTCGGGTCGGCCAGTGCCGCGAACGCCCGGTTGAGCCGCTCCGTGCTCTCGTTCACCAGTCTTCCTCAACTAATCGGTTGAATATCAAGCTAGGCCACCTTCTCGCCGTTGTCAACCGGGCGGTTGAGGAAGCTCGTTCCTTTCAACGGCACGGCGAAGCGCACTGCGGGTGGGGAGGTGCGCATGTCGATGGCCGAGGTGTTCCGCATGCGCGACGGCAAGATCTGCGAGCGCCGCGCGTGGGTGATCCCGCTCAACGAGAACGACTACCGCTGACGGGCGCGCCTGGTTCGGGTCGGGCGCGTGGCTGGTCGAGACAGCAGAAACCCCCTCTTGCCGGGGGATTCTTGCTTTCCGGCCGCTCGGCGCGGCCGGAAGGCCGGGGACGCGGGATCGGAGCGTTGCCTTGACGCTGAGGGGAAGGTTTAACTTCGATCCCATGCGGATCGGTGAGCTGGCCAGACGTGTTGGAACGACGACGCGTGCGCTGCGGTTCTACGAGGCGCAGGGCCTGCTCGAAGCGCGGCGCTCGGCGAACGGCTACCGGGAGTACGGCGAGGACGACGCCCGGCTCGTCAACGAGATCCGGGCGCTGCAAGCCGTCGGGTTCAGCCTCGACGACACCAGGCCGTTCGTCGAATGCCTGCGCGCGGGCAACGAGACGGGGGACTCGTGCGCCGATTCGATCGACGTCTACCAGCGGAAGCTTGCGGAGGTCGATGCCTGCCTCGAACAGCTCAACGCGGTGCGGACGAGCCTGCTCCGCAAGCTCGGCACGGCGCTGGCGAGGCACCCCGGGACGTGCGGCGTCGCCGACCGGAACGCCGATGGAGCGAACGAATCAGAGGAGCACTGATGCCGGCCACCAGCCTTCCCGGCGCGGTTTCCGCGGTCACGGACGAAACCTTCGAACGGGACGTCCTCCGGCACGACAAGCCCGTCCTGGTGGACTTCTGGGCGAAGTGGTGCCCGCCCTGCCACATGATCGCGCCGGTCCTCGACGAGATCGCGCGCGAACGCGCCGACTCGCTGACCATCCGCAAGGTCAACACCGACGAGAACCCGCTCGTCGCAAGGGAATACCAGGTCATGTCCCTGCCGACGCTGATGCTCTTCCGCGACGGCCGGCCCGTGCACGCGGTCGTCGGCGCCCGGCCGAAGGCGCAACTGCTGGCGGAACTGGACGCGGCCCTGCTCCGCTGAGCGAGTCCGGAGCTTCGGAAACAACCTCGTCCGCGCTTGTGCGTCTACTGCAAAGGAGGCACGAGCCGGACGGAGGGTTGGCCCATGCAGGCGGAGTCCGAACCGACGCCCGATGGATACGTCACCGAGGTGCAGCGCCGGGAAGTCGTGGTGGGGTGCGGCCTCGCCGCGATCCTCGCCCCGCTGCTGTCGCTGGCCGCGGTCCTGGTCGTCGCCGCCCCGGACAGCGACGCGAGTGGTTTCGCCAACGGCATGCGGTTCTGGCTGGTCGCGATGGTCGGCTGGCCGGTCCTGACCGCGGTGCTGGCCGTGCCGCTGGTCGTCCTGGTGCCGCGGAGCCTGGCCCAGGGGCGGCGGGACAGGGCTGCTCAGGCGGTCGACGGCGCACCGGTGGGCGAATGGAGCGCGAAGCAGCGGCTCCTGGTCTTCGGCACCGCCGCGGGGATGCTGGTCCTGTTCGTCGTCGGCGTCGCGATCGGCGGGTGATCTCGTTCCGCGCCTCGTGGTTCCTGGCTTCGTTCGGGGAATTTCAGTTGACCGGGGTTCCTAAGCTCACTTGGTATGGGGAGCAAGATTCCGGTGCTCTGGGTGACAGGTGCGCCTGGAGCGGGGAAGTCGACGTCCGGCTGGGGGCTGTTCACGCGCATCTCCGGGCAGGGCGGCAGCGTCGCGTACGTCGACATCGATCAGCTCGGCCTGATCGGGCCACCACCCGGCGGGGGCGCGGCGAGCCATGAGATCAAGGCCGCCAACCTGCTGCGGGTGATCGCAGTGTTGCGGCAGCGCGGCGTGCAGCAGGTGATCGTGTCCGGCGTCGTGGATCCGGAGCTGGGCGTAGAACCGTTCTTCGCCGGTAGCGCCGAGGCGGCCCACATCGATCTCGCGCTCGTGCGGCTGCATTGCGACCGGGAGGAACTGCGCAGCCGGTTCCTCGGGCGCGGCTCGCCGGCGGACATGCTGGGGGAGCTGTTCGAGGTGGTCGACCGGATCGACCGCGCGGCGATCGGCACCCCGCTGGACACGACCGGCCATCGCCCCGACGACACCGTCGATGCCCTGATGGGGCATTGCGTCGTCCGGCCCGGTCCGGTGCAGCCGCTGGCCTCCGCGGGCGACGGGTTGCCGCCGATGCCGGTGGTCGTCGTGACGGGCGCGACCGCGGTGGGCAAGTCGACCGCCGCGTGGAGCGTGCTGCGCGACCTCTGGGAGAGCGGCGCGCCGACCGCGTACATCGACCTCGACCAGCTCGGATTCGTCCACCCCGGGCCGGATCCCGTTCTCCAGGCGGCCAATCTCGCGGCGCTGTGGCGCGGCTACCGGCAGGCCGGGGCGCAGTCGCTGATCCTCGTGACCCGCGAGCCGGGCGCGGACCTCATGGGCGCCTTGGCGGAGGAACTCGTCACCGTCGTCCGGTTGGACGCCGACGCCGCTGCGCTGGAAGACCGCATCCGACGTCGGGCCGATGGCGAGTCGGCGCTGCTCGCGGGCGACGAACTCCGGGGCGTGCCGCCGGAAGTGCAGAACCGGGTGGCGGTCCGAGCGGCGGCGGAGGCGGAGCGGCTGCGAAGTTCCGGGGAACCCCGGATGGTCCTCGACACCACGGGCCAGTCGCCCCAGGAGACCTCCGCAGCGCTACTCGACATGCTGCGCCCCGCTCTCGGATCCCCAGAACGCGATCTGCGCTAATCCTTCGCCGGGAACTTGCGAGTTCGGGTGGGCGACGACCCCGAGGGGCGGTTCGACCTGGTGGGAACCTCTTCATGTGCGGGCACGAGTGGGACGTGGGGGCTGCCGATTTCGCGCGAAATCGCCACTCCGCACGAGGGCAGGGTGGTGATTTCGCGCGAAATCGCCACCGGTACCAGGCACTCGGGGCCTTCGGCATGGGGCTCCGAAGGCTTCCTGAAACGACCGCTTGGCCAGGTCCGACCCGGTGTCTACTGTGGATCGCGACGCAAGTGGGCCAGCCAGTTCTTCTTGGGCTTGGGGTGCTTGATGTCGTTGCCGCCCATGAACGAGTAGGTGCGGATGCGGATGACCGGGGCGTTCGGCATCTCCGCGTCCTCGTCGACCTTGACCGTGTTGCCGCCCATGAAGTCCGTTGAGTCGACCACCACGCGCACCCCGCGCGGCACGATCACGTCGCTGCCGCCCATGATCGACACGAGCACGATCTCGATCTCCTGACCGGGCAGCGTCGCCTCGCGCAGGTCGATCGTGGAGCCGCCCATCAGCGCGAAGTAGCCGGACTTGCGGGGCACCTGCCAGCGGCCCTTGTAGTCGGAGCCGCCCATGATCGCGATCTTCCACCGGCGCTTGGTCTCGTCGGCGGGTTCGGCGGGCAGGTTCGACGGCGCGGCGGGTAGATCCGTCACCAGCTCGGCGAGCTCGCCCCGCGTGACGGCCTGGTAGGCGGCGTCGACGCGGTCGGTGAACTCGGCCAGGGTCAGTCGTCCGGCCCCCACCGCCTCGGTGAGTTGCTGCGCGGTCTCGGCGCGTTCGTCGTCCGAAGCGCGGAGGGATCGGTCGTCGCCCCCGTCTGTGCTGCTCATGCCAGCAGTCTAGAGCTCGGGCGGTTCCGCCACGTCCGAATACCGGACATTTTGACGTGCGAGTCCAATGTGGACATCGCTGCTCCGGGGCGTCCGGCGATCACGGCGCGGTACCCTGCTGGTTCGGCATCTCGTTCCGGCGCGTTTCGCAGTTTTCGACCGGGCAGCTGGGGGTTACCTGGGGTGGACTTCTTCATCAGCCACGCGGGCCGGGACCGGGCGTGGGCGGAATGGGTGGCCTGGCACCTGCACGACGCCGGCTACACCGTCGAGCTCGACACCTGGGACTGGGCCGCGGGGGACAACTTCGTCACGAAGATGGCCGCCGCGCTCGACGGCGCCGAACGAGTCGTGGCCCTGTTCTCGCCCGCTTACTTCGAACCGCAGCGCTACACGACCGACGAGTGGGCCAGCGCCTTCGTGCACGACGAGCAGCAGCGCCCCAGGCTGTTGCCGCTGGTGGTGGAGGAGTGCGAGCCGCCGCAGCTGCTGCGCCCGCTGATCGCGCAGAAGCTCTTCGGGCTGGACGAGGACCAGGCCCGCAAGGCGTTGCTGGACGCGGCTCGCGGCCCGAAGCGCCCGGACGGGCGGCCGGAGTTCCCGCCCAGCGCGCAGGCCCGCGGTCAGGAGGCCGGGTCCAGGCCGCGGGTTCCGGGAAGCCCGCCGGCGGTGTGGAACGTGCCCGGGCGGAACTCGGACTTCACCGGCCGGGACGGCGTGCTGGTGCCGCTGCGGGAGCGGTTGCTCTCCTGCAAGAACACGCAGGTCCTGCACGGGATCGGCGGCGTCGGCAAGACGCAGCTGGCGATCGAGTACGCGCACGGCTTCGCCGCCGGGTACGACCTGGTGTGGTGGATCGACTCCGAGCGGACCGGCCTGATCAGCGAGCAGTTCGCGGCGCTGGCCGTCGCGGCGGGCCTGGTCGGCACGAACACCGACCACACCGCGGCGGAACTCGCGGTCCGCAAGTACTTCCGGGAGAACTCCCGCTGGTTGCTCGTCTTCGACAACGCCGAGGACCCGGACGCCGTGCGGCCCTGGCTTTCCGGGGCCGCCGGGCACGTGCTGATCACCTCGCGGAACCCGGCCTGGAACGAGATCGGGACGCGCACCGAGGTGCAGGAGTTCCAGCGGCAGGAGTCGATCGCGTTGCTGCGCTCCCGCCAACCCGCCCTCGCGGACGCCGAAGCCGACCGGCTCGCTGACGAGCTCGGCGACCTGCCGCTCGCGTTGGCGCAGGCAGGCGGCACGCTGGCGGAAACCGGCCTGTCAGTGCCGGAGTACCTCCGGCTGCTGGAGAGCCGCACGAACGACGTGCTCAACGAGAAGCCGCCGAGTTCCTACCCGACCTCGCTGGCGGCTGCGGTGCGAGTGTCGATGGAGCGGCTGGCGGCGGACGAGCCCGCTGCGGTCGCGTTGCTACAGGTGTGCGCGATGTTCGCGCCGGAGCCGATTCCGACCGGTTGGCTGAGCAAACCCGAGGCGTTGCCGGACGAGCTGGCGAAGGTCGCCGGGGATCCGCTCGCGTTCGGCAAGCTGGTCGCACGGATTGGCCGCATCGGGCTGGCCCGCGTCGGCAACGCGACCATCCGCCTCCACCGCCTGGTGCGGTCGGTCATCCGCGACCAGCTGTCCGTCGACCGGCGGAATGCGTTGCACACCAGCGCGGAAGCCCTGCTCGCCGGGGTCGTTCCGGGAAGCACGGAAGATCCGGCTGCGTGGCCGGAATGGGCGCGGTTGCTGCCGCACCTGGTCGAGGTGGACCCGGCGACCACCGAGAACGAACGGTTGCGCTCTCTTGCTTGCGATGCCGCGTTGTACCTGTTGCGGCGTGGGGACGTCACGTCGGCCATGCCGTTCGTGCGCCGCCTCTATGAGCGGTGGCGTGACCGCATCGGCCCGGATGACGTCCACACACTGACGGCTGCGAATGAGGTCGCCCACAGTCATTTCCAGCTAGGGGAGTACCACGAGGCCCATGCACTGATCGAGGACACCTTGCCCAGGTGGCAGGAGAATTTTGGCGACAACCACGTCGGAACGCTGCGCTCCTGGAACGACCTCGCTGTGATCCTTGGCAAACTGGGCCAATACGCATTGGCCTGCGAAGCGCAAGAGGCCGTGTGGGAGAAGCGACGGTATCTTCTGGGCGAAGATCACCCGGAAACACTGTACGCGATGACGAACTTGGCAAACGTTTTGAACAGTAGTGATGAGGAACTACGCGCGCGTGAGCTGCACGAGACGGCATGGGGCAAGTACCGGCATGTATTGGGTGATGATCATCCGTATGTCCTGCGGGCGATGAACAGCTTAGCGAGGGCCCTGGCCAGTACTGGCGAGGTCTTGCGTGCTCGTGAACTGTGTGAAGAAGCTTGGGAGAAGAGCCGAGAGATGCTCGGTGAAGAACACCCGGACGTCTTGGATTTGATGGCTAACTCTGCGTATGTGTGTGAGGAGCTTGGTGACTTCGAAGAGGCTTGCCGGTTGTGGCGGGAGGCGTGGCAGAGGTATCGCCGAGTGTTGGGTGAGAGCCATCCTGACGCGTTGCTTGCTGAAGCTAACTTGGGCGTGGCCTTGATCAGAGCGAATCGAAGTCCGCAGGCCCGGCCGTTGTTGGCTGACGTGCATGAGCGGCAACGGGCGATCTTTGGTTTTGATCATCCAGATGTGATGCGGACTTACTCATGGCTGGCAATCGCACTTTATCGGGTGGGCAAGGTTGCTCGGGCTCGCCGCGTGGCCGATACCGTAATGGCAGGATACCGGCGAAATTTCGGCGAGAATTCGTACCAAATGCGTCAGACCGTGGAACACCTGAGACCCATTCTGCAAGCCAAGTCTCGGCCTGCGAAGCGGCGTTGAGCACCGTCCAGCGATCAGCGGGGAGCAACCGCTCCCGCCACCCACAGCACGGCGAGGACGGACACGACGAGCGTGAAACCTCCTGCGTAATGACGGAATCGCGCCCGCCACGGCATCTGGCGGAGCACGATCATCACCGCCACCAGCGCAGTCAGGCCGACCGGGAGCAGCGCCCGCGCCGCGCGGTCGAACGACGTGAGCGGCAGGTACGTCTGGGCTCCGTAGAACGACAGGATCAGCGCCGGTAGCCCCAGCCCCGCGGCCGCCGCGGCTGCGAACAGGTTGAAGTTCTGCTGCGCTTCGGCGTCCTGCGCTACCGAGATCGTCGACATGCTGTCCTGCAACGAGTGCAGGCGCGCGGTTTCCTCCTCCAGCAGGCTGCTCATCGAACGGCAGTGCCGGATCGCGTTGTAGTGCATCCGGTCCGGGACCGGGGTTTCCGGGCCCGGTGGCTCGGTGGTCTCGCCGTGCCGGTGCGCCGATTCGTCGCGTCGCCAGAGGTCGTCGCGGATCGCCGCGCGCGCCTCGTCCCGGGCGCGGTTGAACGCGATCGACAGCTCGATGACCTCCGCCAGCAGCCGCCGCATCGGCTCCTGCTTGCGGTTGGCCAGCTGGTCGGCGAGGCGTCGTTCCAGCTCGTAGCGCAGCGCGCGGACCTTCGTGACCTCGTTGTGCGAGGACTCGGCCACCGCCTTGGCGAGGATGGCGGCCACGTCCTGCGCGTCGCCGTGCACCGGATGCGCAGGCTCGGCCAGCGAAGCGCCCAACGCGTCGTCCAGCTGCGACCGCACGTCCTGCACCTGCGTCCAGCGGTCGCGCTCCGACCACAGCGCCGTCACCAGGATCGTGACCGACGGCGGCGCGTCCGGCCGCACCGCGATGCGCACTCGGCCCGTGATCAGCTTGCGCGATCCGCGTGCGCCGATGAGTCGCAGCAGGGGAGCGGCGCGGTAGGCGGCCGTGCCCGCCTGGCGGAAGGCGTCTTCTTCGTTCGGGAAGCCGTGCTCTTCGGCGTGCTCGTAGCGGACTTTCGCCGACACGCCAAGCTCCGACGCGCTCGCATCGCCCGTGAAAAGGCGTAATTCCGCCTCCTGAGCACTCATGATCACATCCTAAGCGGCACCCGCCTGCCGGTGTGGGGGGACGGGCGACCCGGTCGAGTCGGGAGCGAGCGGACCGCGGTTCGAGGCCGGATGATGGCCCGCGGGAGTCCGGACTGGGAGGCACCACATGTTCGACATCACCAGGCAGGTCACCTCCGTGCAGCGCGTGGTCAGCCAGCACTCGGTCGTCGGTGGCGCGCAGGTCAGCGTGCTGCTGCGCCGCAACTACGCCGCCCCGATCGAGGAACTCTGGCGCGCCCTCACCGAACCGGACCGGTTGCGGCGCTGGTTCCTGCCGATCACCGGCGAACTCCGGGAAGGCGGCCGCTACCAGTTCGAGGGAAACGCCGGCGGCCAGATCCTGCGCTGCGCGGCGCCGCGCCTGGTGAAGATCACGTTCGGCGACAGTGTTCTGGAGCTGCGGCTCGCCGAGACCGACGACGGCACCGGGCTCGAGATGATGCATTCGGTCCCGATGGAGCCGATCAGCAGCGGCGCGGGCGCACTGTTCGTCGGCCCGGGTTGGGACGTCGACCTGCTCGGCCTGGACCGGTACCTCCGGGGCGAGCACGTGCCGGGGTGGGAGAACTCCGCTGCGGTGCAGGAGTTCTCCCGGCAGGTCATCAAGGCGTGGGCCGCCGCGACCGCGGATTCCGGCACGGCCGACGGCGACCAGATCGCCGACGGAGTGGCCGCGGCGAGCGCCCGGTTCACGCCCGATCTGGACCAGACGACCGCCTGATCGCGACCGCCATCAGCGCGGCCGCGGCGCACAGCGCGGCGGCCCCGATCCAGACCGCGTCGTAGGAACCGAGCAGGTCCCGCGCCACGGCGCCGAAGTAGGCGATCAGCCCGGCGCCCACCTGGTGCGCAGCGCTCACCCAGCCGAAGACGATCGCTCCGCCCGCCCCGAAGACCTGGCGGCACAGGGCGATCGTCGGCGGAACGGTGGCGACGTCGAGCAGCCCGAACAGAACGGCGAAGCCGATCATGGCCGGCTGCACGGTCGGCCCGAACAGCGCGGGCAGCGCCAGCAGGGAGAGGCCGCGCAGCACGTAGTAGGCGGCCAGGAGCAGTTGCGGGCTGAACCGGTCGGTGAGCCAGCCGGAACCGATCGTGCCGGCCACGTTCACCACGCCGATGACCGCGAGCAGCGAGGCCGCCATCGTGGACGGCATGCCGTGGTCGTGCGCGGCAGGGGCGAAGTGGGTCCACATGATCCCGTTGGTGGACGCCCCGCAGATCGCGAAAGTGCCAGCCAGCAACCAGAACGGGCCGGTCCGCGCCGCGTCGAACAGCAGTCGCACCGCGCGCCGGGCCGCGCCCGGCTCCGGCTCCGGCTGCGCCTCGAAAACCGTTGCGCCGTAGGGGCGCAGGCCGAGATCGGCGGGGTGGTCGCGCAGCACCGACCACGCCAGCGGTGCCGTGGCCAGCGCGATCAGCGCGAGGCCCACGGTCGCCGAGCGCCACGCGAAGTGGTCGATGACCCAGGACATCACCGGCAGGAACGCGAACTGACCGAAGACGCTGGCCGCGGTCAGCAGGCCGGTCACCAGGCCGCGCCGGGCCACGAACCAGCGGTGCGTCACGGTCGCGGCGAACGCCATCGCCAGCGCACCGCACCCGACGCCGACGAGCAGCCCCCATCCCACGACCAGCTGCCAGGAATCGGAAACGACCGTGGTCAGCCCGGCGCCGGCGGCGATCAGCAGCAGCGCGGCGACGGCCACCCGGCGGATGCCGAAGCGGTCCATCAACGCCGCGGAGAACGGCGCGGTCAGCCCGTAGAGCGCCATGTTCACCGAGACCGCGACGCCGATGGCGGCGCGCGACCAGCCGAATTCGTGGTGCAGCGGGGTGATGAGCAGACCGGCGGTGGTGGCGCAGGCGCCCGCGCCGATGACCACCAGCGCGGTCACCGCGGCGACCCACCACGCGCGGTGGATGCCCGTCCGGGTGGCTGTTTCGATCGTCATGCCCCGACCCTGCGCCGCCGCCCGCCGCGAAACGAGTGGCCTGATGGCCAACATGTGCAAGAATCGGGCCATGACCGGTCGCGTAGCGGTGCTGGTCCGCCACGGCGTGATGCCGATGGAGCTGGGCCTGGTGCACCAACTGTTCGGGCGGGCCCTCTCGCCCGCCGGAGAACCCCTGTACGAGGTCGTGACCTGCGCACTCGTCCCCGGGATGGTGCGCACCGACGCGGACTTCCCGATCCACGTCGCGCACGGCCCCGAAGCGCTGGCCGAGGCGGACACCGTGATCGTCCCGGCGACGCACGAGCTCGACGAGACCGAGACCGAAGGCCGGCTCGGCGCGGAGCTCGCCGCGGCGTTCGCGCTGATCCGGCCGGGTACCCGCATCGCATCGATCTGCACCGGGGTGTTCGTGCTGGCCGCGGCCGGGCTGCTCGACGGTCGCCGGGCGACGACGCACTGGCGGTCCTGCGACCAGTTCCGGCGGCTCTACCCGGCGGTCCGGCTGGATCCCGACGTCCTCTACACCGACGACGGCGACGTGCTGACCTCGGCGGGCGAGGCGTCCGGGATCGACCTGTGCCTGCACATGATCCGGTGCGACCACGGCGCGGCGGTCGCCAATGAGGTGGCGCGGACGACCGTGGTGCCGCCGCACCGCGACGGCGGCCAGGCCCAGTACATCCGGCGGCCGATGCCCGAACCGCAGTCCGCCTCGACCGCGCAGGCCCGGGCGTGGGCGCTGGAACACCTGGACCTTCCGCTGACGTTGCGCGAGCTGGCCGCGCGGGAGTCGATGAGCGTGCGGACGTTCACCCGCCGCTTCCGCGACGAGGTCGGGGTCTCGCCGCTGCAGTGGCTCACCCAGCAGCGCATCGAGCGCGCCCGGCAGCTGCTGGAGGAGACCGATCTGTCCGTCGACCGGATCGCGGCGGACGCGGGCTTCGGCACCGCGGCCTCGCTCCGGCAGCACCTGCAGGCGACGCTCGGCGTGTCACCCAGCGCCTACCGCGGCACCTTCCGGGGAACCCTTGCCGCCGTCCTCCCGCCTGGTTGAGGATCTGATGGTCAGACCACCGGTCCACCTCGCGGGAGGAACACCATGACGAATCGGCTCGCCAACCTCTTCCGGCTCGACGGGCGCAAGGCGGTCGTCGTCGGCGGTGGCAGCGGCCTCGGCCGGTCCAGCGCGGTGGCGCTGGCCGAGTTCGGCGCGCAGGTGATCGTCGCGGACGTGGATCCGGATGGCGCCGAGGGGACCGTGGAGGCGATCAAGAGCCTCGGTCACGAGGCGAGCCGGCGCGAGCTCGACGTGCGCGACGGCGCGCAGATCCAGCGGCTCGCGGAGGCCGAGGCGGACGCCGACGTGCTCGTCGTGACGCCCGGCATCAACGTCCGCAAGCGCCTGCTCGACACCGTCGACGAGGAGTTCGACCGCGTCGTGGACGTCAACTTGAAGGGCACCTACCGGCTGGTGCGGGACTTCGGCGCGCGGATGGCGGAGCGCGGCCGCGGCAGCATCATCACCTTCGCCAGCTTCCGCGCCGAGGTGGTCGAACCGGGCCAGGGCATCTACGCCGCGACCAAGGCGGGCGTCGTGCAGCTCTCCCGCGCGCTGGCCGCGGAGCTGGGGCCGAAGGGCGTGCGGGTCAACGCGATCGCGCCCGGCCCGTTCGAGACGCCGCTGACCGAGCAGATCAAGTCCGACCAGACCTGGTACGGCGCGTACGCGGAGAAGACCGCGCTGAAGCGGTGGGCCAACGCCGACGAGATCGCCGGAGCCGTGGTGTACCTGGCCTCGGACGCCGCGTCGTACGTCACGGGCAGCCTCCAGCTGGTGGAGGGCGGCTGGACGGCGATCGACGGCCGCTTCGAGCCCAACGTCTGATCCGCCGGGCTCGCCTTGCGTCGCGGGGCCCCGATCGGCAACTCTCAGGCCTTCTCGACCTCGGCGGCCAGGCCGTCGGTGATCCGCACCAGCTCATCGAACGACGTCGGGAACATCGCGTGTTTCGCGCCCGCCCCCGCCCACACCTCCGGGAAGCCGGCCAGCATCCGGTCCACCACGGTCCGGATCGGCCGCGGGTGCCCGACCGGGCCGACGCCGCCGACCGGCTGCCCGGTCACCTCCAGCACGAACTCCGGGGTCGCGCGGCGGATCTTGCGCACCCCGAGCAGCCGCGCGACGTGCTTGGTGTCCACCCGGTGCGCGCCGCTGGCGATGATCAGCAGCGGCTCGTCGTCGGCGGTGAAGATCAGGCTGTTCGCGATCGCGCCGAGCTCGCAGCCCAGCCGCTCCGCGGCCGCCGCCGCGGTCGGCAGCTCCGCTTCGAACTCGACGACGGAACCCGCGACGCCGAGATCGCGCAGGCAGCCGGTGAAGGTGTCGGTGGCATTGCTCATGCCGCGCAGAATTCCCCAGTCCGCCCGGCCGGAACAAGTCGTTTTGCCCGGACGGGTGCCGACGCGCGGGCCCGGACCTCCGTCAGCCCAGCAGCAGCGGGAGCTTGCTGACGCCGGTCATGTTGGGGCTGGGCAGGAATTCCGGGCCCCCGACCGGATCGGTGCGCAGGTTCGGGAACCGGTCGAGCATGATGTTCAGCGCGACCCGGCCCTCCAGGCGGGCCAGCGGCGCGCCCAGGCAGAAGTGGATGCCGCGGCCGAAACCGATCTGCGGGTTCGGGTCCCGGCGGACGTCGAAGGCGTCCGGGTCGGTGAACTGCCGGGGGTCGCGGTTGGCGGCCGCGATCCACAGCAGCAGCAGCTGGTCGGCCGGGATCACCGTGCCGCCGAGCTCGACCTCCCGGTTGGTCGCCCGGGAGACCGCCGCGAACGGGCTGAAGTAGCGCAACGACTCCTCGATCGCGGAGGGCACCAGCGACCGGTCCGCCCGCACCGCCGCGAGCTGGTCGGGGTGCGCGTCCAGGCACAGCACGGTGTTGCCCAGCAGCATCGTCGTGGTGATGTGCCCGGCGATCAGCAGCACCATCCCGAAGTTGACCACCTCGGTGTCGGTGAGCTGCACGCCGTCCACCTCGGCCGCGACGAGCTTGCCCAGCAGGTCTTCGCGGGGCGTGCGCCGCCGCTCCTGCACGTGTCCGAGCAGGTACTCGGACAGCTCCTGGACCTGCTCCATGGCCTTCGCCATGGACTCCTCCTGCTCCTTCGAACGCTCCTTGAGGGAGAACTTGTTGGAGCTGGCGAACATCGCGTCGACCCACTTCTTGAACAGGCCCCGGTCGCTGCTCGGCACGCCCAGCAGCTCCGCGATCACGATGACCGGCAGCGGGTAGGCCAGGTCCCGGACCAGCTCGGTCCGGTCTGACACGGCGTCGAGGAGCTCGTTGGTCAGCGCGGCGATCCGCGGCTCCAGGTCGGCGACGACCTTGGGCGTGAAGGCGTGGCTGACCAGCTTGCGGAGCTTGTGGTGCTCCGGCGGGTCCATCTGGACGAGGTTGCCCTCGTCGTTCCCGGCCAGCTCGGGCACCAGCCGCCGGGTGTCGGACGAGAAGGTGGCGGGGTCGCTGAGGGCTTGCAGGATTTCGGGGTATCCGTAGACGTTCCAGATCCCGGCCGCCGAATCATGTTCGACCGGCTGCTCCGGTCGGACGCCGCGCAGCCAGAACTGCGCTTCGTTGATCCCCCAGGTGTCGGCGAGGGTCGTCATGTGTTGCCCCTTCCTGATGGACGAGCGCCGCCGGTCAGGCGCGCTCGCTGGTTATCCCGGAGGTGTAGATCCACTTCCGGTAGTTCGCGTTGATCTCGTCGAAGAGCGCGCTGATCTCCGCCGCCGCCGCGGTCAGCGAGGAGCGGTCGGGTGCGTCGTCGGGTTCGAAGGCGCGGTGGACGGTCTGCGCCAGCGCCTCCGCCTTGGCCTGGTCGTCCAGTGCCGCCAGGTCCGGGTTGATGTTGTCCAGCAGGAAGAACCCGGTGACCGTGGCGTACAGCGAGAAGACGAGGTGCGGCACGTCGTCGCGGACCAGGCCGTACTTGGTGATCAGCTCGACGTAGCGGTCGGTGAACTCCTGGCCGCGGCTCTGCGCATCGCTCCGCTTGAGGTTGCCGAGCAGTTCCACGTCCCCGGTCGCCAGCGCCCGCATCAGCGGTCTGCGCTGGGTGGCCAGGAACGAGGTCTGCATGAACCGGTGCGGCCGGACCTCTTCGGGATCGCGGCGCACGCGGTCGATGAGCTCGGCCGTCAGGTCCGCGGATTCGCGCAGGAACAGCGACTCGAACAGCTGCTCCTTGGTGCGCCAGTGCAGGTAGACGGTGCCCTTGCCAATGCCTGCCTGCCTGGCGATGTCCTCGATGGTCACCTTCCGGTAGCCCAGCCGAATCATCAGTTCCCCGGCCGCGTCGAGGATGCGGTCGGCACGTTCGGTGGGCTGCGTCATGGGGCGTCTCCTGCCTTCGAGGCTCGATCTGTTGACCAGATTTGAAATCTGGTCAACCGGTCATGGGGTCACGATAGACCTCGCGGGGAAGATCGGGCAATGGCTTCCGGGCCTGCTTTGGCGCGGTCTTGACGCATCACCCGGAAGCACCAACCAGCGCCTCCGCCGGGCGAGCTCCGGCGCGCGCCGGAGCCCCGGTGGGCTTAGGTTCGGCGGGCAGCACGCAGCCGAAAGGGCTTTTCCGGCCGCCCCGAAGGGAGCACCATGGGATTCGGAGAGTTCAAGGACCGCCTGCAAGATCTCGGCAAGGAACACGGCGACAAGATCGAGCAGGGCTTGGACAAGGCGGCCGAAGCGGCGAAGGAGAAGTTCGGTCACGAGGACCAGATCGACAACGCCGTCGAGAAGGGCAAGGAGTTCCTCGGCGGCGACGACCAGGGCCCCGGCGAACAGCGCTAACGGAACATCGCCGCCCGACCCAAGCTGCAGAGTGGGAAGAGGTGAGGGCCATCCCGCTCGCAGTGGTCGGAGCGGATCATGGAGAGGCCGCCCAACGCACAGGGCGGCCTCTCTTCGTGTCCGGCCTCAGGAGATCGGCCCGGACCCCCCAGGAGATCGGCCCGGACCCCGGGGTTGCTCCTGGCCGGTGCGGCCGGCCCTCGGGAGAACGCGCCACTCGACCCAGAAGATCCGCCGGCACCCGGGCGAACGGCCCGAAGTCGATCGACAGTTTCAATTGAAACCGTCGGGTGGTTGTCCACACCCGTCGGTATGTCGGGCCACGACACGCCGGATGCTGTGGATGAGTGCCGCAATTTCAATGGAAATCAGAGCTCTGATTTCCATTGAAATTGCGGACGCACGACGCCGGGAGCGCGACGATCGGGGCGCGGCTTCGAGGCGTCACACCGGGATCTCTACCTCGGCGGCTGTCTCCGTGAGGGCCACGACTCGGCTGCCGCGCTCGCCGAGCTCTCGCAGGCGCTCCAGGGCCGTGCCGTTGAGTTGGACCGTTGCTCGTACTCGCTCGTTGATCGCGAGTTCGTCGAGCGTTCGGCGCGCATCGTAACCTGCGTCCACTGTGGACTTCAGGCCTCCGGTGGAGGCGAGGGAGCCGCGGGCCGCGCCGAGCCTGCCGAGGGCGTCGTCCACGGCGTCGAGCAGTGCGATCCGGTTGCCTTCCGTCATCGCCCGCACCAGCTCCGGCTCGCTGCCCGCGACCCGGGTGCCGTCGCGGAACGAGCCGGCCGCCAGCGACAGCGCCAGCGGTCCGCCGTCGGCTCCGACCGCCGCGAGCACCGCCGCGAACACGTGCGGCAGGTGCGAGATGCGCGCGACCGCGAAGTCGTGCGAGGCCGCCGACGTCGGCACCACCTGCGCGCCGCAGTCGAGCGCGAGCCGGGCAGCCTCGCGCCACGCTTCGAGCGTGGTGTCTTCTTCGATGGTCACCGCCCAGGCCGCCCCGGTGAACAGCTCGCCGGAACCCGCCGACCAGCCGGAACTCGACACCCCGGCCATCGGGTGGCCGCCGGCGTAGCGGCCGGCGGGCAGCAGGCTGCGGACCTCGGCGTCGACCGGCTCCTTGACGCTCACCACGTCGGTCAGCCAGGCGCCGGGAGCGTGCTCGGCGACCTGCCGCAGCACCGCGCGCACGGCGGTCAGCGGCGTCGCGACGACCACGAGCGCCTCCTCCTCGGCGGCGCGGCGCAGGGCCGGTTCGACGTCGAGGACCTCGAAGCCCTCGGCCCGGGCGCCGGCGGCGTCGGCTTCCGAGGTCGTAGTGCCCCAGGCAGGGCGTCCGGCGGTTGTGGCGGCTCGCAGCACCGAGCCGCCGATGAGTCCCAGTCCGATCACGCACACGGCACGCATCGGTCCATCCTGCCCGAACTCTCCGTTGGTCACGTACCCGGTTGAGCGTGAATCGGTGCCCGGAAGGTTACGAGCGCGCAATAGTGCTTTCGGGTGGCGTTAGTACGCTCTACGGTGTCCTCATGACGGTGCAGGAGCCGGTCGCTGGCTTCGCCGTCGCCGTGGTGCGGGAGGACGGGCGGTGGCGGTGCAGCACGATGGACCAAACGGTGCTGGCCGGCCTCGACGCCTCGATCACGGCGTTGCGCGAGCTGCGCTCCACCGGCGCGGTGTTCGGTATGTGCAATGTGGACGACGAGTTCTTCGTGCTGATCAGACCGGTGCCCGGCGGCGTTGATCTGCTGCTGTCGGACGCGGCCGCGGCGCTGGACTACGACATCGCGGCGGATGTCCTCGATCTGCTGCGCATCGATCCGCCCGATGAGGACGACGAAGAGGTCTGGCCGGAGGGCAATCTCGCGATCCTCTCCGATCTCGGGCTGCCCGAGGGCGAGTTGCTGGTGATCATCGAAGAGGTCGACCTCTACCCGGACGAGCAGCTGGAGATGATCGCCCAGCGCTGCGGCTTCGGGGACGACTTCGCGAAGGTGCTGGAGAAGCTGGAGCAGTGAGCACATCCGGTGTCCGCGCCGGCGACGCCGAGCTGGTGCGCGACGCGCTGCGGGTCGCCGCCGAAGCACCATCCACAGGGGACGTTCCGATCGGCGCGGTCGTGGTCGACCAGGCCGGTCGGGTCCTCGCGCGGGCGCACAACCAGCGCGAGGCGCTGCAGGACCCCACGGCGCACGCGGAGATCCTCGCGCTGCGCGCCGCTGCTGCCGTGCACGGCGATGGCTGGCGGCTGGAGGGCTGCACGTTGGCGGTCACCGTCGAGCCCTGCACGATGTGCGCGGGCGCATTGGTGCTGGCCAGGGTGGCCAGAGTGGTGTTCGGCGTGTGGGAGCCGCGGACCGGCGCGGTGGGCTCGCTGTGGGACGTGGTGCGGGATCGTCGGCTCAACCACCGGCCGGAGGTCGTCGGAGGGGTGCTGGCCGACGAGTGCGCCGCGGTGCTGGAGGAGTTCTTCGCCACGCATCGCGAGTAGCGGCCGAGCGTTACAGCTCTCGTCATATTCCACCGGTTCGGGTGGCCCTGTCTTCGCTGTGATCGTCATCGCGGCCTGTGACGATTGGCCGGTCCGTCTTCAACTAGGGCGGACTGATCACGTTGCAGAGGGGTGACGTGGAGCCGAATGATGCAGTTCTGGCCACGCGCATCGCGAATGGGGACACCGGTGCCTTCGAGCTGCTCGTGCGCCGGTACTCCGACGGGATATTCGGGATGTCGCTGCGGATGCTCGGAGACCGGGCCGAGGCCGAGGACGTGGTGCAAGACGTGTTCATGACGGCGTGGCGGCGGGCCGGTGAGCTCCTGGAGCCCGCCGCACTGCGGACCTGGCTGTTCCAGATCGCGCGCCGACATTGCTTGATCGTGCTGCGCCGCCGACGGATACGCCGCACCGAGCCGGTCGATGCGCTGCCCGAGCACCGAGCCGCCGTGGGAGCCGCCACGGTGATCGCCGACCCGCAGCGAGCCGCGGAAGCGGGCGCGGGCGTGCTGGCGCTGCGGCACGCGCTCGCGGGCCTGCCGACCAAGCAGCGCGATGTCTGGGTCCTCGCGGAGGTCGACGGCCTGTCCTACGGCGAGATCGGCCAGCGCGTCGGCGCTGGTGAGCAGGCCGTTCGCGGTCGGCTGTCGCGGGCCCGGGCCAGCCTCGCCGACAGGATGCGCGCCTGGCGGTGACCCCCTGTGCCGGGTCGGATCGGGGACCGGTAGCCTAGTCGGCGGTAGCGTGTCCGAGCGGCCGAAGGAGCACGCCTCGAAAGCGTGTGAGGTTAACAGCCTCCGTGGGTTCGAATCCCACCGCTACCGCTCGACGAAGGGCCGGTCCCGCGATCTGCGGGACCGGCCCTTCGCTTCGTTCAGGCGTTGAGCCAGCCGGCGACCAGGCCGGTGACTTCGGCGGCGGCGTCGTCGTTGAGGTGCAGGTGGTCGGTCAGCAGGCGGAGGCCGTTCCCGGCGGAGATCTCGTTCCAGGTGCGGCCGAGGGCGTACCGCTCGAAGGCGACCAGGAGCGAACCGCCGAAGCCGAACTCGCCGGTGTTCGGCGATCGTTCCCGCAGCAGTTCGGCGAAGCGCTCGTTCAGCGGCAGGTAGGTGGCGCCGCGGACGTTCGCGACCTGCTTGATCACGTCGTTGTAGGACGCCAGCGCCTGATTCGCCGCGGAGGACAGGTCCTCTCCCTGCGGCGGCAGGGAGAGCAGCGCGATGCGGGCGTTCGTGCCCGCGCGCAGGCGGTCCACCACGGCGGTCAGGTTGGTCCGGAACTCGTCCGGCGGCACCTGGTCGCGGGCGTCGTTGCCGCCGATCAGCAGGACGATCGCGTCCGGTCGGCAGGCGATGACGTCGGAGTCCAGCCGGGCCAGCAGGTCGGCGCTGGTGTCGCCGTTCGCTCCCGCGTTGACGAATTCGTAGCCCTGCGGGCCGAAGCGGTTCCGCAGCGAGGCCAGCCAGTCCGCGCTCAGCGTGGCCTTGGTAGAGCTCGAACCCGCGGCCACGACGAGCTGCTTCGTGCCGGCCGCGCGGCCGCGTTCGAGGAAGTCGGCCGGGGAGTTCTCCGGCGCGCGCAGGAAGGCGGCGTACATCAGGGCGGCGAAGCCCGCGATCAGTGCGCCGAGTGCCAGCGACGACGCCAGGACAACTGCGCGGCGTCTGCCTTTTCGCGATTTCAGAGTCGACATCGTCTTCCGATCGAGGCGGCGTCCGGGCCTGCTTTCGCGCGCCGGAGCAGGTCGGGCCGCCAGAGGCATCCGAGATGGTGGGTGAGCATTCACTAACTTCAAGTTAGTGAGCACTCACCAATGTGTCAAGACGGGCCGGGACCAGCGACCGCCTACGGCCTCGCCGTCTGAACCTGCCCGTACGGGGCGCCGTGATCGTCACGTCGGGCCGTCCGGCGCCGCTTTGTTCACGTGATCGTGTGTCGTGCGTCGCTTCGGGCGGGTAACTTCTCGTCGATCATGTCGCTTGGCGAGGGGAAGCCGAAGTGCGCGTCACGTCACTGCTTGCCGCCACCGGGGTGCTGCTGTCCATCGCACCCGCGGCGACCGCGGTAGCGCAGCAGCAGGTCCGGATCCACGACATCCAAGGCGCCACGCGGGTTTCGCCGCTGGTGGGCCGGCAGGTGGCCGGGGTGCCGGGCGTGGTCACCGGGGTGCGCGGCTTCGGCCAGGCGCGCGGTTTCTGGTTGCAGGACACCGCGCCCGACGCGGACCCGCGCACCAGCGAGGGGCTGTTCGTGTTCACTGGCGGCCAGACGCCGCAGGTGGCGGTCGGCGATGCGGTCGCGGTCGACGGGCGGGTCGTGGAGTACTACCCGGTGGCCTCGGGCGAGACGCCGGAGACCACGCCGAACCAGTCGGTCACCGAGCTCACCGACGCGACCTGGCAGGTCACCGGCAAGGGTGCTGTCCCGGCCGAGGCGGTCGGGCCGGCGACGGTTCCGGCGGAGTTCGCGCCGCAGGACGCCAACATCGACAAGCTAGACCTGGAGCCGCAGCGCTACGCGCTGGACTACTACGAGTCGCGCGAGGCCATGGTGCTGCGCGTGGACGACGCGCGCGTGGTCGGCCCGACCGACGCGTACCGCGCGCTGTGGATCACCAGCAATCCCGAGCAGAACGCGAACGGCCGCGGGGGCACCACCTACACCGGCTACGACGACGCGAACGCGGGCCGGCTCAAGGTCGAATCCCTGGCGGACGCGCCGTTCCCCACCGCGAACGTCGGCGACCGGCTGCGCGGCGGCACCGAAGGACCGCTGGACTACAGCCGGTTCGGCGGATACGTGCTGGAGGCCGCGCGGCTCGGCGAGCACGTGCCGGGCGGTCTGCAGCCGGAGACGACGCGGTCGCAGGGCCGCGGCGAGCTCGCGGTCGCCACGTACAACGTCGAGAACCTCGCCGCGGGCAGCGATCCGGCCAAGTTCGCCCGGCTCGCCGAAGGCGTCGTCGACCGGCTCGCGGCGCCGGACATCGTTGCGCTGGAAGAAGTTCAGGACAACACCGGGCCGACCGACGACGGAGTGGTGGCCGCGGAGGAGACGCTGCGGGAGTTCACCGACGCGATCGAGGCGGCGGGCGGACCGCGCTACCTGTGGCGGCAGATCGACCCGCAGAACAACGCAGACGGCGGTCAGCCCGGCGGCAACATCCGGGTCGCCTTCCTGTACAACCCGGCCCGGGTGTCCTTTGTGGATCGTCCGGGCGGCGATGCGACGACGCCGGTGCACCCGGTGGAGAACGGCTCGAGGCTCGCGCTGAGCGCCTCGCCGGGGCGCATCTCCCCGGCCGACGCGGCGTGGCGGGACAGCCGGAAGCCACTGGTCGGCGAGTTCCTGTTCCGCGGCGAGCAGGTGTTCGTGGTGGCCAACCACTTCGCTTCCAAGGGCGGCGACCAGCCGCTGCACGGCCGGTTCCAGCCGCCGGCGCGGGTCTCGGAGGAGCAGCGGGTGAAGCAGGCGCAGGCGGTGCGCGGCTTCGTCGACGAGGTGCGGGCCATCGACGACGAGGCCCGGATCGTGGTGCTCGGCGACCTCAACGACTACGGCTTCTCCCCGGCCCTGGCGCCGCTGACCGGGTCGCTGGTGCCGCTGGCCGACTCGCTGCCGCCGGCCGAGCGCTACAGCTACGTCTACGAGGGCAATTCCCAGCAGCTGGACCACATCCTGGTGAGCCCGGCGATCACGGCGGAGTACGACGTGGTCCACATCAACGCCGAGTTCGCCGACCAGGCCAGCGACCACGACCCCCAGGTGGCCCGCCTGCGGTTCTGAGCCACGTTCGGCCTGCCCAGGTCCCGTGAGTACTTCGTGCTGCTACAGCAGCACGAAGTACTCACGGGTCTTTCTTTGCATCAAGGCCGGATGTTCTGGTTCAGGTGGAATAGGTTGTCCGGGTCGTAGGCCTTCTTCACCTGGACCAGCCGGTCGTAGTTCCCCCGGTAGTTCGCCCTGATCCGGCCTTGGTCGTCGCCGGCCATGAAGTTGACGTACCCGCCTTCCTCGGAGTGCGGTGAAGTCGCGGCGTAGTAGTCGCGAACCCAGGCGATGTTGGCCGGGTTGTCGGCCGGATCGGGCCACATCCCGGCGATCACCGTCGCGAAGTTCGCGTCCCGGTAGGCGAATGCGGTGGCATCCGGCGCGACCCGGTGGCAGGCGCCGTTGATCGGGTAGATGTGCACGGTCGAGTTCACCACCGGCACCCGCGGGCCGTGCTCGACGTGCGCGGCGATCATCTCGTCGGTCAGCTCGACGACGAAGTTCGCCTTCCAGTAGTGCTGCAGCCCGGGCGGGACGAGCACGTCGAAAGCCCCGTTGAGCAGGGGATAGGGCATCGTTCCGAGGTGCTCGGCGACGATCGGGGCGATGTCGCGCAACGGCTGGACGGCGGCAGGCCCGGCATCGACGGGCCCGGCCCAGCACGCGACGATCGCGATCAGCGTGTCGCCGTGCCGCTCCTCCGGGATGAAGGGCAGTGGCGGGGCGATCTGGAACGCGGGGAACGCGCCGAGCTGCTCCGGAGCGTCGGCGATGATCTCGCGGTAGGCCCGCAGCACGTTCGGTATCTGGTCCAGCTCGAAGAAGATCAGGCCGCCGTAGATGTCGCGCACCGGGGCCAGCCGGAACTCGAACGACGTCACCACGCCGAAGTTGCCGCCCCCGCCGCGCAGCGCCCAGAACAGGTCGGCGTGCTGCTGCTCGTCGGCCACGACCAGCTCGCCGCCGGCGGTGACGACGTCGGCGGAGATCAGGTTGTCGCAGGTCAAACCCTGACCGCGGGCGAGGTGTCCGATGCCGCCGCCGAGCGTGAGCCCACCGATGCCGGTGCTGGAGATGATGCCGCCGGTGGTGGCGAGCCCGAACGCATGAGTCGCGGCATCGACGTCGCCCCAGGTCGCGCCGCCCTCGGCCCGCACGGTCCGCGCACCCGGAACGACGCGCACGCCCCGCATCGGCGCCAGATCGATCACGACCCCGTCGTCGCAGGTCCCGAACCCAGGCACGCTGTGCCCGCCACCGCGCACGGCGAGGTCGAGCCCGTTCTCCCGCGCGTAGTCGACGGCAGCGACGACGTCCCCGGCGTTGCGGCACCGCACAACGACCTGCGGGCGGCGGTCGATCATGGCGTTGTGCACGCGGCGGGCCTCGTCGAACCCGGGGTCGTCCCGGTCGATCACGGCCCCGCGAACCAGCTCCTGCAACTGCGCGACGGTCATCCCCACAACCGCAACAGTGCGGCGAACCCATGAGAAGGGACAGGGACGTACGACCTGCGGAACGCGAAAGAGCCCTGGCCGCGAAATCCGCGGCCAGGGCTCTGACCAGCGGAGGATACGGGATTCGAACCCGTGAGGGCTATTAACCCAACACGATTTCCAATCGTGCGCCTTAGGCCGCTCGGCCAATCCTCCGTGCGGAAGCCTAGCAGGTGACCTCCTGAGCAGCGGATACGGGTCATGACCTGGGGAGACGGGTGCCTGTCGGGATCTTTGGCGGGGCTCGGGGGCGGCACGATTCGAGGGTCTGTGACATGGGACGCCGAACCCGACGGCCGCGTGGTTTTCAGCCGGTCGCATCGCGTGGCGGCACCGTGCCGCGAAGTCCAGACGACTGTTGTCCCGTCGCGGCGGAGGACTCGTTGCAGCACTTCCTGCACACCGTCCTCGATCGCATCCAGGAGCTCGGCGCCGAACACGCAGAGGGAGTGTTCCCAGGGATGCCCGAAGGTGCCGAAACGGAGATCCTCGGCGAGGAAGATGTAGTAGTCCCCGTCCGGATACGGGCTGAGCGGCCAGCCTTCCCGCGAACGTCCTTCCAGCACGCGAGGCAGGAACATGTCGGTCGCCGGGAGATCCGGACGGAGTCCATAGCAGGTGTGCTGCCAGTCCAGGATCAAAAGTGCCTCTCCGGGCGCACTGCATGCGGTGAGCCCGTCCTGCACCAGATCGACCAGGCGGTCGAGTTCTCGATCGCCTGGGTCGTCGCGCAACGCGTCGAGACTCCAGGTGACCGACGGAGAAGGCTCCGCGATCGCAGGGAAGACTTGCACGCTGGGCCGGAAGTCGAACTCGGCGTCGAAGCGATTCCAGGCGTCGGCACGTTCGGGCTCTGTCAAGTGGCGCAACCGTTCAAGGGTCATCGGGCGAATCCGTCCTCAACGAGTCGTCACATTTCTCCAGCGGGTGTCTGACCGCGGAGGTCCCAGTCTTGCCGACGCAACGGCACTGCAACCGCGGAGCGCGGCTTCTTCTGCGCGGTGCAGAGGTGCGGAGATCCATTGCATGCCCGGACTGCGGGAAATGATCTTGAGCCTCGTCGTTCTCGTGACGCAGGTGGTGGTTCGCCGACGAGATCGGCACCCGAACCTCGTTCGTTGCCGTGCTGCCTGGTCAGCGCTGCGAGAGGGGGGCTCCGCGGGGGTTCGGGGCTTCGGGGTACACTGTCCGTGGACCTCGTGCGGCGTCCATCCTGTGAACTCCCCCAGGGCCGGAAGGCAGCAAGGGTAAGCGGGCTCTGGCGGGTGCACGGGGTCCCCTTATTTTCCCCGGCGGGCCTCCGGATCAGGCCGCGTTCGGGTTGTCGGGCTCACCGCGTAGGGTTTTGTCCGTGGCGCTCGCCCTATACCGCAAGTACAGGCCGGCGACCTTCGCTGAGGTCGTCGGGCAGGACCACGTCACCGACCCGTTGCGGACCGCGCTGGCCGCCGGGCGGGTCAACCACGCCTACCTGTTCTCCGGGCCGCGCGGTTGCGGCAAGACCTCCAGCGCTCGCATCCTCGCCCGCTCGCTGAACTGCGCGCAGGGCCCGACCCCCGACCCGTGCGGGGAATGCGACTCGTGCGTCTCGCTCGCGCCCGAAGGCGGCGGCAGCGTCGACGTCGTCGAGCTCGACGCGGCCAGCCACGGTGGCGTCGACGACACCCGCGAACTGCGCGACCGGGCCTTCTTCGCGCCTGCCCAGTCGCGGTACCGGATCTTCATCATCGACGAGGCCCACATGGTCACCACGCAGGGCTTCAACGCCCTGCTGAAGATCGTCGAGGAACCGCCGGAACACCTGATCTTCGTCTTCGCCACCACCGAGCCGGACAAGGTGCTCACCACCATCCGGTCCCGGACCCACCACTACCCGTTCCGGCTGATGCCGCCGGGCGTGATGCGCGACCTGGTCGAGCGGATCTGCCGCGACGAGGGCGTGCAGGTCGAGCCCGCGGTGTTCCCGCTGGTGATCCGGGCCGGTGGCGGGTCCGCCCGCGACACGCTCAGCGTGCTCGACCAGCTGCTCGCCGGGGCGGGGCCCGAAGGCGTCACCTACGAGCGCGCGGTGGCGCTGCTCGGGGTCACCGACGTCGCGCTGATCGACGACATGGTCGACGCGCTCGCGGCGGGCGACGGCGCCGCCGTGTACGGCACGGTTGACCGGCTGGTCGAGGCAGGGCACGACCCGCGCCGGTTCGGCTCCGACCTGCTAGACCGGCTGCGCGACCTGGTGCTGCTCAACTCGGTGCCGGACGCCGCGCAGCGCGGACTCGTGGACGCCGCGGGCGACGAGCTCGCCCGGATGCAGACCCAGGCCGAACAGCTCGGCGCGGCAACGCTTTCCCGGTTCGCCGAGATCGTCCACACTGGGCTGTCCGAGATGCGCGGGGCCACCGCGCCCCGGCTGCTGCTGGAACTGCTCTGCGCGCGGATGCTCCTGCCGACCGCATCGGACTCGGAAGTCGCGCTGCTGCAACGGCTTGAGCGCGTCGAGAGCCGCATGACCATCGCGCCGGGCGAGGGAGCCCCTGCAGGCCAGGCTGCTCCTGCCGCCGCTCCTTCCACCGCCGCGCCGGTGGCGGACGGCGACGCGCGGCCGAAGCGCGTCTTCCAGCGGCCGCACGAGCGCGCAGCGCAAGAGGCAGCGCAGCAGGCTGAGGCGCCAGCGCGTCCGGCGCCCGCAGCGGCGGAGCAGCCGGTGGCGGCGGAGCGTCCTGTGACACCGCCGAAGGCGGCTGCCCCCGCGCCTGCGACGCCGCCTCCGGCGGCCGAGCAGGCTCCGCCACCAGCGGCGGAGCCGCGTCCGGTGGCTGCGGAGCCGCGTCCGGCCGCTGCGCCGGCGGCGGAGGCCGCCGCGCCGGCGCAGGCCGGGTTCGACGCGGCGAAGGTGCGGCAGGTGTGGGCCAAGGTGCTGCAGGCGGTCGCGACGCGGAACCGCCCGACGCAGGCGCTGCTGCTCAACGCCGCGGTTCAGGACCTCAGCGGCGACAACACGCTGGTGCTGTCGATGCCGACCTCCGGGCTGGTCAAGCAGCTCGCCCAGCAGCGACGGCTGGACTTCGTCCGGGACGCGCTGCGCGAGGTCGTCGGCGGCGAGTGGGAGATCCAGTGCGTCGAGGCCGGTGCCGCGCCGCCGCCTGCGGCTCGTCCCGCCGCGCCCAAGCAACCGGTGCAGCGCCGGTCGACCCAGCAGAGCGAGTCCGCCCCGACGAACGGCCAGTCGGCGAATCCGCAGGCAGGCCAGGCGGCCAACGGCCGGAACCCCGCTCGCCCGCAGGCGGGTTCGCCGGCGCGCCAGGGCTCGGTGCCGCGCCCGCCGGAACCGGACGACATCCCGCCGCCGCCCGAGCCGCCGGACGACGAGCCCCCGCCGCCGGATGACGTCCCGCCGCCTCCGGAGCCGCCCAGGCCGCCGGAGCCGGTCTCCGACGACGAGGAAGACCCGGAGAAGATGCTCGCCGAGTCCTCCCCGATGGACGCCAACGCCCAGGTGGGTCCGGACCCGGAAACGGCGGCGGTCGAGCTCTTCGAACGGGAACTCGGCGCCCGCCGGATCGACGGCTGAACCACCCCGTCGAGCGGGAACCTGGCTTTCGGAGCCCTCGATTTCGCCTGAAGTCGGAGGCTTCGTCCGGTTGATCCCGGAGGTCGCCCGGTGCCGTTTTCGCGCGAAAACGGCGCCCTGCACCCCGGAGCACCACGTCTCGCGCGTGCCCTCGAACCGTTCTGGAAACGACCCCTTGGGGAAATCGGGAATGCCGACGCCCCACTACCAACGCGGCGCAACCGCCGTCGCGGGGCGGTCAGGCTTGTTTCGCCAGGTGGCGGGCCAGGAATGCGAGGGCTCTCGGGTAGGCGTCGAGGCGGTTGGTGCGCTTGGCCAGGCCGTGGCCTTCGTCGTCGTACACCCGCAGCTCGCACTCCAGGCCGTTCGCCCGGACCGCGGTCGCGATCTGCTGGGCCTCCGACAGCGGCACCCTCGGGTCGTTCGCGCCGTGCAGCACGAACAGCGGCGCCGCGATGGACACGACCCTGGTCAGCGGCGACGCCGAGCGCAGGAATTCCGCGTCCGCCGCGAGCGAGCCGTACTCGCGCTCGCGGTGCGCTCGCCGGTATGCGGCGGTGTTCTCCAGGAACGTGACCAGCGACGAGATCCCGACGATGTCGACCCCGGCCGCCCATCGCTGCGGCTGGAACGCCAGCCCGGCGAGCACCATGTAGCCGCCGTACGAGCCGCCCCACAGCGCCGCGCGCCCGGCGTCCAGCCCGATCGACGGCAGCCAGTCGTGCAGGTCGCCGAGGTCGGCCACCGATTCCAGGCGATTGCGGCCGTCGTCGGCCGAGTACCAGCGCTTCCCGTAGCCGGTGGAGCCGCGGACGTTCGGCACCAGCACGGTGTGCCCCTGTGCGACGAGGGCCTGGGCGATCGGGCTGAACGTCCGCACCGCCTGGCTCTCCGGGCCGCCGTGGACGATCAGCACCGCCGATCCGGCCAGCCGCGGATCGGCCTCGTGCGGGGCGAAGACGAAGCACGGCACCTGTTCGCCGTCGCGGGCCGGCACCCGGTGCGAACTCGGTTCGACCAGGCCGTCGAGCTGCGCCGCGGAACCGGTCAGCGACTCGCACTCGCCGGTCGCGGCGTGCACGAGCAGCGCGTCGCCCGGGACCGCCGGGGCGCTGAACGACAGCGCGACGAACCGCGAGTCCGGCGACCAGGTCGGGGCCGGCAGCGGGTACGAGCACCAGCCGTCGGCGGGTAACCGGATCGTCCGCAGCAGGTCGCCGGTGGCCGCGTCGTGCAGCGCCAGCCTGCTGGCGCCGTCGTCGTTCGCCTGCACCAGCAGCGTCGAACCGTCCGGCGAGAGCCAGCCGGTGAGGTCGTGCTCGTCGGAGGTCACCAGCCAGCGCCGGGCGCCGGTGCGCGGGTCGATGCGCGCGATGCCGGCACGGTCCCGGTCGGCGTCGGTGGTGACGACCAGCCCGTCGGGCAGCCAGCCGATCTGGCCGTACCGCGCCGGCTCGTCGCGCCCGGTCAGCGCCTGCACTTCGCGGGTTGCGGTGTCGACCAGGAGCAGCCGGTCGGACATCGCGCGGTCGGCAGGGATGGTCAGCGCCAGGTGGCGGCCGTCCGACGAGGCCGTCGCCTCCAGGACCATGCCGCCCTGGTCGTAGGCGATCGCTTCTTCGCCGGTCTCGACGTGGCGGATCACCACGTCGAAGTCCACATCGTTGCGGCGGTTGGTCGCGTAGACGATCCGGCCGGGCAGGACGTCGAGCAGCCGGTGCACGTGCGCCGGGTCGCGGACCAGCGGCTGCAGGTCGTGCAGTCGCGCCGGGCGGAGGCGCGGTTCGTCCAGGCGCAGCAGGGAAAGCTGCCCGCGCTCGTTGCCGTCGGTGTCGTGCTGCACGACCACGGCGCGCTCGCCGGGCAGGTAGCGGCCGCTGACCGCGCCCGGCAGGGCGGTCAGCGGGGTGGGCTCGCCGTCGGCGAGCTCGACGAGCTGGGTGGATCCGGATTCGTCGGAGCCCGCCAGGACCCGGCCGGTGTCGGCCACGTCGAAGGCCCGCCAGCTGGTCAGTTCGAGCAACCGCACGATGTCCACCGCCATGCGATCACCCTGTCACGCTTCGCCCCCGCCGCCCAGGGGCGCGGACCGCCAGGCAGACCGGGCCGCGCATTCTCTAGGCTGGTGGCGTAGCCCGAATCGGGGTACGTGCACGCGCCAGCCGGAGGAGGATCACGGTGCAGCCAGGTGGCCAGCCGAACATGCAGCAGATCATGGAACAGGCGCAGAAGATGCAGCAGCAGCTGATGACTGCGCAGCAGGAGCTCGCCGACGCGGAGGTCACCGGGAGCGCCGGTGGCGGCCTGGTCACGGCGACCGTCAGCGGCGCGGGCGAGCTGAAGGGGCTGTCGATCGACCCGAAGGCGGCCGACCCGGAGGACACCGAGACGCTGGCCGACCTGGTGGTCGCTGCGGTGCGCGACGCCAACCGGGCGGCGCAGGAGCTGCAGGCCGAGAAGATGGGCCCGCTCACCGGTGCGCTCGGCGGCGGTGGCCTCGGCGGTCTCAGCCTGCCGGGCATGTGATCGCGGTTTCGATTGGAACTGCGCACCGTCGTCGGCGGGGAGTGCAGTTTCAATTGAAACTGCGCCGAACCCCTGGAAACGAGCGATAAGTGTACGAAGGTCCCGTTCAGGATTTGATCGATGAGCTCGGCAGGTTGCCGGGCATCGGTCCGAAGAGCGCGCAGCGCATCGCCTTCCACCTGCTCGCGGCCGAGCCCGCGGACGTGACCCGGCTGCAGGAGGTCCTGCAGAAGGTCAAGGAAGGCGTGGTGTTCTGCGACGTCTGCGGCAACGTCTCTGAGGAGACGACCTGCCGCATCTGCCGGGACGCCCGGCGCGACAAGACGTTGGTGTGCGTCGTCGAGGAACCCAAGGACGTGCTGGCGATCGAGCGCACGCGCGAGTTCAAGGGGCGCTACCACGTGCTCGGCGGCGCGCTGGATCCGCTTTCCGGCGTGGGACCGGACCAGCTGCGGGTGCGCGAGCTGCTGGCCCGCATCGGGCAGGACGACATCGCCGAGGTGATCATCGCGACGGACCCGAATACCGAGGGCGAGGCGACCGCGACCTACCTGGTGCGGATGCTGCGCGACTTCCCCGGCCTCTCGGTCACGCGGCTGGCGTCCGGCCTGCCGATGGGCGGTGACCTGGAGTTCGCCGACGAGCTGACCCTCGGCCGGGCCCTCTCCGGTCGCCGCGCGATGTAGCCGCCACGGGACGACGCTTTTTCGAGCTCGTGAGTGCTTTGGACCGCCATGGCGATCCAAAGCACTCACGAGCTTTTTGCATTTGCCTCGGTGTGGTGAAGACCGGCCGCGAGCGGTACCGCCGGACGTGTCAGGTGATCGCCAGAATCTGTTGCCCGAGCCGGAACTTTCCGCAGTTTTTACCGGTATTCACGGGTTGTTCAACGGTTCTTCCGGGGACTCCGAGAGGCCCAGCATCCTCGCCCACCTGGGTGAATGCCCGAAATATCGGGTTTTCCTTAGGCGTCCCTAAGTAGTGGGATCGTAACCTCAGGTTCCCCAATGGACTCCTAATGCGAGTTAGTCTCACGGAACTCTGAGACCTGAGACACACCGAGGTGCTTCCATGAGTAGAGCTCCATCGCCGCGCCGCGGATCCGGCACGGGACGCCGTGTCGCCACCGCCGGCATCGCCATCGTCGCGGCGACCTCGCTGGCGGCCTGCGCACAATCGCAGCGCGAGACCGGCGGCGGCGGTGAAGGCGGCACGCTCACCTTCGGCGCGGCAGGCGCACCCGACCTGTTCGACCCCTTCTACGCCTCCGACGGCGAGACCTTCCGGGTCACCCGCCAGATCACCGAGGGCCTCGTCGGGTTCAAGCCGGGATCGGCGGACGTTCAACCGGAGCTCGCCGACAGCTGGGAGCACACCCCGGACGGCAAGACCTGGACCTTCAAGCTCCGGCAGGGCGTGAAGTTCCACGACGGCACCGACTTCAACGGCGACGCGGTCTGCAAGAACTTCCAGCGCATGTTCAACCAGACCGGCGCCGGGCAGAACAACGCGCTGTCCTACTACTGGATCGAGAACTTCGGCGGGTTCGCCGACGGCAAGACCCCGTCGCTGTACCAGTCGTGCGACGCACCGGACGCGACCACGGCCGTGGTCCACCTGACCCGCGCCAGCTCGAAGTTCCCGGACATCCTCGGGCTGCCGTCGTTCAGCATGCAGTCGCCGACCGCGATGGACCAGTACCAGGCCAACAACGTGCAGGCGCAGGGCGACAGCTTCGTGTTCTCGGAGTACGCCAGGGCGCACCCGACCGGCACCGGCCCGTTCAAGTTCGCGTCCTACGACGAGAGCAACGGCACCATCAAGCTGGTCCGCAACGACGAGTACTGGGGCGAGAAGACCAAGCTCAACGAGCTGATCTTCCGCATCATCCCGGACGAGACGGTGCGCAAGCAGGAGCTGGAGTCGGGCGCCATCGACGGCTACGACTACCCCAACGCCGCCGACCTCAAGGCCCTGCGCGACGCCGGCAACAACGTCCAGGTCCGCGACCCGTTCAACATCATGTACCTGGGCATCACCCAGAAGAACAACCCGGCGCTGCAGAACCTGAAGGTGCGGCAGGCGCTGGCCTACGCGGTGGACCGGGAGACGCTGGTCAAGGCCAACATGCCGGAAGGCGCCGCGGTGGCCACCCAGTTCTACCCGAAGACGGTGGACGGCTACGCCAACGACGTCCAGCAGTACCCGCACGACCCGGCGAAGGCCAAGCAGCTGCTCGCCGAGGCCGGAGTGCCGAACCTCGCGCTGAACTTCTACTGGCCCACCGAGGTCTCCCGGCCCTACATGCCGGACCCGCAGGGCATCTACAACGCCCTCGCCGAGGACCTGCGCGAGGCGGGCTTCACCGTCAACCCGGTGAGCAAGCCGTGGAACGGCGGCTACATCGACGACGTGGACAACGCCAAGGCCGACATCTTCCTGCTCGGCTGGACCGGCGACTACAACACGCCGGACAACTTCATCGGCACCTTCTTCGGCACGCCGACCAACCGCTTCTACACGGCCGGTGCGCCGTGGGGCGAGGAGCTGGCGACGCAGCTGAAGGCCGCCGACAGCGAGCCGGACGAGGCCAAGCGCAACCAGATGTACCAGGACATCAACCGGAAGCTGATGTCCGAGTACCTGCCCGCCGTGCCGCTGTCGCACTCGCCGCCGGCGATCGTGACCAGCCCGCGGGTGCACGGGCTGCAGACCTCGCCGCTGACCGCCGAGGAGTTCGCGTCGGTGAGCGTCTCGGAGAAGTGAGTTGACGATTTCGCGCGAAACCGGCGCGGCTCCCGCACAGGGACCGTCGGTTTCGCGCGAAATCGCGCGCTCGCTGCCGGACTGACCAAACGGGGGTTTCGTGCTCCGCTTCACCATCCGACGGCTCGCGCAGCTGGCGCTGGTCGTCGTTGTGCTGTCGATGCTTCTGTTCGCCTGGCTGCGGATGCTGCCAGGAGGGCCGGTGTCGGCGTTGTTGGGGGACCGCGCCACGCCCGAGGCGCGGGCCAAGCTGGAGGCCGATCTCGGCCTGGACCAGCCGATCTTCGTGCAGTACTGGCGCTTCCTGGGACGCGCCGTCACCGGCGACTTCGGCACGTCGACCGGCGTGCAGCGCGGTTCGCCGGCGCTGGAGGTGTTCCTGACCCGCTTCCCGGCCACGCTGGAGCTGTCGATCCTGGCGCTGTTGCTGGCCGTCGCGGTCGGCATCCCGCTGGGCTACCTGGCGGCCCGCAAGCGCGGCAGCTGGCTGGACAACGTGAGCATCACCTGGTCGCTGGTCGGTGTCGCCGTGCCGGTGTTCTTCCTGGCGTTCCTGCTGAAGTTCGTGTTCGCCATCCAGCTCGGCGCGCTGCCCGCCTCCGGCCGCCAGGACGTCGGGCTGAACGGGACGCGGGTGACCGGCTTCTACATCCTGGACGGCCTGCTGACCCGCGAGTTCGACGCTGCGTGGAACTCGTTCGTGCACCTGATCCTGCCGGCCATCGCGCTGTCCACCATCCCGTTCGCGGTGATCTTCCGGATAACCCGGGCCGCGGTGCTGGACGTGATGGACGAGGACTACGTGCGCACTGCGCGGGCGAAGGGCCTGGCGGGCATGGTGATCCGGCGCCGCCACATCCTGCACAACGCGATGCTGCCGGTGGTGACCACGATCGGCCTGCAGACGGGCGCGCTGCTGGCCGGGGCGGTGCTGACCGAGCGGGTGTTCAACATCGCCGGCATCGGCCAGGCGGTGGCGATCGGGTTCCAGCGCAAGGACTTCCCGGTGCTGCAAGTGGTGATCCTGGCGTCCGCGATGGTGTACGTGCTGGTGAACCTGATAGTCGACCTCTCATATGCGTTGATCGACCCACGACTGCGGACACGGTGAGGTCATGGTGCTGAAAACGCAGCGCAAGGAACGGATCGACGCGCTGGCGGAGACGGCGTCGGACGCCGGGGTGAGCCTGGCCGCGTCGGCGTGGCGGCGGCTGAGGCGCAACCCGGTGTTCGTGGTCGGCGCGGTGATCATCGCCGCGTTCGTGCTGCTGGCGCTGCTCGCGCCGCTGCTGGCCCCGCACGATCCGGCGCAACGCCTGCTGGAGCAGCAGGTTTCCCGCGCGGAAAACACGATTCCGCCGCCGCAGGCGGGTTTCCCGCTGGGCGGCGACCAGTACGGCCGCGACCTGTTCTCCCGGCTGCTGCTCGGTTCCCAGCAGACGCTGCTGGTCGCGGTGCTGGCCACCGTGATCGGACTCGGCGGCGGCCTGGTGCTCGGCCTGCTGGCCGGCGCGTTCGGCGGCTGGGTCGACTCGGTGGTCATGCGCGTCGCGGACGTGATGCTGTCGGTGCCGTCGCTGCTGCTGGCGGTGTCTATCGGCGCGTTGTTCGCGCAGCAGACGCAGTTCACCGTGATCCTGGCGGTGGCGATCGTGCAGGTGCCGATCTTCGGCCGGCTGCTGAGAGGCACGATGCTGGCGCAACGAGCCAGCGATCACGTGCTCGCGGCGCGGGCGCTCGGGGTGAAGGAGAGCGCGATCGTGTTTCGGCACATGCTGCCGAACGCGCTCGGCCCGGTCATCGTGCAGGCCACCCTGGTGCTCGCGGTGGCGATCATCGACGCGGCGGCGCTGTCCTTCCTGGGCCTGGGCGCGGCCGACGACTCGGTGCCGGAGTGGGGCCAGATGCTCGGCGGCGCGCAGAACATCATCGATTCGCATCCGCAGCTGGCGTTCTGGCCGGCGGGCTGCATCATCCTGGTCGCGCTCGGGTTCACGCTGGTCGGTGAGTCCCTGCGGGACGCGCTCGACCCGAAGCGCCGGCGCTAGAGGTGGGGGAACGAATGGCACTGCTGGAAGTCCGCGACCTCTCGGTGGTGTTCGCCCGCAAGGGCGAGCCGCCGATGACCGCCGTGGACGGCATCTCCTTCGACGTCGAACCGGGCCGCACCGTCGGCCTGGTCGGCGAGTCCGGTTGCGGCAAGTCGGTCACCTCGCTGGCGATCATGGGTCTGCTGCCGAGCACCGGCGCCGAGGTGTCCGGGTCGATCAACTTCGACGGCACCGACCTGCTGCAGCTGTCCCGGCGCGAGCTGGACCAGCGCCGCGGCAGCGACCTGAGCATGGTGTTCCAGGACCCGCTGACCTCGCTGAACCCGGTGGTGCCGATCGGCCTGCAGGTGTCCGAGGTCATCGAGCAGCACCGCGGGCTGCCCCGCAAGGAGGCGATGCCGGAGGCCGAGGACCTGCTGCGGCGGGTGGGCATCCCGGACCCGCGGCGGCGGCTCAAGGAGTACCCGCACCAGCTCTCCGGCGGCATGCGGCAGCGCGCGCTGATCGCGATGGCGCTGGCCTGCAAGCCGCGGCTGCTCATCGCCGACGAGCCGACCACCGCGCTGGACGTGACGATCCAGGCGCAGATCCTGAACCTGCTGGCGGAACTGGTCGCCGAGACCGACACCGCGCTGATCATGATCACGCACGACCTGGGTGTGGTGGCGGGGCTCTGCGACGAGGTGAACGTGCTCTACGCGGGCCGAGTGGTGGAGCGGGCCGCGCGGCACGAGCTGTTCGCCCGGCCGCGGCACCCGTACACGGCGGGCCTGCTGGCCTCGATCCCGCGGCTGGATTCGCCGCGCGGCCAGCGGTTGTCGCCGATCAAGGGCTCGATCAGCGACAACATCCCGTGGGACGCGGGGTGCGCGTTCTGCCCGCGCTGCCCGAACGCGCAGGACGTGTGCGAGCAGCAGACGCCGGACGTGAGCATCGACGTGGGGGCGCGGCTGCTGCGCTGCCACAACCCGGTCCGCGAGACGACGTCGAGCCCGGTGGAGGCGTCATGAGCGCCCCGCTCCCGCGCCCCGCTGGTTCTGCCGCAATTTCAATGGAAATCGGACCTTCGATTTCCATTGAAATTGCGTTGGAGTCACCCGGTCGGGGCGCAGCGGAGCACCACGACCGGACCATGCACCTGTTGGCCGCACCGGATGCCGGTGCCCGGCGCCGGACCCTGGAGGCGTCATGACCGAAACCCCGGAAACTGCGGGGACCCCCCGGGACGTGCTGATCGACATCGACCAGGTCCAGGTGCACTTCCCGATCAAGCGCGGCGTGGTGCTGGACCGCACGGTCGGCTACGTGTACGCCGTGGACGGCGTGTCGCTGACCATCCGGCGCGGCGAAACCTACGGCCTGGTCGGGGAATCCGGCTGCGGCAAGTCGACGCTGGGCCGCGCGGTGCTGCGGCTGGAGAAGCCCACTGGCGGCAAGGTGGTGTTCGACGGCGTCGACCTGTCCGGCATGAAGGGCGAGCCGCTGCGCCGGATGCGCCGCCGGATGCAGATGGTCTTCCAGGACCCGCTGTCCTCCCTGGACCCGCGGCAGTCGGTGCAGTCGTTGCTGGTCGAGGGCATGCGGGCGCACGGGATGGACAGCGGCCGGGCGGGCACGGACAAGCGGCTGCGCGAGCTGCTGTCGGCCGTGGGCCTGCCGTCGACGTCGCTGCGCAAGTACCCGCACGAGTTCTCCGGCGGCCAGCGGCAGCGCATCGGCATCGCCCGGGCGCTGTCGGTGGGGCCCGACCTGGTGGTGGCCGACGAGCCGGTGTCGGCGCTGGACGTCTCGGTGCAGGCGCAGGTGCTGAACCTGCTGGAGGACCTGCAGGCCGAGTTCGGGCTGACGTACCTGGTGATCGCGCACGACCTGGCGGTGGTGCGGCACATCGCCGACCGGGTCGGGGTGATGTACCTGGGCGGCATCGTGGAGGAGTCCACATCGGACGATCTTTACGAGGAGCCGCTGCACCCGTACTCGAAGGCGCTGCTCTCGGCGGTGCCGGTGCCGGACCCGACGGTGGAGGACGAGCGGGAGCAGATCCTGCTCTCCGGCGACCTGCCCTCGCCGGCCGCGCCGCCGGCCGGCTGCCGGTTCCACACCCGGTGCCCGTGGCGGCAGGCGACCCGGTGCGACACGGAGCGGCCGGAACTGCGCGAGCTCAAACCGGGCCACCGGGTGGCGTGCCACTACGCGGAGGAGATCCGCGACGGCAGGCTGAAGCCCCACGAGGTCGAGGCGGAAGCGGTGAACCCGGCGGACTTCGGCGACCTGGACATCACCTCGGCCCCGGCCTGACCGCCCGGGTCCAAGTCGTGAGTGGCTATGGCTGCTCCAGCGGCCATATCCACTCACGACGTTCGAAACCGGCGCGCTGATTTCGCGCGTTGTCCACCGCGCCCGGCGCGCTAGGCCCTAGGTTCACAAGATCGTCGGCAGCCGGTGGAACGGAGGCAGTGAGTGAGGTACAGCAGCGCGCCGCGGTGCTCCGCGTGCGAGCACCGGGCGATCCTGGAGCGGGCGACCGCGGAGCGCCTGGTGGCGGAGTCGGGCGAGGTCCTGGTGACCTACGACTGCCCGGAGGGGAACGGGGTGCACCTCTGCAACCCGGACTTCGAGAGGGGCGAAGCCGTCCGCTGACGCCGGATCCCACCCGATTTCAGGCAAAATCGGGAGCCACAATGCCGGACCGGGCTGGGCTGGTGGGTCGCCCGATTTTAGGCAAAATCGGGAGCGTCTCCACGTCGGACCCGGCCGGGGGGGTGGGGAGGCTCCCAATTTTAGGCAAAATTGGGAGCCCCCGACTTACGGGCGCTGGACCGCGGACTCGGGCAGGACCAAGGGTGGTGCTTCGGGGACCGGTGGCTTGCGGCGGCTCAGCTTGATGCTGCCCAGCAGCACTCCGCCCACCACCACGGCTCCCGCCGCGAGCTCGATCGGGTGCGGCCGCTCGCCCAGGACCAGCCATGCCGTCGTGAAGCCGACCACCGGCACCAGCAGCGAGAACGGCGCGACCATGCTGGCCGGGTAGCGCCCCATCAGCGTCGTCCACAGGCCCGACCCGATGATCGTCGCCAGCAGCGACGTGTACGCCAGCCCGGCGAGCGCGTACCAGCCGGTCGGCGAGTCGAACGCCGTCGCCAGCGCGTCCCAGCCCGCCGTCGGTCCCTCGACCACCGCCGACAGCGCGAACATCGGCAGCGGCGGCACGATGGCGATCCACAGCGCCAGGTGCAGCGGGTTCGGCGCGTTCGCCTTCCGGCCGCACAGGTTGCCCAGCGCCCACGAGAACGCGCCGCAGAGCGTGATCAGCAGCGGCAGCAGGGTGGCGCTCTGGGCGCGGTGCCAGCCGATCGCCACCATGCCGAGCACCGCGATGAGGATGCCGACGATCTGCACCGGCGTGATCCGCTCCCGCAGCAGCAGCGCGCCGAGCACCACGGTGAACGGCGCGGACGCCTGCTGCACCAGCGAGGCCAGCCCGGTCGGCATCCCGATGTTCATCGCAGTGAACAGGAACGCGAACTGCAGGGCGCCGAAGAACAGCCCGTACCCGATGAGCCACCGCCACGGCACTCGCGGGCGCGGCACGAACAGCAGCACCGGCAGCAGCACGGCGAAGCGGAGTCCGGCGAAGAAGAACGGTGGGAATTGGCCGAGCCCGTAGTCGAGTGCGATGAAGTTGGCGCCCCAGAGCACGACGACCACCACGGCCAGCAAGCGGTCTCGTGAGTTCACCATGCCAGCCTGCGGCCCGGCTCTGTGAAGAACAAGCAATACTATTTACAGCTAATGTGTATTATTCCTTCATGGATGTCCGCAGGTTGAGACTCCTGCGCGAACTCGCTGATCGCGGGACGGTCACCGCCGTCGCGAAGGCCCTGTCCTACACCCCGTCGGCGGTATCGCAGCAGATCCGGGCGTTGCAGGCGCAGGTCGGCGTGCCGCTGACGGAACCGGCCGGCCGCGGCCTGCGCCTCACCGACGCAGGCCGGGCGCTCGCGGCCCGGGCCGACGAGGTGCTGGCCGCGCTGGACCGCGCCGAGGCCGAGCTGGACAGCTACCGGTCGACGCCGCGCGGCGTGGTGCGGGTCGCGATCTTCCCGTCCGGCGCGTTGTTGCTGCTGCCCGGCCTGCTCCGGCGGATGGCGGCGCATCCCAAGGTGCGGTTGGAGTGCCGCGACGTCGACATGACGCCGCCGGGGGTGCCGGCCCTGACCGCCGACTTCGACCTGGTGGTGGCGCACCGGGACGACCAGGCGCCGCCGTTCGACGGCGCGCGCGTGGAGATCACCCCGCTGCTGCGGGAGCCCCTGGACGTCGCGCTGCCGCCGGGCCACCCGCTCGCCGACCGGGAGCGCATCGAGCCGGCGGAGCTGGTCGGCGAGCCGTGGCTGAGCGTGGACGTCGGCTTCCCGGTCGACGACGTGCTGCGCTCGCTGGCGGTCCGCACGGGCGTCCGGCCGGTGGTGGTGCAGCGGATCAACGACTTCCAGGTCACCAAGGCCCTGGTCGCCGACGGCCACGGCGTCGCGCTGCTGCCGAGGTACACAGTGGACTCTCCCCGGCTGGTCATGCGCCCGCTGGCCGGGGTCCGCGCGGGCCGGAACATCGAGGTGGTGTCCCGGAAGGGGGCGACGGAACGCCCGGCGGTCCGCCTCGTGCTCGACACGCTCCTCGCCGAGGCGGCCGCCACCACCGGGCCGCACGATCAGAAGTAGCTCAGAAGTACCGGACTTCGCTGGTGGCGCGGTCGGATTGCGAAGAACGTGATCGTCGTCCGTCCTTGAACGCGCAGAAGGTGAAGACCGGAATGACCAGACGGGTTCGCATGTTCGCGGTGGCCCTCGCCGCCCTGATGAGCACGGCCGGTTGCAGTGGTGGTGCGTCCGAGCCCGCTGCGCCGGAATCGGCCGCGCCGGCCTTCCGCGGTGCGGCCCCGCCCGGATTGGCCGCGCAACCGGCGTGGCACGAACCGCCGTCCGGCCGAGCGGAAGGAGGGGACTTCGGCACCAGCACGTACAACAAGGTCGTGGGCTTCGACGATGTCTTCGCGTACCTCCGCGACGAGGGCGAGAACCGCGGCGAGACGCTGCTGTTCCTCGATGCCGCAACGGGGCGCGAACGCGCTCGGATTCCCGTCCCCTCCACTGTCTCGCAGGGAGATCTCGAACCGGCCGAGGTGGACGGCAGGCAGGTCGTGGTGCTGACCTACGCCACGTCCACCGAGGAAACAGCGATGCAGGCCGCGCAGCAGCTGTCCGTGATCGAGGTCTACGACTCCGCCGCGAACGTGATCTGGCGGGAGGCTGCCGAGGACGGCGACGGCGGGTTCTTCCGCAACGGTTGGGTGCTCAGGTCCGAGCAGGCGGACGGTGTCGAGGTGGACAGCGTCCACGACCTGCAGGACCGCGAGGTGTGGACGGCCGAGGAGCCGACCTGGGTGGGCCGGCAACACGTCGTCGGGGTGCACGGCGACCTGCTCGTCGCGCAGTACGGCGAGGTCGGCGAGCTCACCGCCTACCGGCTTTCGGCGGGCGGCGCTGGTCAGTTGTGGCGGACCGAGGACATCGCGCCGCCTGGCGAGGACGGCCCGGCCGAGGCGCCCGACGTGATCGGGTTCGCCGAAGGCAAGATGCTGATCCACTGGCAGCTGGGAATCGGTTCCTTCGCGATCGTCGCGCACGACCCGGCCAGCGGGGCCATCGCCTGGACGCTCCCGGTCGAACGCGGCCACCGATGGTCCGGTTTCCACCAGGAGCTGGCGTACGACCGGCTCAGCGGCCTCGGCGCGGTGCACTCCGACCAGGGCGTCACGCTGCTCGACATCCGGTCCGGCCGGTTGTTGTGGGAGAGCGCCGAGGGCGACCGGGCGTTCCGCCTGACGGCGCTCACCGGCGGAGCGGTCTACGGGCTGATCGACGAGGAGCTGCCGATCGCGGTGTCCACTTCGGAACGCCGCCCGCTGGGGGAGAACCTGACCGCGCTCCCGGTGGCCAGCGCGGGCGGATTCGTGTGGGCCACCAGCGCGTCGGCCGAGCACTGGATCTTCCCGGCGGGCTGACCGCCTGGTCCCCGCGCCGGGCGGGCCTCGGCCAGCCGCTGCCGCCCGTACCGGCGCAGGGTGCCCGGCATCGAGTACTGATTTCCGGCCTTGGTCAGGATGGACTTGTCCACCAGGCCGACCACGGCGTCGAAGGCTTCCGCGCCGCCCAGCCCGTCCGCGGCGAGCTCCAGCGGGCCGTCGCCCTCCGCAGCGCTCAACCGCGACCACATCGCCTGCTCCGCCGCCGAGCACAGGTCCCAACTCCAGTCGAACAGCGCGCGCAGCGTGCGGTGTCGCCCGCTGGCGCTGCGATCGCCGTCGCGGAGCAGGCGGAACTCCTCACCCAGCCGTTCTAGCAGGTCCTCGGCGCTGAGAACCCGCATCCAGCGCGCGGCCAGCTCGATGGCCAGCGGTATGCCGTCGAGTCGGCGGCACACCTGCGCGATGATCTCGCGGTTCCCGGCGGTCAGCGCGAATCCGGGTGCCACCGCGGCCGCCCGGTCGGCGAACAGCCGGACCGCATCGCAGCGGGCCGGCTCCCCGGAATCGACGGGCAGCGGTCCGACCGGCAGGGTGTGCTCGCCGGTGACGCCGAGCGGCTGGCGGCTGGTGGCCACGATCCGCAGCTGCGGTGCGGCCTCCAGCAGCACGCGCGTCAGCGCGGCGCATCCGTCCAGGACGTGCTCGCAGTTGTCCAGGACCAGCACCAGCTGCTCGCCGGCGAGGAAGTCCAGCACCGCGGGCAGGTCCGATCCCTCGGCACCGAGCGCGGACGCGACGGCACCGATCGGCATCCCGGACTGGTCCACGTCCGCGAGTTCGACCATCCGCGCACCGTGCCGGGCGGCTCGGGCGGCGATCCGCAGCGAAAGCCGGGTCTTCCCGATCCCGCCGATGCCCACCAGCGTGACCAGCCTGGCCCGGGCGAGCAGCCGTTGCGCTTCGGCGAGTTCCCGTTCCCGCCCGAAGAACGTGGTGAGTTCGGCCGGCAGGCCGTTCGCCGCGGTCACCGGTTCGGCGGCCGCCTCGGTGGTCTCCGGCGGGTGCCGCAACAGCCGCCAGCGCTGCGCCCACTGCGCGGCGAGCTCCTTGGCGGTCCAGGAGCGCGCGGCATCCGAAACGCGCTCCGGATTGGTGTGCGCGTAGGAGACGCACGCGCGGACGAACATCTCGGTGACTTCCCAGGTGGGCAGCTGCTTTCCCGCCGCCGCATTGCGCAGCGACGTGTCGGAGTAGCTGTGCCCGAGCCGGGACGTTTCGTACGACAACGTCTCGTAGCTGGGATTCCCCGCCTGCTGCCGCAGCGTTTGGAGCCCGAGGGCGAACCGCCCCAACGCGCTGCCGGGTTCGGTCCGGACGCGGACGGAATCGGAGTGCCGGCCTGATCGCATCTTCCTGCCTCCTCGGTGGAGTTTCCGGTGACTGCGATCAAGCTGTCCCGGCTGATGATTAACATCCAACGAGGTCGTGGGGTTGCTAATTGTCCGTTCATTTCCGCTGGGAGAATCGGAGCCGCAGATGACGGGTAGGCCCGGACGCCGCGAGGCCGCCATCGATCCGGATGAGGGGCCGCTCCAGAAGTTCGCGCACGAGCTGCGGATCCTGCGTAGGCAGGCGGGCGGGCCGAGCTTTCAGGAATTGGCGCGGCAGACCAGGCAGCTCGGCGAACCGTTCTCCACCAGCACGCTCCGCAACGCCGTGTCGGGCTCGGTGCTGCCGACCGCCGAGGTGACCGCGGCCTTCGTTCGCGCGTGCATGCGCTACGCGGCGGCGAACCGCCACCAGCTCCCCGATCCCGAGGTGCTCGGCCAGGAAGTCGACGAGCTCGTCGCGTACTGGTGCCGACGCCGCAACGAACTCGCGCAGCCGTATGACCGCGAGCCCGAGGCGACGGAGGAAGCCCCACGGCCAGAGCCTCGGCCGGAGCAATCGTCCCAGCCAGGTGCGTCTCGCCTCGAAGCAGCGCCGGACGAGGTGGCTGGTGCGGAGGCCGGGGACCTGGAGCCGATCCGCAGCCGACGTGCGCGCTCGGCGCTCGTCGCAGCGGCAGTGATGGCCGTGCTCCTGGTCGTCGCGGGGGTCGTCGGATTCTTGCTGCGCCCGGGCGAGGAGATCTCGGCCGCGACGCCGATCGTCGCGAGCCCCGCCACCCAGGTCCAGGCGGACCTGATCGCACAGCAGTGCAGGGGAGAGTTCCAACGCGGCCCGGTGAAGCTGGATCCGTGCATCACGGCCGTTCCGGACGGTGTGCGGATCTCGGTCCGCGTCACCGCGGTCGAGGCCGCGCCGGAAGTCGCGGTCCACCTGTGGCTGCGCGACGCCACCGCGAAGCAGCGGGTGCCCGGCACCCTGCACCACTGCCAGACCGCCTTCACCGCGCCCGGCCAGACGGTCACGTGCGGCCCGGTCCTGATCCGCCCGGAGCCCGGACGCAGCTACGTCGCAGCGACCGTCGCCGAGGAGGGCACCTCGCCGGTTCCGGCCATGTTCAAGGACCCCAGCGCCACGGGACTCAACAGCGCAGGGGTCACCTGGCCGTAGGCCGAACGGTGGCAGAACCATCACCAGCCGATCACCCGATCCGAAGTTTCCTGGTGCGTCGATTCCGCGCGCGGCACCGTGAACCGCGATCTCCCCGGGGCAACCGGGGAGGGTCTGTTCCCGGGTGAGAAGAGGCGATCGCAGATGCCGGATTGGATGACCGACGAATCGGAGTACCCCGAAGAGTCGTGGATGTGCGCGGGCGAGGCGCGAAGGCGGGATGAGCCGCGGGGCGAAGACGGACTTCGCACCGGTCGGGACGAGACGGCGAGCGTGTCGGTCTCCGTGGACGAGGCGGGCGCGGTCCGGTGGGTGGAGGTGGCCCAGGACTGGCGGCGGAACCTCGATCCGCGCAGCTTCGGGGATGCCGTGCTGCGCGCCCGGAGCACGGCGCTGGTCGACGACCGCCGCACCGAAGGGCTCGTCGGCGAGCAGTCGACAGGAGCTCCGGCTCCCGTCCCGCCGACCGCCCCCGGCGACCTGGACGGGGCGCTGCGTCTGCTGGAGGAAGTCGAGCGGCACCTGGACGACCTGGAGCGGCACCTGTCGGCGAATCACGTTCCGGCCAGTTCCGGCGGTCCCGTCGGACTGCACTTGATCGGCGGGGATGTCGTGCGGGTCGACGTCGATCAGGACTGGTTGGCCCGGGCGAACTCGGCGGAGCTCGCCGCCGAGCTCAGGGCTGTGTTCGCGCGAGCGGAATCGGCAGTGGCCCGGGCCGATATGCCGATGCTGGCGCCAGATCTGCACCGGGTCTGGGATTCGCTGGGACTTCCGCTGGGCGGCGGCCGGTCCTGACGGCGCGGTTGGAGGCTGCCGCAGGATCCGCGGCAGCCTCCTGGTCACAGCGGCGTGATGCCGTCGGACAGGTCTGTCGTCTGCCTCGGCCACTCGCCGTTCGGGAACGTCGCGTTGTTCTCGAGCTGCTTCTTCAGCGCCGCCATCTGAGTCCGCACGGTCTTCGCGAAGCTCGAGAGCTGTTCGCCGGCCGAGGACAGGGACGCGAACACCGCTGTCGCGCAGGACAGGAACCAGACCACCAGGCCGGGCAACGATGCCAGACCGGCCATGATGAGCGTTCCCGTTGCGGCGGCCAGCGTTCCGGTTGCGATCGCGATGGCGGACATGAACGACGTCACCGCCGATGCCAGCTCGGTGAGCGCATCCATGAGCGCGTCGGTGATCGTCTTGATCGACTTCAGCGCTTCTTGTTGCCCCGGAATGGTCTGCTTGTACGTGTAGGCGGCCTTGCCCTCCCACGCGTCGTCGGCTTTGAGGAACTGGGTGGATATCGTCGCGGCGAGATCGCTCGCGACGCCCCCGACCTCGGAGTTCCACGCCTCGGATGCCTTGCGCAGGGCATCGGCGTCGCCCGGGTGGCTCAGGTAGTTCCTGATCAGCTGGAGTCCGTCGTTGTACGGCTTGATGGACTGCTCCAGCGTCCAGATCACCTTGTCGGCGATCACGCCGGGCAAGGCCTTGGCCTTCGACTCGACGGCGGAGACCACCTCGCCGGACATCCGTTCGAGGCGGCCGAGCAGGTGTTGGGCTTTGTCGAGGACGGCCGAGAACTGGTCGGCCGTCGCGGTTGCGGACATGAGGCGGGCCTTTCCCTTCCGTCAGTTGGTCTGGCTGAGCTTCGTCGCGGAGTCTTCGTCCTGGCGTTCGTAGGTGCTCGCGCATTTCTCGAGCGCCTCGGACACGTCCGCGGAGTTGGCGGCGGCCCCGTCGAGCAGCAGCACCAGTTTCTCCTGCAGTTCCTGGTACACCGCAGTAGCGCCGAGTTCGTCGGCGAGGAAGCCGAAATGCTCGATCGTCAGGTCGAGGCCGTCGGCGGTTTTCGCGGCGGTGCGGATCTTCTTCGATGCTGCCTCCCAGGTTTGCGCGTCCAAGCGCAGTGCGTTGGGAAACACCTTGAGGCCGTCGTGAGTCGGCATGCGAATTCCTTCCCTGAAGTGGTGGCCGGGTTTCGCGCAGGTCTGCGCCCGCCGGGCTAGCAGCGGCGTGGTCAGTCGAGCGGGATGGAGCGGAGCTTGCTGGTGCCGCGCATGTATTCCTGCGAGGTGCCCACGCGGTGGCCCATGCCCTGGATGAAGTCGGGCATGGGGTCGAACTTCAGGTTGTCCCAGTTGTACCGATCCGTGGCATGGACCTGGTAGTCCAAGCTCACCTTCGGGTTTCCGTCGGCGTCCGGTGTGGCCTTCACGAGTCCGGTCATCGTGTACTGGTACGAGCCGATCGCGTACCAGTCGGTTATCGCATCTGCCGTGCGACCGTCCCACTTGCCGAGGTTCTTCTCCAGCACGATCGGCTGACCTCCGGTTTTGTGGAAGCTTTCAACGGCTTCCTTCTTCCAAGCCGACTTGTGCTCGGCGATCTTCTTCTCGACTGCATCGCTGAGTCCCGGATCGTTGGTGAGCAGGTGGTCCACGTCGATCGACTTGGTCTTCCGCCGCGCACTGGTCGAATTTGCCGACATCGCAGCCGTCGAGGGTTTTGACGTCCATCACTCACCACCGCCCAGGACGGCGAGTTCGAGGTCGGCGAGCATTTCGGCCGCACTGCGATCCAGCGCCGAGTACACCGTGGCCGCAGCTTGCAGGTGCTCGCCGGTCGTGCGCACGGCAGCGGCCAGCTGCTGCACGTTCTGCCGCCACTCGGCCGCGAAGCTCGGCAGCAGCGCCGCGGTGATCGAGCCGGTCATGTCGCGCGCGGCGGAGTCCAGCACCAGCCCGTCCGTGGTCCCGCGCAGCGACTCCGCCGCCGACACCACCGTCGAGCCCGCAGCCTTCAAGTCGCTTGTTTCTGCCTTGACCATTCTCATTCGACAACCTCGCCCGAAGCCGACTCGGGTGCGGCACACCCGAGTTCCGTCGTTGGGCTCGAACCTGACGGCGGGAATGATGATTAGCCAGCGACCTGCGCAAATGTTGATCGTCTGCGCATTACTCCGGGGCGTGCTCCTGGGCCCAGCGGCAGATCGCCGCGATCTCCTCGGCGTGGGCCGGGAGGGTGTCGTCGGCGATGCCGACGACCGGGATGTGGGCCTCGCGGGCCACGTCCGGCGGCCGGTGCAGGAAGCCCTTCTCGTGCACGCCCGTGCTGCCCCGCCCCGGCGTTCCTTCGGCGAGGTGGCCGGTGGTGCGGGCGTACCGGGTGAGCACGCGGGGTTTGCGCAGGTCCCGGTCCGCGCCGTACCACTGCTGGCTGAGCGGGAAGATCGCCGTCAGCGCGTCCCACCAGCCCTCGGTGGCGAGCACCAGCCCGGGGTGTCGGTGGTGCAGCTCGTCGGCGAGCCGGCGGTAGCCGTCGATCACCTCGTAGCGCGGGTCGTTGAACCAGTAGCCCAGGGTGTCCAGGAATGCCGCGTCGACGCCGAAGTCCCGCACCATCGCCGAGATCGACTCCACCAGATGCGCGCGGAACTCCGGTTCGCCGGGGTTGAGGAAGACCTGATCGCCCTCGCCGACCCGGTCGCCGTCCCAGTCCGGCCGGTTCAGCAGTTCCACGTAGCGGTTGGTGTCGTTGCGCAGCGCCGCCCGCTCCCACGCCGGGTACTCGACCACGTTCGCGCCGTGCCCGCCGTACATCGGCATCAGCCGCACGCCGAGCTGCCGCGCGGTGTGCGCGAGCTCGGTGAAACCCCCTGCGCCGCCCAGGTCTTCGCCGGGCCGGTACCGCGGGTAGGCGTGGTAGTAGCGGCCTTCCCAGCCGGGCAGGTAGGCCAGTACGCGGCTCGGATCGATGTGCCGCGCGACGAATCGCAGCGACTCGGCCATCTGAGCGAACGTGTTGAACACGTAGCCCGTCCAGTGCTGGCCGTGCAGCGTCACCACCAGCGCGGTCCGCCGCAGCCAGTCCGGCACGTCCGGGCGGGAGGACCACGGCACCAGGTTCTGCGAACCCTCCACGAAGGACAGGTGCTCGTCCAGGTCGGCGTCGGCGCTGTGCCCGGTGGTGCCCAGCCGCAGCCGGACCGACGGCACCCGGCAGGTCGTCGAGCGCGCCGTCGCCGACGGCACGTGCACCAGCTCGGCGATCGGCCCCGGCGCGTACGGGGGCTGGTGGACGTGCAGGATCTTCCGCCGCACCAGCGGATCGCGGACGCTGAGCACCAGCCCGTTCGCCTCGTCCCCGGCCGCCACCCACGGCGTCGCCCAGTCCGAGCCCGGGTATTCCAGTTGGAACCGCTGGCCGTTGACGCCGTGCGCCCAGCCGCGCCCGGTGTTCGGCGTCCACCAGCCGGCCCGCAGCTGCTCCGGCGGCAGGCCGCGCAGCAGCAGCTTCACCGCCTTGATCGGTTCGTCGTGGCGGACCGTGATGGCCCACTCCAGCACGCCGGCCGCGCGGGTCACCTCGATGTCGGCCTCGCCGGCCTCGACCGGGACCTGCTGGCCGAGCCGCGCGTACCGGTCGGCGTGCACGTGGACGCGGTCGCCTTCCCGGACGTGCGCCCGCTCGACGTCGATGCTGTAGCCGTTGGTCGTGGTGAACACCTGCACCGCCCACTCCACGCCGGCGGCGCCGGGGATGGGGAAGTAGGGGTCGCGCGGGTCGAAGCTCAGGTCGGTGTCGATGAGGGCCACGCCGGTGCCTCCGATCCCTCGGCGCCGCGCGACAGGTAGCCGGCGGCCTCGTCCAGCAGCGCTGCGAGGTCATCGGTTTCATCGGCAGTGAAGACGAGCGTCTCGCCCGGCGGCAGCACCACGGCGACCCGATCTCCGACGACCAGCACCGTCATGTTGCCCGAATCGACCGGTGTGGTGCACGGGATTCGCCAGCGGAGCTGTTCGGTCGGGTCCTCGGTCGGCCACATGTCCACCTCAACACTGCTGCATTTCGGTGCCTGACTGAACCCTGGCGGCAGCCCGACATCAAGTCCGGTAGACCGATCGAGTGGTAGAGGCGTGCAGCGTCCGCGACGGCGTTGCTGCGTCGAGCGGCAGGGCGGGTTGTTGTCTTTGAAGCGGCGCAGCCGCTTAGCCCACCTACGCACCTTGCACCGCCGCGGGTTCTCAGAGGTCTTCTCGCGAGGACAGCCCCGACGTGGTGAATTGGTCATTCATGAGGTCGGGGATCCCACAGCGAGAAGGCCTCTGAGGTTCCGCTACCGGCACCGCCACGCAAGGTGAGTCTGGAAACAAAAAAGAAGGAACAGGGGGAGGGGCCGGTGTCCCCGACGTTTCCCCCGTCTCCGGCCCGTCTCCCCCTGCCCCCGTGTTCCCCAGGGGCGTCGCCTGGCATCCCGCGACGTCATCAATGGTGCCGACTCGGAGGAAAGCGCAATACCATCTTTGGTCGAGTGTGTTCACCGGACCGGACGCCGATCCTCGGCTCAGCGAAATGCGACTTCTGGTGTATTCAGGCCGGCGGTTCGGTCCCTCCCGACGGTTCGGCGAAGCCGTACTCATGCCCCGCGACCTGGTACAACTCCGCGTACCGGGCCAGCCGGTCGCGATCCAGCCGGACCCCGATGCCCGGTCGGTCCGGCAGGCGCAGCCGACCACCCGGATAGCGCAGCGGCCCGTCCTCGACCACGTCGTCGGCGAGCAACCGGCCGTAGGACTGGTTGGCGCAGGGGAATCCGGGGGTGGCGGCGATCAGGTGGGCCGCGGCGCACGTCGCCACGCCCAGCTCGCCGAGGCTCTGCTTGACGACCGGGATGCCCGCGGCCTCGCCGATCCCGGCCGAGCGCTTCAGGTTCAGCAGGCCGCCGTCCAGCACGTTGTCCGCCGAGATCGCGTCCGCCGCGCCCTGCCTGATCACGTCCAGCTGGTCGTGCCGCGTGCGCGACGCCGCGTCGGCGAGCAGTGGCACGCCCGTGCGGGCGCGCAACCGGGCCATCTCCGGCAGGTTCCGGCCGGAGACCGGTTGCTCGGCGAACTCGATGTCGTAGGGCTCCAGCGCGCGCAGGACGCGGAGTGCGGCCGCGGGCGACCACGCCCCGTCGGCGTCGATCCGCAGCGCGGCCCCGGCGCCGATGCCGTCGCGGACCGCGGCCACCCGTGCGACGTCGGTGGCCTGCTCGGCGGCGCCGACCTTGACGTAGAAGCTCTCGAAGCCCGCTGCGGCGCCCCGCACGGCCTGCTCCCGCATCCACTCCGGCGGGCCCGCCGGGACGTAGTGCACGTATTCGACCTCCTCGCGCAGCGGGCCGCCGAAGAGGTTGACCAGCGGTTGGTCGCAGGCCTTGCCGACGATGTCCCAGCAGGCCATGTCGATGGCGGCCGTCGCGGGGCCGGTGGTGCCCGCGCGGTTCGAGGTGCCGGTGACGTCGATCAGCCTCGCGATGCGTTCGGTGCGGAACGGGTCCTCGCCGATGGCGAACCGCTCGACCCAGCGCAGCGCGGCGAGCACGATCTCGGCCGACGGATACGCCGGGGCCTCGCCGAGGCCGGTGATGCCTTCGTCGGTGTCGATCTCGATCAGCACGCTGACCAGGCCGCGGCGGCTGCCGGCGGCCCACCTCTCGGTGGTGTCGAACGGCACGGCGACCGGGATGCTGCGGATGCCGATGATGCGCAAAACGCCCTCCCCCAGGGCATCGCGGGCGGCACCTCCCCAGGCCGCTCGCGACTGCTGTGTGGCTACCGTCACACCTACCGCTGTGCTCCGCCAAAGATGCGCACGTCTTCTGCGTCGTCGATGACACCAACCCGGCCCCGGTACGTACCCTGGCCGATGGCGCCGGTCGTTTCGGCGACCGCGCGACGCGTTCCCGGACCGGAATGGACGTACATGATCGAGTGGCTGGACACGATCCCCCCTGGGGTGATCTACCTGGTGGTCGGGCTGATCATCGGGTTGGAAAGCGTGGGGATCCCGCTGCCCGGCGAGATCATGCTCGTCAGTGCCGGGGTCGCGGCGTCGCAGGGCGTGGCGAATCCAGTGGTGCTCGGCATCGTCGCCGCGAGCGGCGCGATCATCGGCGACTCGGTCGGCTACGCGGTCGGCAAGCGCTACGGCCGCACGCTGCTGGGCTGGCTCGGTCGCAAGCTGCCCAAGCACTTCGGGCCGAAACCGGTGCGCCAGGCGGAACGCGCGTTCGACCGCTATGGCGCGTGGGCGGTGTTCGGCGGCCGGTTCGTGGCGCTGCTGCGCATCCTCGCCGGTCCGCTGGCGGGCATCCTGGGCATGCCGTACCGCAAGTTCCTGATCGCGAACGCCACGGGCGGCATCGCGTGGGCGGGCACGGTGACGACCCTGGCCTACATCTTCGGCGTGGTCGCCGGGCAGTGGTTCCACCGCTTCTCGTGGGTGGCGCTGCTGGTCACCGTCGTCATCGGCTGGCTGATCGTGCACGTGGTGCGTCGTCGCGCGGAGAAGGACGACGAGGAAGAACTGGAAGAAACCGAGGTTTCGGGCGAGGCCGACGAATCCGCGAAAGCCGAAGGCGCCGAGCCCGAGACCGACGCCTCGGTGCGCTGAGGCGCCGTTTTCGCGCGAAACCGTCACGGCTGCGCCTGGCGAATGCCGTTTTCGCGCGAAACCGTCCCCATCCCGGGGTGACCCGCAGCTGGCGCAACAGCTCGCCGCCTTTGCCGCACCCTCCGAACGAGCGAACGGCCCGTTCACTCCGCCAGACGGGGTGAACGGGCCGTTCGCGTTTCGTCGGTCAGCGGTTGGCGCGGTTCACCGCGGATACCACCGCGCGCAGCATCGCGGTGATCGTCGAGGTGTCGACGCCGACGCCCCAGAAGATCTCGTCGCCCACCGCGCACTCCAGGTAGGCCGCGGCGCGCGCGTCGTCACCGGCGGTCAGCGCGTGCTCGTGGTAGTCCATGACCCGCACGTCGTAGCCGATGCTGCTCAGCGCGTCGACGAAGGCCGAGACCGGGCCGTTGCCGGCGCCGGTGATCTCCTGCTCCTCGCCGTCCACGACGACGGTGGCGGTGATGGACTCGTTGCCGTTCTCGCCGGTGGCGCGCTGCCGGACCAGCTTCAGCGGCGCGGTGGCCTCCAGGTATTCGCTGGAGAACGCCGTACACATCGCCGTCGGGCTGACCTCGCCGCCCTCGGAGTCGGTGTGCGCCTGCACCACCTTGGAGAACTCGATCTGCAGCTTGCGCGGCAGCTCCAGCTGGTGCTCGGTCTTCATGATGTAGGCGACGCCGCCCTTGCCGGACTGCGAGTTGACCCGGATCACGGCCTCGTAGGTGCGGCCGACGTCCTTCGGGTCGATCGGCAGGTACGGCACCTCCCACGGGTGGTCGTCCACCGGGGTGCCGGCCTGGTTCGCCGCGTCGCGCAGCGCGTCCAGGCCCTTGTTGATGGCGTCCTGGTGGCTGCCGGAGAAGGCCGTGTAGACCAGCTCGCCGCCCCACGGGTGCCGCTCCGCCACGGGCAGCTGGTTGCAGTGCTCGACGGTGCGCTTGACGTAGTCGATGTCGGAGAAGTCGATCTGCGGGTCGATGCCCTGGCTGAACAGGTTCATGCCCAGCGCCACCAGGTCGACGTTGCCGGTGCGCTCGCCGTTGCCGAACAGGCAGCCCTCGATGCGGTCCGCGCCGGCCTGGTAGCCCAGCTCGGCGGCGGCGATGCCGGTGCCGCGGTCGTTGTGCGGGTGCAGCGACAGGATCACCGAGTCGCGCCGGGCCAGGTTCCGGTGCATCCACTCGATGGAGTCGGCGTAGACGTTCGGGGTGGCCATCTCGACGGTGGCGGGCAGGTTCAGGATCACCGGCCGCTCCGGGGTGGGCTGCCAGATCTCGGTGACCGCGTCGCACACCTCGGCGGCGTAGGACAGCTCGGTGCCGGTGTAGGACTCCGGGGAGTACTGGAAGCGGAAGTCGGTGTCGGAGTACTTGCCGGCCAGTTCCACGGCCATCTCGGCTGCCGAGGTGGCGATCTTCTTGATGCCCTCGCGCTCCTCGCGGAACACCACGCGGCGCTGCAGGATCGACGTCGAGTTGTAGATGTGCACGATCGCCTGCGGCGCGCCTTCCAGCGACTGGAAGGTCCGCTCGATCAGCTCGGGGCGGCACTGGGTGAGCACCTGGATGCGGACGTCGTCGGGGATCGCGCCGTCTTCGATGATCTCGCGGACGAAGTCGAAGTCGGTCTGGCTGGCGGCGGGGAAGCCGACCTCGATCTCCTTGAAGCCCATCTGCACGAGCAGGTCGAACATGCGGCGCTTGCGGGCGGGCGACATCGGGTCGATCAGCGCCTGGTTGCCGTCGCGCAGGTCGACCGCGCACCACAGCGGGGCCTTGGTGATCCGCTTGTCGGGCCAGGTCCGGTCGGGCAGGGATACGTTCTCGACCAGCTCGTGGAAGGGGCGGTAGCGGTGGGCGGGCATCGAGCTGCCCAGCTGCGGGTTCCACGGCTGCTGGTCGGCGGGGGCGGGCCGGGACGGCTTCCGCACCTTGCCGCCGAAGGGGGCCTGCGGGTCGGGCGTATTGGTGCTCATCCGAAAGGTTCTCCTGCGCGATTACCGGGTCTGGACCGACGACCGGCGCGTTCGAACCCCGCGACGAGGGGCCGGTCTAGGAGACCCCGTCGCGGCTTCGAAGCAGGAGAACGCGAGCCACGGAACTAGGCTAACCGCAGTAGTGGCCCGAAATGCAAGCACCCCTTCCACATCGTGGGAAGTGACACGTCACGATCTTCTCTCGCACGAGATCGGATCCGCCTGGCAGAGTGGTCGGTGGATCAAGGGGAGGGTCGATGGCGGCGAAGAAGGGGCGATCCGGGGTCGCGACGCTGATCAACGGTGCGGGCTTCCTGCTCGCCGCGATGCTGGTGCTGCACATCCTGTTCGTGGTGACCGGCTTCCCGGCGGAGAACGGGCTGGCCAGGTCCGTGGCGCAGGCGGCCGAGCCGCTGGCGTTGTTCTTCCCCGGCCTGGTGCAGGCGCCGGCCGAGGTGTTGCAGGTGCTGCTCGACTACGGCCTGGCGGCGGTGTTCTGGGTGCTGGTGGGCGGGCTGCTGGCACGAATGTTCGGCTGACCGCCCCGGTCGTGCCACACTGGAGATCGTGGCGGAAGACGTGAGCGCGGACGCGCACGAGAACGGTGTGCGTCGCGCTGACCTGCGGCGGGCCCGGGCTCGGGTCGTCGGCGTGCTCAGCAACGTGGTCCGCTGGGTCGGTAACGCGGGTGCCGCACTGCTGGCGATCCACGTGGTGTTCGCCATCGGTGGCGCCAACCCGGACAACGGCATCGCCAAGTTCGTGGCGTCCTGGGCGGAGCCGCTCGCGCTGGGCTTCGAGGACCTGTTCATGCCGGACGACCCGAAGCTCGCGGTGGCGATCAACTACGGGATCGCGGCCCTGTTCTGGCTGATCGCCACGGCGATGGCGGTCCGCATCCTCCGCGCCATCGCCTGATCGTCCACTTCGGACGTTCGTCTTCCCGGGGTTTCACCCGCCGAAGGGCGGCCGGAAGGTGAGGATGCCCTGGGGCGTGACGGCGTCGACGCCCAGGAGTCGGTCGAGCAGGGCAGAGGTGATGTTCGAGAGCTCCTTCTCGAGGAGGCCGGCGAGATCGCCGTCGTAGGACTTGTGCAGCACCGCGTTGTCGGTGAGGTCCACCACGACCCGGACCCCCTTCCCGTCGTAGGTGCTGATCTTCGACTTGACGTTCTTCCCGAAGTCGCTGACCACGGCGGCGAGGTTGTTCTTCCCGGTCACCTTCACGTGGTCGCCGACATCCCTGGTGCTCTCGTAGAACTTCTCTGCGGTCTGGCCCTCGGCGTTGCTGTCGCCGACGACGTAGTCCGGCTTCTTCGCGGCTGCGTCGAACGGCCACGGGCCCAGGCTGTGATCGCCAGCCAACCAGAGGCGCTTGGCGTTGATCAGTTCGTGCAGGTCGTTGTACGTGCTCGATGGGAAGCGGCTGGGGCCGAGGGCCCCCGGTCCACCGCCCCCCGGCAGCTTCTCCAGCTGCTCGCGGTCCTTGTCGGTGCGAGCGGCGTCGAACATTTCCAGGAGCTTTGCCTTCGCGTTTTCCGCAGGTTGTTCCGGGTCCTGCAGCGTGCTGATGAACTCGGCGGCCAGTGCCAAGACCCTGTTCTTGATCGCTTCCGGCAATCTCTTGATGTTCCCGTTGCCCGACCCCAGCAGGTGGTTGCCTTGCGCGAGGTTGGCGATCTCCTTCTTCCAGGCCCCGGGCCAGTTGGAATCAGCCGAGGTTTCCTCGTCCTTCGCCCGTTGGACTGCCGGTCGCGCCGGGCCGGGAGACACCGGCGCGACGTCCCGTTGCGCCGGTAGGGGTTTGGCCAGCGCGCTGGAGGCGTTGGCCTCGGCGGCCCGCTCGAAGTGGTCCGCCGGGTCGCTGATCGCCAGCCCGTCGCCGCGGTCCGTGCCCGCCACCGGGCCCTGGCGCTGCTGGATGACGTGGGTCAGCTCGTGGGCGAGGGTGTGCTTGTCGACCTCGTTCGAGCCGAGGACGACGTGGTTGCCGGAGGTGTAGGCGCGGGCGTCGATCTCGGCCGCCGAGCGCTGGGATGCGCCGTCGTTGTGTACGCGGACGTCGGTGAAGTCGGCGCCCAGCCGCGCCTCCATCTCCTCCCGGATCCCGTCGTCGAGGGGTTTTCCGGGCGAGCGCAAGACCGCGTCGACGGTGGAGCGCTGCACCTGCTGGGGGTGATCGCCGAGCAGCCTGCTGACGGCGACATTGCCCAGGGCGCGTTGCAGGGCGAGAACCGCTTGAGGGGTCAGCGGGCCAGGCCCCGGCCGGTGGGGCTCGGACGGGGATGGCGTCCTAGCCGCCTGACCGACGTGTTCGTCTCGCTGCTCGTGCGCGCGCACCCCGAACCCCCTCCGCAGATCGTGCCTCTGGCCAGGCTGCTCGCCCGCTTCGTCCGGCGGACGGGTCGGGCGGGCAGCATCGAGGGCAGCGTTGGTGCCCGTCCTGCCCCTGCCGCTGCCCCGTCGTCCGAGCTCCGGTCGAATTCGCTGCTCCTCGGCCGGATGTGATCGACCGCAAGGTGTGACGCCGGTGGCGTTCGGCGGTGCGACGGCTTCCGGCGCGTGACAATCGAGTGCAACCCAATGCCGCTCGGCGTGGAGCGCGTGTCCCCAAGCACCGGAGGGATGTGCGTGTGACGACCCGAGCGCTCCCCATCACCTTGCTGCCGCCCTGGCTGTTGCGGATGTTGCGGCCGGCGCCGATTCCGGCGGACTGGACCCGCGCGTGCGCGGCGAGCATCGGCGTGGGGCTTCCGCAGGTCGCGGGCCTGCTGACCGGCCGGATCGACGAGGCCGTGCTCGCCTCGGTCGGCGCGCTGTGCGCGAGCTTCTCCGACCTGACCGGCTCCTACGGGTACCGGCTGCGCCGGGTGGGCCTGGCCGCGATCCTCGGCGCGCTCGGGTTCGCGGCCGGGGCCGCCGCGCCGGGACCGTGGTTTGCGGCGGCGATCGTGCTTGCGGTGGCGGTGCCGTCGGTGCTTTCCAGCCGGATGGGCGATCTCTGGTCGTCCGGCGGCGCGCACATGCTGACGTTCTGCGTGGTCGCGACCGGTCAGCGCTCGGCGCTGCCGCTCGGTGCGCAGGTCTGGTGGTTCTTCGCCGGTGAGCTGCTGGTGCTCGCGATCATCGCCGCCACCTGGCCGTTCCGGGGCACGGCCCCGGCGCGCGGCGCGGTCGCGGCGGTCTTCGACGCGACGCTGCGCATGTTCGACGCCGAGTCGCCGATCGCCGCGCGGCAGAACCTGACGAAGGCGCTGGACAACGCGCACGACGTGCTCGTGAGCGGAGGATCGATGTCGCGCAGCCGCGTGCGCGACCGCCTCTACCTCGTCTACACCTATGCCACGCCGATCGTCGAAGCATCGGTTTCCCTTGCGCACAGCGGAAAGCAGCCGCCGGAGCGGGCTCGCGAAGCGCTGCGCGAGCTGGCGCGCTGCATGCGAACCGGCGACCTCCCGCCGCCCTACCGGCCCGGTTCCGACGAATCACCGCTGGTACGCGCCCTGGACCGGGGCATCGCAGACCTGGTCGCCGCGTTCCGGCGCGCGAAGCTCCCGCCGGTTTCCGGCGATCACCACGAGCGCTTCCGGCTGACCTTCGGCCGCTCCACCTGGGCGCAGGTGTGCCGGATGCTGCTGTGCCTGGCGCTCGCGGAGGGGATCGGGCTGGCGGCGGGCATGGACGAGCCGTACTGGATCGCGCTGACGGTCGCGCTGGTGCTGAAGCCGAACTCGGGCTCGGTCTTCGCCCGCACCGTGCTGCGCGCGGCCGGCACCGTGATCGGCGTGCTCGTCGCATCGGCGCTGATCGCGCTCGTGCCGACCGGCTGGTGGCTGTTGCCGTTCATCGTCGCGCTGGCCGCGAAGCTGCCCGAGGCGCTCAGCAGGCATTACGGCCTGTTCACCGCGGTCATGACGGCGCTGGTGCTGCTGCAGATGAGCCAGTGCGCGCAGTTCTTCCCGGCAGCCCGGCTGGTGGACACGGTCGTCGGCTGCGCGATCGTCCTGGCCGGCGGTTTCCTGCTGCGGCCGTTGCACCGGGGGCCGGCGTTGCCGAGCCGGTTCGCGGACGCGGTGGAGGCGGTCTCGGAGTACGTGTCCCAGTCGCTCGCGGGAGTCCGCCACGGCCGCCCGGCCCTCCGCCGCCGCACCTACCGCCAGCTGGCGGACCTCAGGTCGGCGCTCCAGCAGGAGCTGATGAACCCGGCGACGGCGGCCGAAGCCGAGCGCTGGTGGCCGGCGGTCATCGTGCTGGAACGGGTGGTCGACGCGGCGACCGAGAAGGCGGTCCTCGACGATTCCCAGGACCTCCAGCGGGCCCAACGCCTGGTGTCCACCATGCGCACCACGACCCGCCAACTCCGCAGCGACCCGGTGCCCCCGGCCGCACTGCGCGACGAGCTGGAGCGCATCTACGCGAGCCTCGCCGGCCCGTGAGCGCTTCGGGATGTCTCGTGGCCCAGAATCGCTCACGAGTCCTCAGCCGTCGGTGCGTGTGAAGTGGAACGGGCAGTGCGTGCCGCCGAAACCGATGGTCGTGGCGCGCTCGAACCGGAAGCCGTGCCGGTCCGGGTCGATCGCTTCGATCCAGTTCTGGTCGAAGGCGCACATCGCCGGGGTGAGTTCCGGCGCGGAGTTGGCGACCAGCACCTCGTGGTAGAAGCAGCGGTGCACGTCCGATTGGTAGCGCCGGTCGTCGTCAACGGGGTGGTGGAACGCGAACCCCGCGCCGAACGCGTGCTGCTCCCGGGACTTCGACAGGTCGACCATTGCCCGGAACGGGTCCGCGGCGGAGTCGAGCACGGCCCTGGTCCCGGCTCGCACGGTCTCGCTGAGCGGCTCGACCAGGGCGGCTCGCACGGCACCGATGGCGGCTTCGCGTCCCAACCGGGGCCGCAAGATCTCGTAAGCGGCCACCAACGCCAAGGTCAGGCGGAGGTTGTAGCGCGCCGGTTCGTCGACCACCAGGTGCTGGTCGGCCGTCTCCAATGCCTCGTGCCGGAGCCGAATGTCGGCGACCAGGTCGGCGGGCAGCGAGTGTTCGCGAATGGTCTCGGCGAGGTGCCCGAAGAAGCCGTCGAGCAGCACGGCCGTGTCGCGGTCCGGGTCCGGCACGTAGTCGCCCGCGGCGAGGCCGAATTCGTCGGTGGTCATGGTCGTCCTTCCGGATGGGGCCCGGCCCCGGGACGACGCAGCACGCCTGGCGGCAAGCTGGTCGTGCCCGCAACCGAGCGAGCACGCCAGCGCACTCCACCGACCACCAAGCGCTGACGAACTTCAATTGATGTTGACCAGGTCAGCCTGCCACGCTGGCAGCGCCCTGTCAGCCGATTTTCCGGCAAGCCCCGGGCTTCCGACTCGCCACGGCGATGCGTCGGGTCTCCGTGCGGGAGCGGTGCGCCGGTGACCGACGGGCGCACCGACCGGGCACCCCTGTATCCGCAGAATCCCGTTCACCGGCAAGGCATTCGCTGAGGGGGGCGAAATCGGTCGCAGGGCGGGCCGCGCGCTGATAACTTGCGGCCGTGGATCTCTTCTCGCGCTCTTGGGCTGAGTTGCGGACGGCGGTCGCCGAACTCTCCGACGAAGACTTCGCGCAGCCGTCCGGCTGCGCCGGCTGGCTCGTGCGAGACCTGGTGTGCCACCTGATCATCGACGCCCAGGACGTCCTGATCACCCTCGTGACCCCCGCCGACGCGGAGCCGACCCGCGACGCGGTGACCTACTGGGCCGTCTCCGATACGCCGCCGACCGGCGACGATCCGCTGGACGCACTGATCGTCCGGCTGGCCGCCGCGTACGAGCAGCCGGAGCTGCTGAAGTTCCACCTCGACGACGTCGGCTCCGCCGCCGGGCGCGCCGCCGAACTCGCCGACCCGAAGCTCGCCGTGAGCACCCAGGACATGGTGCTCACCACGGGCGACTACCTCTCCGCGTACGTCCTGGAGTGGACCCTGCACCACCTCGACCTGATCGCACATCTCCCGGACGCCGCGGGCCCGCCCGCCGAGGGCCTCGCCCGGACCCGCGAGATGCTGGAGGAGATCGCCGGGACGGCGTTCCCCGCGTCGTTCTCCGACGAGGACGCGCTGCTGATCGGCACCGGGCGCCGGGTTCCGACCGACGCGGAGCGAGCCGAACTGGGCGACCTGGCCGCGAAACTGCCGTTCGTCCTCGGCTGACCAGTCCACTGTAGATATTGAAGTGTGCGGTCTCACCGTGTCCTCGGTGGGGCCGGGTGTTGCATTGACGGGAGTATCGGGTGTCGGTAAGTGATGTGCGGGACGCGTATGGCCGGCGGGCGGACGAGTACGCCGATCTGGCCTTGTCGGTGGAGTGGATGCCCGAGCCGGACCGGAAGTTGGTGTCCAGGTGGGCCGGTGAGGTGTCCGGGCCCGTGATCGACGCGGGGTGCGGGCCGGGGCAGTGGACCGACTTCCTGCGCGGCCAGGGCTGCGACGTCGAGGGTGTGGACCTCGTGCCGAACTTCATCGAGATCGCCAGGTCGCGGTTTCCCGATGGCTCGTACCGCGTCGGCGAGCTGGATCAGCTCGGCGTGCCCGATCGTTCGGTGGCCGGGATCCTGTCGTGGTACTCGATCATCCACACCGACCCCGAGAACGTGCCCCGCATCCTCGACGAGTTCGCGCGATGCCTGTGCGACGGCGGCAGCCTGTTGCTCGGCATGTTCGAGGGCACGCAGGTCGAGCCGTTCCCGCACGCCGTGACGACCGCCTACTTCTGGACGATCGAGGAGATGTCGCAGCGTCTCGTGGAATCGGGTTTCCAGGTGGAGGCGACCGAAAGCCGCGTTGATCCGGGCAGGCGACCGCACGCCGCCATCGTCGCGCGGCGCGTACGCGCCGACCAGTAGTCCCGCGCGGACGGTGTGGGTGCCGAGCCCCAGAGTCCCGTTGGGCGGTTCGGCAGGCCGGGAGGAGGCTTCCCGATTTTGCCTAAAATTGGGAAGCCCCCGAGGCCTACCCGACTTCGTGGAGCGTCGCGTGGAGCTGCTCCGCCGCTTCCCAGGCGTCCACGTAGCGCAGCCACGACGGGGCGAAGCTCAGCTTGAGCAGGTCGTCCTCGGCGCAGTCCACCAGCACGTCGCGGTCGTACAGCGCCTCCGCGATCCGCTGGGCCCGGTCGTGGCGCAGGCTGATCTGCGCGCCGCGTTGCAGCCCTTCGAGCACCGGCACGACTTCGATCTGCGCGTCTGCGCAGAAGTCGTCCAGCCGCGTGAGGAAGACCTCCGCCAGCCGTGCCGCCTTCGCGGCGAGCGCCGCCGGTGACACACCGTCCAGGATGGACAGTCCCGATCGCAGCTCGGCGACCGACAGGGAGCCGGCGAACCCGTCGCCCAGCGAAGGCAGTGCGCCCGCCGCGGTGCAGGAGGACTTCGGCGCCTCGTGACGGTGCCGGTCGGCGACGAAGCAGTAGGCGGGCGCGCCCGAGCCGCCGCCGAGGTAGCGGTCGCCGCTGCCGATGGCGAAATCCACGTCCCAGCCGTGCAAATCCACGTCCAGCGCGCCCGCCGAGCCGCTGAGCTCCCACAGCGCCAGCGCGCCCGCCCGGTGGATCTCGGCCGTGATGGCGGCCGCGTCGCGCACGCCTCCGGTCCGCGCGTCGGTGTGCGACACGGCGACCACCGCGACCTGGCCCGCCGGCAACTCGGCCAGGTCCGCACTGCTGCGGATCAGGTGCAGGCGGCCGCCGATGAAGTCGGCCGCCGATCGGGCCAGCAGGCAGTCGGCGGGGAAGCAATCCCGGCCCACCGCGAGGATCGGTCGCCCTGGGCGCAGCCGCGCGGCCGCGAGCAGCGTGTTGAACAGGCTGATCGATGCCGTCTCGGCGACGGTGATCTCCCCGGCCTCGGCGCCGATCAACGGCGCGAGCGACGCCGCCGCGAGCCGCGCTTCGCCGCGCCATTCGGATTCGCCGCACACGCGGCCGGTGTAGGGCTGCCTGCGGTGCTCTACGAACCGGCGCAGCCGGTCGGGTGTGGTGCGCGGCAGCGGGCCACCGCTGCTGCCGTCGAGGTGGATCAGGCCGGGCGGTAGGTCGTAGCGGGCACGCAGATCGGCGAGTGGGTCGGTCCGATCGAGCGCCTCTGCCGTCGGCCGGGTGGTGGTCCACACGAGTGAAGTCTTACCGCATGACCCAACGGTCCGTAACGGGTGAAGCGCTCAGGAGCCGAACATCAGTGGAAGTCGTGGTGCCCACGGCCCAGTGGCCTGCGCCGTTCAGGCGGGTGCGGCCGTGGTCGCGCCGATCACGAGCTCGACCGGCACCGATCGGTGCCGCGGCTCCGGCGGCCGCCCGTCGACCACGCCGAGCAGCGTGCGCACCGCCGACGCGCCGGCGTCCTCGGTCGGGACGTGCAGTGTGGTGGCCTCCGGCACGGCGAGGCCGAACTCCGCGAGATCGTCGGCGCAGCACACGCTGAGCTGCTCCGGAACCTTCACGCCGAGCGTGGCCAGCCGGTACATCAGCCCCATGAACAGCGCGCTGTTGTAGGCGACGGCGGCGGTGCACCCGCTCGCCACCAGCTCGTCGGCGATCCGGTTGCCCGCCTCGAAGGTCGGTGGCAACGGGCCGAACGCGATGACCTCGTGCCCGGAGCCGTTGCGCAGGCCGTCGAGCCGGCGCGGGTCCGCCCACGAGCCGCGCGGCCCGCCGAGGTAGGCGATGCGGCGGTGGCCGAGCCCGGCGAGGTGCGCGCCCATCTCGTGCAGCCCGCCGGGGGTGTCGATGACGACCGACGGCACGCCGCGCGTCCGCCGGTCGACCAGCACCATCGGCACGTCCGGGAGGGTGAACAGCGAGGCCGGGCCGCGCGGGGCGATGGCCACGAAGCCGTCGACCCGGTCGCGCAGCCGGTCGATCAGGGCTCGTTCCCGCTCCGGCGATTCGTCGCTGACCACGACCAGCAGGTCGTTGCCGGCCTCCTCGGCGGCGCGCTGCGCGCCCGCGATGATCGTCGCGTAGAACGGGTTCGTCAGGTCCGGGACGATCATGGCCAGCAGCCTGCTGCGGCCGGTGGCCAGCGCCTGGGCCGACGGGTGGTAGCGGAAGCCGAGCTCGATCGCCGCGTCGCGAACCCGCTGCCGGGTCCGCTCCGCGACCATCTCCGGCCGCACCAGCGCGCGCGACGCGGTCGCCACCGACACGCCGGCCTTGCGGGCCACGTCGGCCAGCCGCGCCATCGCGTCCTCCCTCACGTCTCTTTGACACCTTCATACCGTGCCGCTTATCGTCCCTGCAATCGCTTGCAATGCAAGCGCTTGCATCTTTCACCAGGGGAGATACCGCTGATGACCGACGTGAGATCGGGATCGAAGCTGGACGGCTGGTTCCGGTTGTCCGAACGCGGCAGCTCGGTGCGCACCGAGCTGCTGGCCGGGCTGAGCATGTTCTTCGCGTCGGCCTACGCCGTGGTGGTGATCCCCGGCATGCTCGCCAAGGCCGGCGTGCCGCACGCCGCGGCCACCACCGGCACGATCCTGACGATCGTGCTGGCCACCGCCGCGGTCGGCTTCTTCGCCAACATGCCGTTCGTGCTCGCGCCAGGGCTCGGCGGAACCGCGCTGGTCGCGGCGACGCTGGTGCAGCAGCAGCACGTGCCGTACCCGATCGCGATGGGCATGGTCTTCTGGTCCGGCGTGGCGATCCTCGTGCTGTCGCTGCTCGGGCTGCGCGGGCTGCTCGCCAAGGTCATCCCGCAGAACATCCGGGTGGCCATCGGCACCGCCATCGGGCTGTTCATCGTCTACATCGGCTTCAAGCTCTCCGGCATGCTCGAACCGGGCAAGAGCGGGCTGGAGATCGGCGACCTCAGCTCGCCGGAACCGCTGCTCGCGCTCGGCGGCATCGTGCTGGTCGCCGCGCTGCAGGCGCGCAAGGTGCCGGGCGCGTTCGTCATCGGCATCGTGGTGCTGACCCTGATCGGCATCCCGCTGGGCGTCACGGAGCTGCCGGACCACTGGTTCCAGGCGCCGGCCGGCGTCGGCCCGGTTGCGTTCCACATCGACCTCTGGAGCGCCCTGCGGCCGGAGTACCTGCAGTACCTGTTCGCGTTCTTCGCCTCGGAGCTGTTCTCCGCGACCGGCGTCGTCCTGGCGGTGACCGAGCGGATCGGGCTGACCGAGCGCGAGGGCCAGAAGTCGAACATCAACCGGACGTTCCTGGTCGACTCGGTCGCGATCACCGGCGGCTCGATGTTCGGCGCCCCGTCGGTGACCACCTACGCGGAGTCCGCGGCCGGGTCCGACGCCGGTGGCCGCACCGGGCTGACGTCGCTGACCACCGCGGGCCTGTTCCTGGTGCTGCTGCTGTTCACGCCGTTCGCCACGATGATCCCGTCGGCGGCGACCGCGCCGGTGCTGATCGTGGTCGGGCTGAGCATGATGCGCGGCTTCAAGAAGGTCGACATGACCGACCTGACCGAGACGATCCCGGCCGGGCTGCTGGTGGCGTGCACGATCTTCTGGGGCAACTTCGGCAACGGCATCGCGGCGGCCCTGACGGCGTACGTGCTGATCAAGGTGGTGGCGGGCAAGTTCCGTGACGTCCACCTCGGCATGTGGATCATGCTGCCGTTCCTGGTGTTCTTCTTCGCCACCTCCGCCCACTAGCGGGTCCCCGGCGGTGTCGACCTCCCGCAATTTCCATTGAAATCGGAGGTCCAGTTTCAATGGAAACTGCGGACCATCGGCGTGTCGCACCCCGACACGCCGATGCCTGTGGACAACTTCCCGCAACTTCAATGGAAATCGTCCCTTCGATTTCAATGGAAATTGCGGTGGGGCCGGACCACGACGTCGGTCGAGAAGACCTCGTCGGCCGACCTGCCCACGACGAATCCTGAGGAGCCTTGCCTTGACCGACCTGCGGATCAGCGGTGGACGCGTGGTTTCCACGTTCACCGGCGAGATCTTCGACGCCGACGTGCTGGTGACCGGCGAGGTGATCAGCGGCGTCGTGCCGCCCGGCGCCGGACCGGAAGCGGCCGAGGTGATCGACGCCGGCGGCAGGCTGGTCGTCCCGGGTTTCATCGACGCCCACATGCACGTCGAGAGCTCGTTCGCGACGCCCGCGGCCTTCGCCCGGCTGACGCTCCCGCGCGGTACCACGACGGTGCTCGCCGACCCGCACGAGATCGTCAACGTCGCGGGCAAGGCCGCGATGCGCTGGATGATCGAGGACGGCAAGCGCAGCCCGCAGACCCAGCTCTGGGGCGTGCCGTCGTGCGTGCCCGCGCTGGCGGGCATGGAGTACTCGGGCGCGCACCTCGATCCCGAGGACATCGACGAACTCCTCGGCTGGGACGGCGTTTCCGCCCTAGCCGAGGTGATGGACTACCGCGCAGTGGTGGCCGGTGACCAGCGGATGCACGACATCGTCCGGGTCGCGCGCGAGCGCGGCACCATCCTCGACGGGCACTGCCCGAACCTCTCCGGCGAGGAGCTCAGCAAGTACCTGGCCACCGGCATCGACTCCGACCACACCAAGAACGCCCCGGCGGTCGCGGTCGAGAAGGCGCGCCTGGGCATGACGGTGATGCTGCAGGAGAAGTGCCTGCTCCCGGAGGTCGTGTCGGCGCTGACGTCGCTGCCGCAGCTGCCGCCGCTGTGCCTGGTGACCGATGACCTGGCGGCCGACCACATCGCCGCGAAGGGACACCTGGACCACATTGGACGGACGGCGGTCGCGGCGGGCCTGGCGCCGCTGGACGCCCTGCGCGCGCTGACCTGGAACCCGGCCCAGCGCCTCCGCAAGTACGACCGCGGCGTGGTGGCGCCGTCAAAGCGCGCGGACCTGCTGCTGCTCGACGGCGAGCTGGCCGACTTCGCGGTGCACACGGTGATCGCCGGCGGAGCGGTGGTGGCCCGCGGCGGCGAGCCGACCTATCCGGTGCCGGACGTCACCGATCACCCCTTCGCCGGTTCCGTGCACATCGACGAGATCGCGCCGGACGAGTTCCGCTGGCGGCTCGACCTGCCGGACGGGCAGCACAAGTTCCGCGCCCTGCGGGTGAATCCGGTCGACACCTACACCGAAGCGGCCGAGGTGCGGCTCGACGTGGTCGACGGCGAAGTGCAGTGGGAAGGCCACGTCGCGCTGCTCTGGGTGCGCAACCGCCACGGCCGCACCAACACTTCGTGCGTCCCGGTCATCGGCATGTCCCTCGGCGACGGAGCCCTGACCACCACGTACGCCCACGACAGCCACAACTTCGTCACCCTCGGAACGACGCGGCGAGCCATGCGAGCCACCGCGGAAGCGGTGCTGGCCGACGACGGCGGCGTCGCGGTCGCCCACGCCGGAGGCGTGGCGGCGCGGCTGCCGCTGGCCGTCGGAGGCGTCATGTCGGCGGAGCCGACTGCGGAGATCGTGGCGGGCAGCCGCCGAGTGCGCGAAGCGCTCGAGGCTTGGGGTTGGCGGCACGCGAACCCGTTCATGAGCGTTTCGACGCTGACCCTCGCGGTCTCGCCGAGCGTCAAGATCACCGACCTCGGCCTGGTCGACGTCCTGGCCCGCGACTGGACCCCGCAGGTCCTCGACTGCTGCCACTGACGCGCGAGTCCCTCCGCGTCATCGGCGCCGCCGGGTGCCTCCGGGTGCGGCGGCGACGCCGTTTTCGCGCGAAACCGCCATCTGGCAGGCGTGGGAACGCCGTTTTCGCGCGAAACCGGCGCATTCAGAGACGTGGCGAGAAGCGTTCACCCATCGCCGGATCGCGCCGCCGCGTTCGCCCGGTCGATCTGGGCCATGTGCTCCTCAGCCCATTCCCGGAGCGCCGCCAGCGGCACTTCGAGCGACCGGCCCAGATCGGTGAGCCGGTAGTGCACCTTGGGCGGCACGGTCGGTTCCACGCGGCGGGCGACCAGGCCGTCGCGGGTGAGGCTCTGCAGCGTCGCGGACAGCATCTTCTGCGAGACGCCGGGCATTCGCCGCTGCAGCTCGGCGAAGCGCACTTCCTCGGGATCGGCGTCGGCGAGGACCTTGACCGCCATCGACGTCCACTTCGTGCCGATCCGGTCCAGCAGCCTGCGGGTGGGGCAGTCGGGGTCGAAGAGATCGCCGCGGTTGCCCTTCGGGGCGGTCACCTGGAGCTCACCACCTGTCGTGGAAGTGCCGTCTTGGCACCTCGAGTGCCGTTACCTACGGTTTTGTAGTAACCAATGGTAACCACTCGTGGAGGTATCGTGCCCGACATCGCCCTGGTCCGGGCCAACGGCATCGACGTCAATGTGGCGGTGGCCGGCGCGGGCCCCGCCGTCCTGCTGCTGCACGGCTTTCCGCAAACCTGGCGGCTCTGGTCCGAGGTGATCCCGCAGCTGGCTCCCCGCCACCGCGTCATCGCCCCGGACCTGCGGGGCCTCGGTGCCAGCACGAGAGCAGCCGACGGCTACGACGCGGGCACGCTCGCCGCCGACGCCGAGGCGCTCCTCGACGCGCTGGGGGAGCAGACGGCGGCAGTGGTCGGCATCGACGCGGGAACGCCGCCCGCTTTCCTGCTGGCCATGCGGCGACCCGAGCGGATTCGGCGGCTCGTGGTCATGGAGTCACTGCTGGGCACGCTGCCCGGAGCCGAGGACTTCCTCGCGGGCGGTGCGCCGTGGTGGTTCGGCTTCCACTCGGTCCCCGGCCTCGCGGAAACCGTCCTGGCCGGGCACGAGGCGGAGTACGTCGACTGGTTCCTCACGACGGGCACTCGCGGCATCCCGGGGGAGATCCGCGACGAGTTCGTCGCCGCCTACGCAGGAAGCGAAGCCCTGCGCTGCGCGTTCTCGATCTACCGCGAGATGCCCACCAGCGCGCGCCAGATCCGCGAAGCGGTCGCGGCGGCCAGGCTCACCGTGCCGACCATGGCGATCGGCGCGCACCCGGTCGGCAGCGCCCTCGAACGCCAGCTGCGCCCGATCGCCGACGATCTCGTGGCGCACCTCGTCGAGGACTGCGGGCACATCATCCCGCTCGACCGTCCCCAAGCCCTGGCGTCGCTGCTGATCCCCTTCCTGGCGGGCGTTTAGGCTGGTCAGCGGCTCGTTCGAAAAAGTTGGAAAAAGTTGGCGCCCGGATGTCGAGGATCCGCCGCGTGCTCCGACCAGAGGGTGACAGCGCGCCGACGGGGCGTGCGGGACGGGAAGGACCCCCGAGATGAAGTACGTCGCGATGATCTACGGCAACCAGGCCAAGTGGGACTCCTACCCGGCCGAGAAGTGGCCCGAGGCGATCGCGAAGCAGGACGCGTTCAACAAGAAGTACCGCGAGACCGGCGAGCTGATCGGCGCCTACGGCCTCGCCGACGCGGCCAACGCCCAGCTCATCCGCCGCAAGGACGGCGCCCCGGTGGTCACCGACGGCCCGTACCTGGAGACCAAGGAGTACCTCGCGAGCTTCTACCTGCTCGACTGCGAATCCCTGGAGCGGGCGCAGGAGATCGCGGCCGACATGCCGTTCGCCGATGCGGAGCCGGTCGAGCTGTGGCCGGTGCTGCACGAGGCCGCGGGGGACATGTGAGCCACGGTGTTGAGGACCTGCTGCGCGAACTCGCGCCGCAGGTCCTCGGCTCGCTCGTCCGCCGGTACGGCGTCTTCGACTCGTGCGAGGACGCCGTGCAGGAGGCGCTGATCGCGGCGGCCCTGCAGTGGCCGGACGCGGGCGTGCCGGAGAACCCGCGGGGCTGGCTGATCACCGTCGCCTCGCGAAAGCTGGTGGACCAGGTCCGCAGCGAGGCGGCACGCCGTCGCCGCGAGGAAGCCTTGGCGACTCCGCAGGCCGCGCTGCTCAGCCACGCTGCGGACAGCACGCCGGAGACCGACCGGGACGATTCCCTGGCCCTGCTGTTCCTCTGCTGCCATCCCGCGTTGTCCTCGGCGAGCCGGGTCGCGCTGACGTTGCGCGCGGTCGGTGGCTTGACGACGTCGCAGATCGCCGCCGCGTTCCTGGTGCCGGAGGCGACCATGGCGCAGCGCATCAGCCGCGCGAAGCAGGGCATCAAGGCCGCCGGCTCGACCCTCGTCATGCCAGAGGAAGCCGACCGCGTCGAGCGGTTGGACGAGGTCCGGCACGTGCTGTACCTGATCTTCAACGAGGGCTACACCGCGACGGATGGCGCGGATCTGACGGCACCGGAGCTGTCGACGGAGGCGATCCGCCTCGCCCGCCTGCTGCACCGCCTGGTGCCCGAAGACACCGAAACAGCGGGACTTCTCGCCCTGATGCTGCTCACCGACGCCCGCCGTCCGGCGCGCACCGACCAGCACGGCGAACTGGTCCCGCTGGCGGAACAGGACCGCGGCCGCTGGAACCACCGGCTCATCGCCGAAGGCATCGAGCTGATCAGCCGAACCCTGCCGCGCGGCCAGGTCGGCCCGTACCAGCTCCAAGCGGCCATCGCCGCAGTGCACGACGAAGCCGAGAGCGCGGAAGACACGGACTGGCCGCAAATCCTGGTCCTGTACGAACTCCTGGAACGAACCGGTCCGAACCCGGTGGTGACGCTCAACCGAGCGGTCGCGGTAGCGATGGTCCACGGCCCGGCGGCCGGCCTCGAACTCCTGGCGACCCTATCGGCGGACAAGCGCATAGCTCGCCACCACCGCCTTTTCTCCACCCGAGCCCACCTGCAGGAACTCCTCGGTGATCACGTCGCCGCAGCAGACGCGTACCGCGAAGCGGCCCGCCGAACCACGAGCGCACCCGAACGCCGCCACCTCACGTCGCGCGCCCACCGATTGGAAGGCCAGGCATAACCCAAGGAACCGGGTCAGCCTCGCCGGGTGCACCGAGGCTCGTGAGTGGTTTGGAGTGCTATGACGATCCAAACCACTCACGACCGCGCCCACGCCGGGTGGGCCGTGGCCCGTGCGTACTTTGTTGCTATGGCGACACAAAGTACTCACGGCTTTGACCAGCACCTCAGCGCTCGAACCGCCCGGCCTTAACAGCGGCACGGCAGGCGGTGCTTGATCCGACTCGATCAGCACGAACAGACCTTCAAGCGCGGGATGCCAGCCACTCGCGAAGGTCACGACGCGGATGTCGATGTTCTCCATATCCGGCAGTTGGAGTATGTGTTCCAGCTGATCGGCCATAACGCCTGCATCGCCGAGCACTTGTCGTAGAGCTGCTTCACCGATCGCGGCGCGGAGGTGAACCGGGCTGTCCTTGCGCGTGATGGCCTCTCGTCTGCCGACTCGGACCGCGATGCGCGTTTCAACCGCGTCCTGCGGTACTTCGCCCGCCGTCGTGATCGCTCGCACGTACGCCGTGCTTTGGAGAAGCCCGGGAATGCATGCGTGATGGTCTTCGCGGTGCGCTCGAACTCGAGCAGGGCGGATAGCTGTTGCCGCTGTTCGGGAAGGGTGACTGCGAGCCAGTGGGACGCGTCCGCGTTCGGGTCATGTCGAGGATCTCTTCGTAGCGGCGGAAAAGTCCCCGACCAACGCGGAAGGACCCGTCGAATGCTCGTAATGCTCCCGAGCATCGCCCCGGCACTCTTCTTCCTCGCCATGCACTGGAAGGCAGACCAGCCGCAACACGCCGGAGGAGGCGAAGGAGCTCTGACGGTCTGGCAGCTGATAGCCGACGTCGAAGCCGAACGACAACAACGTTCTCGACCAGGCCGCCATCGCCTCCGCGAGCCAGCGCCCGATTACGAGGATCAACGATCCACATCGGACACCGAGATCGCGGCGCCACCGCAGGAGATCCAGCGGAGGATCCTCGAAGCCCTCCACCGCCTCTGAATCCCGAGACCACAGGCCCGGAAGCCGACGCGCTCCCGACCCCCGGCGCCGGCCACCCCGCCCTAGGGGTGGCGTGGCGGTTTCGCGCGAAACCGTCATTCTCCAGGCGTGCGCGCGACGTTTTCGCGCGAAACCGTCGCCCCACGGGCACGACGAGGCCTAAAGCAGCACTGCGCCCCTCATCGCTGATCGCGGGTCAGCCGATCGGCAGGCGGGCGCACTCGCGGCAGGCCCGGGCCGACGCCGCCAGCACCGCGTGCGATGCGACCGTGAACCCGCCCGCGAGCAGGATCAGCGGCCACGCGGTCGCCAGCGGCAAGGCGATGGCGAGCGCGATCCCGGCGAACGGCATGGCCACGCTGGCGGTGGTGCCGGCCCAGCCGACCAGCAGCGGAAGCCGGTCCGGCACGGGCAGCCAGCGGGTGAGCGGCCCGGTCGCGGCCAGGGTCGCCGCCGCGAGAACTCCGGCGGTCGCCGCGACCGCGGTCAGCACCTGGACCGCGTGCGGCAGCTGCCAGCCCTGGATGTGACTGGCCGTCCAGATCGCGTACCAGCAGACGATCAGGAATCCGACGGTGACGATGAGAGCCCGGGAGGTGTGCCGGGTCTGGGCGATGGTGAGCTCCTGTTGGCAGCTCGGCGCGAGCTCGCCGGGCGTTCCGAACTCCCGCACCGCCTGCTCGACGGCCTGCCGGTACGGCAGCCCCTCTGCGGTCTGCGCCGCCACCGCGTCAACCAAGCCGTCGCGGATCTCCCCGACCAGCCGGGATTTCGCCCGCGCCGGGCCGTGCAGGGCGTTCGTCAACTCGGCCGCGTAGTCCTCGATCGGATCGGCGCTCATGCGGTACCCCGCGACGGGTTGAGGACCGCGCCGATGGTGGCAGTGAACTCGTCCCAGGCCTTGCGCGCCTTGGTCAGGTTGCCCCGCCCGGCGTCGGTGAGCCGGTAGCAGCGGCGGCGCCGCTCGCCGATGGATTCCCAGCTGCTGCGCAGCAATCCGAGCCGTTCCAGCCGGTTCAGGGCCGGGTAGATCGTCCCGGTGCGCAGCTCCAGCGCGCCGCCGCTGCGCTGCTGGACCTCGGTGATGATCGCGTAGCCGTGCAGCGGCCCGTGCTCCAGCACGGCCAGCAGCAGCCCGTCCAGATGCCCTCGTACCGCATCGACCCTCATGAGTTGGCAGCCTACACAGGCGTGTATATATTGCCAATCAACATGTCGACAGGTTACATATTTGGGAGTCTGCGGTGACCAAGCTGCTGCTGTCCATCCACGTCCTCGCGGCGATGCTGGTGATCGGCCCGATCACCGTGGCCGCCTCGATGTTCCCGCGATACGCCAAGCAAGCGCCCGAATCCGACCGGGCCGCCGGAATCGCCAAGCTGCTGCACCGGATCTGCCGCGGCTACGCCGTCGCGGGCATCGCGGTCCCGGTCTTCGGCCTCGCGACCGGAGCCCAGCTCGGCGTCCTCGCCGACCCCTGGCTGATCATCTCGATCGTGCTGACGGCGATCGCCGCGGCCATCCTGGTGATGGCGATCCTCCCGGCCCAGCGGCGCATGCTCGGCTCGACCGACGACCTGAGCGCCATGGCGACCCGGCTGGCCATGCTCACCGGCATCTTCAACGTGCTCTGGGTGATCGTCGTCGTGCTCATGATCGTCCGCCCCGGCTCGACGACGGGAGCGTGACGGCCGTGCTGACGCTGCGAATCGCGGCCGGCGTCGAGGCGGCCTCGCTAGTGATCCTGCTGCTCAACCTGTTCACCGCGCACCTGTCCACGATCACTTCGCTCGGCGGCCCGGTCCACGGCATGGCCTACCTCGTCACCATCGCGGCGACCTTCCTCGTCCCGGCCTCGCCGAGCGCCCGATGGCTCGCGGTCATCCCAGGCATCGGCGGCCTCCTCGCCCTACGGCGAATCTCCGTAGCCCACCAACCCTGACGCGCACCACGCCGTTTTCGCGCGAAACCGGCGCGTCCCATGCGTGCCGGATGGCGTTTTCGCGCGAAACCGGCGCGTCCCACGCGTGGCGGATGGCGTTTTCGCGCGAAATCGCCGCCATCTCGCTCAGCCGAGTGCGGCGCGGTCGGCGTCGGGGAGCCAGTGGCGCGCGGCGTCGTAGTCGAGCCAGCCGCGCCGGGTCGCGGCTTCGGCGCAGGAGCGGCGGAGTGCGTCGAGGGAGCGGCTCGGGTCTCCCCGCCGCCAGAGCAGGGACCAGGCGTACAGCGGCGTGGGCCGGGCGAGGCGGACCCGGGTCAGCGGCGCGTTCTCCGGCAGCAGGACGCCGCTGGGCAGGATCGCGACGCGCTCCGGTTCCGCGCGGATCTGGTCGAGGAAGTGGTCCAGCCCCAGGTTGACCCCGGCCGCCTCCGCATCGAGTCCGAAGTGGACGGTGAAGCGGTCGAGGAAGTCCAGGCGATCCAGCGCGGCCGGGCACCAGATCGTGCTGCCGCGCAGGTCGGCGGGCCGGAGCTCCGCCGAGCCCGCCAGGGGATGGGCCGGGCCGACGATGGCGTCGACCGGTTCGAGGCGCACCACCTGGCGCTCGAACTCCTCGCCGAGCGGAGGAACCCGGCCGAACCCGGCGTCGATCTCGCCGCGCGCCAATGCCGTCGTCGCAGCCACCAGATCGCGGCTGAGCCCTAGCTCGACGCCGAGAGCGTTCTCGACGACGAGCCCGATCGTGCGCATCGGGGCGTACAGGTGACCCCAGACGTCGACCCGCAACGATCGCTGCTCGCGGCGGGCCTCGGTCACCGCGAAGTCGGCGGCGGCAAGGGTCTGTTGCGCGGGTTCGAGGAAGCGGCGTCCGGCCTCGGTCAGCGCCACGCCGTGCTTGTCGCGGTCGAACAGCCGGATGCCCAACTGGCGTTCCAGGCGGGCGATCCGCTTCGACAACGCCTGCTGGCTGACGAAGAGCTGCGCGGCAGCTCGCCCGAAGTGCGATTCCCGGGCGGCCGCGACGAACGCCCGAACCTGCGCCAGATCAAGATCCACGCTCTCACCTCGAACGACAACCAACGGTTGTCACAGGGTACGGATCGCTGTTGGACCGCCATGCCTCGGCCGATGTCTGCTTGGGGCGCAGCAGAACTTCCCGACGGAGCCGACGTGCACACCTTCTTCGACCAGCCGGATCTCCTCCCCGGCTTCGCCGACGCCAACCGCCCGCGCGCCATCGCGGCGGGCATCGACCCGTTCCAGTACGACGCCGTGACCGCCGAGCTCACCTCGATCCGGGACTGGCCGGAGGCGTTCGTCCGCGCCGGCCGCGAGCACCTCGCCCGTGCCAAGCAAGCCGATGAGCAGGGCCTGAGCGCTTCGGCGGCGGAGGCGTACCGAGACGCCGCGCTGTGGTTCCACTTCGCCACCGTGCTGCCGAACCCGGACCTCGACGCGCACGCCGCAGCCGCCAAGGCATCCGCCGACGCGCAACGCCGCGCGGACCCGGCCGCCGAGCACATCGCCGACCCCGACTTCACCGGAATCCTGCGGCGCCCCGCGGACACCCGCGCGCCAGTTGTCGTGCTGATCCCGGGTATGAACTCCGGGAAGGTCGAGTTCATGCCGATCGCGGACAGCCTGCTCCGGCGCGGCGTCGCGGTCCTCGCCATCGACGGGCCGGGCCAGGGCGAGCTCGCAACGCGGAGCAACTGGGAACCCGAGTACCAGAAGGTGGTCCACCGGGTGCTCGACGTCATCACTGAACGGTCCGATGTGGACGGACAGCGGGTCGCCGCGATGGCGCTGAGCATGGGCGGCTACCTCGGCGCCCTCGCGGCGGCGCACGAACCGCGCATCCGCGCGCTGGTCAGCGTCAGCGGCCCCTCGGCCCTGCACTGGGACCGGCTGGCGCCCTACGTGACGGACACCTTCGCACTGCGCACGGGCAGCGTCGCGGCGGGCCGCGACTTCGCCCGCAGGATCAACGCTGCCGAGATCGCCCCGCGCATCGTCCAGCCGATGCGGGTCATCGACGGCGGCCTCGACGTGATCCCTGGAGTCACCAACGCCGAACCCCTGGCGCGCCACGCCCCGAACGCCGAGTACCTCCTGATCCCGGAGGGCCAACCACCTGCTGGAGACCACCCGCTGGAAGTGGCTTCCCGACACGGCTGACTGGCTCGCCGACCACCTCCGCGGGTGAGCCGCTGCGGTTCGGGCGTTTGTTCCGCGCCGTTTTCGCGCGAAACCGGCGTTCCCCATGCCTGCGGGTGCCGGTTTCGCGTGTGTTTTCAGGGGGTGGGTGCAACACCAAGCGCTTGGGCTAGTGCGTGTGATGGTGTCATCCAGCCGAGGGTCTGGCGGGGGCGGGTGTTGAGTTCGTGGGCGATGGCGTCGAGGTCTTCTTGGGT
>NZ_SMKW01000019.1 GCF_004348985.1 Saccharopolyspora elongata | reverse complement strand
CCCCCAAGGCAAACCCCTCCTGCACCTGCCCGCCCACTGGCCCTGGGCCCAGCACTTCACCACCCTGCACGCCGCCGCCTCATCACCACCAACAGCAGCCTGACCAGCACCAACAATCGCCCACACGGGCCCGACCGGAGACCTCGATCAGTGGAACAGGCTGGGCAGACCAGCGGATCACACACGCCCTTCACCACGCCAAAAGATCAACAAAGCGAATCAGAATCACCGCCAACGCCCTCTTCGGTGGATCGAGGCTAAGCGGCTGCGCCGCTTGCGACGGCTTCTCGCTGTGGCGCTTAAGGTGTCGCGGCTGCGGATCGCCAGGACGAAAAAGGCTCAGTCGATAAACGGCGCCTATCAGATCATCGCCGCTCCCTCTTTGACTTTCTCCCGCCGGTACCGAACGCTTGAAAAGCGCGGCGGAATTCGGAAACGGACAAGGGTTGGCCACGACATGAGCAAGATCGAAGATCCCGGCGAGGACGCCCTCTCGGTCACCCCGCCCAAGACCTGGGCGGCGGGACTGCCCGCGGTGGCGCACGCCATGGAGTACTCGCTGGGCCAGACCTCGGTCCGGCGGACCATGCTGACGCTGCTGAACCTCAACCAGGCCAAGGGAATCGACTGCCCCGGCTGCGCGTGGCCGGAACCCGGCCCGAAGCAGCGGCACCTCAACGAGTACTGCGAGAACGGCGCCAAGCACGTCAACGACGAGGCGACGTCGCGCCGGGTCACCGCCGACTTCTTCCGCCAGCACCCGGTCTCCGAGCTCGGCCGCAAGTCCGACTACTGGCTCAACCAGCAGGGCAGGCTCACCGAGCCGATGGTCAAGCGGCCCGGATCGGACCACTACGAGCCGATCACCTGGGACGACGCCCTCGGCCTGCTCGCCGGCGAGCTGCGAGCGCTGGACTCCCCGGACGAAGCGCTGTTCTACACCTCGGGCCGGCTCAACAACGAGGCCGCGTTCCTGCTGCAGCTGTTCGCGCGGGCGTTCGGCACGAACAACCTGCCCGACTGCAGCAACATGTGCCACGAGTCCAGCGGTTTCGCGTTGCAGCAGACGCTGGGCATCGGCAAGGGCAGCGTGAGCCTGGACGACATCCACGAGTCCGACCTGATCTTCGTCGTCGGCCAGAACCCCGGCACCAACCACCCGCGGATGCTGTCCGCGCTGGAAGAGACCAAGCGGCACGGCGGGCAGGTCGTCGCCGTGAACCCGTTGCCCGAGGCCGGGCTGATCCGGTTCAAGAACCCGCAGAACGCCCGCGGGATCGTCGGCCGCGGCACCGCCATCGCCGACCAGTTCCTGCAGATCCGCCCCGGCGGCGACCTCGCGCTGTTCAAGGCGCTGAACCGGCTGCTGCTGGAGGCGGAGGACGCCGCCCCGGGAACCGTGCTCGACCACGAGTTCATCCGCGCGCACACCACCGGCTTCGAGGAGTTCGCCGAGCAGGCCCGCCAGATCCCGTGGGACGAGATCCACGCCGCCACCGGGCTGACCCGCGAGGAGATCGAGCAGGTGCTCGACCGGGTGCTGGCCAGCAGGAGCGTCATCGTCTGCTGGGCGATGGGCCTGACGCAGCAGAAGCACGGCGTCCCCACCATCCGCGAGGTCGTCAACTTCTTGCTGCTGCGCGGGAACATCGGCAAGCCGGGTGCCGGGGTCTGCCCGGTGCGCGGGCACAGCAACGTGCAGGGCGACCGCACCATGGGCATCTGGGAGCAGATGCCGCAGTCCTTCCTGGACGCGCTGGAGCGGGAGTTCGGCTTCACCCCGCCCGCCGAGCACGGCTGGGACTCGGTGGATTCCATCCGGGCCATGCTCGACGGCCGGGCCAGGCTCTTCCTCGGCGTCGCCGGGAACTTCGTGCGGGCCACGCCGGACAGCGAGATCACCGAGCGGGCGATGCGCCGGTCCCGGCTGACTGCGCACATCTCGACCAAGCTGAACCGCTCCCACGCGGTGTGCGGCGAGACCGCGCTGATCCTGCCGACGCTCGGGCGCAGCGACCGGGACGTTCAGGCCGGCGGCGAGCAGTTCGTCACCGTCGAGGATTCGATGAGCGTGGTGCACGCCTCGCGCGGCCGCCTGGAGCCCGCCTCGGAGATGCTGCTCAGCGAGGTGGCGATCCTCGGCCGCCTGGCGCGGCTGACGCTGGGCGCGGATCCCGACATCCCGTGGGAGGAATTCGAGGCGGACTACAGCACGATCCGGGACCGGATCTCGCGGGTGGTGCCGGGGTTCGAGGACTTCAACGCGCGGGTGGCGAAGCCTGGCGGGTTCGCGCTGCCGAACCCGGTGAACAGCGGGGTCTTCCGCACGCCCAGCGGCAAGGCGGTCTTCACCCGCAACGAGTTCGAGATGCTGAGCGCGCCCGAAGGGCACCTGGTGCTGCAGTCGCTGCGCTCGCACGACCAGTGGAACACCATCCCGTACGCACCGAACGACCGCTACCGGGGCATCCACAACGCCCGCCGGGTCGTGCTCGTCAACCCCGCCGACCTGGACGCGCTCGGGCTCGCCGACCGTGCCGCAGTGGACCTGGTGAGCGTGTGGCACGACGGCGTCGAGCGGCGGGCGCACGACTTCCGCGTGGTCGCGTACCCGACGACGCCCGGCTCCGCCGCCGCGTACTACCCGGAGACCAACGTCCTCGTCCCGCTGGACAGCGTGGCCGACTTCAGCAACACGCCCACCTCGAAGGGAATCGTGGTCCGGCTGGAGCCCCGCGCCTGACGCCGCGCGGGTGTCGCGGCCGGCATCGTCCTCTCCGCAGGAACCACGTGGATCGTGGAGCTGTCGGCCGATCTCGGGCGCCCGAGCGTGGGCCCGCGCCGCGCGTTGAACGCGACCGGCGGCGGGCTGGCGGCGGGGGCGCTCGTGGCGGGCGTCCTCGCCCAGTGGTCGCCCTGGCCTGCGGTGTTCCCCGCGCTCGGTGCACACCGCGCTGGCCCTGCTCTGCCCCGCCGCGACGCGGCAGGTGCCGTACCCGGCCCTGCTGGCGGGAATGGCCGCCGCCGGCCTGCTGTTCCTCTCGATCACCGGCCTGGCATTCCCGAAGCCACCTCCCCCACCGGATCCCCGGTGAACTCCAGGAAAGGACGCAACGATGGGCCGAGTGACCGTGCGACGGCCGGTGCTGCGCATCCGCGACGGGCTGCGATCGCAGCGACCGGACACCCTGACGGCCGAGGAGCCGATGGAGATCCGGGTCGGCGGCCGCCCGCTCACCGTCACCATGCGCACCCCGGGGCACGACTTCGACCTCGCCGTCGGATTCCTGGTCAGCGAGGGCGTCGTCGACTCGGCCGACGACGTGGCCGCGATCCGCTACTGCGCGGGCGCCACCGCCGACGGCGGCAACACCTACAACGTCGTCGACGTCGCCCTCGCTCCCGGTGTCGCGCCGCCGGATGCGTCGCTGGAGCGGAACTTCTACACCACGTCGTCCTGCGGGCTGTGCGGCAAGGCGAGCCTGGAAGCGGTGCGCACCACGACGGCCTGGCCCCTCGGCGAGGACTCGCTGCGGATCGAGCCGTCGACGCTGGCCGTCCTCCCCGACCGGCTGCGGGAAGCCCAGCGGGTGTTCGACAGCACCGGCGGCCTGCACGCCGCCGGGCTGTTCACCGCCGACGGCCGGCTCACGTGCCTGCGCGAAGACGTCGGGCGGCACAACGCGGTGGACAAGGTCGTCGGCGACGCCCTGCGCGCGGGCCGGCTGCCGCTTCGCGACTCGGTCCTAATGGTCAGCGGCCGGGCGTCCTTCGAGCTGGTGCAGAAGGCGGTGATGGCCGGGATCCCCGCGCTGGCCGCCGTGTCCGCACCGTCCTCGCTGGCCGTGGACCTGGCCGCGGACGCCGGGCTCACCCTCATCGGCTTCCTGCGCGGCACCTCGATGAACGTCTACAGCGGCGCCGAGCGACTGCGGCCGGACCCGGCGTGAGACTCACTCCAGCGCTCCGGCCACATCCACCGACCGCGCGACCTCGATGAACGCCCGGCCCATCACCGATCCGGGCTCCCGCGCGGTCATCACCAGGCCGACCCGCGCCTCGTGGTCCGGGGCCACCAGCGGAACGGCCTTCACGCCGGCCGTGTCGCTGATGGCCCGGGCGAACGGGGCGGGCACGATGCTGGACCACCGCCCCGTCGCGACGTGCGCGCACAACCCCGCGATCGAGTCGGTTTCCAGTTGCGGGACGGGCGAAATCCCGATTTCGGCGAAGACCCCGTCCAGGGTGCGCCGGCCGCGCATCGACGGCGTCAGCAGGCACAGCGGCACCCGCCCGGCCTCCGCCCAGGTGACCGACTCGCGGGTGGCGAACTCCCCCTCGGCGGGCGTCAGCAGCACGTACCGCTCCCGGTACAGCGCAACGCTAACCATGCCGGCCGCCTCGGCGTCGGCGAGGTAACCGATCGCGACGTCGAGCTCGAAGTTCTGCAGCCGCCGGAAGATCTCGTCGGTGGGCAGATCGGCCATGACCTGCACGCGGGCGAGCGGGTGTTCCGCGCAGAACCGCGCCGTGAGCGGCGGCACCGCGGGCGCGGCCGTCGGGATGACGCCGATCGAGAGCTGACCGGTCAGCCCGGTGCGCAGGGCGCTCACCTCCAGCCGCATCGAATCCCGGTCGGCAAGGATCTTCTCGGCCCAGCGGACGATGCGTTCGCCTTCCGGCGTCAGGCCCTGGAAACGGCGCTCGCGGCGGATCAGCGGGACGTCGAGTTCCTCCTCCAGCTTCCGAATCGCCTCGGACAGCGCCGGCTGCGAAACGGAGCACGCTTGCGCGGCGCGCACGAAATGCCGTTCGCGCGACAATGCCACCAAGTACTCGAGCTGCCGGAAGAGCATTTTGTTCACCTAACGCCAGAGGGCCGCAGAACATCCTATCCCGGGATGCGAAAGCAGACTTGCGACACCGCGTGACGTCGCATGCACACGGAGTCCCGGCGCGCAAGTAGGTGCGACCTATTGCGAAATCGGAAATGTCTCTTTGACTTTCCCCGAATGCCCGGCGGAGAATTCTGCCAGTGCCGATTCGGCCGCTGCGAAGGCGGCACGGCACCGCAGAAAATCCCGACTCGTACTGCCCGACACAAGCTCGCGGCCGGCGCGGCCGCGCAGCGCGGAAGACCGGGAGGTGGGCCGTGCCGACTTGGCGGGTGCGCGATTTCCACGACGACGACCTGGACCAGGCGATCCACATCTGGGACCAGAGCAGGGAAGGCGGCGAGCCGGCGTTCTCCGCCGCCGAGGTGGTGTCGCTCGCGCGGGCCGGGCATCCGGCCCTGGTCGCGGTGGTGCAGCAAGACGTCGTCGGCATGGCGGCGGCGAAGGTCGAGGGCGACCGGGCCTGGCTGGCGCTGTTCGCCCTCGACGCCCGGTGGCGCAACCGCGGCATCGGCAGCGCGCTGCTGGCCGAGCTGGAGAAGAAGCTCCGCAGTGCGGGGGTGCACCGCATCGCCAGCCTGGTGTCGGAGGGGGCCGCGGGCTTCCGGGCGATGGTGAACTCCGGCTACCGGCCCCGCACCGACCTGACCTACTTCGAGAAGGTCCAGGAGCTCGACCCCGCCGACTTCGACGTCCTCGAACACCTCGGCGGCAGGCTCCTGCCGCCCGGCGGGTGGGACGCGCTGGCGGGCATGCGTCGGGAGAAGGACGTCATCGAACGCCGGGTCGTGCTGCCGATCTCCCACCACGAGCAGGCCGAGCGCCACGGCGTCCTGCCGCCCAAGGCGATCGTCCTGTTCGGGCCGCCGGGCACCGGCAAGACCAGCTTCGCCAAGGCGATCGCCTCCCGGCTGAACTGGCCGTTCGTGGAGCTGTTCCCGTCCCGCCTCGCCGCGTCCTCCCCGGACGGGCTGGCGGCCTCCCTGCGGGAGGTGTTCGCCGAGCTGGAGGAGCTCGACGACCTGGTGCTGTTCATCGACGAGGTCGAGGAGATCGCCGGGACCCGCTCCAGCCCGGCGGTGGGCGCAGCGCACGGGGTGACCAACGAACTGCTCAAGCTCATCCCGGGCTTCCGCGAGCACGACCACCGCCTGCTGGTGTGCGCCACCAACGCGGTGAGCTCGCTGGACCCGGCCTTCCTGCGGCCGGGCCGGTTCGACTACCTGATCCCGGTGGGGCCGCCGGATCCGCCCGCGCGCCGGGCGATCTGGTCCCGCTACCTCGGCCCGGCGCGCGACAACGTCGACCTGGACCTGCTGGTGGAGCGGACGGAGTTGTTCACCCCGGCGGACATCGAGTTCGCGGCGCGCCAGGGCGCGCAGACCGCGTTCGAGCGCGACGTGCTGCACGAGCGCGGAGACCTCGCGACGACCGACGAGTACCTGCAGGCGATCGCGGACACCCGCCCCACGCTCACCGCGGAGGCCATCACCGACTTCGAGCGCGACATCGACGCGTACACCCGGCTGTAGATGCTGTTTGCGAACCCGTTGGCGCAGTGGTGCGTCGTCGTTGGCAGGTGTGGAGTGAACGGCCCGTTCGCCCCGATAGGCGAGATGAACAGGCCGCTCGCTGCGACCACCCGGCGTCGGCGAGCATCGCCTGGCACGGAGTGAACGGCCCGTTCGCCCCGATAGGCGAGATGAACAGGCCGCTCGCTGCGACCACCCGGCGTCGGCGAGCATCGCCTGGCACGGAGTGAACGGCCCGTTCGCCCCGATAGGCGAGATGAACAGGCCGCTCGCTGCGACCACCCGGCGTCGGCGAGCATCGCCTGGCACGGAGTGAACGGCCCGTTCGCCCCGATAGGCGAGATGAACAGGCCGCTCGCTGCGACCACCCGGCGTCGGCGAGCATCGCCTGGCACGGAGTGAACGGCCCGTTCGCCCCGATAGGCGAGATGAACAGGCCGCTCGCTGCGACCACCCGGCGTCGGCGAGCATCGCCTGGCACGGAGTGAACGGCCCGTTCGCCCCGATAGGCGAGATGAACAGGCCGCTCGCTGCGACCGCCCGGCGTCGCGGGCATCGGCTGACACGGAGTGAACGGCCCGTTCGCCCCGATAGGCGAGATGAACAGGCCGTTCGCTTCACCACCTTGAAGCCACCAGCCGATCGACCGCGAGACCTCGCCACCACATCTGCTCCGAACGCGGACACGAACTGCACCTCGTCGAGTGCCAGCACACGCCACGTCGGCAACATGTCGCAGGGCAACGGTGGCGCGGAGAGTCATGTGGTCAACACCGTCCGCGTCGACCACGTAAATCGCCCAGGTACCCCGGATCCGGTGCCTCGTCGGCTCGTTCCAGCTCCCAGCGCAACCACTGACCGTCCAAAGCAGACAGTCCTCGGTTTTGGCTCAGCAAGCGGATCTCCGCTACGACCGCGAGCCGGCAACAGGCGTCGATCAGAAGGCCGGGTCGACCGGAATCCCCGTCCGCCGGAGCAACAGCCGTGGCCGGGTCCCGATCAGGCGAGCGTCGCGGATGCTCGTCACGACCTGGGATCGGGCGACGGGATCGGGGCGAGCGCACCGGTGCTCCTCCTCGCCCGGCCGTCGAGGAGGAGCACCGTCGTGCGGGTCGGGAGCCATCCCGCCCACGTGTGAATTCCCGCTTCAGAACCAGCTTTTCGACCGCAGCTCGTACCACTGGTCGCACCGCGACGCCGCGCGGCGGTACGCCCGCGCGAGCCGGTGCCGGTACCGGCCCGCGCCGACGACCAGGCCGGCCAGGACCCATGCCGCGGCCACCGCCCCCGCGACAGAAGTCAACACCGGCATTCCCTCCGCTGGCTATCTCACCGGGATCCGTCGGCCGTGACCGGCTGCTTCGGCGCATCCGCCCGCCCGTGGTCCCCGCGCAGCGCGAAGGCCGACAGGCAGCTGACGCCGACGAGCAGGAACGCGCCCGCCACGACCAACATCGGGACGAGGAGCTGGTAGGCGAACCCGAGGCCGCCGAGCACCGCGATGGCGATCGTCATGCCCACCTGCCTGCTGGTGTTCAGCAGGCCGGACGCGGCGCCGGAGATCTCCGGCGGGCACAGGTGCATCGCCTCGGCGCTGAGCAAGGACGCCAGCAGTCCCGACGGCACACCGATCAGCGCGGTCGCCGCCAGCGTCGCGCCCAGCGATCCGGTCACCGACAGCACGGCGACCGACGCACCGCCCACCCCACCGATCAGCGTGGCGGTCAGGATGATCCGGCGCCGGACCCCTGGCGTGACCCGGCTCGCCAGCAGGTTCCCGCACAACCACGCCACGCAGCACGGCAGCGCGGCGTAGCCCGCCTGCTCGGCGTTCAGCCCGTGCTCCTGCTGCAGGAAGAGGGCCAGGACCAGCAGCGAACCGTAGGACCCGATCTGGTAGAGGCCACCGGAGAGGATGACCAGCAGGTACGGGCGGTGGGTGAACAGCGCGCGCGGCACCAGCGGCGTCGTGGCCTTCGCCTGGGTCAGCGCGAGCGCGCCCAGGGCCACGGCGAAACCGACCAGCGCGGCCACCACCACGGGGTTGGCGAACGACGAGTGCGCGCCCTCGATCAACGAACCGGCGAGGAACGTCAGGGCGAGGCAGAACAGCAACTGCGGCAACACGGTGAAACGGCGCTCGGGAGCGGCCACCGGGTCGCGGAAACCGCGGATCAGCACCAGCGCGAACACGCACACCGGGATGTTGACCAGGAACAGCCACCGCCAGCCCACGAACTGGGTGATCAGGCCGCCGGCCAGCGGTGCGGTCGCGATGGCCACACCGCCGACCACGCCCCAACCGCCGATGGCGCGGGCGCGCCGGGTCAGGTCGGGAATGCCCTTGGTGAGGATGGACAGCGTCATCGGGAGCATGAAGCTCGCGCTGGCGCCCTGGAGCACGCGCGCGGCGATCAGCTGCCAACCCGACATCGGCAGCGCGCACAGCAGGGAGGCGACGGCGAACACGGCCGTCGACACCCGGTACACGCGGGCGACGCCGAAGCGGTCACCGGCGACGCCCGCCGTCAGCAGGAAGACGCACAGCGGAATCGTGTAGGCGTCGAGGAACCACTGCTGTTCGGCCGGCGACGCCTGCAGGGACGCGGTGATGCTGGGCAACGCCACGTTCACCGAGGACGCGTCGAAGGCGACGAGGAAGTTCCCGATGCTGACGGCCACCACACCGGCGGCCGTCAGCCGGGACGCATAACTGCTTTCGTTCATCAGGAGAGTTCAATCCGTTCCGGCCGCGCCATTTCAGACGCCGACCACGGTGGCGCGGTCGGCGCGCTCGCGGATGACCTCCAGCGCGGTGGTCTGAACGTCGTTCAGCCGCACCATGTCCGCGTAGAACGCCTTGATCTGCGCCGCGAGCCGGTCGTACTCGACGCGCTTCTGCTGGTACAGCTCGTCCATCTGCTCGGCGAGGCGGACGTAGATCTGCTGGATCAGCTCGTCGTCCTTGAGCATGACCGGATCCGCGCCGGCCTCGGCGAGGATCTGCTTGATGTAGACCGGGAACAGGCCGATCCGGTTGAGGAAGTAGTCCACCGGCCGGGACACGCCGAGGTAGTCCGGCACGTTCACGATGCCCGCGTTCTCGTTCTCCACCAGGAAACCGCTCACCGCCCGGTACGGGTCCGGGGCGGCCAGGAAGACCTCCTCGGAGAGCCGCGCGGCGGCGGAGAGCTTCTCGATGTCCAGCGCCGCGGCCTCGACGGTGATGTTGCGCTCGGCGAAGACGGCGGCGATCGACTCCAGCTCGGCGAGCCCGGCCCGGTTGCCGACGCCGGCGACGCCGCCCTCGATCATCTGGAATCCGTGGAAGACCGACACCAGCGAGTTAGCCGTGCCGATGCCGCGGTCGTTGTGCCCGTGCAGGTAGAAGGTGAAGTCCGCGTTGTCGTGCACCAGGTTGGCCGCCAGGATCGCGGTCGCGTCCGGGAGCAGGGTGCCGACGGAGTCGTTGATCCGGACCAGCGAGATCCCCTGCTGCCGGCAGCGCTCGATCTGGTCGTTGAGGTGGGCGTACTTGTCCTCGTCGACGGTGCCGGAGAAAGCGTTGAGCAGGCTGGATCGCAGCCGCCCCACGCCGATGGAGCGCAGCCGCTCGGCGACCCGTTCGAACAGCTTGTTCTCGCTGTCGATCTCGATCATGCCGATGCTGACGTACATCTCCTTGAGGTACTCGCGCGGAATGTTGCGCTCCAGCTGTTCGCACAGCGGTTCCCACGTCTTCAAAGTCAGGTTGAACGAGAATTCCGTCCGCTCCGGAATCCTGCCCATCAAGTACTTCGCGTCCAGCACGTTGCGCACGAACGCCGCCTCGGTGATCCCCGAGCCGACGTCGATGTCGGTGACACCGGCACCGGTGACCGCCTCGATCAACCGCAGCTTGCGCGAATCGTCGGCGCCGAATGGAGCACGCTCGCCACCTTCGCGAAGTGTTTCATCCGAGATCGCTCGAATTGAAAAGTCGTTGTAACGCGGCTGATGTCCCTCCGGAAACGACAGCATGAAGCCGATCCCTTTCAGGTGGTTGGAGTAGGCGGTCACCGTTGACCGCAGGCGACATTACATCGCGCCCGTTCGGACCTCTAATTAAACTTTCTAATGGTCTGATCAGAACCGATTGTCCCGCGCCTGCCGCGCGAGGGCGGCGGACAGCTCCACCGGCTCCGCGAGCCCGTGCCGGCCCGCCTCGGCGGCGACGAATTCGACGAACCTGCTGACCAGCGGGCTGTTGTCGCTGTTCAACCAGGCCAGGGAAATCTCGCCGGTCGGGCGCCGGCCGGCGAAGGGCCTGCAGACGGCGCCGCCGGCCGCGGCGCTTTCGGCCAGCGAGCGGTCCAGCACGGCTACTCCCGAACCCGAGCAGACCGCGTCGATCACGTTGGCGTAATCGGGTTCGACCGAAGTGATCTCGGGCACATCGTGCCCCCAGACCTGTTCGACGACGCGGTCGTAGAACTCCGGGCCGCTCTCCCGCTGCCACATCACGACCGGCTGCGCCCGGAACTCCTCCCGCGTCACGCGGTCGCGGGCGGCCAGCGGCGAACCGGCGGGGAGGACGGCCACGAGCTCCTCCTCCCCGATGACCCGGCAGTCGATGTCCGGAAGACCGGGAGGCGTGCGCACGAAGGCCACGTCGGCCTTGCGCGAGCGGAGCTCGGCGACGTTGTGCGACGCCCACCCCGCGATCGTCACCACGTCGACCTCGGGGTGTTCGCCGCGGAACTCCTCGACGAGCCGCCGCTGTCCCAAGTGGACACCGGACCTGCTGTACAGCACGCGGATCCGGCCGGAGCTCCCGCCCGCCACCTCCCGGATCGTCCGGGCTATCCGCTCGGACCGCCGGAGGATGCAGGTCGCCTCGCCCAGCAGGATCTTCCCGGAGTCGGTGAGGCGAACTCCCCGCCTGCTCCGGACGAACAGCTCCGCGCCGAGGAGGCGCTCCATGGAGCGGATGCCCTGGGAAAGCGCCGACTGCGTGACGAACAGCCGCTCGGCGGCCCGGCCGAAATGCAGCTCGTCGGCCAGCGCGATGAAGTAGACCAGGTTCCGGGAAATCAGCGGGTTGGTTAACCTCTGCGTCTCATCCCACAACTCGGACATGCTTCGGCACCCTTCCCAGAGCTGGCCGTGAAATAAACCCCAGCGGAGAAGATTACCGCACCGGTCCGATGCTCCGGGTATTGCAGCCGAAAGGCGACGGCGGCCGTCCCACATCCGCCGAATAGAGCATCCGGGACGACTGGACGGCCGCCGTGAACCCGGCGATCAACGCAGTTCCGCGCCGTTAGCCGATTTAGCCGGATAGTGCGCGGATTCACACTTTCAAGCAATGGAAAACGTCCGGTCCCCGATGATCTTCCGACCCGTTACGACATTCAGGTAGAAAATCGGATCATTTCGATGAAAACGCTTGAGCCCGGCATCGGATCGCGCTCGCCGATCTGTGCCTCTGCCGCCCGGGCGGCGTTGCGCGGGTGTTTCAGCTGTCCCGCGACGTTGCTGCGGGACGCATCCGGAAGGCGACGATCAACGCGAGGACGACGACCACGGCCATCGCCAGGAACGCATCGGAGTAGGCGGCCCCGGCCTGGCCGCCGTAGAAGGGGTTGATGGCGTTGCTGCCGCTTTGCAGCCTCGCGGCGACCAGCACGCCGAACAGGGCCGGGCCGGTGCCGGCGCCGAGGAACTGCGCGCCCTGGAGGATTCCGAGGCCGACGCCCACCTGATCGCCCGGCAGCGCGCTCGCCGCGGCGCTGATGATCGGCGTGATCACGAAGATGAAGCCGACGCTGAGCCCGAGGATGCCGATCCCGGCGGGGATCACCGACGCGCCTCCCGTGGCGGTCGAGAGGAACAGGGCGAACACCCCGATCGTCGCGAGCCCGGCCAGCACCAGGGGCCGGGTGCCGATGCGGTCGGCGAGACGGCCGATCAGCGGCGAGAGGACGGCGACGGCGACCCCGGCCGGGATCATGACCAGGGCGCCCGCGCCCGGGGCGAGGCCGTTGACGTCGACCACCAGCAGCGGGACGAAGACCAGGCCGCCGAGGTTGACCGCCATGGCCAGGAACGCGACGACGACCGCGGCCCGGTAGACCCGGTTGGCGAACAGCGCGGGCGGGACGAAGGGCTGCGCGACGCGAGCGGTGCGCCACCCGAACAACGCGATCGCCACGACCGCGACCAGGAGGCTGCCCCAGGAAGACGGCGCGCCGAAGCCGGCCACCTGCGCCTGGGTGATGCCGAACAGGACCAGCCCGGCGCCGATTCCCAGCAGGACGCCGCCGAGGAGGTCGAAGCGACTCGCCCCCGTAGGAGCCTCGCCCGGGAGCACGCGCAGCGCCGGGGGAAGCAGCACCAGCGCGACCACGAGCACGAGCCAGAACAGCGCGGGCCAGCCGAGGAACTGGCCGAGCCCGCCGCCGATCGCCGGCCCGGCGGCGGTGCCGATGCCCGCGGCAGCGGAGACCACGCCGATCCCCATCCCCCGCTCGTCCTCCGGCATCAGCCTGGTGACGGAGATGATCGCCAGCACGGGTATCGCGGCCGCCCCGACGCCCATCACCATTCGCCCGAGCACGAGCACGAGGAGTTCCGGGGCGAGCGCGCAGACCAGGCTCCCGACCGCGTAGGTCACCAGGGCGAAGGCGAAGAGGCTCCGCAGGCCCAGCCGGTCGGAGAGGCGGCCGTAGAGCGGGATGCCGACCGAGAACATCAGCAGGAATCCCGTGACGACCCAGGCCAGTTCCGCTTCGGACGCCCCGAACTCCGCGCCGATCGACGGGAGCATGAGGTTGACCATGTCGCTTGCGGTGACCGTGACGAGGATCGCCGGCATGAGCACTGCCAGCAGGGCCCGTCCGGTGCCGGTTCGTCCCGGCCCGATCGACGTGGATGTCATTCGACGCACTCCTCCGTGAAAATTACCGCAACCACAACGGTTGCAGTTTGGGTAAAAAGAACGGCGGAGGAACTCTCCTCCACCGTTTCCCGGTCAGCTGTTCCGCAGTGCGACTTCGCGCTCGCAGGCCAGCACCTTCCGGGCCAGGTCGGCGATGGTGGTCCGGCCGAGCCGTTCCTCCATCGCCCGCTCCGCGTCCCGGAACTCCGCCTCCAGCAGGGCCTTCATGTTGCGCCCCACCTCGCACTCCGCGCTGGGCGGATGGGGGTGCCGCGACAGGACCGGCCCCGCCTCGACGGCGATGTACGCGTCGTAGAGCGTGATCTCGCGCGCGGCGCGAGCCAGGGACCACCCGCCGCCGCGACCCTCGGTGGACAGCACCAGGTCGGCATCCCGGAGGCTGCCGAGGATGCGCCGCACGAGAACCGGGTTGCTCGCCAGGCTCTCCGCGATTTCCGCCGAAGTCAGCGATCGGTCGTCCCAGCGCGCCAACATCGTGAGCGCGTGGATCGCGACCGCGCTCCTGCTGCTGAGACCCACCACGACTCCTTCGCGACACCTGCAGAACTGCAACAAAGCTAGTTGCAGTTCGATCACCTGTCAATTCCGGCCCCCACCACGGCAAGGAGTTCACGCCGCCGAGCACAACGACTTCCGACCGACAACGCTCGTCCACAATGGAATACGACCTGATCCTGCCCGGATCGGATGACCCGGGCCGGATCCGCCTGCCGGTCAGCTCGACAGGCCGGCGAACATGCCGGGGTCGTAGGAGCCTCCCCGCATGCGCGTGATCACGCCGAGCCGGTTGGCGGCGTTGATCATGGCGACCAAGGAGACCAGCGCGGCGACCTGGTCCTCGTCGTAGTGCTCGCACACCTGGGCCCAGGTCTCGTCCGACACCCCGCCGTGGGCGTCGGCCAGCCGGGTGCCCTCTTCGGCGAGCGCCAGCGCGGCCCGCTCGGCCTCGGTGAACACGGTGGACTCGCGCCAGGCGGCGACCAGGTTGAGCCGGACCGGGGTCTCACCGGCGGCCGCGGCCTCCTTGGTGTGGACGTCGACGCACCAGCCGCAGCCGTTGATCTGGCTGGCGCGCAGTTCCACCAACTCCTGGAGGGCCTTGGGCAGCGACGACTCCCGGATCGCCAGGCCGACGTTGTAGATCCGCTTGCTGATCTTGGCGCCGATCTCGTTGGTCATCAGGTTGATGCGGGGTTCCATGGCTTCGTCCTCGCTCGTGCAGTGGCATGCCGCGCGGATCGTTCGCGCGGCGTCTTGACGACCATGGAGATGCCGGCGACCCGCTCCTTGTGACAACGCGGCAGTGTGATGCACGACACCGATCACGGATGTCACAAAGCGGCCGGGGTCGGCGCCTTTTGCGTGTGACAGGGTCGAGGACGAGCAGACAGGAGCCGGCGATGAACGAGCGCAGCGAGCCGACCACGGACACGGCCGGGCCGCTCGCGCGCGGCGACCGCATGAGCGCCGCCACCGAGGGTTTCGTCGCCCACCGCAACCTGCTGTTCACCGTCGCCTACGAGCTGCTCGGCTCGGCCGCCGACGCGGAGGACGTCCTGCAGGAGACCTGGTTGCGGTGGGTGGACGTCGATCTCGACGTGGTGCGGGACCAGCGCGCCTTCCTGGTCCGGATCGCCACGCGCCAGGCGCTGAGCCGACTGCGCTCGCTCGGCCGCCGCAAGGAGTCCTACGTCGGCCCCTGGCTGCCCGAGCCGCTGCTGACCACGCCCGACGTGGCCGAGGACGTCGAGCTGGCCGACAGCGTCTCGATGGCGATGCTGCTGGTCCTGGAGACGCTCGCGCCGACCGAGCGGGCGGTGTTCGTGCTGCGCGAGGTGTTCGACCTGGCCTACGACGAGATCGCGGAGGCCGTCGACAAGAGCCCGGCCGCGGTCCGCCAGATCGCGCACCGGGCACGGGCTCACGTCGCCGCGCGCCGCCCGCGCGGGGCCGTTTCCCCGGCACAGGCTCAGAACGCGCTCACGGCGTTCCAGCGGGCGGTCGAGACGGGCGATCTGCAACGCCTGCTCGACATCCTCGCGCCGGACGTCGTGCTGCTGACCGACGGCGGCGGGGTCGTGCAGGCCGCGCTGGCCCCCTTCGTGGGGGCCGAAGCCGTGGCCCAGGTGCTGGGCAAGATCGCCGCGGCGTCGCTGCGTCCGGCACAGGTCAACGGCCACCCGGCGCTGCTCCTGCGGCACGAGGGCGAACTCGACACGGTTCTGGCGGTGCGCGTCGAGGACGGCCTCATCGCCGGGCTCTACGCCGTGCGCAATCCCGAAAAGCTGTCGCACATGGCACGGGAAACCGCCTTGCGCCGCTGAATCCGGCGGCGGATCAACGGGCTTCGTCGCCCTCCGGGAAGAGGATCGGCGACCACGGCGCCATCGGTGGGGCAGCCGATCGACCGCACTTTGTTCGCCGGCAAGGCCTTTCGGGAAGCGCGCCGGATGCCCGCGAGAGCGGCGGAAGTGTCCTCAATGTACCGGATGGCGCGAACGCCGCACCCCTTGCCTGGAACTGGCGGACGCCCCGCTCCTGATGGGAACGGGGCGTCACGAGGATCAGCGGGCGGTCAGATGAGGCCGATCCGCACGCCGTAGGCCACCAGCTGCGGCCGGTTGCGCAGGTTCAGCCGGCTCGTCATCGCGTAGATGACGTTCTTCACCGTGCGCTCCGAATAGCAGAGCTCCTTGCCGATCTCCTCGGTGTCCCAGCCTTCCGAGAGCAGCCGCAGCACGTCGATCTCCCGTGACGTGAAACCGGCGGAGTTCACGCCGCGCGGCTCCAGGACCTCGCGGTTGAGGTTCTCCACCTGCGCTCCGCGAAGCCGGTTCGCCGGGATGCCATTCTGCAGACCCTGCGCGAGAACACCCGCGCGGTCCGGTTCTTCGAACGCATGGGCTTCGCCAAGCACGGCCCGACGCCGCTGGTTCCCGGCATCAGGCAGGACGGCAAGCGGCTGCACCAGCAGACGATGGTCTGGAACCCGTGACGCCGCGGGCGGGAGCTTCTCAGCGCCGCGAGGTGCGGAGGTGGATGCGCTCGCCCTGCTTCCCGAAGAGGCTGAGCACCTCGACGTCGCCGCGTCCGGCGGCGCCGAACCAGTGCGGGATCCGGCAGTCGAACTCGGCCGCTTCGCCGGCCCCCATGACGAAATCGTGGTCCCCCAGCTTCACGCGCAGTCGCCCGCGCAGCACGTAAAGCCACTCGAAGCCCTGGTGGGTCCGCAGGTGGGGCTCTTCGTCGTGCGCGGGGATCGTCATCTTGTACGCGCGCGGTTCCCCCTGGTGCCGCGACAACGGGATCAGCACCCGGCCGCCCGTCTTCGCGGGCTGCTGCGGCACGCGCGGATCGAGTATCCGGGGCGCGGAGACGATCTCGTCGAGGGGGACGCCGAGAGCCGCCGTGATCGGCAGGAGGAGTTCGAGGCTCGGCTTGCGCTGCGCCGATTCCAGGCGCGAGAGGGTGCTGGTCGAGATGCCGGTGGCTCGCGCGAGATCGGCCAGGCTGACGCCCTTCTTCTCGCGGACGCGCCTCAGCCGCGGCGCGATCTGCTCGATCACGGCGCCGACGCTCGGGTTTCCGTCCATGCGGGCAGTCGAACAGATCCGTCCCGGAATCGGCAACGTTGTTTGCTGAAACCGCGAAGACCGCCCGATCCTCCCGGTGGAGGTGGTCCGAGTGGACACGACTGTGGATTCGACGAGGAAGACGTCGCGGAGCGGAAGCTCCGAAAGGTTGCCCGCCGGTGTGTACCTGCTGGGCTTCAGCCTGTTCGCGATGGGAAGCGCGGAGTTCCTGCTGGCCGGAGTGCTACCGGCGGTCGCCGCCGATCTGGACGTCACGCTCTCCTCCGCCGGGCTCCTGATCACCGCGTTCGCGCTGGGCGTCGTGATCGGCGGGCCGCCGTTCGCCGTGCTCAGCCTGCGCTGGCCGCGTCGCACCGCGCTGGTGGTCACCCAGGGCGTCTTCGCGGCCGGCATCGTGGCCGGGCTGCTCGGCGACTACGAGATCTTGCTGGTCACCAGGGCGATCTCGGGCATCGCCTACGCGGGGTTCTTCGCCGTCGCGTCGGTGACCGCGATCGGCCTGGTGACACCGGACCGCAACGCGCGCGCCTCCGGAGTCGTGGTCAGCGGTCTCAGCGTGGCGATGGTCGCCGGCGGCCCCGCGGGCACGCTGCTGAGCCACTTCACCGAATGGCGCGGCGGTTTCTGGGCAGTGGTGGTCCTCACCGCCGCCGGGATGGTCGGCTGCCTGCTCGGGCTCCCTGCCTCCTCTGGTGCCGAGCGGACCGCCGCGCCGAGCGTGTCGCGGGAGCTCGCCACGATGCGCAAGCCGGTGCTCTGGGGCATCTACGCGATCACGATCCTGACCACCGCGGCGTACATGATCACGTTCAACTACCTGGCCGCCATGCTCGCCGGGATCACCGGCGTTCCCGAGGCGTGGATCCCGGGCGTCCTCGCGCTGTTCGGGATCGGCGCCTTCGCCGGGCTGTCCGTCGGCGGCCGCGTCTCCGATCGGCGCCCCCACATCGCGCTGCTCACCGGCGCATCGGCGATCGTGATCCTGTCCGTCGCAATGGTTTTCGCGATCCAGCAGGTCTGGGCGGTGGTACCGGCGGTGTTCCTGCTGGGCGTCGCCGCGTTCGTGCTGAACCCGGCCCTCTACGGACGCGTCTTCGCGATCGCGGCCGATACGCCGACGCTCGCCGGTGCCACCACCGTATCGGCGTTCCAGCTGGGCATCAGCATCACGCCGGTCCTGGCGGCCGGCTCGCTCGCGCAAGGGGCCGCTCTCACCTCGGTGTGCTTGATCGGCGCGGCCCTCGCCCTGGCCGCCATCCCGCTCGTCCTCCTCGACCGGGCGCGGAAAACCCGCTGAACGCAGCGCATGGCGGCCGGCACGACGTCAGCCGCCATGCCTGCACCAGCTGGACCTAGGGGTCGTGCCGGAATGGTGCGCGGGCACGTGTGGGACGTGGCGGCCCGGGGTGCAGGACGGCGGTTTCGCGCGAAACCGCCGTTCCGCGTGGGGAGCGGTGCCGGTTTCGCGCGAAAGCGCCACCGGTGTCAGGCACCGGACGGCTTCGGGACGAGCCAGGCGGAGCCATTCTGAAACGACCGTTCAGGCCGCGCGGGCGAGCACCTGGCCGATCGTGCGCGCCCCGTCGGGGAAGGCGCCGGGGTTCGGCCGCGCGTAGTTGAGGCGGATGTACTGCCCCGTCGGTTCCGCCGGGAACCACTCGCTGCCCGCGCCGATGATGACGCCCGCCGACTTGCATTCCTGGATGACCCGGCCGAGATCGATGGCGTCCGGCAGCCGCACCCACAGGTTCAGCCCGCCCTGCGGCACGGCTTCCAGCTGCACGCCGGGCGCGTGCTCGCGGAGGCTTTCGACGAGCAGGTCCCGGCGGGTTCTCAGCTCGTGGCGGAGCCGGCGCAGGTGGGTCCGCCAGGCGGGTTGCGTGACGACGTCGAGCGCGACCGCCTGCAGAACACCGCTGACGTAAATGGATTCCGCCTGCGCATCCGCGAGGATCCGCTTGCGCGCCGGGCCGCGCGCGATCAGCCCGGCGACGCGGACCGCCGGGGAGACGCTCTTGCTCAGCGAGCGGATGTAGACGACGTGCCCTCCGTCGTCCTGCGCGGCGACCGGGCGCGGGTCGGCCGTCATGCCGAAGTCGTGCGCAGCGTCGTCCTCGATGAGGAACGCGCCGTGCCGCCGCACCGTGTCCAGGACCCGACCTGCCAGCTCCGGCGACCACAGCGCCCCGGTCGGGCTGGCGAAGCTGGGCTGGGCGTAGAAGGCACGGGCCCCGGACTGCTCGAACGCGCGCGACAGCACATCGGGATCGGGACCGCCGAAACCGCTGGGCACCGGGATGACCTGCACGCCGACCTGGGCGGCGGCCAGGATCGCGCCCCAGTAGGTCGGCGACTCCATGAGCAGCGGCCGCCCGATCCCGACGAGAGCGCGGAACGCGGTGCTCAGCCCGCCCTGGCTGCCCGGGATGACCACGACGTCGCTCGGCGCGACCGGAGTCGTTCCGGCCGGGGTCGCCGACTCCAGCTCGGCCGCGAACCACGACTGCAGTTCCGGCAGGCCCGCCGTCGGCGGCCTGTCGACCAGCGCGTCGGTGCGGGCCACGCGGGTGAACGCAGCGCGGACCAGGCGCTCCGGCAGCAGTGCGCGCTCGGGATAGCCCGAATGCAGCGCGATCACGTCGTTCGAGGCGGACTGCAAAGCCGTTGGCAGCTCCGGGATCCGGTGGTTCGGTGCCCCGAGCGCCGCGGTCTGCCACCCGAAGTCGTTCGGGCGGGCGACGCGGGCGGCGCGGACGAACGTGCCGACGCCCGGCCGGCTCTCCACCACGCCCTGCGCGGCCAGGCCGCGCAGCGCCTTCTGCACGGTGACCGGGCTCGCTCCGTGCTGGGCGACCAGGGAACGCGTCGACGGCAGCTTCGCCCCCGGCGGAGCCGCGGCGATCCACTGCCTCAGGGCCGCAGCGATCCTCGCCGGACTGCTATCGTCGGACATGAGTAATAACGATAGCGCTACTATCCGTGCAACGCCAGTGCTATCCCCGTCGGGGACCGGGCTCTGGTGGGGCCTGCTCGGGGTCGCGGCGTTCTCCTTCACCGTCCCGTTCACCCGCGTCGCCGTCGAAAGCGGCGGCATGTCACCGCTGTTCATCGGCTCCGCCCGCGCCGTCATCGCCGCGCTGCTCGCGGCCGCCGCGCTGGTGATCACGAAGCAGCGCCTGCCCCGCGGCATCCAGTGGAGCCGGGTAGCGGTCGTCGCCGGCGGCGTGGTGGTGGGCTTCCCCGTGCTGACCTCCTTCGCGCTGACCACTGCACCCGCGAGCCACGGCGCCGTCGTCATCGCCGTCCTGCCCGCCGCGACCGCCGTGATGGCCGTGATCCGCGGCCACGAGCGTCCCCCGATGGCGTTCTGGATCATGGCGGCCGTGGGCGCGGCCGCCGCCGTCGTGTTCGCCGCGTTTCAGGGCGGCGGGCTCAGCGGGCTGCACTGGTCCGATCTGCTGCTGTTCGGCGCCGTCGTCGCGGCCGCGATCGGCTACGCGGAAGGCGGGCTCCTCGCCCGCGAACTCGGCGCCTGGCAGACCGTGTCCTGGGCGCTGGTGCTCTCCGCGCCGCTGATGATCGCGCTCACCGGCATCTCGATCGCCCGGCAGGCCCCGAGCGGCACCGCGACCGAATGGGCCGCGTTCGCCTACCTGGCCGTGGTGAGCATGTTCCTCGGCTTCTTCGCCTGGTACCGAGGACTGGCGATCGGCCCGATGGCGCAGGTCAGCCAGGTCCAGCTCGCCCAGCCGGTGATGACCATCAGCTGGGCCGCGCTGTTCCTGCACGAACAGCTCACCTGGCCCACGGTCCTCGGCGGCATCGCGGTGGTCGCCTGCGCCGGAGTCGCCGTCCGATCCCGCCTCGGCCAGACCGCGACCAAGCGCTGAGCACCCGCCTTGCGGCCACTAGGAGGATTTCCAATTTTGCCTAAAATTGGGAGCTCCCCCCACCACGCGACCACGCGGGGCGCTGCCGCTCTTGCCCAAGAAGTCGTTTTCGAACCGCTCTCCCGAGGTTCCCGGCTCCTGACACCGGTGGGCGTTTTCGCGCGAAACCGTCGCCCCGCCCTCACGCGGGGCGCCGGTTTCGCGCGAAAACGGCGCCCCGCGCCCCAGATGGCCACGTCCTGCACGGGGCGCGCACCATTCTGGAACGACCTGAAACCGGATCGCTCATCCCGGCCGGGCAGGTTCCCGATTTTGCCTAAAATTGGGGGGTTCCTGGCGCGGGCGGGTTACCCGGTGATCAGGTAGCCGGAGCCGCGGACGGTCTGGATCAGCTGTGGTTCGCCGAGCTTGCGGCGCAGGCGGCCGATCACCACGTCGAGCACGTTCGACGCCGGGTCCGCCGCCTCGTCCCACGCGTAGTCGATCAGCTCCGGGCGCGACAGCGGCGTGCCGGGCGAGGTCATCATCCGCTCCAGGACCAGGAACTCCTTGCGGGTCAAGGTGAGCAGCACGCCGGCCCGGCGCACCTGGTGGTTGCCGCCGTCGAGCTCGACGTCCGCGCAGTGCAGCACCGCCGGCCGGCCCGCCGTGGTGCGCCGGCACAGGCCGCGCACCCTGGCCACCAGCTCCGCCATCGCGAAGGGCTTCACCAGGTAGTCGTCGCCGAGGCGCAGGCCGTCGATCCGGTCGGCCAGGCTGTCCCGCGCGGTCAGGAAGAGAACCGGCACCGGCCAGCCTTCCGCGCGCTTGCCGCGCACGTAGTGCAGCGCGTCCCCGGCGGGCAGCATCCGGTCGAACACCGCGCAGTCGTAGGCGTTCACGAACAGCGCCTCGTCGGCGGCGGGCAGGTCGGCCGCGACGTCCACCGCGAACCCGGCGCCGCGCAAGGCCCCGTCGAGCGCCACCCGCAAGTTGTCGTCGTCCTCGGTCACCAACACCCGCACAGGTGCACGCTAGCGCGCCGGCGCCGCCCGCATACCGGCATTGGCGATACCGATCACCCCGCCTCGTCCATCAGCCAGCCCCGGTCGGCCGCCTTGACCCCGGCCTGGAACCTGCTGCGCGCGCCGAGCCGGTTCATGATGTCGGCCACCATCCGCCGGACGGTGCGGACCGAGATGCCCAGGCGGGCCGCCGCCGATTCGTCGGTGCTGCCCGAGCAGAGCAGGGTCAGCAGGTCTCGCTCCCGGCTCGTCAGCACCGAAACGTCGCCGGATTCCGGCAAATCGGCCGGGGTGAGCGGCACCGCGGACCGCCAGATCCGCTCGAACAGGCCCACGGTCGCGGTGACCACGCTGGGCAGCTGGAAGAATGCCGCGCCCGTGGCGCTCCCGGCGTTCGAGCGGTCCGCGGGCAGCACCGCGGACGTCCCGTCGACCACCACCGCCTCCATCGGGACCTCGGCATCGGTCCGGACCTCCGCCCCGGCGAGCGCCAGGGCGGTCAGCGCGCCGGAAAGCCGCACCGCGTCGGGCGCCAGCACCCGGTACCGCACGCCGTGGCGCAGGTTCGCGCCCGACCGGCGCAGCGCACCGATCGGCCAGGACTGCGCGCCGACGGCCATGACCAGCACCTCGCTGGTGGCCGAGGCCAGGAGCGCGTCCATCCTGGCGCGGCCCGTCGCCGGACCGCTTCCCCCGACCAGGCTGAGCCGACCTGCTGACTGGGCTTTCATGACGGGCACCTCCGTTGAGCGGTGGGAATCGGATTGCGCGGCCGCGTCCCGCTGCTCCCCCGAGCAGGGCTTCCCGGCGTGCCGCAACGAGTTCCGGCCCGCGGCCGGTTCATGCCAGATCGGACCGATCGGCTGACCTGCGCCCGTCCTCGGGTTAGCGTTCAGGGGCGCGGCTCGCTTCGCGTCCCCCGGCTCGAGGAAGGTGTTCCGCGCGGTGTGCGCACCGGGCGGAGCGGGTGGCTGGAACTGCATGACACCGACTTTCCTCCGCACCACATGAGGTTTTGATGACACGGATCATGGTCGTCGAGGACGACGAGAACCTGCGCATCGCGGTCGCCGCGAAACTGCGCACGTCGAACGTCGAGGTCGACGCCTGCGGGGACATCAAGACCGCGGATCCGGCCCTGCGCGAAAACCACTACGACTGCGTGGTGTTCGACCGGATGCTGCCGGACGGCGACGCCATCGACTACGTCCACGCCAGGCGGCGGGAGGGCTGGCACGCGCCGGTGCTGTTCCTCACCGCACGCGACGCGCTCGCCGACCGGGTGGCGGGGTTCGAGCACGGGGGCGACGACTACCTGGTCAAGCCGTTCGCCATGGCCGAGCTCGCCGAGCGGGTGGCCAACCTCTGCCGCCGGGCCGGTATCTTCCGGCCCACCGTGCTGAGCCACACCGACCTCGTGATGGACTGCGCGCGTCGCGAGGTGCGCCGGGCGGGCGCGCTGCTGACCTTGACGAACAAGGAGTTCGCCGTGCTCGAATACCTCCTCACCAGGGCGGGGCGAACGGTGGGACGGGCCGATCTGATCGAGCACTGCTGGGACGAGCAGACCGATCCGATGTCCAACGTGGTCGACGCGACGGTCCGGAGGTTGCGCCGCAAGCTGCGCGAACCCGAGTTGATCCACGCGGTGCGCGGCGTCGGCTACCGGCTCGGCACGCCGTGAACCACTCCGCAGCGGACCGGCTGCGCAGGCTGCGCTGGACGCTCACCGCGCTGTTCACGGCGATGAACGCCATTGGGCTCGTGGTGCTCGCCTGGTTCGTGATCAGCGAGGACGGCAAGCGGGGCATCGAGCAGACCGATGCGGAGCTGCACCGGATCACCTCGTCGGTCAGCAGGCTCGTCGGCTTCGACGAGGCCATCCAGTTCAACCTCGTCAACGCCGACGTGCTCAACGAAGGCTGCCCGCAGTTCGCGATCCTGCCCGGCGGCGCACCCACCTTCCAGCCGCACCTGTCGGACCGGCAGTGCGTGCCGATGGACATCGGGGTGCTCAACGGGCTGGCGGCCGGGGCCGTCGGTTCCGGCAACCTGGTCTCCGGCTACCAGGAGGGCACCGGCGGCGAGCCGGTCAGGGTGCGGGCCGAGCCGCTGATCAGCCGCGACGGCACCTACATCGGCGCGGTGGTCGCGGTCGCCGACGCCCGCCCGGAGCAGCAGCGGCACACCGAGCTGGTGCTGGTGGTGATCGGCGGCTGCGCGGTGCTGATCGGCGGGCTGGGGGTGGCGAGCCACCTGTTGTCCGGACGCTCGATCCGGCCCGCGGCAGCGGCGCTGCAGCAGCAGGAGGTGCTGCTAGCCGAGACGGCGCACGACCTGCGGACGCCGGTGGCGGCGCTGCGCGCGCTCGCCGAAACCGCGCTCGACAACCCGACCCAGCGCGCCGATCTGTTGCCGCGCACCGTCCAGCTGGCGGCGCGGATGGGCAGCATCATCGACGACCTGCTGGCCCGGGCGCGGCTCGCGGCCGGGGTGGAGCAGCTGACCATCCAGCCGGTCTGGCTGGACCAGCTGGTGGTCGGCGTCGTCGAGGACACCAGGACCGACGGGGCGCAGGTGACCGTCACCGCGGCACCGACCAAAGTGGACGCCGACCCGGTGCTGGTGCAGCGGGCCATCGGAAACTTGCTGGACAACGCGATGCGGTACGGGCGGCAGCCGGGCGCGGACGCGATCGTGCACATCACGGTGGCCGGCGGCACCGTCACGGTTGCCGACCACGGCCCCGGCATCGACGCGGAGGCGGCGGCGGACGCCTTCGACCGGTTCAGCAGCACCGGCGGATCGTCCGGCCTGGGCCTGTCGATCGTGCGCTGGGTGGCCCAAGCCCACAACGGAACGCTGGCGGTCTACAACGCCGACGAGGGTGGCGCGATCTTCGAGCTGCGCCTCCCGCTGAGCGCGTCCTGACCGGGTGCCGAGTTTCAATTGAAACTGGGCCACAGGTCCAACGAACCACAAGTTTCAATTGAAACTGGACGTCGGGGTGTCTGCGGACGCAGGTTTCAATTGAAACTGCGGATCGTGATGTCGTGCCAGGGCGGCACATCGACCCGTTCGAAGGGTTCGGCGTTCCGCCGCCGGGTCGCGCACGACGGTGATGGCAGCAAGGTGTCATCCGGTCCTCGTCCGCCATCTCCGCGCCTACCGTTGGTCCGGATCCGGGCTGGAACGAGACTTCGGGGTGGGGCGTGACCTGGGAACTCAACATGCGACTCGAAGCGACCGACACCGAGGTGGTACAGATCCAGTCGCTCCTGAGCGAGACCAGCAACACCTGGCTCCGGCTGCGGCCGGTGACCGTCAACAACGAGGAGGGCATCGGGCAGGGCAGGCTGGCGCAGGCGTTCCGGCCGACCTACGTCCCGGCGGCCGAGCAGGTCCGCACCCTCGCCGACGGCGTGCTCGACAAGCTGGAGATGACCACCCACGCGGGCCGCGTCGCCGTTCAGGCGTACCGGGAGGCCGAGATCGCCGCGAGCCAGACCATCGAGGGCGGAATTCCCGGCATCCGCTGAATCCGTCCACATGCGACACTGGGAAGTGCTGTGCCTGTTTCGGAACCCTCCGGGGAACTGTGGTCCAAGGTCAAGCCGCTCACCGAGTGGCCGGACACCAACGAGGACATGGTGGGCGCGATCTACTTCGCGCTGCTGGATTCCGCCGCGGCGTTCGCGGGGCTCAACGAGGCGGGTCTTGAGGCGGTCTGGGAGGCCTGGCAGGACCCGGGGGGCGGCCAGTTCGTCAGCGTGCTGACCTGGGAGATCAAGCTGGGCGTCGGCGCCGCCGGTCAAATGGTGCAGCTCGGCGGGCTCGCCGGCGCGTTCGCCGCCGACGTCAAGAACGCGAAGCAGTACATCCAGAACATCATCGCGCTCAACACCGTCCCGTACGAGGCCGCCGGTGCCGTCCCGTTCATCGGCGACGACGCCCAGGAGCGGATCGTGAAGCAGGTCGCCTCGTGGATCAACAACCACCTCAACGGCCTGCTGGACGGGATCGCCAACCGCCGGGACGTGGACCACGGCGCGATCGTCGCGGAGCTCGGCGAGGGCCGCAACCTGCTGGAGAGGGGCCAGGACCTGCTGACGGACAACGCCGAACTCGTCAACAAGGTGTCCGATGTGGTGGGTGACATCAGCACCACGCTCGGCCTGGCCTCCGATGTGGCCGGGGTCGTCCCGAATCCCATAGCGGAGGGGATCAGCAACGCGCTGGGGAAGGCGTCGCTGGGCACCGGCGTCGTGGCGCTGGGCGGCCACACGCTGGCGGACAAGGCCGGCGCCGATGTCGCCGAGGAGACGCTGAACTGGGACCGGCAGGCGGTCATCTACGGCGCGTCCGGCGTGCCGAACGGCACCACCTTCGTCGTCGGGCAGCAGATCGGAGCGGAGCTTGCCACGCCCGACGAAGGCCCGCCGACGTACTTCAACGACCTGGAGTCCTACTGGGTGCCGGAGAACCCCTTGCAGGTAGCGCTCAAGGGAACACCGCTGGGCATCGTCGTCCCGTTCGCCAACGCGGCCGGGGACGGGATCGCCGCGGACAACGAGAACCAGGGCGCGCGCGACGAAACCAGGGCACGGGACCGGGTGGGGGCACGATGACGGCGGTAGCCTCCCGATCCCGGATGCCGGAGATCGCGTTGCCCGAAGGCTTCGAGGCGATGCCGCTGCCACCGGGCGCCGCCGAGCAGGGCGCGAGCATCCTCGGCAGGTTCACCGCCGGCGATCCGCCGGTCTCGCTGGCGCTGGCCGTCGGCGTCGCCCCGCTGCGCGCGATGCCGCTGCCCGCGGTGGCGGTCGCGAGCAGCCTCGTCGTGCCCTACCGGCGGCGGCACCCGGCGGCCCAGGTCGGCGTCGCGACGCTGGCCAACGGGCCGGCGCTGGTGGCCCTGCACGCCGGGGAGTACCGCCTGCCGCCGGAGGTCGCCGGGGCGCGAGAGGAGCTGCTCCTGCCGCGGATCAAGGCGGAAGTGCAAGTGCCGGACGGGAATCGGTTGGTCGTCGTCTCGGTCGCGGGTGCCGGGCAGGACGACTGGCCCGCGGTCATCGCCGAAGCCACCCGCCTCGCCGGCAGTGTCGGAAAGGGACGGGGAACGCGTGCAGAACGGGACCGATGACCACGATCTCGGCGAGATGCGGGAGACCTACGAGCGCCTCGCCGACGGGATCCGGAAGTTCCGGGACGAGCTGACCGACATGCGGGTCACCGCCGACTCCGCCGACGGCCTCGTCTCGGCGACGGTGAGCGGCCGCGGCGAACTCGTCGAGCTGCACATCGATCCGCGGGTCTTCCACGCCCCCGATTCGCGGCGGTTGGCCGAGCAGATCATGGGGACCATCCGGTTCGCGGCCGGTTGCGCGCGCCAGGACGTGTTCGAGCTCGCCAAGCCGTTCCTGCCCCCGGACGCCGAAATCGACCGCACCGACGTCGATTTCGACCCCTCGCTGCACCAACTGGACCGCGCACTGGGCCGCACCCGCTGAGCTCGTGGCCTGTTGCGGCCACGAGCAGCGATGCGGCCCGCACCGGGAAGACCATGGTGGAGATGAGACGACATCGAGTGCTGCTCGCCGCGGTGCTTGCCGCGACGGCGCTTCAGATCACCGGCGGCGCCGTCGCGGACGCCGCTCCCCCGCCCGGCGCCTGCCACGACCCGGAGCCGACCCGCCCGCAGGTGCGGGAGCAGCCGTGGGCCCAGCAGGTCCTCGACCCGCAGCGCGCCTGGCCGCACAGCCGGGGCTCCGGGGTGCTGGTCGCGGTCGTCGACTCCGGCGTCGACGCCGACCACCCGCAGCTGCGCCGGCCGGGAAAGGTGTTGCCGGGCCGCGACTTCTACCTGACTGGCGCGCTGCCGGGCGCGTTCGACTGCGTCTCCCACGGGACCGGGGTGGCCGGGATCATCGCCGCCGACCAGGTGCCCGGCGTCGGCTTCCACGGGGTCGCGCCGGACGCGGCGATCCTGCCGGTGCGGATCAGCGACCGGGACGTCGGCGATCGCGGCGAGTCGCTGCGGATCGACCCGCAGGTGGTGGCGAACGGCATCCGCTACGCCGCGGACCAGGGCGCGAAGGTGATCAACCTGTCCCTGGCGGGGCCGGACGACTACCCCGCCATCCGGGGCGCGGTCGCGTACGCGGTGGCCAAGGACGTGCTGGTGGTGGCCGCGGCCGGCAACGCGCAGCGGGACGCGAGCGCCGAACTGCCGTCCTACCCGGCCGCGTACGACGGCGTGCTCGGCGTCGGCGCCGTGGACATCGACGGCGCCCGGATGTCCGGATCGCAGATCGGCCGGTACGTGGACCTCGTCGCGCCGGGCGAGAAGGTGCTCGCCACGACCAGGGTGGACGGTCACACCTACGTCGACGGCACCAGCTTCGCCGCGCCGTTCGTGGCCGGGACCGCGGCGCTGGTGCGCGCCGCCTGGCCCCGGCTCACCGCTCCCGAGGTCGCCCAGCGGCTGATGGCCACCGCGAGCCCGGCCCGCGGCGGAGCGACCGGCGACGGCTACGGGGCGGGCCTGGTCGATCCGTACCGGGCGGTGACCGACGGGCTCGACCTCGACAACCCGGCGGCGCTGCCGGCGCACGTCCCGCAGCCCCTGGATCAGGCGCGACTCGACCGGATCGCGTGGGAGCAGGGCACGGCGGACGTGGCGAAGTGGCTGACCATCGCCGCGGCCGGGGTGGTCGTGCTGGCCGCGGCGATGGCGGTGGTCCTGCCTCGCGGGCGACGGCGCCGCTGGCGGGCGGGCCGGGCGCGCTCGCTGCCCGCCGAACCCGCCGCCGTCGAACCACCTGAGCAGATCTTCCTCATCGCCGATCGCTGAGGATCGGCGCCCGGACTCGCTACGGCTTCGGGCATTCCTTCCACTGGAAGTGGTAGGTGGTGTCGATGTTGCCGTCGGTGGAGTCCATCGACATGAAGCTCGTCTTCGACGGGTCCGAGGTGCCGGCGTCCACCCGCAATTCGGTGTTGATGTTGAAATTGCGCTGTTCGCCGCACGGCTTGTAGACGATCGCGCCGATCTCGGTGGAGTCGGTCACCTGCCAGTTGTCGCTCAGCGGGCCGGAGAACGGCGTCTGGAAACGGCCCGTCTCCGACATTCCCTGGAAGTAGTAACTCGCCTTCTCCAGCCCGGTCGCCCCCGGTTCGAGGTGGGCGAAACCGCGGTAGTCGGCGCTGGCGATGCCGTAGGTGAATCCCTGCGGAATGTTGACGATCAGGTTGAGCTGGCAGTTCTTGCGGAAAGCGGTGGGATCCGCGCCCGGGCCCACCTTGGCCAGGTAGTCGCTGTAGCTCACGGTGAACGAGGTGTTGTCCGGGGACACCGCGATCGCGGCGGTTCCCGCCGGGCATCCCGATCCGTTCACCGTCGCGACATCGATGGTGATCTTGCCGGTCGGCGGCGGAACGTCGTCGTGGTAGCCCACCGGGGAAAACATGGTCAGGGCCGTCAAAGCGGCAGCAGAAAGAGCAGCGAACATGGCGAACGCCCTTCGTGGAAGCGAACAGACAAAACTTCACTGCTGTGAATGCGATGAGAGTAGCGGCGGGACCGGTCGCCGCACGCCTCTGAACGGTCTAAAGCCGCCGGGTTCCGAAAACTGTTAATGCGCAGGGAAAACTGGACGGGAAAGGTGAACCCCGGCACCAACGCCGGATGCCCGGCGCGATGGCGCGCCGGGCATCCGGTGGGCTGGGCGCCTTCGGGCGCCCGGGTGAAAACAGCGTCTAGATGTTGGTGACGATGTTGATGCCTTGCCGCAGGGTCTGGTTGCCGATGTCGCCGACGTTGCCGTAGGCGTTGCCCTCCGCGTTCAGCCCCTCCTGCCAGTACCCGGTTTCCTTCTGGCGCAGCTGGTAGGACTGCGCCATCTGCTGGTGGGCCTCGTCGAAGTGGTTGATGTTCATCGCCTGCTGGACCTGCCCGTCGAAGTAGTCCCCGATCTGGGCTGCCGTCTTCTGGGCATCGGACATCGCCATGTCCATCATGTCGCAGACGATCTTGAATTCCCCGCCGGTCGACATTCGCTACTCCCTTCAGCTGGGGTTGATGACGCTCGCGGTGCCGTAGTCCGGCGCGACGAGCACGCTCTGGGCGCTGTCCTGACCGCCCTGGTACACGGAGAGCAACTGGTTGTTGTTGTCGACCAGGAGCTGGTTGTGGTCCGCGACCTTCCGCCACTGGTCGTCGCGGTTCTGGCCGACCGAGAAGGCCGCGACCTGCGGCGACCCCAGCAGTCCACCTTGGACCGTCTCGCTGTTGCGCTGGCTGTGGGCCACGCTCGCGCCGTTCTGGTCGCGCTGGCTGTTCTCCGTCAGGGAGACCAGGTGCTGCATCGCCCCGTAATCGATGTGGGCCTGGTTGGAAACCATCCACCCCTCCTCTGCTCGGCGTGCGGTTCCGATGCCGAAGCTAGAGCGCGGAACCCCTCCCGCGCCCCGGCGCGGCACGTTCCTGCCATCGCCCGCGCCCAACGCCGCCGATCGCGAACCATCACGGTCATGGCGACAGTCGTGGTGAAGAGGCCGGCCCGCAGACCGGCGCCGGAGATGCCCGCCGGCGAGCTGGTGCTGCAGGCGCCGCCGGAGATCCCGCCGCCACCCGCCCGGCAGTGGACGCAGGTGTTCATGGTGCTGCCCATGGTGGCGATGACGGCGGGCATGATGCTGATGTTCTCCGGTTCACTGGGCGGTTCCATCCGCTTCGTCATGTACGGGCTGATGGGCGTGGCGATGCTCGGCATGGTCGTCATGGGCTTCCTGCAGAGCGGCGGCCCGAGCAAGCGCGAGATGGGCCACGCCCGGCGCAAGTACCTGCGGCACCTCGCCCAGCACCGGCTGCGGTTCCGGCGGTCGGTGCGCGGGCAGCGCGCGGCGATGGAGTACCTGCACCCGGATCCCGCCTCGCTGTGGTCGGTGGCGGCGAGCTACCGGTTGTGGGAGCGGCGCAAGGACGACCCGGATTTCGGTGTCGCGCGGATCGGCCGCGGCGCGCAGCGCCCGACGGTCACGCTGGTCGCCCCCGACACCAAACCGCTGGAGGAGCTCGAACCGCTGTCCGCGCTGGCGCTGCGCAGGTTCATCACCACGTATTCCACAGTGGACCGGTTGCCGGTCGCGATCGCGGTCAACGGCTTCAGCCGGATCTACCTGCGCGGCGACCGCACTGCGGCGCTGGGCATGCTGCGCGCGATGCTCGCGCAGCTGGCCACCTCGCACTCGCCGGACGACCTGCGGATCGCGGTGTGCGCGGGCGAGGAGCGCCGCCCGGACTGGGAGTGGGTCAAGTGGCTGCCGCACGCGCTGCACCCGGAGCGCACCGACGCGGTCGGACCGGTTCGCCTGGTGGCTCAGGAGATTCCGGCGCTGGAATCGATGCTGGAGGAGGAGCTCGCCAAGCGGCCGCGCTTCGACCCGGAGGCCGGGGCGGGCATCCCGGGCCCGCACCTGGTGGTGGTGCTCGACGGCGGCTCGGTCGCCGGCTCCGATCACCTGATGACCGGCGGTGGTGTGGAAGGCGTGACCGTGGTGGATCTGACCACCGCGCCGCCGCGAGCGCTGGACCGGAGCGCGGTGGTGCTGGACGTGGCCGCCGACGGCGAGCTGGGCAGCGAGACGATGGACGGCGCCGCTCAGGTCGGCCGGGCGGACTCGCTCGGCGCGGCCGCGGCCGAGGGCCTGGCCCGGCAGCTGGCCCCGCTGCGGCTGACCGCCGGCGTGCGCGGCGATGCGCCGATGACCAACGAGCTGGGCCTGGCCGAGCTGCTGGAGCTGGGCGACCCGTACGAGCTCGACCCGGCCGAGACCTGGGCGCCGCGGCCGAACCGGGACCGGCTGCGGGTGAAGTTCGGCATCCGGGCCGACGGCGTTCCGATCGAGATCGACCTGAAGGAGTCAGCCCAGGACGGCATGGGCCCGCACGGCCTGCTGGTCGGCGCCACCGGCTCCGGCAAGTCGGAACTGCTGCGCACCCTGGTGCTGGCGCTGGCCGTCACCCACCCGCCGAACTCGCTGAACTTCGCGCTGGTCGACTTCAAGGGCGGCGCCACCTTCGCCCGGCTGGACGCGTTGCCGCACACCAGCGCGGTGATCACCAACCTCGCCGAGGAACTGCACCTGGTCGACCGGATGACCGACGCGATCAACGGCGAGCTGATCCGCCGCCAGGAGCTGCTGCGCGCGGCGGGCGACTTCGCCTCCCTGCGCGACTACGAGAAGGCCCGCGCCGCCGGGGCCCCGCTGCCCGAGGTGCCGACGCTGCTGGTCATCTGCGACGAGTTCTCCGAACTGCTGTCCGCCAAACCGGAGTTCATCGACCTGTTCGTCCAGATCGGACGGGTCGGCCGCTCGCTCGGCGTGCATCTCCTGCTCGCCTCGCAGCGGCTGGACGAGGGCCGGCTGCGCGGCCTGGAAACCCACCTGTCCTACCGGATCGGGCTGCGCACCTTCTCCGAGATGGAGAGCCGGGCCGTGCTCGGCGTGCCCGACGCCTTCCGGCTGCCGAGGGCTCCCGGGCACGGATTCCTCAAGGTCGGCACCGAGCCGATGGACCGGTTCCGCTCCGCCTACGTCTCCGGCGTCTACCAGAGCGCCGCCGGAACCGGCGTGGCCGCGGCCTTCGGCGAACGGCTGGCGCTGCACGAGTACACGACCACGTACCTCGCCCCGGAGCCCACTCTCGACGACGTGCCGGAGGAGCCGGAAGTCGACGAGGACGCCGCCGTCGGCGAAACCCTGCTGGACGTCCTGGTCGACCGGCTGCAGGGCCGGGGCACGCCGGCGCACCAGGTCTGGCTGCCGCCGCTGTCCGACTCGCCGTCCCTGGACGCCGTGCTGCCGCCGCTGACCACCGATCCGGTGCGCGGGTTGACCGCCGCCCCGGCGGGCACGCTCCGCCCGGTGCTGGGCATCGTGGACCGGCCACTGGAGCAGCGGCGCGACCCGCTGGAGCTCGACCTGTCCGGCGCCGCCGGGCACGTGCTGGTGCTCGGAGCCCCGCAGACCGGCAAGAGCACCGCGCTGCGCACCCTGATCACCAGCCTCGCGCTCACCCACACCCCGCGCGAAGCCCAGTTCTACTGCCTGGACTTCGGCGGTGGCACGCTCGGCTCGCTCGCCGGTCTGCCGCACGTCGCGGGCGTGTCGGGACGCCTGGACACCGGCGCGGTCCGGCGCACCGTCGCCGAGGTGGCGACGCTGCTCGCCCAGCGCGAGCGGATGTTCGCCGAGCACCAGATCGACGGCATCGCCACCTACCGCCGGCTGCGCACCGAGGGCCGGTTCGCCGACCACCCGCACGGCGACGTCTTCCTGGTGATCGACGGCTGGCAGACGCTGCGCAACGACTTCAACGACCTGGAGGAGGCCGTCGGCGACCTCGCCGCCCGCGGCCTGTCCTACGGCGTGCACGTGGTGGCGTCCTGCGCCCGCTCCTTCGAGCTGCGGATGAACGTCCGCGACCTGTTCGCCAGCAGGCTGGAGCTGAAGATCGGCGACCCGATCGACTCGATCGTGGACCGGCGCGCCGCGATGAGCGTGCCCGCCGACTCGCCCGGGCGGGGCCTCGCGATGAGCGGGCACCAGATGCTGGTGGCGCTGCCCAGGATCGACGGGGTGAGCAGCGCAGGCGATCTGGCAGGCGGCATCGGCGCGCTGGTCGAGGCGGTCGGGGCGGCGTGGCCGGGCGAGCCCGCGCCGCCGGTGCGGCTGCTGCCGGGCGTGCTGCCCTACGCCGAGCTGCCCGCCACCGAGGAGCTCACCGGGGACGAAGCGGGGCTCGCGGTCGGCATCCACGAGCGCGACCTCTCCCCGATGCGGCTGGACTTCAACGCCGACCCGCACTTCTTCCTGCTGGCCGACACCGAATCCGGCAAGACCTCGTTCCTGCGGGTGCTGGCCCGGCGGATCTGCCAGGCGTACTCGCCGAGCGAGGCGCGGATCGTGCTCGTCGACCACCGCCGCGGTCTGCTCGGCGAGATCGGCGACGAGCACCTGCTCGGCACCGGCACCAACGACGCGCACAGCCGCGGCCTGCTGGCCGAGGTGGCCGCCGAGCTGACCAAGCGGCTGCCGGGCCAGGACATCACGCCGGAGCAGCTGCGCGCCCGGAACTGGTGGCAGGGGCCGGAGATCTTCGTGCTCGTCGACGACTACGACATGGTGGCCACGCACCAGGAACACCCGCTGATGTCGCTGCTGCCGCTGGCGGCGCAGGGCGCCGACATCGGCCTGCACGTCGTGCTGGCCCGCCGCACCGGCGGGGCCGGGCGCGGGCTGTTCGAGCCGTTCCTGGCCCGGCTGCGGGAGGTCGGCGCGCCCGGCCTGATGATGTCCGGCGACCGGGACGAGGGCCCGCTGCTGGGCGGCATGCGCGCCCAGGTGCTCCCGCCGGGCCGCGGCTGGCTGGTCGACCGCCGCGGGCAGAAGGACCAGGTCCAGATCGCCTGGCTCCCGCCGAGCTCGTAGCCGAAATGGCCGGTTGCTGTCGCGGCGCCCACCGCGACCGGCCGCCGTGCTTCGCTGAGCAGGGGCAGGCGATGCGCGAAAACCCGTGGCATTCCAGCGGAACTGCCGGGCCGACCCGGACCGCAACCGCGCGACACCGCGCCGGACATCGAGGAGGGGCGTATGCCCGCAGCAGAGGTCAACGGCAACACCGAGGCAATGAGCGCGTTCTCCAGCCGGCTCACCGCTCCCCCGATGCCGCCGTCGCTCACGCGGCTGGGGACGCCGCCGAACCTGTCCGGCCTGTTCGAGGGGATCGCGATGTCCGTGCTGGACAAGGCCGCCACGGCGGCCATGGCCACGTACCTGACGAAGGTGACCGAGGACCTGGTGACCGACTCCGCGAAGGTGAAGGCGGCCGCGGCGACCTACAGCGCCGCCGACGTGACCAGCGCGCTCACGCTCACCGCCTCTGCCCTGAAGCTCGCGAACAAGGGGCTCGGCCTGCTGAAGCAGGCGGGCGGGACGTTCGGCCAGCAACCCGCCGCGAAGCCGGGTGACGAGCCCGGAACCGCCTCCCCGACCAGCGCCGCCTGAGGAGGGCATCCATGGCAATCCCCTACAACCTGCTGCCCATCGAGGCGCACATGGCGATGATCACCGCCGAGCAGGCCAACGTCGCCGTCCTCACCGACGCGGCGCGGATGTGGACCGAGGTCCGCGCCTGGATCGAAGAGGCCAGGGTGGAGCTGCACACCCGCGCGGGCGAGCTCGCTCCACATTGGAAGGACGATGCCGGGCGGGCGCACGAGGAGAAGGTCCAGCGGTCGCTGGCCGAGCTGACCATGTGGGCCGACCGGATCGACGCGGCCCAGCCGGTCGAGACGCTGACCACGCTGGCCGGCGCGATCCCGGAGGCGCTCGGGACCGTGACCGGCCTCTACGAGTCCTACATGCTCGCCATGTCCAACCCGCTCACCGCGTGGACGGCCCCGGCGTTCCAGCAGGCGGCCGGCGCGCGGATGTCGGCCCTGGGCGCGCAGTTCGACATGTCGATGCTCAAGGTCGTCGCGGCCTCCGGGCTCCAGTCGCCGGGCGACGTGCTGCCCGCGCCGAAGGGCGGCCTCCCCGTTGTCGAAGGCTCCCCGGCCGAATTCCTCAAAGCGGCGAACGCCGGGATGGACGTCCTGTCGGAACTGCAGAACCTGGCCTCGTCGATGACCGACGGCGCGACCGCACCAGACCTCTCCGGCGTGACCGGGCCGTCGCTGGCCGGGGCGACGCCCGTGACGGGCCCGGTCCCGAACGCGCACCTCGGTGCCGGGCTGCCGTCGGCGTCCGGTCCACCGGTGCCGTCGGGTGGGCTCGGCTGGGCGGGCGCGGCGGGCGGAGCTGGCATGATGCCGCTGGCGAAGCCGGTAGCGGGCAAGCGGGCGCCCAGCCTGGCCGCCGAGGTGAAGCCGGGAGCCGCCGCCGCGGCCGGGGCGAAACCGGTCGCGGGCGCGATGCCGCCGCCGATGATCCCTCCGTCCGCAGGCCAGGGCACGTCGGGCACGCTGCGCCCGGGCTCCGCCGAACAGCCCACCGGACGAACCGAGACCAAGCGCAGGCCGGCCGGAACCGACGGTGTTCCGGAGAGCCTGCGCGGCCGCTCCGGCGGCGACGCCGCCTTCCAGCGGACGAGCGGCCAACGCACCCGCGAAGCAGGCCCGGCCCGGCTGCCCGACGACGATCTGTGGCAAATGGATCCGCCCACAAGGCGCCGATAGCCGGTTCATAGCACGGAATTCCGGCACCTGTCGTGTGGGACTGGCACCGCCTGCCGGTGTGCGGGCGCCTGCGACCAGATCGCAGGCACCCGCGCGCACCCCACCGACCACACCTGCCGCAAGTTCCATTGAAATCGGATGTCCGATTTCAATGGAACTTGCGGATCGTCGGCGTGTCACACCACGACACGCCGACGCCTGTGGACAACTGCCGCAATTTCAATGGAAATCGAAGATCCGATTTCCATTGAAATTGCGGTAGAACCCGGGAGGCCGATCCCGGGGTGGGTGGCCCCGGGTGGGGTGCCAGTCGAGGTGGTCGCTCTTGCCCGGCTCGGCCTCGATGTCAGGCTGAATCCGGTGCTGCGTGCCGCAGCACGGTCCACGTCAGCATCGAAAGCAGGGCCACGGCCGTGCAAGCGACCCAGAACGGGGTGAACAGGCCGAAACCGATGGCGGACAGACCGAGGTGCTCGCGCGCATGCAGGACCCAGATGGAGAACGCCCCACCTCGGTCAGGTTCATCGCCAGAATGCACGCCGTCAGGGTGCGCATCCCGGCGTGACGCCCCAGCCACGCCAGGCCTTCGGCGACCTCGGTGCGCAGCGGATGCGCCGCCTGTGACTGCGAGGAGCCTCGACGTGCCGGATGCGGGCGACGATCAAAGCCCTCAGCGCGAAGGTCAGCGCGTGGAAGCCGAGCGGCATGGCGCTTCCGGCGGCGAACATCAGCGGCCCCAGCAGTTGGTTGTTCAGCAAGAACGTCAGCATCAGCCGCGCATTGGCCCTCCCAAGCAGCTGCTGCGGCACCAGTGCGGGCACGAGCGTGCTGTACACGGTATCGACGAGGGTTTCGCCGACTCCCAACAGGAACAGCGCGGCGTAGATGCGGCTTCGCCACTCCAAAGACACGGGCACCCCTACCGCAGCACATCCAGAACAGCTCCCACCGCAGCACGAAGGGCTCACGGCCCGCAGCCCTGGCGATCGGCACTGCGCCGGTCGGCGTTACCACCGACCGGCCGCTTCCGTCCTCAGGCGTCATCCGGCCGGGGCTTGGCGCATGGCGGCATTGGGATCCAGGGCGGGGCCTTCCGGTAGGCGGGCCACCAGGCCCGCTGGCAGGCGCACCGGGCGGGCCGAGGCGTAGCCGAGCATCCGCAGCACCTCCGGTGCCGCCACCGGGTAGCGGCGTCCCATGTCCGTGACCACGGTCAGCGTGCCCACCGGGGCCTGCTCCGACGGCATCGCCTCGACCACCGCGGCCCATCCCGGCGGGACGTGCACCCGGTCGGCCAGCGGCGTCCCGTGCACGCTCCGGCGCGTGGTCGCCGTCATCGGATCGGCCGGCGGCAGCACCGGATCGACCACCAGCAGGGGCACCGCCCCGCCCTGGCCGAAGGTGGCGCACACCGTGGCCTCCCGGTCCCGCAGCCGAGCGACGGCCGGTCGCGTGGCGGGCGCCGAGCCCGCGGCCGCCACGACCGGATCGAGCCGCCGCGCCGTGGCAGCCAGCGACGGCGCCAGCTGAACCGCCTTCGGTTCCCCGCCGGGGTAGGCGGCGAGCATCGTCCGCGCGTCCGCCAGCTGGATGTCGTGCTGCAGCTGGGTGATCGGGCGCAGCGCGTCCCGCTCCGCCAGGTAGTACTGCTGCCCGCCGCCCGATGTCTGCACCACCAGCAGCATCCCGACCCGGATGTCGGTCCGCCCCTCTACCGCCGCGGACGGTTCCCCGGCCTGCGCCACCGCGAGCGGCTCGATCGGAGCGCCTTCGGGCAGCACGTCCAGCCATGCCTGCCCGACCCTCGCCCACGGCTCGGACGTCAGCGCGAGACCGGTGCCGACGACCGCGTCATAGGCGTTGATCTGGTGCCGGCGACCGCGCCAGATCAGGTAGCGCTCGCCCGTCGGCGCGAGCTCGACCAGCAGCGCCTGGTCGCCCAGCCCGGCGCCACCGGCCGGTTCGGCACCGGCCAGCAGCACCGACTCCTCGATCCTGCTTCCCGCAACGTCACTGGCCGGCGCCGAGCACAGCGACCAGGAGCCGGTCAGCAGCCGGTCCGGGCCCGGCAGCGCGTCGGGCGCGCCCGGGATGCCGATGCGGGGCCCGCGGGGCACGTCGGCGAGGGAATTCCGGGAAACCTGCTGCGTGGCGCGGTGATCGCCGAGGAGCAGCAGCGCGGACGCGTAGTTGGCGACCGGGTACAGCCGGTCGTTCAGGTAGACGTACCGGGTGCCGGTCTCCTTCTCCACGATCACCGCGGCGTCCTTGCGCCAGGCGTTGTTGCCGCCCGGCACGATCATCCCGTACACGCCGACGCAGGCCAGCGACACGATGGCCAGCGCGATGCTCGCGAGCACCGCGCCCGTCGGCCGGCGGAACGGCGGCTGCTCCGGATCGGTTTCCCTGGTGACCAGGGCGGAAATCGCCCGCTGGACGAGGAACTGGTACGCCTGCAGCTGATCTCGCTTCGACGCCATGCGCTCAGCCCCCCAGCCCTCGGACGTAGCCGTACAGGCCGAGCACGGCGCACACCACCGGGACGATGGCGACCATCACCAGGATCTCGGAGTACTCGGCGAACCGGCCCAGGTAGGGGTTCGCGGCGCGGGTGCTCAGCAGGATGCCGGCCGCGATCACCGCGGCGGCCACGACCAGCAGCAGCGGCCCGGCGAACACCAGGCCCGCCGCCGTCACGCCCGGGCCGACCACCAGGCAGCCGACGCCGAACATCCCGGCGACCAGCAACGGCACCCGTTGCCGCAGGATCGGGTAAAGCCGTGCGCGCAGCAGGAATCCGACGGCGAGCACCGCCGCCATCACCACCGAGCTCGCATCGGCGCTGCCGACCAGCGCCACCAGGCAGCACATCGCCACGACCGACGCCCCGGTCAGCATCCCGGTGAGCAACCCGTCAGCCCTGGCCACCGCGGCGTGGACCAGTTCGAGGGGCGGCGGCGGATCGTCGCGCACCAGATCCGCCGTCGATCGCGGCAGCACCGGCATCGGCACCCTGCCGAGCCGCAACGCCAGCGGGGCGAACACTGTGGACAGTGCCAGCAATCCGCCGCCGACCACGGCCGCGACCTGGTAGCCCGCCAACCCGTCGATCGTGGCCAGCCAGCCGGCGAGCACTCCGAGCAGGCCGACGGTGACCGCCCCGGCGAACAGGGCCTGGGCCGCGGTCACGCCGAGGTAGCCCACCAGGCCCGCCAACAGCAGCGACGCGCCGGCGAGCATCAGGTGGCCCGCCGACAGCTCGGTCACCGGATTCCGCCCGGCCAGGAGCAATCCCCCACCGGCGAAGGCGAACGGCAGCGCGACCCCCGCCAGCACGGCCCCGGCGTCGGCATCACCGGCCGCGCGGGCCAGCACCACGCCCGCCGCGAGCAGCAACACCGCCGTGCCCAAGGCCCACAACGCGGGCGATGTCCACGGCGGGCCTGCGCGCAACACCGCGATCAGGCCGAGCAGCACCGCCGCCGCACCGGCCGCCAGCCCCGCCAGCCGGGTGTGCCGCGGCCCCCACGCCCGGCCGGTGTGCCCGGATCCGGTGGCGATCGCGTCCACCAGGTCGTCGTACTCCAGCTCCGGCCAGCTGATCCGGCGCGGCGCCAGGTGCAGCACTTCCCCGTCCCGCACCCGGTGCGAGCCCAGCGTCCGGTCCAGGTCGAACGCCGTCCCGTCGACCCTGCGCAGCTGCCAGCCGCCGCCGGTGACGCCGTCGTCGGCCAGGCCTTCGCCCGCGCGCGCCAGCAGGCCGGGGAGGAGCTCGGCGACGGCCGCGTGCTCTGGCAACGCCATGTCGATTCGCCGCCTTGGAGCGGCGATGGTCACTCTGACCAGGCCGGTAGTCTGCATGCTCGAAAGCTTCGACCGCAGCGGGCGATCGCGGGTGGCGAAGGCAGGAACCTGCCGCGTTGCGCGACTTTCGCCGCAGACCGGCCGCACTCCTGGAGAATGGGCGCATGAGCATCGAGAGCAGCGGTGCGGTGGGCGACCTGAGGCTGCTCGCCGAAGGTCCGACCGCCAAGGTCTACGCGGGCCGGCTGGTCGATGACGGCCGCGCGGTCGCGATCAAGATGTTCGCCGACGGTTTCGACGCCGACACCACGGCGTGGCTGGACCGCGAGCGCAAGGCGCTCGACGCGTTGCGGGAGGTGCGGCCGATCCTGCCCGTCGACGCCGTGATCAAGCACCGGGACGGGCGCTCCGGCGTGCGGATGGAGCTGTGCCGGGGCTCGGTGGCCGGGCTGTTCGACTCCGGCGTCGCGCTGTCGCTGCGCGACGTGCTCGCCATCGGGTCGGCGATCGCCACCGCGCTCGCCGCGGCGCACCGGGCGGGCATCCTGCACGGCGGCGTGACGCCGCACAACGTGCTGTACCGCCGGTCCGGCGAATTCGTCCTCGCCGACTTCGGATTGGCGCTGCGCCGCCGGTTTCCGCGCGACCCGATGCACGCGGTGGCCTACACCGCCCCCGAAACGCTGCGCGAGGACACCATTTCCGCGGCATCCGACCTGTACGGGCTCGGCGCGATCCTGCACACCGCGTTGACGGGCGCGCCGCCGTTCCCGCACCGCACCGGGCAGCAGCCCGGCGAGCGGATCCTCCAGGTGCTGCGGGAACCGGTGCCGCCGATCCGGGCCTCCGGGGTGCCGGCCGAACTGTCCGATGTGGTCGGTCGCCTGCTGGCCAAGGACCCGGCGGACCGGCCGCAGGACGCCGCGATGCTGATGGCGCTGTTCGCCAAGATCCAGCGGGCGACGGGCGGCGGCGCGATCGAACCCGGCCACGACTCCGGCGAGGCCGACGACGAGGAAGACGAACCCGCCGCCGAGTTCGACGACTTCGCCGAGGTCGCGCAGCACCACCCGCAGGCCGCCGGACACGCGCCACCGGTGACCGCCGGACACGTCCCGCCAGTGGCCGCCGGACACGCCCCACCGGTGGCCGAACCGGTGCCGCCCGGCCGCACCCTCGTCCACACCTTCGGCGGCGAGTCGAAACCCGGCAAGCGCCCGCACAACCGGCGTCGCACCGGCGTTCTGATCGGCGCCGGCGTGGTCGTACTTGGCCTGACGGCCGTGCCGCTGTTCGTCGGGTCGGGCGAACCGGCGGAGCAGGCCGAATCCGCGGCCACCGCGGTCGCCGCTCCCCCGCCGCAGCAGCCGGCCGACCCGAAGCCGGACGTGAACCTCGAAGTGGCCCCACCGGAAGACCGGGGCGACCAGGTCCAGCTGACCTGGCGAGCCGACGGCGACCTCGACTTCGCGGTGGTGGTGGCGGGCGAGCGGATCGACACGATGATCCTGGTCGCCAACCGGGACCGCACCAAGGTGGTACCGGTGGACCCGACCCGGAGGTACTGCTTCCAAGTGAGGGCCACGGACGGAAAGCACATCTACACCAGCGACCCGATCCCAATCCGAGGCACCCGCTGCAACCTCTAGAGCGGAGCGCAGGCGTCGTTGAGTCGGTTACTCGCCCGCCGTCTCCGGGTAGAGGTCGAGCCATGTCACCGAAGCGGGCCGGTCGGCGGTGTGCAGGAACTCGACGAGAGTCTTGGTGAACTGCTCGACCGGCAGACCCGATCCGGGCGGAAAGTCGTCGTCGTCGAACTCGCAGCCCTCCGAGGCTGGATCTCCCTCGGGGTAGGCCTTGTCTCGGGTGGCGTCCTGGTAGCTGAGGTACCCGAATCCGTCGACGACGGCAGCGAACACACCGTGATCGGGAAAGTTCGTTTCCGCGTCCCACAGCGGCCGACCGTTGTGCACTAGCCGGGCCGAGTCAGCTTGGGGATCGGAGAGCTGCTCGACGAACCCCGCGACGTCCTCCGGGGTGCCCAAGGTCGTGTTCAGCCCCTGGTACGAGCCGTCGAGACCGACAACTGCCCAACCTGCCCTAATGCTCATCCCGTCACCTTCCGACCGACGTAGGTACGCCCTGCAGCACTAACGCACCCCTCGGCCGGTCAGCTCGCCGACGCGCGGGCCAGGTCTACCTTCCCAGCACGGGGACGAGTCCCCGGAGCAGGTACGCCCCGCACCAGCGGGACTCGGCGTCGGAGTCCAAGAGGGTTTCCTTCGTCAGGGCCTTTGCCAGCTTCCGGGGATTCGGGGCGGTGGTCGGGTCTTTCGCAACCGCCTTGGACGTCTCCCAATCGTGCTGCATCAGCTTGGACACCTCGGATGCCAAGGACAGGAACCGGACCTTCTCGTCCGTCTCCAAGCAATCCACGATGAGCTCGATGTCCTCGCGCATCGACATCTTCGAAAGCACCGCGAGCGCGTTCGCGCGCAGCGTCGACGTCTTCCCGGTGCGGACCCACTCCCGCAGGTGGTTCGCCCCCGACTCACCGAGCTTCGACGCGAGGAAGAAGTCGACGGCGCGGCTGGACGGCGCGGTCGCCAACACTCCGGGGTCGCCGCTGTCGATCGAACGGGCCAGCTCGGTGAGCGTCGGTCGGTCAGCCTTCATGGTGCGGGGGTGCGTGATGTCCCGGCGACGCAGCATGTCGTCTCCCAACGGGCCGAGTTCGCGTTCGTACGCCACCACGATATCGACCGTGATCGGCCGCCGACCAGTCTCGATCAGCCCAAGGCAGGGCTTCCCGCAGCTCGTTCGCGATGACCGGTTCTGCACCAACCCCAGGGCGTTTTTCCGCTGGGTACGGCCATTGCTGTCCGCTCCATCAGGATGACGTCAGATCGCATCCCACGCGTAGCGCAGTTCGTACGACTCGCCCGACATCACCATGTCGTTCACCTCGACCACCCGGTCGCCGCTCCACGTCCGGCGGCGAACCGTCAGCACGGGACCGCTGCCGAGGCCGAGCAGCTTCCGTTCGTTCGCGTCCGGCATCCGGGCGCTCACGATCTCCTCGTGCCCGGTGATCTCGTAGCCCTGTTCTTCCAGCCTGGCGAACACACCGCCCGGCCCGGTCTCCACCTCTTCCAGGGTGGTACCCCTGGTGATCTCACGGGGCAGCCGCGAAACAGCCAGCATCACCGGCTGATCGTCCGCACTCATCACCCGGTCGCGCACGCAAAGTTCGGAACCCTCTTCAACATCAAGGAGTTCCGCGTAATCCTGAGCAGGCTCGAACCACACCCGGACCGAGGATGATGGGGCGAATCCCTGTGCCGCCGCTTCCGCCAGGAAAGCAGCCTTGTTCGCTTCCCGCCGGGCCTTCGACAGACGTTCGCGGGAGTCCAGCCGCCGGACCACCTTCGGCGGTGCGACGAACACGCCCACTCCGTGGCGCATCTGAACCAGGCCGGCGTCTCGAAGCTCCTTCAGGGCCTGGCGGACCGTTGTGCGTGATGCGTCGAACCGGTCCTGCAGAGCCTGCTCGGTCGGCAACTGATCCCCAACCGACAGCTCGCCCCGGTCGATCTGGCTGCGCAGCGTCGCCGCGATCTCTTGATACTTCGCTGCGGCGGACATTGAAACACCTCGCACTAGACGTCTGAGTCCTCCCGAACGAGTGTCCCACCTTGCCCGCAGTTCACGAGAACCACCAACTGGTGGCTTCGATCCCGGTCGATCACAGCTGGGACGACATCCGCGACCTGGAGCAGAAGGCGCGTGGGTGGTTGCACGCCACCGCAGCGCAGCGTGCAGCCGCGAGCCAGCGGAAGTCGAGATGACTTCTCGGCCCATCCCTCAGGATCGGTCTTGTTGGCGGCCGGTGGGGAGCAGTGTACGTAGTTCCAGTGCTGCTCTCAGTCTGGTGGACAGTGGGCGGGTTGCTAGTGCTCGCCGGACCTCTCGGACCTCTTCCCAGGCTCGTCGGGATTGGCCGTCCGCCACCGGGACTCCTGACCACAGCGCCATGTCCAGCACCTTCGCCAGCCTTACCACCGGCTGCGCCGTTCGTTCTCCGATCATCGAGCCCGCCGACTCCGCCAGATCTCGCGGTGTCATCCCGATCCGGTACGGCACGCCGTGGGCTCGGATCCGGTCGCGGGCTTCCGCCCATGCGCCCATCACGCCATCGGCGCCGGCAAGGCGCCTCCTTCGGCGGGCTCGCACGGACTTCGCCAGCGGCACTCCGACCAGCCAGCAGGCGAGCAGAAGCAGTGCCCCGGCAACCGGAACCACCACTGCCCACAGCATCGGGGCGGCGCCGGATTCCTGTTCGCCCGCGTCCTCCTGCTGCCCCGGCGGGAGCTGGGGCGGGCGCAGTTGGTTCTCCGGCGGTAGCTGCTGCCTGGCCTGCGCGGCCGCCATCGCCAGGCCGGACTGCTCCCGGCCGGACTGGGCCGCGGTCGCGGTCGGGTCCAGCGGCACCCAGCCGACTCCCTCGACCGCCACCTCCGGCCACGCCAGCACGTCGCCGTTGCGCACCACCTTGAAGTCGCCCTCGGTCTTGTTCGAGCCGCGGAACCCGACGACCAGCCGGGCCGGGATGCCGTTCAGCCTCGCCAGGAGCACGTACGCGGCGGCGAACTGCTCGCTCGTCCCGCGCTTGCTCTCCAGGAGGAAGTGCCGCAGCTGCGGCCAGCCGTGCCCGGTCGGCAGGTCTTCGCCGACCGCGACCTGGTAGTTCTCGCTGAGGAACCGGTCGAGCTGCAGGGCCGCCTGGAACGTCGGGCGCAGCCCGCGCACCGAATCCCTGGCCAGCCGCCCGATTTCCGGTGGCACCACGCCGAGTCCGCCGAGCCCGCCCGCCGCGTGGGGATCCACCGGGGCTACGCCGAGCCGTGCCGCGTCGACCTGGGGCGTCGACCAGCTCAGCCGGTAGGAGACCTCCTGCCCGGCGGGCACCGGCGGGTCCACCAGCAGCGCGCCCGAGGACTGGTCCACCAGCGGCGCGAGCCCGGTCACGCCCACCGGAACCGGCTGGCTCGGCAACCACGGCCCGAGCCCGCCTCGCACCCGCAGGTCGGCCGCGCCCGCGGTGCCGCCCGGCACCCCGTCGAGGCCGGTTCCCATCCGGCGCAGCTGCGCGCCGGTCGACCAGTTGGTTCCGTCGAAGCCATCCAGCACCACCAGGCGCCACCGGTCGACCGGCGCATCGCTGCGGTAGCGGAACACCTCCCGCTCGCGGTCGCCCAGCCGCGCCGCGATCTGGTCCAGCGGATTGCTGAGCCGGTTCTGCTGCAACGGCGCCAGGCGGCCGTCCGCCAGGCGGTACGGATCGCCGCCGACCGGATCGAAGCCGCCGATGAGGACGGAACCGGCGACGACGCCCACGATCGTCGGCACCACGAGCAGAATCCGCGCCTTGGACGACCGGGGCACCGGTTGGAGCCCACCGCGAGGGCGGGCGGCCGGGCGCCCGGGGCGCTCCGCCCAGAGCACCACTCCGGCCGGGACCGCGTAGGCGATCGCGGCAAGCAGCGCCGCAAGCCCGGTCAGCGCCTGGTACGCCTGGGCGAGCGCGACCACGGCCAGGCCCGGCAGCAACGCCACCATCGGCTTTCGCAGGCGCAGCAACAATTCCAGGCCGAGCGCGACGGCGAGCAGCACCGCCAGCGGGACGAACAGCAGCTGCTCGGCATCCGGCCTGGCGGGCCAGGTCGACTGCAGGCTGAGCAGCCAGCCCTCGGTCAACCCGCGTTCCAGCACCCGCAGCGTCTCCCCGGTGGGCAGGCCCACCACGGTGGTCGGGAACAGGAGCGACTCGATCAGCCCGAGAAGAGCCCCCAGCAGCACCAGAACCGGGCGCCACGGCTCCAGTTCCGGCCACCGCGCGGCCAGTTCGACGCAGCCGTAGCCGACGAGCACCACGACGAGCACCGGGACGATCAGCGGCGCCAAGCCGAAGACCGGCGCGAACAAGAACCCGGAAACCGCTGCGGCGCAGAGCAATCCGGCGACCGCAAGCCGGCTGCGCGCGGTCATGCCGGAGCCGCCTGCAAGACGTTCCACTTCGCGGCGGCATCGGCCGCGTCCGACGCGGCGATCAGCCCGTTGCCCGCCGACGACTGCCGGGCGCCGAGCCGGACCAGCACGTCCGGCCGCCAGCGGTGCGCGGCCACATCGGCGTCCGGCCCGGTGATCACGACCAGGATGCCGCCGGGACGCGTCGCGGCGAGCGCGGCCGGCACCAGCTGCGCATCCGCCGCCGCGTCCTGGCCGACCAGGCACAACTCGTCCAGTAGCGACCTGGCCGCCCGCAGGCCGCTGTCGACCGGCGTGTCGATGCCGTGGGAGGCGATCAGCCGGCAGTGCTGTCCGGCCGATGCTGAGGCGTAGAGCAGCGAGGCCGCCACCTCGACGGCTTCTTCGAAAACGGCCGGGCTCATCGCGGCGGGCCGGGTGTCGAGCACCGCCGTGAACCGCAGCTGCGCCGGGTCGGCGTACTCGCGCACCATGAGCTGACCGGTCCGGGCCGTCGCTTTCCAGTGCAGGAAGCGCACTTCGTCGCCGATCACGTACGGCCGGACGGCGCGCAGGTCCGCCGAACCGCGCAGCGGCGGATCGGTGATCGGCCCGTCGTGGTGGTGCCTCGGATAGCCGGCCCGCGCGGGGCGCACCTGGTGCCGACGCGGGTGCGCCCACAGGTGCGCGGTGCCGCCCGCGGTCCGGTCTCCGTGGGCGAGGCCGAAGGGATCGAACCGGCTCAGCACGAGCGGGCCGACCTGGAGCCGGCCGCGCGCCGTGGTGAGCAGCTCGTAGTGGTAGGTGGCCTCCGCGCCGGGCGCGAGCGGGCGGACCTGCACCTCGTTCGCCTCGGTGCCGACCCGGTCGGACGCGGCGAATCCGCCATGCCTGCGGGTGGTGCCGTTGCGGACCACCAGCGACGCCAGCGCGGGCTTGCCCCGCTCGACCCGGTCCGGGGTGACGGAGCGGATGACCTCCACCTTGGGCTGGACGAAGGTGGTGGCCACGGCGGCCAGCACCGCGCCGACCGCGACCCCGGCCAGCGCCCGGAACAGCGGAAACCCGGCCACCTCTCCGAAGGCGAAACAGAGCGCGGCCCCGAGGAGAACGAGGATGCCGCGGCGGGTGAGCCGCACCCCTACCTCCTCGCCGGGTCCGTCGGCACGGCGGTGTCCGCCAGCAGCTCCGCCACCACGTCGCTCGCCTGCCGCTGGCTCAGCTCCGCGTCCGGGGTGAGCACGAGGCGGTGGGCGAGCACCGGGACGGCCACGTCCTTCACGTCGTCCGGCGTCACGAAGTCGCGGCCGTGGGTGGCGGCGAGCGCCTGGGCCGCTCGGATCAGGGCGATGCTGCCGCGCGGGCTGGCGCCGTAGCGGACCGCCGGATGGGTCCGGCTCGCCGCGGCCAGCCGCACCGCGTAGGAGATGACCTCTGGGGCCAGGCGCGACTTCCGCACCTCGCCGATCACCTGCTGCACGCCGCTGATGTCGATCACCGGCTGCAGCTCGTCCGGGCTCACCCCGGCGCAGTCGCCCATCACCACGCGCACCTCGGCGTCGTGCTCCGGGTAGCCGACGGACAGGCGCATCAGGAACCGGTCCAGCTGCGCCTCGGGCAACCGGTAGGTGCCCTCCATCTCGATCGGGTTCTGCGTGGCCACGACGAGGAACGGCCGCGGCACGTCCTGGCTGATCGAGTCGACGGTCACCCGGCGTTCGGCCATCACCTCCAGCAGCGCGGCCTGGGTCTTCGGCGTGCCCCGGTTGATCTCGTCCGCCAGCACCACGTTGGCGAAGATCGCGCCGGGGTGGAACTGGAACCGCTCGGCGTTCTGGTGGTACACCATCACGCCGGTGATGTCGCCGGGCAGCAGGTCGGGCGTGAACTGGATGCGGCTCCACCCGCCGCCGATGCTGGCCGCGATGCACCGCGCCATGGTGGTCTTCCCGACCCCGGGCACGTCCTCGATCAGCAGGTGCCCCTCGGCGAACAGGGCGGCCACCGCGAGGCGGACGACGTCCTCCTTGCCGCGCATCACCACCTGCACGTTCTCGGCGATGAGGTCGTAGGCGACCTTGGGGGTGGGTGTCACAGCAGTTCCTCGCCCTTTCCTCGACGCAAACCAGCCGGCGGCGCCGGCCCGATCCAGAACACGACGCCCCGGATCGCTATCCCGGCTGTCCCGTCCAGGTGTCCGTGGCCTGGCCCAGCGGGGTCGTGATGGTGGCCGTGATCTTGATGGTGCCGAACCAGGTGACGTTGTTAATGACGATCTCGGAAGGCCCGTCGCAGGGCGCAGAACTCGGGAAGAAGCCCATGAAGCGCGCCTCGCAGGTAGCCGACGAGCCCTTGGCGTCGGCGTTGACGCTCACGATCAGCCTGTTGTTGCCATCGCCCCGCACCCCGGTGATCTCCACGGTGGGCGGGCCCGACGGCACGGTGACGCTCTGCTTGCCGGGATTCCCCTTGAGCACGGGAGAACCGGACGGGCCGTACCTGGTGACCGCGCGGACAGTGATGGTGGTGGTGCCTGTGATCCCCTGGAATTCCGCGCTCTGGCCGGAAACCTCGCGTTCGCCCTTGCCGGACGCGCTCACCAGGTAGTGCACCAGCTCCGCCCCGTGGCGTTCGGGTTCGGTCCACGTCACCGAGACCCGCCCGTCGGCGCCCGCCTTCGCGGTGACCTTCGGCGCTTCGGCCGCGCGTCCCGGCACCACCGCCTTGGCGCTGGCGCCCGAGCCGCGGCCCGCCGAGTTCTCCGCGGTCACGGTGATCACGTAGGATTTGCCGTTGGTCAGCCCGCTCACGGTGGCGCTCGACGCCGACCCGTCGACCGTGGTCGACCCGCCCGACCAGCTCAGCCGGTACCTGGTGATCCGCGCGCCGTTGTTCGCGGCGGCGCCCCAGGTCACCGTGGCCGAGCCGTCGCCGGCGACCGCCTTGACGTTGCGGGGCGCGCCGGGCGGTGTCGCGGCCGCGACGACATCCGACAGCACGCCGGGCACCAGCGGCTCCGAGTCCGGTGGGTCCTCGGTGGTCGCCTCGTCGGCCGTCCCGTTGCGGGCGGCGTCGTCGATGGACACCTCGGCCGCCGATCCGTCCTCGCCGTCGACCACCAGCACCCGCGAGCCGTCCGAGGTGTCGACGTAGATCCGGTCGTCCTCGCCCAGCGCCGGTCGCGGCGGTTCGCCGTTCTCCGGAAGCTTCTTCGAGCTCTTCAGCTGGCCCTTGCTGTCGTAGGTGAGCACTTCGTGCCGGGTCTCGTCGACCACCATGACGACGTGCGAGGCCGCGACGGGTCCGGCGATCTTGCCTTCCTTGGGCAGGTCCACCGAGACGGGCCGGGCGGTCGGGCCGTTCTTCTCCAGCCCGGCGGTGTCGATCAGGTGCAGCTGCTTACGGTCCGGGTCGACGACGGCGAGCCGCCCGTCGACGGCGCTGTTGGCGACCTGCGCCGTGGGCGGCAGTTTGAGCCCGATCTCGGCGGATCCGCCGAGCCCGTCGCCGCTGATGGTGTGCAGCGTGTCCGCCGTGGTGTCGATCACCACCGCCCGGTCGCCGACGACGGCCAGCGCGCCGCCGTGGCCCTTGGGCAGTTCCGCGGGACAGGCGAGCCGGGTGGCGTCTCGCGACAGCTGGCAGATCGAACCGGTGTCGATCCGGTGCAGCCACACCGTTCCGTCGGAGGTCGCCACCGGCATGGACAGCGGGCCGCCCGCCGGGACGGTGGCCGTCGGGTCGCCGAGGCGCGCTACCCGGCCCGCGTTGCGGTAGACCAGGTACGGGCCGCCCGCGACCTCCAGCACGACCGGCCGCTCGGCGGCGGGGGGCGCGACGCTGTTCTCGACGCTCAGCGTCGACTTGCTGAACTCCGTGATCCGCGACCGCTCGACGACGTATCCGGAGCGCTCGCCCTGCACGACCTGGCTGCCCTGCTCCGCGCCGGGCACGCTCGCCCGCGCATCCACCTGGCCGGTCGACCCGTCGACGTGGAACGCCGACTGCGAAGCGCTGTTGTAGACCCAGTGGCCGACCTGGACGAACTGCAGGCCGGGCGGAACGGACGCCTGTCCGGTCACGGCCAGGCCGACCAGTCCCACGCAGCCGGCGACCAGCAGCGCGATCGCCGCGCGGCCGCGCGCAACGGCGCGAAGCCGCTGCCAAGCCGGGGATTTCGAGCCGGACGAGTCGTCAGTCACCCGATGACATTAACAAGCGGTCGATGAAGATTTGATGATAATCGCCAACTTCGGGCGAGAGCGCCCCGCTGTCACCGAATCCTCATTTTCCCTGCGGACACTGGGCCCCGGGGAAGGCACGAGGAGGCAGCACGGTGACCGATCCAGGCGCGACCCGAGCCGGCGTGCGAATCAACGCACCGGCGATCCCGCAACCGCGACCGATTCCGGCGTGGCAACCGGCGGCGACCGCGCACCCGGTCGCCGCCCCGCCGCCCGAGCCCGCGGCTCGATCTGCCGCCGGGCCGCCGGAAACGACATCTGCCCGACCACGCCCGCTCGGCGGGATCGGGGTGCTGCAGATCATGTGCTGGCAGCTCGTGCTGATCGCGGTCGTGCTGGTCATCGGCCGGCCTTGGCCCGCGATCGCCGCGGTCGTCCTCGCGGCCGCGATCGTCCTGGCACTGACCGCGGTTCGCACCCGCGACCGCTGGCTGTACGAATGGCTCGCGTTGTCGTGGAAGTACTTGCTGCGCAAGCGCGACCGGGATCTGCGGAGCGCGGACGAGGCCGGACGCGCGCTGCTGCGCCTGATCTCGCCGGAATCGGTGTGGCTCGTGGACGACGTCGGCGACGACGTGGTGTCGATGCTCAGCCGGGCCGCCGGGATCTCAGCGGTGCTGCAACCGAGAACGACCGCCCGCGCCCCGAAACCGATGCCGCCACCGGAGACGATGCTGCCACCGCTGAGCGAGCAGGCACCGGCCTTCGCCGTGCAGGTTGTGCACCACGCCGGGTTCAGCCAGGCTCACGCGCCACGTGTCTGGCTGACCCTGCAAGTGCTGCGCACGGTAGAGGTGCATCGGGACGCGGAAGTCCGGCAAGCGTTGGGCAACGCCGTCCGGCGGGTGAAGCGCCAGCTCCGCCGCGGCACGCCCACCAGAGGGCTCACCGAGCACGAGGTCCTCGGCACCATCTCCTCGCTCGCCCACGTCACGGCCGACCGCAGCCGCATCCGGGAGCAGTGGCGGCTCTGGCACACCGGCCCGGTCTCGCAGGCGACCTTCGAACTCGAGGGCTGGCCGGGCCTTTCCCCGGCGGTCGCAACGCAGGCATTGCACCGGCTGCTCGCGGCCGCGCCGCACGCGGCGGTGACGATCGCCGTCACGGCCCACCGGTCGACGACCGACGCAGAACCCCGCGTGAGCGCGACGATGCGCATAGCGGCGGCGAACCTCCAGGCGCTGGAGCACACGACGCAGGTGCTGACCGGGCTGGCCCGCGGCTGGGGCATCGGCGTGGAACGCCTCGACGGTCGGCACGTCCGGGGAGTGGCAGCCACCCTGCCGATCGGCCGCTCGGACGCACAACAGGACCGCTGACCGCGAACATTCATAGTCCTAATAGGACACAGGTGGAGCGGAACCGTTCTCGGTCGCCGAGACCTGGTCAACCAGCGCGGCGCGTTCCGCCCTGGACGGACGTTTCGTCATGTGAGTGCCGCAGGGGCTACGCCAGTGGCCTTTCACCGACCTGCTGTTAGCGGCAGCTGCGCTGATCGGACCGCCGGAACGAACCTCGCGGCGGGTGGGCTCCACCTACGAATGAGGAACTGCGCCTTCCGGAATCCGGCCGCGCTGTCAGTGGTGCACGGCATGATGCCGGGCACTCGGGCACTCGGGCCGGGGTAGGCGTGGTGGAGGTGCGGGTGTTCGCGTCGTTGCCCAGGCCGGTGAAGGTGTTGCTGGGTGTGCGGATCCTCAACCAGTTGGGCGCATACGTGCTGGCGTTCCTGGCCGTGCTGGCCGGTCCCGATCTGGCGGCATTGGCGCTGGCGGTCTTCGGAGTAACAGCGTTGATCTCGCGGTGGGCCGGGGGCCTGTTGCTGGACAAGCTGGCGCCCCGCACCGTGATCGCGTCGGGATTGATCGCGACCGGTGCCGCGTTGCTGGTCTTGGCTGCGGCGCAGAGCCCGGTGCAGGTCGTGGTCGCGGCCGCACTCGTCGGGTTGGCCTTCGAGGTCTACGAACCGGCGTCCCAGGAATTGCTGGCCCGCCTCACCGCGGGCGATCAGCGCCAAGACGCTTATGCGCTGCTGGGCACGTCCTTGGTGGCGGCGGGCGCCGCCGGAGGGCTGCTGGCCGCACTGCTGCTCCCGCTGGGGGTTCGATGGCTGATGATCGTCGACGGCGTCACCTGCGTCGCTGCCGCGGCGGTCACTCTGGCGTTCTTGAACAAGGACACGGCGCAGATCACCTTGCCAGGACAGGAGAAGGGGCGCCCGACTGCTCGTTGGCGCCCTTCGGCGCTTCTGTTGACGCTGACGCTGGCGTGCACTGCGTTCGCTTTCGGCTATCTTGCCATCTTGATGTTCATGCCGTTCGTGCTGCTCCAGCGCGGGGCTCCGCCCTGGCTGCCCGGCCTGGCTCTGGCCGGTTCGGCCCTGTTGGCTCCGCTGGTCGTCCGCCTGACCCGGACAGCGGTGAATGCCTTGTCGCACAAGACGACGCTGTCCTGCGGGACGGTGCTGCTGGGCGCGCTGACTCTGATGATGCTGCTCGGTGACGGCCTCGCGCTCACCATCGCGGCCTACCTGGGATGGGTGGCGGTGAACAGCGTGCTGCTGGGGCGCTGGCAAGCGATGATCGCCGAGATCGCGCCAGCGGATGAGCGTCCCCGCTGGTTCGCCTTCCACGGCTCGTCGTGGGGGCTCGCCCAGCCCGCCGTCCCGGCAGTCGTGGCTGTGGCAGCCGGCGTCGCGGGCGGTACTGGGGCCGCAGCCTTCCTGACCGCGGCGGTCGCCTTCTTGGTCGTGCCGTTGTTCCTGATCGTCAACCCTCCGACAGGCTTGACGCCGATGACCAGCACGGGAACGCGTTAGAACTTCCGCTCATGCCCGGACATGCAAAGCGACGAACGGGCCTGTTGGGCTCGGGTCCGGTTTGCGGGTCGGGTGATCAGAGGTATTGGCCGAACTGGTCGGTTCTGGTTGCCAGGTGGTTGATGTGGACTCCGGACAGGTCCGCCGGGCGGAGGAGGCCGACTTCCGCCGGGTCCTGCCGTTCGGCGGCCGTGATCCGCTCGCCCTGCAACGCGATCGCCCGGTCCAGGAGGTTTCGGACGACCCTGCCGTTGCCGAACGATTCGTCCCGGCTCGTCGCCCTCAGGATTCGGCGGACCTCCGCGCGGACGCCTTCGTGGACGGTGAATCCCGCCGTGCTCGCCAGGCTTTCGAAGATCTCGACGAGCTCCGCCTCGTCGTAGTCCGGGAAGTGCACCACCGAGGGGAAGCGCGAGGCCAGGCCCGGGTTGGTGCGCAGGAACTCCGTCATCCGGCTCTCGTACCCGGCCGCGATCACCACCAGGTCGTCGCGGTGCTCCTCCATCAGCCGCAGCAGTTCCGCAATCGCCTCCGGGCCGTAGGAGTGCCTGCCGTCCGGCGGCGTCAGCGCGTACGCCTCGTCGACGAACAGGACGCCGCCCCGCGCGCGCTCCACCGCGGCTCGGACCTTCGGCGCGGTCTGGCCGATGTACTCGGCGATCAGGTCCGCGTGCGAAACCTCCACCAGGTGGCCGGAGGACAGCAGGCCGAGCTTCGCGTACACAGCCGCGACCAGCCTGGCGACCGTCGTCTTCGCCGTGCCCGGATTGCCGGTGAACACCAGGTGCCTGGTGCGGGCCGCGAGCGGCAGCCCGGCGCCGCGGCGCAGCCGGTCCGCTTCAGCTTCGGCGACCAGCAGGCGCACTTCGCGCTTCACCGACTCCAGCCCGATCAGGCCGTCGATCGCCGCCAGCGGGTCCGCCGGGAGGTCCGCGTGCACCGGTTCGACCGGGGTGTCCGGCACGTCCACGGCCTCGATCCGGTGCAGCGACTCGTCCGCGCTCACCACGCCGTCCGCGAGGATTCGCCTGGACTGCAACGAGACCGCGCGCTCCAGCAGGTTCACCGCGAGGCGGCCGTTGGTCATCGCCGCGTCGCGGCGGGCCGTGCGGACCACTGCCCGGGCCTTCTCCGGCACCCCGTCGCCGAGCGCGAAGCCCGCCGCCGCGGCCTTGCGCTCGAACAGCTCCACGACCTGCTCGTCGGTCAGGTCCGGGAAGCGCACCACCTTCGGGAAGCAGGCCGCCAGTTCCGGGGTCGCCTTGAGCAGGCCGTTCACCGCGGCGTCCGGGCCGCACAGGACCACCAGCAGATCCGCCGAGCGGGACTGCAGGCCCGCCAGCAGCGCGTCGATCACACCCTGGTTGCGGGCCCGGTCGACGTCGATGCCGGGCCGGGCGAGGGTGCCCGCGTCCTCGATGCACAGCACGCCGCCCATGGCCCTGTCGAGCGCGCGCTGCACCCCGGTGGCCGCCTCCGCCACGTGCCGCCCGGCGAGGTCCGCGCAGTCGACCACCACCAGGTGCCCGGAGGACAGCAGGCCGAGATCCGCGCAGGTCCGGCCCAGGACCCCGGCCACGGTCGTCTTCCCGGTCCCCGGAGCACCGGTGAACACCAGGTGCCGCGGGCGCACCGCGCCCGGCATCCCGGCCTCCCGGCGCAGCTTCGCGGCCCGGACCTCGGCGAGGACCAGGTCCAGTTCGCGGCGGACCGAGTCCAGGCCGACGCAGTCCGCCAGGTCGGTGCCGGCCGAGTGCTCCGGCAGGTCGCGGCCGAGCACCTCCACCGGTCCCCCGTTGTTGCGGGCGCGGGCCGCGTCGACGCCGCGCCGCGCCAGGTCCTCGATCAGCCGGGCGCCGCGCATGTTCTGCGGCCCCACCGCCGCCAGCCGGGCAGCCGACCGCGCGGCCTCGTCCGCGGCGGTGGCGCCCCGCCGGGCCACCGCGCGCCGGAACAGCTCGGCGAGGTCCTCCGGCGCGAAGTCGGCGGTCCTGGCGACCCGGAACTGCTGGAGCAGCGCCGGATTCACCGCGCCCACCCGGTCGTCTCCCCCGGCCCGGCACACCGCGATGACGTGCAGCTCCGGCAGCCGCTTCACCAACCGCCGCAATTCCTCCAGCAGCGCGGTTCCGGACCGCTCCAGGCCAGCCAGCTGGTCGAGGCCGTTCACCACCAGCACGTCGTGGGCGCCGAGGCCCTGCGTCTTCTGCTGCAGGTGCACCACGGCGTTGCTGACGTCGAGGCTGGCGAACTCGGCCTCGGAAACCCATGCCTCGGTGCGGTTGCCGCCCGCCTTGAGCAGCATGCCGCGCAGGAGTCCCGCCGCCGTGCCCCGCCCCGTGCTTTCCGGGCCGGTCAACAACATCCGCACCACCCTGGTGCGGCCGTGCCGGAAATCGGCCAGCTCGGCGCGGACCGCTGCGGCCAGCTCCGGCTGGCCCACCAGGGCCGCCGCCGGATCCGCGGCCGCCGAGTGCAGTTCCTCGCCGCCGACCAGCTTCGGCACCAGCGGGTTGAGCACCCTGCGCGGCCGGGCCAGCACCCGCAGTTGCCGCTGGAAGTCCCGCACCGGGACGAAGCAGCTCGGCGTCACGATGCCGTCCGGCAGGCCCTGCACCACGCCGCTGACCCGCATCGCCATATCCAGCCAGGCGCGGCAGACGTCCACCTCGCCCGCCAGCACCGCGCGCCCGAGCCAGGCCAGCACGAGGTTGTGCCAGCGGTCGCCGTCGAAGTTCTCCTTGAGCCGGACGAACATGGCCTGCACGACCTCGAACATCGCGTGGCCCGTGGTGAGCGCCAGCTCGACCGGCACCTCCGCCAGCTCGGCCTGCAGCATCAGGCCGGCCAGCGCGATCTCGTGCTCCACCGAGTAGTCGATGTCGGGGATCGGGCCCGCGCCCGCGACGCCCGGCGACCGCTCCAGCAACCGCTGGTGCGCGGCCAGGAACCCCGAGCACGCCCAGTCCAGGTAGCCTGCCGGGCCGCTGAGCTCGGGCAACGCCGCCAGGATCGACTCGTCGGCGCGCTGCGCCCACAGGTCCGCCAGCCTCCCGACCGGCGCGACGAGGTCCTGCTTGGCCAGCGCCGGGTCCGCCGCGCGCATGTCGTGCAGCGCGATCAGCGCCTGGCGGCGCGGTTCGAGCGGTTCGATCCCGGCGAACACGTCCAGGCAGCGGCGGGCGACGCCGAACGCCAGCTCCCGCAGATCGGGGTCGTCACCGGCTCCGTCGAGCAGCCACTCCACCGGCGGCCGGAACCGCGACGCGCTCGCGCTCCAGGACCAAGTGCGGTTGGGCCGCCACGGCTGGGCCGCGAAGCCGCCCATGGTCTCCCGCTGCAGGTCGGCGGCGTTGCCGCCGCGGACCGCCGCCGTGCCGACCAGGAACTCCAGCAGGAACCACAGCTCGGCGCCGATGACGGTGGTGTCCTCGGCGAAGAACTCCGGCAGTTCCACGGCCAGCGCCTCCGCCGCCGGGTCGCGGTTGAGCTCGACCGCGCGCTCCCCGATCTCCTCGTACAAGCCGTCCGGAACCCGCCACGGACCGTGGGAGTACACGTCCAGCACGGGCTCGTCGGACAGCAGCAGCTGGAGGTGCTCGGGCAGCAGGGGTCGATCCACGGTCGGCCACCTTACTTCCGCCCGCCGGCCGCCCGATTCCAGGCGAAGACCACCGATCACTCGCCCCCGGTGAAGCGCCGGGAAGTCCTCGCCGCCGCGATGCTGCTCGCCCGGAAGCGCCTGGCCTCCGGCCGAGAAGGGTTCACTCGAACCCAGTCGAACAACTGGGTTTCCGAAAGACCTACTGGAAGGAATCCTGCTACCTGGGAAAACGGAGCTGCAGCTGTCAGTCGGCAAAAACGAGTGCCCGTCCGGTTCCTTGCCGGGCGGGCATATCACTGTGCGGGTCGGGAAACCGAATCGGCACCCGTGAGTGCCGATTGGCCAAGCAGGTCGCGCAACCTCTGCAATGCCGCCTCACCATCAGCGCCGACTGTTTCGAGCGGACCCACCCGCGCCGCGCGAATGGCGCGTTGGATCTGGTGCGGTAGACGCTGGGCTTCGGCAGCCTGAAGCGCAGTTCGGAGCGCTTCCTCTGCGCCGTGTCGTTCGCCCGCTTCGAGGAGGACCTGCCCGGCTGTGACGCGCTCGATGATGTGCCACTGCGGCGCTGCCGGGGCTGCATCGACTTGGGCTGCGTCGACGACTCTCACAGCTTGGTCGGCTCGGCCCGTTGCCATGAGGCCCCGTAGTTCGATCTCGCGAAAGGTGAACGGGTTGAACAGCATCCCGTCGCCGGGGTGTTGGTCGAGGAGATCGCGGTAGCGGCCGATGGCGTGGTCGAAGCGGTCCGGGGCGCCGAGTTCGCCTGTTGCTCTGGACAGCAACGCGAGCGCGGTTCCTTGCCCAGTCGCATCAGGGGTGAGCTCCGCGGCCTGTTCGAGCCTGGCGACCGCAGCAGGTTCATGCCCGGCCTTGCGCAGCTCGTTTCCGTGCATGCGCAGCGTGTGCGCAAGGAATTCGGTGTCGCCCAAACGCTGCGCGATGAGCAGTGCTTTCCCTGTCCAGCGTGCGGCGGTGGCGAGGCGTTCTTCGGGAAGCACCGTGCCGAGCGAGACGCCAAGGGCAACCCGTCCTTGGGCCAGGAGCATGAGGCTGTCGAGTTCGATGTGACCTTCTGCGGCTCGGGCTTCCAGTCGAGCTACCAGCGGCCACAGCTCGTTGACGGCGTCGACCGCAGTCCTGACTGGCGTGCGATCTCGGCCAGTCGAATGGTGGAGTCGGCGAACTGGAGCATGGCGGCGAAGTCGGCATCATCGGCATCGGTCACGCCGAGTGCGTGCGGGGGGAGCCCCAGGGTGCGCGCGATGTGCCGACGGGTGGCGACGTCGCTGATAGTTCGGCGGCCGGTCTCGATCATGGAGATGTAGGTCTTGTCGTAGCCGAGGATGGCTGCCAGTTTCTCCTGGCTGAGCCGGTTCAACCGGCGGTAGATGCGCAGGATCGTGGGGAGGTCGCGAGTCGCGAGGGCGATGTTGGCTTCAGGGGCAGACCACATCCATACAGCCGGAGCGAGTTGTGCGGCGGGAAGGGCGGGCGCTGGAGCGTTTGCCATTGCGTGGCAGGTCGGGCAAACCGCTTCGGTCGCGTAACGGCTGAGCTGCGCCCCGCATGCCTCGCACCGCCGAATGGCCATGCTCTCTCACCCCACGAGTTCGGATTCAGCGGCTCGCAGCCGGGCGAACCAGGCGGAGATCGACCGCTTGTAGCCCTCGGGCATGTTCAGATCGGCGATCGCCGACTCAGGAAACAAGCCGACTTCCTTGTGTTCGTGGGACAGGACGGGTTCTGCGTCGGTGTCCGGGTAGCAGCCGTAGGTCACGATGAAGACGTGCTTGTCGACGGCGTGGATGTGATACATCCACGAGTTGAGAACGGGCCCGGTCGTGACTGGCCAGGACGTCTCCTCTGTGATCTCGCGAGCGACGCACTCCTCTGGAGTCTCTCCGATCTCGATCCGGCCGCCGGGCAGCTCCCATTCCTCGCGCTCGTTCTTCAGCAGCAGCACCAAGCCATCACGAACGACGACGCCCTTGATCGAGATCGGGTAGCTACGCGGCGCAGCGCCGGGCGTGGTCATGTGAAGCCTCCTGGGCGTGATCGAGCTAGGGCTACGGACGTTCGGCAACGTAGCACCGCATGCACGGTTACCGGCAGCGATGACACATGATTCGTGGTGACAATCTGTCAGTGGACGCGGTCAGAACAGCGGGGTGAGCTGAGAGGCACCTGATCGACATTTCCGGAGGTAACGAAAATGCTCCCCGCCTCGTCAGGCGTCAGCGAAGACCGGATCGACCTCACAGCGGGTGACTACCACGCGGAGCTCATCACCAATCTCGCGGGGCACGGGCTTGCGCTCGTCGACGGTGTCCGTGATCAGGCTGTGTTGCTTGACCTCGCACGCTCACTTGGCAGCATCATGCCGCACCGGGACAGTGGAGCCAGCGGTGTGACCACGATCGCTAACTTCGGGTCCCTAGGGCACCGATCGGGATTCGCCGGTTTCAGCGCGGAAGCCCTCGACCCGCACACGGATCGTTCGGGTGTCCCGCACCCGCCGACGCTGCTATTGATGGCATGTCGACAGCCATCCGCTACAGGCGGCGAATGCGTCGTGATCGACGGACTGGCGGTCTACGACGACCTTGCCAAGTCCGAACCGGAAGCGCTTCACGCATTGTCGGCGCCGCAATCTGCACTCTTCGGAGGCGCCGCGGGTTACCTCGGCTCCGACCGCACCAAGGCCAACATCGTCGAGGCGCTGAGGCGGTCGATCCCGCTACGCGTGGGCGTGGTCAACCTCGGGGAGGGCCAGCGCAGCGACCAGGCCGTGGCCGAGCTGCGTGAGCTGGGGCTGACCAAGATCGGTACCGACCGGCTGCGGCAGGTTGGTCGAGGGGTGCGCACCGGTGCGGCCGGGCTTGATCAGCTGTGCGGGCACTGCGGCGATGGCAAGATCGCGGTTTCGCCGACCGGGCTGGTGTGGCCGCCACGCCCGGCGCTGACATCATCGAAGTGGGGGAGCACGGGCTCCGGCGGATCAAGTGGGATGAACTCGAACTCGTCGACCACTGGCGCCGCTACCTCGCCAGCCCGGACAGCTACCTGCGGCACATCATCGACTGATGGACCCGACCGCTGCCGAGGTCGCCGAGGCCGACCGCCAGTTCGCCGCATGGATGCGGAGCAACCTCGCGCGCGCTGCCGAGCACTTCGGGGTGACCGTGGCGGGCGAGCCTGTGTTCGGGTGGCGGCTGCGGTCCGCCAGCGCCCCCGCGAACAGCCCGGACGGGTGCCACTGGCTGCGGGTGGTTTCCGAGCAAATCCAGTGGGCACAGGGCGATTGGTGGACCGGCAACACCGACGCGAACACCATTACCGGCATCCACAAGCCGCACGTGGTCGATGTCGTCGAGTGGGAGATCCCTGAGGTGCGGCGGCAGCGCGCCGAGCTCATGACCTACGTGCCCGGCCGGCCGTGCTCGGGCAGCGACGCCCTTCGAGCCGACGTCGACCTGCCTTCGGGGTGGTGGTCCGAGCTGCGCCGCAGCCTCGACGTGATCCGGGTGACCCCGACGGCGCGGATACGCAAGGACGAACCGGCGATCCGCAAGGCCGTTCGGGACGCGCTCGGGGTGTCGATCGAGTTGCGGGAGTGGGAAACCGTGCACGGTGATCTGCACTGGGCGAACCTGCTGCAACCCGAGTTCGGCATCCTCGATTGGGAACTCTGGGGCCGCGGCCCGGTCGGCACGGACGCCGCGTCGCTGTACTGCTACAGCCTGCTCGCACCCCGCACCGCGGCGACCGTGTGGGACGCCTTCGCCGACGTGCTCGACACCCCGACCGGCACCACCGCACTGCTCTACGTCGCCGCCCGCCTGCAGCACCGCGTTGACATGGGCGACCACCCCGAACTCGCCGCACCGCTCCGGCATCTGGTCGACGAGCTCGCAACGTAACCACAACGGCGAACGCGCCCCACGCCGTACCCGATCAGGGCGACGACGTGGGGCGCGCGTGGGGTGCTGATCTTTCCGGGCGAACCTGTGATTACTAAGTGCGTCGCATTGTAAGCACTGTGTGCTCATTGAACGGGTGAATTCCCTTGCGGTGACGAGCATCCGGCCGTCGGCGGCCGAGCCGACCCACGGGTTGTGATCACTGGTGCGGTTCTGGTGGTTGGTGTCGCTGATGCCGCCGTCGGATGCCTTGCTCCGGCCCGGGAACGCGGTGTTGAACTGCTGACGCAGGGTTTCCAGCGAGCGCGCTCCGCGCCAGGACATGTCAGCTCCCGATGGTCTGGATGACGTCGGCGGGGGTTTCGTTGTGAGACATGGGGTTGTGGCCTTACGCGAGGCGAACCAGAACAGCTGGTTCACGCGGGTCCACTTGGCCTCGGTCATGTCCAGCGACGCGGGCGGCGGGGAGGCCCTGGCCGCCTTGGTAGACCGAGTACGGCTGTTCGCCGATGAGCAGCTGCGCGCCGGCTCCGGTGGGCGTGCTCGACAGGCGGGGCGGGGTGGTCCAGCCGGTGACGACCATGCAGATGGCGACGTACTGACCTTCGATGATCGGCACGTTACCGATGTTGAGGTGTCGGCCCCCCCGGCGGTGGTGACGTTGGAGTCGCCGAACCGGAACGCACGCTCGGTCAGGGCCGACGGTCATCGGATAACCGCCAGTAGCCGGATCGTCGCTGTCGGTCCTGGTTTCGGCGCCTCTCCGCGCACGGCCGAGCACTGGGAATAACATTCCCAGTCACTGGGAAGAATTGCTGGGCAGCTGGTCACCGCCGACGTAGCGTGCCCGCCGTGACAAGCCCGGAAACCAACCGGAAAGCCGGTACGCGAGCAGCGCGGATCCTTGCCGTGTTCGCCGAACGCGAGAGCGCGACGGCGGAGGAGATCTCCGCGGTCACCGGGATCCCGTCCAGCGCCGTGTACCGGCACCTGACGACGTTCGTCGAAATCGGGTTGGTGCACCAGGCGCGCACGCGCGGCCGCTACTGCGCGGGGTCGCTGACGGTGCAGATGGCGGAGAACTACCGGCGCGAGGCGCTCAGCCAGGGTGGGGTGAAGCGCCGCCTCCGGCGGCTGGCGGCCGACACCGACGAGCTCGCGGCGTTCCTCATCGCCCGCGACAACGACGTGCTCTGCGTCGAAGCGGCCGAGGGGACGCGCGTCGTCCGGTGCAGCTTCTCCCCCGGGCTGAGCAAGCCACTCACCTTCGGCGCCAGCGCCCAGGCCCTGCTGGCGCACCTGCCCGAGGACCGGGTCGCGCGCGCCGCCGCGGCGCACGGGCTGACCCCATCGCAGGTCCACAAGTTGGAGATCGACCTGCGGCGCGTGCGGGGCCAGGGCTTCGCGGTGAGCGTCGGTCAGGTCGATCCGGGCGTGTGGGGCGTGAGCGTGCCCGTGCTGGACCGGAAGCAGAACCTCGTCGGCGTGGTCAGCACGATGGCCCCGGACTTCCGCGTCCGGCCTCGGCACGAGTCCCTCGTCACGCTCACGCACGCCGCAGCGCAGGACATCAGCAGACTGGAGGAGTACGCGTGAGCACATCCGTTCCCTGCTGGACCGGACGCGTCGACGGCAGCGGGCCGGAACATCGCAGGTGGCACAACGCGATCAACGAATCACCCGGTGTCACTGGCGTTTCGCTGATCGGCTTTCCCTGCGACATCGGCGTCCGCCGCAACGGCGGTCGTCCAGGGGCCCAGGCGGGGCCGGGCGCGATCCGCGCGGCCCTGGGGAGTTTTGCGATCCAGCGAGAGGCCGTCGTGCACGACGCCGGCGACGTCGCGGTCGCCGGTGACGCCCTCGAAGCGGCGCAGGACGACCTCGCCGAGGCGGTCGCGGAACAGCTCCGCGGCGGAAACCTCCCGGTCGTGCTCGGCGGCGGGCACGAGACCGCCTACGGTTCCTACCTCGGGCTCGCCCGCAGCGGCCTGCTGGACGGGCGGCGGCTGGGCGTGCTCAACCTCGATGCGCACTTCGACCTGCGGGAGGCCGATCGCGCGTCGTCCGGCACCCCGTTCCGGCAGATCGCCGTGGGAGAAGCCGGGCGCGGCGCCGAATTCACCTACGCGGTGATCGGAATCAGCCAGCCCAGCAACACCGCCGCGTTGTTCGCCACGGCGAGCCAGCTCGGCGTCCGCCACCTCCAGGACCTCGACTGCCAGGAACGGCACATCGAGGACGTCTTCGAATTCGTCCGGGCCTTCATCGCGGACGTCGACGCGCTGTACCTGTCGATCGATCTCGACGTGCTCCCCGCCGCACAGGCGCCGGGGGTCAGCGCTCCTTCGACCCTCGGCGTACCCGCCGGTGTCGTCATCGAGGTGTGCCGGCTGATCGGCGGCGACCCGAAGCTCGCCCTGGCCGACATCACCGAACTGAACCCCGCCCACGACATCGACAACCGCACCGCTCGGATCGCGGCCCGCCTCGTGCACACGATCGCGACGAGCGCCGCCGACCGATCTGTCCCGGAAGGACACTGAATGCCCCGTCAGCGAACCTGGGCGCGGCTCGCGACCGCGCTCGTCGCCTGCCTGCTCGTGCTCGTGCCCACGAGCGCGGCGTCCGCGGCAGAACCGCCCACCGCCAAGCTCGACGCGCTGCGTTCCGGGCAGGCCACGCTCCGGGTCGGCACCGACGCGACCTTCCCGCCGTTCGAGTTCACCGACGCCCAGGGAAAGCAGCTCGGCTTCGACATCGACCTGGTCCGGGCACTGGCCGCGCGGGCCGGTATCAAGAACGTCGAGTTCGCCCAGATGCCGTTCGGCAACATCGTTCCCGCGCTGCAGGCGAACCAGATCGACGTGGGCGCCTCGGCGATCTACATCAGCACCGAACGCGCCAAAGCCGTTGATTTCTCGGACATCTACTACCCCGGCGGCCTCGCGATCTTCGCGAACGAGAAGGACAACTCCATCGCGTCGCTCGGTGATCTCGCGGGCAAGCGGGTCGCCGTCCAGGTGGGCACGAAGTCCGTCGAATGGCTCAAGCAGCACCAGCCCGCCGCAGAGCTGATCACGGTGCAGACCAACGAGCAGATGTTCTCGTCGGTGCGGCTGGGACAGGCGGACGCCGTCGTGACCGGCGCGCCCGCCGGGAAGTACTTCATCGCCCAGCAGGGCGGCCTCAAGCAGATCGGTGACCGCCTGACCGAGGAGAACTACGGCTACGCCTTCCAGAAGGCCGATCCGGCCCTGCGGGACGCGTTCAACACCTCGCTCAAACAGATGCACGACGACGGCTCCTACGCGCAGATCACCGAGAAGTGGTTCGGCGCGGAGACCACGGCGGCCAAGCCGGGCGGGCACCCCCTGCTCAACGTGGCCACCATCATCGAGTCCTCGGGGCAGATCTGGCAGGGCCTCCTCGTCAGCATCCAGGTCATCCTGAGCGCCCTGGTGCTCAGCCTGCTGCTCGGCACCATCGGCGGTTTCGCCAAGCTCAGCCGGATCGCGCCGCTGCGGTGGCTCGGCAACGCCTACGTCTCGGTCATCCGCGGGACGCCGTTCGTGGTGCAGCTGTTCTTCATCTACTTCGGGCTCCCCCAGCTCGGCCTGCAACTCCCGCCCATGGCCGCCGGGATCATCGCGCTCGGGCTCTACAGCGGCTCGTACGTGACCGAGATCTTCCGCGGTGCCGTGCAGTCCGTGGACCGCGGTCAGCTGGAAGCGTCGCGGTCGTGCGGGATGTCGCACGCCTCGGCGATGCGCCACGTGATCATCCCGCAGGCCTTCCTGCGCATGCTCCCGCCGCTGGGCAACGAGTTCGTCTCGATGACGAAGAACTCGGCGCTGGTGTCCTTCGTGACCATCCACGAGTTGTTCCTCGTGGGGCAGACCATCATCTCGCGCACCTTCGACGCGCTGACGGTCTACCTGTTCATCGGCCTCCTCTACTACCTGATGACCAACCTCATCGGTTTCGCGACGAGCACCATCGAGAAGAAGATGGCGGTGTACATCTGATGGCACTACTGGAAGTCCGGGACCTGACCAAGGTCTACGGCGACGTCAAGGTGCTCGACGGGATCGACTTCACGATCGAGCCCGGCGAGGTGGTCGCGGTGATCGGCCCCAGCGGCGGCGGGAAGTCCACCTTCCTGCGCTGCCTCAACCTGCTGGAAACCCCGACCTCCGGCAGCGTGCGGTTCGACGGCGACGAGCTGACCGGGCGCGGTGTCGACCTCGACCGGCTGCGGTCCCGGATGGGCATGGTGTTCCAGCACTTCAACCTGTTCCCCAACATGACCGCGCTGCGCAACGTCGTGCTGCCCCAGGTGAACGTGCTCAAGCGGTCGAAGGCCGAGGCCGAGGCGAAGGCGCGCGGCCTGCTGCAGCGCGTCGGCATGCTCGAACGCGCGGACGCTTACCCGAACAGGTTGTCCGGCGGGCAGAAGCAGCGCGTCGCGATCGTCCGCGCCGCCGCGATGGACCCGAAGCTGATGCTCTTCGACGAGCCGACGTCGGCGCTGGATCCCGAGGTCGTCCAGGACGTTCTCGACATCATGTCCGAGCTCGCCCGCGACGGCATGACCATGGTCGTCGTCACCCACGAGATGGGCTTCGCCCGCAAGGTCGCCGACCGTGTCGTCTTCGTCGACGGCGGGAAGATCGCCGCCGACCTCCCGCCGGAGGACTTCTTCTCGGACGGCAACGCGAATCCCCGCATCCGCACCTTCCTGGACAAGGTGCTCTGACCGGCTCCACCGCCCGGACGCGCCTGCGCAAGGCGCGTCCGGGGACAACCCCTTGTCGCGCCACGCGATCCTCAGCCGGGCGGATCGGGCTTGATCCGGGCGAGGATGTCGTCCTGGAACGCGAGGTAGAGGTTCGCGACGACCTTCGCCGACGCGATCTGGCCGCCGACCAGCTGCTCGACCTTGCGCAGGCGGTACCGGACCGTGTTCGGGTGGATGAACAGCAACTCGGCGGTGCGCTTCACGTCCTGATCGCACGCCAGGTACAGCACCACCGTCTCGACCAGCTCCGGCGATCTGATCAGCTCCCCGAAGTGCCGGTCGAGCCGGTCGGCGACCTGGGTGTCGTCGCGGCGGGTGAGCAACCAGGTGGCGAAATCGACCTCGTCGAGCCGGACGATAGTCGCCGCGCTCCCCCGACCGTGCCGGCGCCCCGCCAGATGCCAGGCGGTGGCCGCCTCCTGCGCGTACCGGGGCGCGACCGTGAGGTCCTGGAACGGGCCGCTGACCCCGACCACTCGGGTCCGCGCGAGCAGTTCGAACCAGGCATCCGCGGTGTCGCGCTCCGCGAGGACCGCAGTCAACGACCCGCTCGCCCGGTCGTCGCCGTCACCGTCCTCGGACAGGATCAGCGCCAGGTCCTCGACCTGGGCCTCCTCCAGCAGGGCCTCAACTAACGCCGGTCGTTCGGCCCCGACCGGGCTCGCGACGACCACGCGGAGGTCGTCGCCGACCCGGAAACCGAACGCGCGCAACCGGTCCCACGTCTCCCGCACCCGGGAACTGGTCACCCCACCGCGCAGCGCCGACACCAACCGCGCGGCCTCCGCCCGCTCCTGGCTGATCACCAGCGACCGCGACGCATTGGCCGCCGCCAGCACCCGCTCCGCGGTTTCCAGCAGCTCCGGGCTGATGTCGTTCAACAGGGCCCGGTTGCGCGATGCGACCGCCAGCTGGAAACCCGAGCCGCGCACGCGGAAGGGGCGGGTGGCGACCACCCACTGCCCCACCTCGAAGCGCTGCGGCCCCGGTCCCTGCGCGCCAATCTCCTCCCACATCAGCCGCAGCGGGCCATGCCCGGTGGAGGCCACGATCCGCCCCGCGCCCTCGTACAGCACCGCGGCCCCCTTGCACAGCGCGCCGAGCCGGATCACCAGCGCGCTCACTGGGTCGGATGCCGACAACGCGTGCAGCAGGTCCGTCTGCAGCCAGACCGTCCGCTTCAGCAGGTAAGTCTCCGCGGACAGCGAGCCCCGGTTGACGAAGTCCTCGATGGCGGCGAACGGGATCTGCGAATCCACGCTCAGCAGCGGGAAGTTCCGCTCCCGGGCGGCGTTGCGCAACCCTCGCGGAACCGCGTCGAAGTGGATGCCGGTGCCGAACAGCAGGGCGGCCACGTCGGCCGAGACAAGATCGGCGATCAGCCGCTCCTGCGGGACCGGATCGTCCGGCGCGGCCGCGAACTGCCCTCCCGTGGTGAGCATGATCGAGCGCGGGCGGAGCCTGCTCGCGGCGTCGGCGAGGTCGGTCGAGTGCGCGGAGCGGACCACCGCGGAAAGGTCGCCCGGTTCCACGGCGGTCAGCTGCAGGCTCGGTTCATCGACGAGATGCCGCAAGGTCAACGACGGCCCTTCGGCGCGGCTGTCGGCGTTCATCGGTGCCCTTCCGGCCCGGAGGCGCGAGCTGTCCGACCGGACAGATCAACTGCGCGGTGTTTGTGATTCTCACAGTGACAGCGCGCACAGCGTGATGCAACCTTCTTGGCACCGCAGCCGGCGGCGGGTCCGAACCGACCAGCACCATTTCCCCTAGGAGGCACCCGCATGGCGAAGCAGCGTGTGGCCGTCGACGTCGGTGGCACTTTCACCGACGTTTGCGTGTTCGACGAGGACACACGGAGCATCCGAGTCACCAAGGTCCCATCCACCCCCGACGATCCGATGCGCGCCGTGCTCGACGGCGTCGAACGCGGCGGCATCGACCTCGCGGAGGTGTCGCTGTTCTCGCACGGCACCACCGTCGCCACCAACGCGCTGATCACCCGGAACTTCCAGCCGGCGGCGATGGTGACCACCACCGGTTTCCGCGACGTGATCGAGATCCGCGACGGCACCAAGGACGACCTTTGGGACGCCTACCACGACGTGGCCCCGCCCTACATCCGCCGCCGGGACCGCTTCGAGGTCGCCGAACGCATCGACTACGCCGGGCGCGTCGTGACGCCGCTCGACGAGGTGGCGGCGCGGCGCACCGCGGCGCTGCTGCGCAAGCGGGGTGCACGAACCGTGGCCGTGTGCTTCGTCAACTCCTACGTCAACCCGGCGCACGAGATCCGGATGCGCGAGATCCTCGAAGAGGAACTCCCGGGGGTCGCGGTCTCCACCAGCGCGGAGATCCTCCCGGAGATCTTCGAGCACGACCGGTTCAACACCACCGTCGCGAACACCGTGCTCGCACCGCTGGTCAGCGGCTACGTCGACCGGCTGGCCAAGGAGCTGGCCGCCGGCGGGTACCGCGGCGACCTCCTGCTGCTGCACTCCGGCGGCGGGTCCATGACGCCGCGCATGGTCGAGCGCTACCCGGTCCGGCTCGCGGCCTCCGGCATCGCCGCCGGCGCCATCGCCGCCCGGCACGTGGCCGCCCAGTGCGGCTACGCCAACGCCATCGGCCTGGACATGGGCGGCACCAGCACCGACATCGCGATGGTCCACGGCGGCGAGCTGCGGGTGACCAAGGAGTGGTCGGTCGAGTACGGGTATCCGATCATCTTCCCGTCCATCGAGGTGCTCACGATCGGCGCGGGCGGCGGGTCCATCGCCCACATCGACGAGGCGGGCTCGCTGCGCAACGGACCGCAGTCAGCGGGTGCTTCCCCCGGCCCGGCCTGCTACGGCGCCGGCGGGACCGAACCCACCAATTCGGACGCGAACCTGGTCCTCAACCGACTGGGCACGTCGTTGGCCGGAGGTGCCAAGCTGTTGTCGCCGGAACCGGCCGAGCGGGCGATCCTCGACCGGGTGGCCCAGCCGCTCGGCCTCGCTCTCGAAGACGCGGCGAGCGCCGTCCTGCAGGTGGCCAACGCCAACATGGCCGACGCGGTCCGGCTGATCTCGATCCGGCGCGGCTACGACCCGCGGGACTTCGCGCTGATCGCCTTCGGCGGGGCGGGAGCGCTGCACGGCGCCGAGGTGGCGCGCGAGCTCAACATCCCGACCGTGGTCGTGCCGCCAAACCCAGGGGTGACATCCGCACTCGGCTGCCTGCTGGTCGACATCCGCCACGACCTGTCCGCGATGTTCGACGCCGTCGGCGACCAGGCTGACGGCGAGGAGTTCGAGAACGCCTTCGCCGGTCTGGAGGCCGAAGCCTCGGCCCGCCTGCAGCACGAGGGCGTCCGCGCCGAGGACGCGCTTCTGCAACGCACCGTCTCCATGCGCTACCTGGGCCAATGGCGGTCTTTGACCGTCAAGTGCGGCAGCGGCCCCGGTTCGCTGCGCGAGGCGATCGAGCTGTTCCACGAGCAGCACGAGCGGGAGTACTCGTTCCGCCGGGACGAGACCCCGGTGCAGATCTACCAGCTGGGGTTGACCGCCATCGGCGTCACTCCCAAACCCGTCGTCGCCCCGTACGAGGTGGCGCCCGGTGCGGCGCCCGCCGCGCGGCAGAACCGCAAGGTCTACTTCGACGGCCCGGGGTGGGTCGACACGCCGGTCCACGAGCGGGCGGCGCTGCGCGCCGGGTGTCGGCTCGACGGCCCCGCGGTCATCGAGCAGCTGGACGCCACCACGATCGTGCCGCCGGACTCGCGCGCCGAGATCGACGAATGGCTGAACATCCGGATCCACCTGACGGAGGCCTGACCGATGACGAACCCCGAACGCGAGCGGTCGACCCCGGCCGGCCTCGACCCGGTGACCTTCGAGGTACTGAAGAACGCCTTCGTCACCGCCGTCGACCTGATGAGCGAGCAGATCATGCGCACCTGCTACTCGTTCGTGATCTACGCGCGCGACTTCTCCTCGGCGTTGTGCGACGCGAACGGCAACACGGTGATGCAGGGCAGCGCGGACATCGCGGTGCACGTGGGCACACTGCACTTCCAGTGCAAGGCGGTGCTGGCGGAGTTCGGCGACGACATCAACCCGGGCGACGTGTTCGCGGTGAACGACCCCTACCGCGGTGGCACCCACTTCAACGACGTCAGCTTCATCCGGCCGATCTTCGTCGGCTCGCAGATCATCGGGTTCGCCCAGAACAAGGGGCACTGGGCCGACATCGGCGGCAACGTCCCCGGTTCCTTCGACGTCAACGCCAAGGAGCACTTCGGCGAAGGCCTCCGCATCACCCCGGTCCGGGTGTGGCACCGGGGCCGGCAGCTTCGGGACGTGGCACAGCTGCTGGTCTCCAACACCCGGTCGCCGTACAGCTGCATGGGAGACCTGAACGCGCAGGCCGAGGCCACTGCGGTCTGCGAACGCGAGATCCTCCGGCTGGTCGACCGCTACGGCAAGGACGCTGTGGTCGCGGCGATAGGCGGCGTCCAGGACTACGTCGAACGGATCGTCCGCCACAAGCTGGCCGAACTCCCCCACGGGGAATGGGAGACCGTCGACTACCTCGACGCCGATCCCAGCAAGCCCGAGGGGCTGATCCCGGTGTCGGTGAAGATGCGGATCGACGACGAAGGCATCCACTACGACCTGTCCGGCAGCGCGCCGGCCGTGGCCACCTTCCTCAATTCCGGTTACGGCACAACGCATTCCGCCCTGTACGCCGGGACCAAAACGTTCTTCCCGGACGTGCCGCTGAACTCCGGGCTGTACCGCGTGGTGCACGCCGAGCTCGGCCCGGAGGGCACGGTGGTCAACGCCGCCTGGCCGACCGCGGTCACCGGGTTCTGCTCCGGCCCCTACGAGAAGCTGATGAACGCGTTGTTCGAGATCTGGTCGCAGGTGATGCCCGACCGCGCCATGGCATGCGCCTTCAACCTCGAATACCTGCTGGTCGGCGGCAGGGACGGCCGCACCGGGGACCGCCCCTACTTCATGTGGTACGACTGGATGGCCGGCGGCTGGGGCGGCCGGGCCGGCAAGGACGGATCGGGCGCCACCGCACCGGTTTTCGGCCCGGGGCTGGCCGTTCAACCGGTCGAGGGCCAGGAACGGCTGTCGCCCGTGCTGACCACCGAGCACACCATCGTCGCCGACTCCGGCGGACCCGGACGCCACCGCGGCGGCTGCGGTCTGGAGAAGGGCGGAGTGCTCACCGACTGCGAGAGCACCGTGATGTCCTACTGCTGCGACCGGGCCCGATCGGTCACCTGGGGCATCGCCGGCGGCCTGCCCTCACTGCCGCACGGGGTCTGGCTGAACCGGGGTACCGCCGAGGAGCGCTTCCTGGGCGCGACGTTCTCGAACGTCGCGATCGAACCCGGCGACTCCTTCACCCGCCCGTCGGCCGGTGGTGGCGGCTACGGCGACCCGCTGACCAGGGACCCGGCGCTGGTGGTGGAGGACGTGATCGACGGCTACGTCACCGTCGAACGCGCGGCCAAGGACTACGGCGTAGTGATCATCCCGGTAGACCCTGAGCTCGACCAGTACGAAGTGGACGCCGCGGCGACGGCCGAGCTCCGCCGCGACATCGCGGCACGACGCCGGGGCTGGCTGGCGGAGGATCCGCACGAGGTCGCCCGCCGATACCGCGCAGGCGAGATCGACATGTTGGATTCGATCAGGCGCCACGGCGTGATCGTCGACTGGGGCACGGGCGAGCTCCACGAGAACACGACCCGCCAGTACCGGGAACTGCTCCAGAAGCGCGCCGCGGACCACTGGACCTGACCGACACGCAGAGCGCAGCAGCCCCCGGAACGGTGCTCCACAAAGGACGGTCCGGACGCGGTTGTGCTGGCGGTATCCATTTGGTCACACACAAGTCGGGGATCCCGGAGTCCAAACCCTGTTCGGACACTGCGCCCCGTACGAACGGCCCTGCCGCGCGAACGCGGCAGGGCCGTTCGTGACCTACCCGCCGGGCCGGTCTTGAAACGACCTGCCACCACCGGGCGGCATCGTCACGGCGAAAGCTCTTCGAGCGTGCGCCCCTTGGTCTCCTCGGCGAACACCGCGGTGACGAGCGTGCCGACGAGGGTGATGCCGCCGATCATCAGGAACACCGTCGACAGACCCGTGCCGCCCGCGTAGACCAGGGCGACCAGGATCGGGCCGGTGATGATGCCCAGCCGGTTGAGGACGCCGCCCAGGCTGCAGCCGAGCGCCCGGCTTCGGGTCGGGTAGAGCTCCGGTGTGTAGAGGTAGAGGCTGATGTTGGCCGCGAAGCTGAACATCGCCGCGAACGCGGAGAACACCGCTAGCTGCCCTGCGGAGCTCGCGCCGAGCACCGCCAGCACGCCCATCGCCACCGTGGTGCCGCCGAGCCCGATGCTCAGCACCATCCGCCGGCCGAGCTGGTCGATGGTCAGCGCCGCCAGCACGCAGCCGGCCAGCCCGGCCACCGACGCCAGGGTGCTGTACCAGAGCGAGACGTCGGTCGGCAGGCCGAACACCTGCTTGTAGAGCGTCGGCAGCCACGAGGTGAGCCCGTAGTTGGCCAGGTAGCCGACGAACCAGATCGTCCAGACCACCAGGGTGCGGCGCCGGTAGCGACCGGTGAACAGGTCGCGCAGCGCGCCGGTGCGCGCGGATTCCGCGCCGGCGACCGCGGGAGCCGGTGCCGGTGGCGGCAGTTCCCGGCCGGTGGAGCGGCGGACGTTCTCCTCGATCCGCGCCATCACCTCCCGCGCCTCGGCGGACCTGCCGCGGGCGGCCAGCCAACGCGGCGACTCGGGCACCCTGCGCTGGAGGAAGAACGCGGCGACGCCGGGGATCGCGGCGATCAGGAACAGCGTGCGCCAGCCCCAGTTCGGCACGATCCACGCCGACGCCAGCGCGCCGACGGTCAGCCCGGCCGGGAAGACCACCTCGTACATCAGCACGAACCGGCCTCGCCGCTTGGCCCGGCTGAGCTCGGCGATGTAGGACGCCGCGGTGGGCACCTCGCCGCCGATGGCGAGCCCCTGGATGAACCGCAGGACCAGGAACGGCAGCAGCGCCGGGCTCAGCGCCATGCCCAGGTTGCCGAGCGCGGTGATCACCAGGCACAGCGTGATCACCTGGACCCGGCCGATGCGGTCGGCGAGCCAGCCGGAGGCCAGCGCCCCGAGCAGCATGCCGATCGAGCCGACGGTCAGGGTCGCGGTGGCGCCTGCCGTGGACAGGCCCCACTCGCGGGAGATCTCGGGCAGCGAGAAGGCGATGAGCAGTTGGTCGAACGCCTCGAAGAACGTGACGACGCCGATGATCAGCCGCACGCTGACGTGCCAGCGCGACATCGGCAGCCGCTCCAGGCGGGCGGCGACGTCCTGCTGGACGGTGTGGTCGGGGGTCGTGATGCTCATGCGTCCCTCCTTCGTTGGGACACGCATGCCACGAGGACGTGGCATGGAACGGTAGTTGCCGGGAGGTTCGGCGAGCGCGGTGGACTCGCGTTTCGCGCCTCCCTGGGTCGGGAGGCGACCGGTGGGGCCGATGGGTCAGGGCAGCCGGGCGTCGAGGAGCCGGATCGCCCGGGCGGCGTCGGCGGCCGAGGACTCGTCGAGCGGATCGCACTCGACCGCCGCGGCCAGGTCGTGTTCGGCGGCGGCCCGGGTCGCGAGCGGGCCGGTCTCCCCCACCCCGAGCGCGCCGGTCGCGCGGGCGGGGATGCCGAGCCGGGAGGCCAGGTGGTCGAGGGCCCCGGCGATGTCCGCGGCGAGGTCGTCGGCCGCCAACAGCGACATCGCGGCCCGCGCGGTTTCCTCGTTATCCGGGCGGAATTCCTTGCCGCCGGTCTCGTAGTAGAGGTAGGGGGCGACCGCGACGTGCCCGCTCCGGGCCAGCGCCCGGCAGCAGTGCTCGATCGGTTCGGTCAGCCCGTAGGCGTCGTGCAGCACGACCACGGCCGTGCGCGGGCGGGTTCGCGGGAACCGCACGAACAGCGGTGCTGCGGTGCGCCAGCACCCGGCGGCCCCGGTTGGCGGGCCCGTGGGCGTGGTGGTGGTCGTGGTGGGCCGGTTCGGCAGGCATCTCGGATCCTGTTCAGCTGGGCACGTGGACCGGAGGAACGAACGGCGACGGCGTCGGTTCGAGCGCGGTGACGTCGACCTCGAGCAGGAACGGGCGGTGCTCCGCCACCGCCTTGGCGAACGCCTCGGCGAACGATTCCGCCCTGTTGACCAGCGCGTACGGCAGGTCCAGCGCGTCGGCCAGGCCCCCGAAGTTCGGCGTGAACAGGTCGACGCCGGATCGCCGGCCCGCGTGCTTGTCCTGCATGTTGCGCAGCACGCCGTAGCCGCCGTCGTTGAACACCACCAGCACCAGCCACGGCCGTTCCTGGGCCAGCGTGGCGAGCTCGCCGAGGTGCACCGCGAGTCCGCCGTCCCCGGCGAAGACCACGGTCGGCGCCTCCGGCGCGCCGATCGCCGCGCCGATGCCGGTGGCCAAGCCCTGCCCGATGCCGCCGCCGACCGGGAAGACGTTGGTGTTCGGCCGGTAGATCTCCAGCAGCCTGTTGCCCCACTGGCTGGACGGGATCGTCACGTCCCGCGCGATCACCGACTCGGCCGGCAGCGCCTGCCGCATCGCATCGCAGATCAGCGCGTACTTGCCGATCGCAGCGCGCAGGTGCGCGCGCACCCGCGCGCGGGTACCGGTGACCTCCTCGCGCCAGCCGGGCTCGGCGCCCGCCGCACCGGTCAGCTCGGTGAGCAGCTGCGGGAGCACCTGCTCCGCGGCGCCGGTCAAGCCGACCTCGGCCGGGTGGACGCGGCCGATCGCCGCCGGGTCGACGTCGATCTGCACGTGGTTGCGGGGCAGTTCCAGCGCGTAGTGCCTGGTTTCGTTGGAGCGGAAGTGCGTTCCGATGGAGATCAGCAGGTCGGCCTCGGCGAGCAGCGGCCCGGCCTCGGGGTTGGCGGCGAAGTTGCCGATCACCAGCTCGTGGTCCTCCGGCACGCTGCCGCGGCCGGAGTTGCTGGTCAGCACTCCCGCCCCGAGCAGCTCCGCCAGCTCGCGAACGCGCTCGCCTGCGCCGGTGCCTCCGCCGCCGACCCACAGGATCGGCCGCTCGGCGCTCCGGATGATCTCGGCGGCGCGACGCACCGCCCCCGCATCGACCGGCGGCGCAGCCTCGCCCTGCTCCGCGGGAGCTGCCCGGAATCGCTGCTCGGCGTACTGGAGGTCGATCGGCCATTCCACGCTCGACGGTCCACAAGGGAGCGACAAGGCACTGCGAACCGCTTGGCGGAGCACGGATTCGGCCGCATCGGACGAGGTCACCGTGGCGGCATGCTTGGACACGGCGGCGAGCATCGCGGCCTGGTCCTTGGTCTCGTGGATGACGCCGCGGCCCTGCCCGAGGAACGGCGAGTCGATCTGGCCGGTCACGTGCAGCACCCGGCTGCCCGCGGTCAGCGCCTCGACCATCGCGCCGGCCGCGTTGCCCGCGCCGGTGCCGGTGCTGGTGATCGCCACCCCGAGGCCGCCGGTCGCCCGGGCGTAGCCGTCGGCGGCGTTGACCGCCGCCGCTTCGTGGCGCACCGGGACGAACCGCAGTTCCCGGCTCACCGCCTCCACCAGGGGCAGGTTGTGCACGCTGACCACGCCGAAGGCGGTGTCGACGCCGTTGTCGCGCATGACCTGGACGAGCAGATCGCCGCCGTTGGTACTGGGCATGGCAGTCCTACCTTTCAAGGCGTGGGTCTGATCAGAGGTAGCGGGCGATGCCGCCGCCGACGTCGACGGCGGAGCCGGTGATGTAGGAGGCGCGCGGGGAGAGCAGTGACGCGATCGGGAAGGCGACCTCGTCGGCGGTGCCCAGCCGCCCCAGCGGGATGCCGCGGTCGGCGGCCAGTTCCGCGCTCCACGCGGCGAAGTCCGATGCGGAGCCGGACTGCTCGTAGCGGCGGCGCCACTGCCCCGTGTCGATCAGGCCGAGGCACACCGAGTTGACCCGGATCCCGTCGGCGGCGAGCTCACCGGCGAGCGTCTTGGTGAGGTTGAGCAGCGCGGCCCGCGCCGCCGAGGTGGCCGCCAGGCGCGCTTCCGGCTGCCGCGCCAGGATCGCGTTGATGTTGACCACCGATGCGGCGTCGGAAGCGCGCAGCCACGGCTGCGCGGCGCGGATCACGTTCAGGACACTGAAGATCTTCAGCTCCAGCTCGTCGCGCCACTGCCGGTCGGCGGTTTCGGACAGCCGCGCCATCAGGGAACGTCCGGCGTTGTTGACCACGCCGTCGATCCCGCCGAAAACCTCGGCCGCCCGCGCGACGAACTCGTGCACGGCCGCTTCGTCCAGGACGTCGCAGGCACCGATGTGCACCGGCAGCCCGTCCAGCGCGGCCTTCAGCCGGTCGGCGTCGCGTGCGCAAGCGGCGACGTTGGCTCCCTCGGCGAGCAGCATCTTGGTGGTGGCCAGGCCGACGCCGGAACTCGCGCCGGTCACCACCACGGTCCGGCCGGTCAACCCAAGATCCATCGTTTCCTCCTCATCGGCAGACGAAGCCGCCGTCTACGAGCAGCGTCTGGCCGGTGATGTACGCGGCCGCGTCGGACAGCAGGAACCGCACCGCGCCCACGAGGTCCTCGGGTTGCTGCGGCCGGGCGAGCGCGCGGTTGATCCGGTACAGCTCGTGCCGTTCGGCCGGAACGGCCTGGGTGGCCTCGCATTCGGTGATGCCCGGGGCGACGGCGTTCACGGTGATCCCGTCGGGCCCGGCGTCGCGGGCCATCGCGCGCGTCATGGCCACGATCGCGCCCTTGGAGGCCACGTAGTGCATCAGCCGGGGCGGGCCGTAGAACGCGACGTCCGAGGCGATGTTGAGGATCCGGCCGTCTCCCTTGGCCCGCAGCTGCGGGTAGAGCGCCTTCGAAACCAGCCAGGTGCCGCGCAGGTTGACCGACATGATCCGGTCGAACTCGTCGGGTTCGATGTCGTAGAAGTGCTTCCCGCCGACGCCGTCGGCCAGCGCCGCGTTGTTGACCACCCCGTAGGCGCCGCCGAGCGCGGCGACCCGGTCGGCGAGCCGCTGCACCGAGTCGGGGTCGGACACGTCGGTGTCCACGCGGTGCACCGGAACGCCGTGCTCGGCGAGTTCGGCGGCCGCTGCGGCGGCGAAGCCGGGGTTCCGCTCGGCGATCACGAGGTGCGCCCCGGCGGCGGCGAGGTCGTGGGCGATCGCGAGCCCCAGGCCGCGGCCGGCGCCGGTGACCACGACCAGTCGTCCGGTGAGCGTCACAGCACTCCTCCCCTGGTGTCGAGTTCGGTCAGGAACGCCCGCACCGCCGCGTTGAACTCGGCGGGGCGCTCCTGGTTGGCGGCATGCCCGGCGCCGGGGATCTCGACCAGCCGGGCGTCGGGGATCTGCTCGGCCAGCACCCGGCTTTCGGCCACACCGGTCACGGCGTCCTCGCCGCCGACGACCACCAGCGTCGGCGTGGTGATCACCGCCAGCTGCGCGGAGTGGTCGGTCGCCGCCATCACCCGGGCGGCGTTGCGGTAGCCGCGCGGCCGGACCCGCGACATCAGCGCCACGACCCGCTCCCGCACCGCCGGGTCCGCACCGGGCGCCACGAGGCGCGGTCCGCGGGCGGCCGCGAACGCGTCGGCGCCGCTGGTGGTGAGCTCCCGGACCCGCGCCGCCATCGCCTTCCGGCCGTCGGCCGTCCGGCCCGAGCCGCGCGAGGAGTCGGCGAGGATCAGCGACCGCAGCACCTCCGGTGCCTTGATCGCCACCCGCGTCGCGATCACCCCGCCCCAGGAAACCCCGAGCAGGTGCGCCGGTTCGGCGTCCAGCCCGCGCAGCGCCGACACGACCGCATCGGCGTACGCGTCCAGGTCCGGATCGCCGGGCAGGTCCGCCGAGCCGCCGTAGCCGGGCGCGTCCCAGGCGATGACCCGATGATCTCCGGCCAGCCCGGACAGCTGCGCGTCGAACGCATCGGCGGCGCCGCCGATGCCGTGCAGCAGCACCAGCGGCGTGCCGCTGCCCGCCACCACGAAGTCCACATCGGACACCTTCGTCCGGATCATGCGAACGCTCCGGTCGGCGCGGCGAGCCGGCCCACGGCGGCCAGCACCGCGTGCGGAACCACGCCGCTGGTGGCCGGGTTCGCCGGGGACGGGTGGTTGCGGACCTCGAAGCGGTAGTCGCCCGCGCGGCCTTCGGCGGTGATCACGTGGCTGGTCAGCGGCGCCTTCGGGTCGGCGACGACGGCGGCCTCCACCAGGTCCCAGTCCCCCACCGCCAGCGCGACCGACGCCGCGACGTTGGCCGAGGCCGGGAAGGCGGCGGTGACCGCGCGGGCCGGTGCGCGCATCAGCTCGACCGGCTCGACGGCGGTGCGCAGCCGCTGCGCGGCGGGCTCGTCCATCCACTTCTGGATCAGCGTGGGCGCCTTCTTGGTGGTCACGATCCGCACCGTCGACAGCCCACCCATCCGGGCGGCCGCCGCGAGCACGTCCAGGCCGCCGATCGCGCCGCTGCACAGGTGCAGCCGGCCGGGTCCGGTGTCGCGCAGCTTCGCCAGCAGCGCGTCATCTGCCAGCGCGCCGATGGACACCACCAGCAGGTCCGTGCCGGCGGCCACGATGGACGGCCCGAGCTCGGCGAGCGCGCGCTGGCCCGCGCACTCGACGATCAGGTCCGCCTGCTCGATGGCGGCTTCGACGTCCAGCACCGGCAGTCCCGGCGGGTCGGTGCGCTCGGCGTGCACGACGCCGACCAGATCGGCCCCCGGGACCTCTCCGTCCCGCACCGCGCGCGCCACGACGCCGCCGATCGCGCCGCAGCCGAGGATCGCCACCTTCATGCCCGCACCAGCTCCCGGTAACCGGCGTCGGGCTTGCCCGCCATGTGTGCACGCGCGTCCTTGGACGGCGGGCCCGCGGTGCCCCACTGGTCGGAGAGCTCGGCGGTGCGCCGCCACACCCGGCACAGCCAGGCGTCCTCCTCGACCTGCGCGACGTCGGAGGTGTACTCGCAGACCAGTCCGGCCGGATCGGCGAAGTACGAGAAGGTGTTGGATCCCGGGCCGTGCCGCCCCGGGCCCCACAGCGGGGTGATCCCGTTGTGCTTCAGCCGTCCGATGCCGCGCATGAAGTGGTCCATCGACGGCATCTCGTAGGCCACGTGGTTGACCGAGGTCCACTGCGCCTGGTTGAACGCGATCACGTGGTGGTCGGAATTGCACCGCAGGAACGCCATCTGGTGCTCCGACCAGTCCGAGATCCGCATCCCCAGCACGCGCGTGTAGAACTCGCAGGCGGCGTCGATGTCGACGGTGTTGAGCACGACGTGCGCCACCTTGCGCGGCACCGCGGGCAGGCCGTCGGGATCCTTCGCGACGACGGCTTCCACGTTGCAGGACAGCTCGATCAGCCGGCCTTCAGGATCGACGAACCGCAGCCCGTAGCCGCCGCCGATCTGGTCCAGCGGGCCGGGTTCGGCGAGCATCGGGACGCCGAACGCGGCCAGCCGCCGGCCGGCCTCGTCGATCTCGGCGGGCGTCCCGACCGCGAACGCGATCTTGCCCAGCCCGTTCTGCTCGGCCTGCCGCAGCTCGACGATGTGGTGTTCCGAGCCGGTTCCGCGCAGCCACGCGGCGTCCCGGTCGGTCTCCACCGGGGTCAGGCCCCAGATCTCGTGGTAGAACTCGGCGGCCTCGGCGAACCGCTCGGTGCGCAGGCCGACCGACCGCAGCGACCGGAGCCGCACCACCGGCTCGGCGTCGGGGAATCGCATGGTGTGACTCCAATCAGAGACTTTCTTCGAAGCGCCGGAGGCGCTTGGCCCGCCCTCGCAACTTGCACCGCCATGCAAAGGGGTTCGGAGACGAACGATCAGCGGGCGGCCGCGCGGACGGGTTCGCGGGCGGCGGCTTGGCGCTTGGCTTCTGCGCGCAGCATCCGGCGCAGCCGGACGAGGGCGATGTCGTGCTGGTAGAGGTTCTCCCGCGTCCAGGCGTCCTCGGGCATCGCCTCGGCCATGACGCGGTCCTGCTCCAGCACCTGCCAGTGCCGCGCCTCGATCCGGTTCTTGTACAGGAACCGCCAGCTGTCCCGCTGCCAGCCGCTGACCTTGCGGCAGCGCCAGAAGAACCCGGCGTGCTGGCGCTCGTTGATCGCCGTCACGCAGGCGACGATGGTGAACGGCCCGCCCGGCCCGGCGGTGTCCGGGTACGGGATGTCCAGCGTGACCGACTGCAGCCCGCCGGTGTCGAGCCACTCCGACCAGTCGAAGTTGACGCCGCGCTGGTCGGTCTTCTCGAACACGAAACCGGTGTCGGTGTCCCGGATCTGGAACGCCGCCTCCCGCTTCCCGGTGTACATGGTGTGGCTGTTGCGGTGCAGGAACGCGCCGTGCATCGGGTCGAGGAGGTTGTCCAGCGAGAGCAGGTAGGAGGCGTCCCACTCGACGTAGCAGAGGAAGTTGTCCCATTCGCCGCCGGCGATCGGCGCGGGCACCTGCAGCGGAGTCGGCTCGGCGGCCTCGTCCGCGCCGAACCAGGCGAAGATCGCCCCGGCGTGCTCCTGCGCCGGGAAGGTGCGCAACGCCTTGCGGCCTTCCAGCGCGCAGCCCGGGCTGCCCGGCACCGAAGCCACGACACCGTCGCCGTCGAGCTGAACACCGTGGTAGTTGCAGGCGATCCGGTCGCCCATGTGCACACCCAGCGACAGCCGCGCGGAGCGGTGCGGACACCGGTCCTCCTGCACGTGCACGACGCCGGAACTGTCGCGCCACAGCAGCAATTCCTCGCCCGCGCGCTCCAGCCGGGTCAGTTCGCCCGCCCGCACCTGGCTCGACGGGCACAGCGGGTACCAGCGGTCCCGCAGCCCGAGCAGCAGGAGATCTTCCTCGTTCTGCAGCCTGGTCATCATCAGATCTCCTTCGCGCCGAGGCGGGCGAGCTCGGCGACGAACGCCTGCTCGGTCCAGTCGGAGCCGTCGGCCGGGCGGACGCCGGTCTCGTTGAGCGCGGCCACGACGCCGGGCAGGTCGTGCACGCCCCGGCCGTAGATCGCCTCCAGTTCGTCGGCGAAGGCATCCGCATAGCTCGTGGTGGGCCCGAGCCGGGTCTGCACCGGCTCCAAGGTCAGCGACATGTCGGTTCTCCTCCAGTGTTTTTCAACGGGACACCGGCACCCGGATCTTTGATGGGTCGTTTCGGAACGCGGCGCGGGAGTCCGGACTGCGGCGGGAACTCCCACAGAGGGCCGCCACCCACGCCCGTTGAAGAGACCTCCGCTAGTGCAGTGCCGCCCGGCCGAGGTCGGTCAGGGCCGCGGTCACGCGCCCGCCGCTCGCGCCGGACGGGGCCGCCCGCACCAGGCCGGTCCGCACCAGCTCCCGGGCGCTGCCCTGGTCGCAGCACGGCAACCCGTCGACGTACAGGTCGGGTTCGCAGCTGCAGGTGATCTCGGCCCGGCCACCGGCGACGGCCCGCAGCATGGCCAGCTGCCGGTGGTTGAGCACTGCGATGACGGTCATGGTCCTACTCGTTCACAAGTCCAGTACCAGCTCGGCCGAACGGCAGCGGGACACGCAGATCATCATCGTTTCCCCGGCATCCCGTTCCGCCTGGCTGAGCACGAAGTCGCGGTGCTCCGGCTCGCCGCCGAGCACCTTGGTCTCGCAGGTGCCGCACACGCCTTCCTGGCAGGAGCTCGGCACCGGCACCCCGGCGTCGGACAACGCGTCGAGCACCGAGACGTCCGGGCCGACGAACACCCGCGTGCCGGACGCCTTGCAGTCCACCTCGAAGCCTCCGTCCGAAGTGGACGGCTGCGCCTCCGGGGCCCGGAACCGCTCGACGCGCAGCACCGACGGATCGGGCAACGCCGCTTCTACCGCGCCGATCAGCGGTTCGGGGCCGCAGCAGTACACCAGCGCGCCGGGCGGCAGGTCGGCGAGTTCGGCACCGAGGTCCGGCGGCCCGCCGTGCTCGTCATCGGCGTGGACGCGGACCCGGTCACCACCGATCTCCTGCAGCTGCGACAGGAAGGCCATGCTCTCGCGGGACCGTCCGCAGTAGAGCATCCGCCAGTCGGCACCGCGGCCGGCGAGTTCGCCGGCCATGGCCCGCATCGGCGTCACGCCGATGCCGCCCGCAATGAGGAGGTGGCGCTCGGCGGGTTCCAGCGGGAAGTTGTTGCGCGGCCCGTCGACCGTCAGCAGGGTGCCCGCGGTCAACCGCTCGTGCACCCAGCTGCTGCCACCGCGCGAGTCCGGCTCGCGCAGCACCGCGACCGTCCAGCTGCGCCGGTCGGCCGGGTCGCCGCACAGCGAGTACTCCCGCGTCATCCCGTTGGCCAACCGCAGCGCCAGGTGCGCCCCCGGTTCCCACGCCGGGAGGTCGGCCCCGGCCGGATCGCGGAATTCCACCTGCACCACACCGGATGCCAGCCACGTCGTGCTGTGCACCCGAACCTCGTGCGCCATGCTCCTCACCTCGGGCCTTCCTCGACTGACGTCTGTTCTCCAATGCGGCGCCGACCGTCGGCGGCATGGACTTCGAAGCGGTCTCGGCTCAGTCGCGGGTGACGCCGTGCACCGGCGAGGTGGCCGGGTAGGTCGGCAGCTGCGGCTTCTGGGCGCCGATGACGACGCAGAACAGCGCGTCGGTGTCGCCGATGGCCTTCAGGCTGCGCGGCACCCCGGCGGGCACCCGGATCAGGTCGCGATAGCCGAGCACGCGGGTCGCGGTCTTGGTGCCGTCCTCGACGTCGTGGACGCTGACCTCGAGCCGCCCCTCCAGCACGAAGAACACCTCCTCCACGTCGTGGTGGGTGTGCTCCGGGCCGATCGCGCCCAGCGGCAGGCGCATGTTGGAGAAGGTGAAGTGCTCCGACGGCAGCGTGCGGCCGTCGCCCTCGTGGTTGCCGGTGGCGCCGGAACCGATGTAGCGGATCTGCGCGCGGCGGAACTCCTCGCCGGCCTTGGCCTGGAACGCGAGGGTGTCCCAGTCCTCGTGCCGGCTCTCCCGCGAAGCGATGCAGGAGTCGATCAGGTCTTCCAGGGCGGTGTTGGTCTTGGCGTCTGCAGCGCTCATCGGGCTACCTCCAGAATCTCTTAGCAGTAAGCGAGCGAGTGGTGAGCAGTACGAGCACGACGCTGTGACGGCCGCAACCCCCGGCGCAAAAATTCTTTCCAGATTATCTCGTTTTCGCAGCTAGATGCCCGTGGACCGAACGCGCTCGCGCCGCACCTTGTTGCCGCATTCATCTTAGTTCTAAGCTAACCAACCATCGTTGCTCAGACCTGGAGGTGCAGCATGACGAGTCCCGGGGTGCCGGACGAGATCCACGTCGCGGGCCGCTGGCGGCCCGGCCGCGGCAACCCGCTGGAGTGCGTCGACCCGGCCACCGGCGAGGTCATCGCGAAGATCACCGCCGCCGCACCGGAGGACGTCGACGAAGCCGCCCGCGCCGGGGCCGCCGCCGCGGCGGACCCGGCCTGGCGGGACCTGCTCCCGCACGAGCGCGCCCGGCTGCTCACCCGGGTCGGCGACCTGATCGAGCAGCACGCCGGTGAACTCGCCCTCCTGCAGACCCGCAACACCGGCAAGGCGCTGGCCGAGACGCGCGCGCTGGTGGGCAGCGCCGCAGGCACTTTCCGGTTCTACGCCGCAGCTTTGGAGACCACCGAGACCCCGCTGACCCCGCAGCGCGGCCCCTACCTGACGATGAGCGTGCCGGAGCCGATCGGCGTGGTCGGCGCGATCACGCCGTGGAACTCCCCCATCGCGAGCGATGCGCAGAAGGTCGCGCCGGCGCTGGCCGCGGGCAACGCCGTGCTGCTCAAGCCCGCCGAAGCCACCCCGCTGGTGTCGCTGGCGCTCGCCCGGCTGGTGGTCGAGGCCGGGGTGCCCCCGGCGCTGCTCTCGGTGCTGCCCGGCAAGGGGTCGGTGGTCGGCGACGCGATCGTCCGGCACCCGGCGGTGGGCAAGGTCTCCTTCACCGGCGGCACCGACACCGGCCGCGCCATCGGTCAACTCGCCGCGGCCAAGTTCATGCCGCTGACCAGCGAACTCGGCGGCAAGTCCCCGACGATCGTGTTCGACGACGCCGACCTGGACCAGGCCGTGGCCGGGGTCCTGTACGGGATCTTCTCCTCCACCGGGCAGAGCTGCATCGCCGGATCCCGGATCTTCGTGCCGGAGCGGATCTACGCCGTGTTCGTCGAGCGCCTGGTCGCCGGGGCGCGGCGGCTGCGGGTCGGCCCCGGCACCGACCCGGCCAGCCAGGTCGGGCCGCTGGCCACCTTCGCGCACCGCGACCGGGTGGCCGCGCTGGTCGACCGCGCTCGCGAGGAAGGCGCCAACGTGCTCTGTGGCGGCGGGATCCCCGACGATCCGGAGCTGGCGCGCGGCGCGTACTACCTGCCGACGCTGCTGGACGGGCTGCCCAACGACGCGCGCACGTGCCAGGAGGAGATCTTCGGCCCGGTCGGCGTCGTGCTGCCCTTCCGCGACGAGGACGACCTGATCGCCCGGGCGAACGACACGATCTTCGGCCTGGCCTGCGGGATCTGGACCCGGGACTACCGGCGGGCCTGGCGGGTGGCCCGGCGCATCGACGCGGGCACCGTGTGGATCAACACCTACAAGCAGTTCAGCATCGCCACCCCGTTCAGCGGGATGAAGGCCAGCGGCGTGGGCACGGACAAGGGCCGCGACGCGATCCTGCGGTACACCCGGCAGAAGAGCCTCTACTGGGGCCTCGACGAAGCCCCACTCCCCTGGGCCACCTGACCCGACGCCCCACCGGAGGTCGGCGGTTTCAATTGAAACTGCGGAGACCTCGGGCTCCGGGGGTTCGGAGGTCACCACGCGCGCCGCGGTGATCTCCCGGCCCTCGCCGGAAGATCACTCGCCGGCGCGCCTGGCCACCGCGTGGTCGAGGGAGCCTTCGAGCCTGCTGAGCAGGTCCGCGAGGCGCTCCTGCTCCGTGGCGGACAGGCCGCTGAGCATCTCGCGCTCGTTGGCGAAGTGGGCCTCGCTGACCCTGTCGGTGAAGGCGAGGCCTTCCTCGGTCAGCTGCACGTGAACGGTGCGCCGGTCGTCGGCGTCACGCTCCCGCCGCACCAGGCCGGCGGCCTCGAGCTTGTCGACGCGCTGGGTGATGCCGCCCGTGGTCACCAACGCGGCGTCGGCGAGCTCGCCCGCGGTGCGCCGGTACGGGCTGCCCGCCCGGCGCAGCGACGCGAGGATGCTGAACCCGGCCATCGTCAGGTCGAAGGACTGGAAGATCCGGTTCAGCTGGTCCTGGTAGCGGTGGTAGGCGCGGTGCAGACGGCCGAACACGGCCATGCCGGAAGCGTCGACGTCCGGAACCTCGCGCCGCCACTCCGCCAGCATGAAGTCGACCGCGTCCGGCCGGGACCGGTTGCGTCGGACCACCTTCGCCCACCACCCGAAACTCGACGAACAAGACGAACTAAGAATAACAGAGCTAAGAGAATTTCCCCCGGCGACCGCCGACCGAGACCGCAGTTCGAACAGTGCCACCAGGACCGAACCCGGGCGACGCGACGGACATGCTCGCCGAACCTCCAGCCACGAACCTCCAGCCACGATGCGCCGACCGCAAGACGCCTCGCGAGGCGCGAGCCACGATGCGCCGGCCGCCGCCCCCTGACCGGGGTTCCGCAATTTCAATGGAAATCGAAGGTCCGATTTCCATTGAAATTGCGGAAGTTGCCCACAGGTACCCCGGGTTGTCCACAGCCTCCGGCGTGTCGGGGCAGCCGTGTCGGGGCAGCCGTGTCGGGGCAGCCGTCCATCCTCTGAGGACCACCGAACGCGAAAGAAGCACCGGGACGGCAGGAGTGAGACCACGACGCCCCCGCTCGCGCAGGTTAACGCCGAGAGCAAGGTCGATTGGACCGTGAGCGTGGACGCGACGGTCAGGCCTGGAAACCGCAGCGGCGTTCGGCCAGCCGGGCGCGCAGCGGCGCGTAGTCGTGATCGGGGAACAACGTCGGGAAGACCTCGAGCATGATCTCCACGAACCGCCCGGAGACCTCGTGCTCACCGTCGTCGTCCAGCGAGACGTCGGTGAACAGGAACTGCCAACCGTAGGTGCCCTTCGTGATGCGCAACGCCTCGAGGTAGCCGGGGAAGTCGAGGTCCATCCGGCGGTAGCCCTTGGTCGTCGCGTCGAACCACAGCTCGGGGTTGGCCACGCCCGGCTGGATCCGCAGCATAGACAGGTGCCCGACTCCGGCATGCGGGGTTCCGTCGAAGCAGCGGAACCCGGAGTACAGCTGCAGCTCCTCGGGCGTGGGGTCGTACAAGCGCTCCACCAGCGGACCCGACTGGACCGCCCGGTGGATGTTGTGCAGGTAGAACTCCCCGGCGATGAGGCAGTCTTCGTCGTAGTCGGGGTCGGGATCGGGCACGTCCCACACCGCCGCAAGGCCGGAAAACCGCAGGTGGTAGGGCTTCAGCGACGGGTCCAGCGCGATGCCGTCCCGGTCGGCGAGTTCACCGAACGCCCGGTCGGCGTCCGCGTCGTCCAGCTGCCCCTGATCGGCGCTTTCCAGCCTGATCCCCGGGCAATTGCGCAATTCTTCCAGCACACCAAGCCACGTCGTCTCGTACGCGGTCAGCTCGCTCGTCATCGGTCCCTCCGGCTCGCAGCATTGGTGGTGTGTCGCCGGACTCCGATTCCGGTGATCAACTGCTGCGACGTAGTGCAGGAGCGGATGGTTCCACGCACGGCACTTCCCAACCGTCGACGACGTGCACCCAGAACAGTTCTTCGTCCTGGCCAATGGGCCAGAACGAGGACACGTTCGCGGCCTCTCAGTCGAGGCAGAACTCGTTGCCCTCGATGTCCTGCATCACGATGCACGACTCGTTGTCTTCATCGGCAAGCAGTAGTTGCACGCGCACCGCGCCGAGCGCGATCAGTCGTGCGCACTCGGCCTCGAGCGTGGCGAGGCGCTCTTCACCCACGAGCCCGGTGCCGGCCCGCACGCAGAGGTGCACCCGATTCTTGACGACCTTGCCTTCGGGAACGCGCTGGAAGTACAGTCGCGGGCCCTCACCTGAGGGATCCATGCAGACGAACGACGAACCCTGTTTCTCAGGCGGCAACGTGCGATCGTAATCGCCCCAAGTGGCGAACCCCTCCGGTGGCGGCGGCACGACGTACCCCAACACCTCGCACCAGAAACGAGCGACGCGCTCAGGTTCTGCGCAGTCGAAGGTGACTTGGAACTTCTTGATCGACGCCATCGGTCCACCATAGTGGCGCGTGCTGTGCACCGAGACCCCGGATGTCATCGCGGCCACGACCGACGGCGTCGAGCACCACGCCGGCGAGTACCTGGCCGGCCTGTAGTCATCGAGGTCGCCGACCTCGACGCGGCGACCGGCCGCTACGGCAGCGTCGAGGTGCGCCAGGTCGTCGAGCACTGAGGCCGGGAAGCACGGAGGGGTGGCAGGCCCCGACGGACCCGCCACCCCTCCTTTTGTCCACAAGGGACAGTGTGGCTACGACGCGATCAGGCCGTGGCCGGTTCCCGGATCGTGCGCAACTCCTCGTCGAGCAGGACCCACCGGGTGATACCGATCGATTCGAGGAACGGCATGTCGTGGCTGGCCACGATCAGCGCCCCTTCGTACGACCTCAGCGCCGCGACCAGCTGACGTGCGCTGGCCATGTCGAGGTTGTTCGTCGGTTCGTCCAGCATGAGCAGCTGCGGCGCCGGTTCGGCGAGCATCAGCGCGGCGAGGGCCGCGCGGAATCGCTCTCCGCCGGACAGCGTTGCCGCCTGCTGGTCGGCCCGCGCCCCCTTGAAGAGGAAGCGGGCCAGGCGGGCCCGGATCTCGTTGTTGGTCGAACCCGGCGCGAACCGCGCCACGTTCTCGGCGACGCTCAGCTCCTCCTGCAGGACGTCGAGCCGCTGGGGCAGGAAGCGCAGCGGTACGTGCGCGGTGGCCTCCCCCTCCAGCGGTTCCAGTTCCCCGGCGATGGTGCGCAGCAGCGTCGTCTTGCCCGAGCCGTTCCGGCCCAACAGCGCGACCCGTTCGGGCCCGCGCAGGTCGAACTCGCCCCGCACCCGCGCCCCGTAGCGCAGGCGCAGATCGCGCAGGGTCAGGACGGTTCGCCCGAGCGGCACCGCCGTGTGCGGCAGATCGACCCGGATCTCGTCGTCGTCGCGCACCGCCTCCACCGCCTCGTCGAGCCGCTCCTTCGCCTCGGCGAGCTTCTCCTCGTGCATGATGCGGTGCTTGCCGGCGGAGACCTGGGCCTGCCGCTTGCGCTCGCTCATCACGACCTTCGGCTCGCGCTTGGTGTCCCACATCTTCTGGCCGTACCGCTTCCGGCGGGCCAGCTTGATGTGCGCGTCGGCGAGTTCGCGCTTCTGCCTCCGCAGATCCGTCTCGGCGACGCGGACCATCCGCTGCGCCGCCTCCTGCTCGACGGCGAGCGCCTCCTCGTAGGCGGCGAGGTTGCCGCCGTACCAACCGATTTCGCCGTCCCGGAGATCGGCGATCTGGTCCACCCGCTGCAGCAGTTCGCGGTCGTGGCTGACCACGACCAGCACGCCCGACCAGTTCTCGACCGCCTCGTACAGCCGTCGCCTGGCGTGCAGGTCGAGGTTGTTGGTCGGCTCGTCGAGCAGCAGGACGTCCGGCCGCGTCAGCAGCAGCGCGGCCAGCCGCAGCAGCACCGACTCGCCGCTGGAGACCTCACCGATGGTGCGGTCAAGCCCGATGTGGCCCAGCCCGAGACCGGCGAGCATGGCCGCGGCGCGCTCCTCGACGTCCCAGTCGTCGCCGATCGTGGCGAAGTGCTCCTCGAGCACGTCACCGGCGTCGATGGCGTTGAGCGCGGCGCGGATCCCAGCTATGCCGAGGGCCTCGTCGACGCGCATCCTGGTGTCCAGCGCGATGTTCTGCGGCAGGTAGCCGACATCACCGGACACGCGGACCGCGCCGGCGGTCGGCGCGAGCTCGCCCGCCACCAGCTTCAGCAGGGTGGACTTGCCCGACCCGTTGAGCCCGATGAGGCCGGCGCGGCCGGGCCCGAACGCCGCCTGCAGCCCGTCGAAGACCCGGCTGCCGTCCGGCCAGGAGTAGCCGAGTTCGGTGCAGGTGATGGCGGAGATGCCAGGCAGGTGCGTGGAAGTAGACATGAGGGCCTCGCAGTTGCTCGAAGTAGCGGTGTGGGTGCAACGCGTTCGAGACGCCGCGAGCGACAGCAGGCGAAGCGGGAAACGCCGACTCACGGCCCGTTGTCGGGGCGGAGGCGGAGGAACGGCTCACATCGCAGAGGTCGCGACCGGGTCGGCGCTTCAGGAACGAGCGCGACGCGCGGCGTCTCAGGACCTCAGATGAGCAACGTTCCTCTCCAATCGACGGCAGCAGAAGCTCGGCTACTTTAAGGACACCTCGGGAAGAAAGTCAAGGAGAAAACGAACCTTCTTTCATCGGCACGAGCACGCGCAGCGAGGCCACCACGGCTCGCGCTCGTAGAGATCGAACCCTCGGGGAGAGCCCGCCGGGACGACAGGCCCTCCCCGCCGATCTCAAGTCGCTTCGACAGGCACCCAGCTCTGCTGTCCTGCCCTGCTTCTTCGGCGACAGCGCCCCTTCCGGCGGACCCACCGCCCAAAAAGGACATGCTCATCGGGCGGCCGAAGCGAGACCCCGAGGTTCGCCGGAGGCGGGACTCAGGCGTTTTCGGCCGGTTTGCCAGTGGCCCGGCCGCGGTCTAGCCGGTCTCCGAAGTGCTCGAGCAGGCGGCGGAGCTCGCCAGTGAGGTGTTGGTAGTCGGCCGGTTCGAAATCCGGGAGCAGCCGTGCCTCGTTGGCCAGGTGGAGCCGGAAGACGCGGTCGACGACCTCGATTCCGTGCGCGGTCAGGCGAACGCGCACCGAGCGGCGGTCACCGGGGTCCCGGACACGTTCGACGAGGTCTTTTGCCTCCATGCGGTCAATGCGGTTGGTGACCGTGCTCGAGGTGATCATCGCCGCCTCGAGCAGCGCTCCCGGGGTCAGCTCGTAGGGCGGACCGGACCGGCGCAGGGTGGTGAGGACGTCGAACTCCCACACCTCGAGACCGTGCTCGGCGTAGAAGTCCTTCAAAGCGCGGTCGAGGATGCGGGCGAGTCGTTGCACCCGCCCCACGATCGCCACGGGCCACAGGTCCTCTGCCAGCTCCGGCGCTTCGTCGCGCCAGAGGTCCATGATCATGTCGACGGTGTCGGCCACATCCACTCCTCAATAACTCGATGTCGAGAGACTTGACATCGAGATTGTCCTCCTGGTTTTATCTCGATGTCGAGATTACCTGATGGAGGAGGCAGTGACATGGTCGCCGTCGCAGACCTGGCGCCGGAAGCGCGCATCCGCGAACCAACGCCGCTGCGCGACGCGCTGCTCACCGCGATTGCGCCCGTGAGCTTCGGAACCGTCTACGTCGCAACCACTCTGCTGCTGCCGCCGGATCGGCCGTTGCTTGCCGCGGCCGCGCGTGCACTGCCCGCGGGTCTGCTCATCCTGGCGTTCACCCGGACGCTGCCGCAGGGAGCGTGGTGGTGGAAGACGACGGCGCTCGGGATGCTCAACGTCGGCGCGTTCTTCCCGCTGCTGTTCGTGGCCGTCTACCGGCTGCCCGGCGGGCTCGCCGCCACCTTCGGAGCGCTGCAGCCCCTCATCGTCGCGGCGCTGGCGGTCCCGCTGCTGAAGATCCACACTCCGCGTGCAGTGCTGCTCGCGTGCGTCGCGGTCGCGGCCGGTGTTGCGCTGATGACCACTACAGCTGCGACCATGCCGGACCCGGTCGGCATCGCCGCCATGCTCGCGGCGACCTCGCTGATGGGCATGGCGATCGTGCTCGGCAAGAAATGGGGTTCACCGGTTCCGGCGCTGACCATGACCGGCTGGCAACTCACCATCGGCGGGCTGGCGCTCACGCCGTTGACGCTCGTGACCGAAGGGCTGCCGACGACGTTCACCGCCGCGAACCTGCTCGGCTTCGCCTACGTCGGGCTCATCGGGACCGCGCTCGCCTACACGCTGTGGTTCCGCGGCGTGCAGCGTCTCGCGCCCACCTCGACATCGCTGCTGTCGACCGCGAACCCGCTCGTCGCCACGCTGGCCGGATTCGTCTTCCTCGACCAGACCCTCACCCCCTGGCAGATCACCGGATTCACCATCGCCCTCGTCGCGCTCGTCGTGGGCCAATCGATGAACAGGAGCTCGAAATGACCGCACCGGCAAAGGAATACCGCGTTCTCGCCCTCTCCGGGAGCCTGCGCGCCGACTCCTACAACACCGCGCTGCTGCGCGCGGCCGGCAAGTTCAACCCCGGCCCGATGTCCATTCAGATCTACGGCCTCGGCGATCTGCCGCTGTACGACCAGGACCTGGAACAAGGCCCGCTGCCGGCCGCGGTGCACGACCTGCACAAGTACGTCTCGCAGGCCGACGGGCTGCTGATCGCGACCCCGGAGCACAACGCGTCGATCCCTGCCGCGCTGAAGAACGCGATCGACTGGATGAGCCGCATGCCCGACGGGGCGGGCATGGCCGGCAAGCCGGTCGCCGTGGTCGGCGCCTCGCCTGGTGCGCTGGGAACCGTGCGCGCCCAGCTGGCCCTGCGCCAGATCCTCGGGAGCATCGGCGCCGATGTGCTCGCCAAGCCGGAGGTTCTCGTCTTCCGCGCCCACGAGCGGTTCGACGGAAACGGGATCCTGACCGACGAATTCACCCAGAACCTCCTGGTCGACCTCCTGGCAGAACTGGCCAGGCGAATCGGGCGAAGCGATTTGACCTGAAGTTAAGTCGAGGTCATAGCGTCCCGATCGATCCCGGTCGGGACGCCGCCTCGTTCGCGCGCACGCCACGACACCGGTTCAAGCTACGAGTTAGGGAAAAACCATGCCATCCAACGCCCCCGAGGCCCCTGTCCGGAAGGCCGGGCCCCGGGAATGGCTGGGGCTCGCCGTGCTCGCCCTGCCCACCCTGCTGATCTCCCTCGACCAGAGCGTGCTGTACCTGGCACTTCCCCACCTCGCCGAAGGGCTGCAGCCCACCGGCACGCAGACGCTGTGGATCATGGACATCTACGGCTTCCTGATCGCCGGCTTCCTCATCACCATGGGCACCCTCGGCGACCGGATCGGACGTCGCAAGCTGCTGATGATCGGCGCCTTCGCCGTCGGCATCACCTCGGTGGCCGCCGCCTGCTCCACCAGCGCGGAGGCCCTGATCATCACCCGAGCCCTGCTCGGCATCGCCGCCGCGACGCTGATGCCGTCCACCCTCGCCCTCATCAGCAACATGTTCCACGACCCGCACCAGCGCGGTCGCGCCATCGCGGTCTGGGCCAGCTGCTTCATGGGGGGCACGGCGCTCGGCCCGGTCATCGGCGGCGCACTGCTGGAGTTCTTCTGGTGGGGCTCGGTGTTCCTGCTCGGCGTGCCCGTCATGGTGGTGCTGCTGATCGCCGCCCCGCTCGTGCTGCCGGAGTACAAGGACCCCGATGCAGGCCGGATCGACCTGCTGAGCGTGCTGCTGTCGCTGGTGTCGATCCTGTCGATCATCTACGGGCTGAAGGAGCTCGCGCGCTACGGCTTCGCGCCGGTGCCGGTCGCCGCGATCGCTGTCGGCCTGGCCGTCGGCGTGGCTTTCGTGTCGCGGCAGGGCAAGCTCGCCCACCCGCTGCTCGACCTGAAGCTCTTCAGGGTCGGCGCGTTCACCGCCGCGCTGCTGATCCTGATGGTCTCGATGCTCGGGACCGGAGGCGGCTACCTCTTCATCACCGGATTCCTCCAGATGGTCGAGGGACTCTCACCGATGGCAGCGGGTCTGTGGATGCTGCCCGCGGCCATCGCCTCGATCATCGCCGCGCAGGTGGCACCGGTCTTCGCCAAGCACTTCCAGCTCAGCACCGTGATCGGGGTGGCCCTGCTCATCGGCACGGCCGGCTACCTGATGCTCGTCTTCGTCGACCCGGTCGGCGGGATGCCGCTGCTGATGACCGGTTTCGTGATCATCTTCATCGGCGTCGGCACCTTCGGATCGCTGGGCACCAACCTGGTCGTCGGGTCCGTCCCGCCCGAGCGGGGCGGCTCCGCGGCGGGCCTCTCCTCCATCAGCGGCGACCTGGGCAACGCGCTCGGCATCGCCACGCTCGGCAGCCTCGGCGCCGCCGTCTACCGCGACTCGATCGTGCCGCCGGCCGGAATCCCGGCCGACACCGCCAGGGCGAGCATGGAGGACGCGATCACCGCCGCCCGGGAGCTGCCCGCCAAGGCCGCCGAGGCCTTGATGACCGCCGCCAAGGAGGCCTACACCAGCGGGCTCAACACGATCGGACTCGCCTGCGCCGCCCTCACCGCGATCAGCGCGACCATCGCGATCACCATGCTGCGCAACCGCCGCGGAGCCACCCCGTCCGGCAACGATGCACCGCAGCAGGAAAGGGCAACCGAGGACTCCCTTCCGACCGCCTGATACGCGACGATGAAGAACGCCGGCCTCGTGGGCGAAGCCGGCGTTCTCCCCTCCCCGGCCGGATTCCTCCTCATCGGCAGAAGATGGTTGACGGATCACCCGAGTACCAGTGGCGTCGGCATCGATCCGGCTCAGCACCCAGCGCCCGGCGTCCGGGACCGCCACGGCGTCGCAGCGATAGGTGATCCGCACGCCTTCGGCAGGCAGCGGCGCCACGTCCGCAAGCCTGAACAGTTGTCCACATAGGACAGAAGCGTGTGATCACGAGTTCGGCGGTTGCCGCCCTCGCCCCGGACGGCCACGCCCCACGTGCCCTCCGAGACGGCCTCTTGGTCAGACCGCGAGTTCGGGGTAGTCGGTGTAGCCGCGATGGTCGCCGCCGTAGAAGGTCTCCCGGTCCGGGGTGTTGAACGGTCCGCCGGCCGCGAGGCGGCGGGGCAGGTCGGGGTTGGCCAGGAACAGCTCGCCGAAGGCGACCATGTCCGCGGTTCCGTCCCGGACGAGGCCGACGGCGTCCGGGCCGGTCACCCGCGGGTGCGTGAACGGGTTCAGGACGAACGCGCCGGGCCAGCTCTTGCGCAAAAGGCCCGTGAGGTCGGCGTCGGGGCCCTCGACCAGGTGCAGGTAGGCCAGGTCCAGCGGGGCGAGCCGGGCGACGAGGGCGGCGTAGGTCTGCGCCACCGCCGCCGGGTCCGTCTCGGCGATGTCGTTGAAGGGGTTTCCCGGGGAGATCCGGAAACCGGTCCGGCGGCCGCCGATCGCCTCGGCGACGGCCGTGGCCACCTCGGCGGCGAAGCGCACCCGGCCGGCGACCGAGCCGCCCCAGCCGTCGCCGCGCCGGTTGGTGTTCGGGGCCAGGAACTGGTGGACCAGGTAGCCGTTCGCCCCGTGGATCTCCACGCCGTCGAAGCCGGCGGCGATCGCGTTGCGCGCCGCAGCGGCGAATTCGGCGATCGTCCCGGTGATCTCCGCGGAGCTCAGCTCCTTCGGCGTGACGAAGTCCTGTTCGCCCTGGTGGGTGAACACGCGGCCCTTCGCCGCGACCGGCGACGGACCCACCGGGATCAGCCCGTCGGGCAGCAGGCTGGGGTGACCGATCCGGCCGGTGTGCATCAGCTGCGCGAACACGGTGCCGCCCGCCGCGTGGACGGCGTCGGTCACCTGCCGCCATGCGGCGACCTGCGCCGCGGAGTGCAGGCCCGGCGTGTCGGGATAGCCCTGGCCGACCACCGACGGCTGGATGCCCTCGGTGATGATCAAACCGGCGCTCGCCCGCTGGGCGTAGTAGGTCGCGATCAGCTCTGTGACGGTCTCCCCCGGCCCGTAGGCGCGGCTGCGCGTCATCGGCGCCATCGCGATGCGATTGGGCAGGCGCCTGCCGCCGAGATCGATGGGGTCGAATGCGGTCGTCATGCCGGTTTCCTCCCGAACGGCGAAGTGCTTCGCGGGTACTCGGAGCAAGCGATGAGGCCGGACGGCCGCGGACGGCCCGACCGCACCCCCAAAGCGGTTGGCGCGCAACGGACTCCGCACATCTCGTCGGCTGCCCCGATGGATCGACCGTAGAGCCGAGCGGCTGGATGAAACGTATCCTCGCGTCCAGGATTCGGTGCAGATCGTCCAGGATGAGGCCATGGACCCGATCGACGACCTCCTCACCACGATGAAGATGGAGAACTCGGGGTACGGGAAGGTGCGCGCGCACGCACCGTGGGGAATCTCCTTCCCCGCCGGGCACCTCGCCCGGCTCGTGCTGGTCTCCAGCGGGTCGAGCTGGCTCACCTCGGACGCCCTCGGCGAGCCGCAGCACCTGACGGCGAACGACTGCGTCCTGGTCCGGGCCGGTGTGGAGTTCGCGCTCCAGGACGAACCGGGACGCGACGTCGTCGACTGCGACGAGGTGTTCGCCCGGGCTACCGGCGCCACCGCGCGGATCGGGGGCGGCGGCGAGCTGACCGAGATCGTCTCCAGCCGGTTCACCTTCGACGCCGTGGCCGCCGAGCCGCTGTTCACGCTCCTGCCGCCGCTGTTCCGCCTGAGCCTGGACGACACCTCCGGCCGGCTCCTGCGCACCACGTTCGACCTCATCGCGCGGGAGAACGAGACGAGCGGGATCGGCACCGGCTTCGTCACGAACCGCCTGTCCGACGTGCTGTTCGGCCAGGCGCTGCGGACCTGCTGCGAGGCGGTCGGCCGCGACAGCGTCGGGTGGCTCGCCGCGCTGCGAGACCCGCAGCTGGCCGCTGCCATGCAAGCGCTGCACGAGGACCTGGCCCACCCGTGGACCGTCGACGCGCTCGCCCGCAAGGCGGGGATGTCGCGCTCGGCGTTCGCGGCCTTGTTCAAGGAGAAAGCGGGAGACACCCCGCTGGGCTACCTCGCGTCGTGGCGCATGTACCGGGCGAAGACGCTGCTCCGGGAGACGCAGCTGAGCGTTCAGGAGATCGCCGTCGAAGTCGGCTACGACACCGGTACGGCGCTCAGCCGCGCGTTCCTGCACAGGGAAGGCCTCGCTCCGGGGGCCTGGCGCAAGCTGTCCAGCGGATCCGGACCGGCCCCCGAGTGATCGGAGCGCGGCATCCGGGAAGTTCGGCCGAACTCGCCTCAGGGGGTCGTTTCAGAATGGCGGACGGCGGGACGCAGGGCGCCGGTTTCGCGCGAAAACGGCGCCCCACGTGAGGGCGGGATGGCGTTTTCGCGCGAAATCGCCACCGGCGTCAGGCCACCGGACGCCCTCGGGATGAGCCGGGCGGAGCCATGCCGAAACGGACTCCTAGGCGTCCGGATTCATCGGGCGGTGCACGTCGTCGTAGGCGGCGTCGGCCGCGTCGATCAGGCTCGCCCCTTCGGCCTGGAGGTCGGCGATGGCGGCATACCAGGTGTCGAGGGTGGCCTTGCACTGGCTGACCACCTCCTCCGCCGCCGGGCTCAGCGCGGCGCGCCGGTGGACCACGCCGAAGGGCACGGACACCAGCGGATCGGTTTCGATCACGACGGCACCGAGCCGCCGCGCCTGAACGGCCATCCGCAGCGGGAGGAAGGCGTGCACGCCGCCGCCGAGGACGAGCGTGAGCTGCGCGTGGCGATTGGGCATGCTCGCGATCAGCCGCGGCTCCACCCCCACATCCCGCAGCGCCGTAGCGACCCGGTCGTTCTCGCGCTGCGCGAGCGAGCAGATCGTCAGCGGCAGGTCGCCGAGTGCGTCGAGCGGCAGCCGCCCGGTCTGCGGCGCCGGCGAGCCCGGCGGCATCACCAGCAGCAACTGCTGCACCCCGAGCTCGACGAAGTCCAGACTCTCGACTGGAATCGGCCGCGTGGTGAACCCGAGCTCGTACCGGCCGGCGACGACCTCGCCGCACAGCGCCCGAACGCCGGCGGCCTCGGCGATGTCCAGCCGCACGTCCGGATGCCGGGCCCGGAACGAGGTGATCCAGGAGGCGACCGCGTCGCTGGACATCTCCGGCATCGTGCCGATGGAGACCGAACCCGCCTTGAGATCCCGGGCCCGGCTCATCGCGTCCCGGGCGGCCACGACGCCGTCGAGGATCGCCCGCGCCTTCGGGACCAGCAGCGTTCCCGCCGGGGTCAGCACGAGACTGCGCCGAGCCACGCGCTGGAACAGCTCCACGCCGAGCTCTCGTTCGAGCGCCTGGATCGCCTGGGAGAGCGCCGGTTGGGAAACGTAGAGGCGCTGCGCGGCCCGGTTCAGCCCCTCGTGCTCGACCACGGCCAGGAAGTACTCGATCTGGCGCAGCTCCATCGCCCCTCCTCCGATCGCCCGGGGCCGACGCGCTCCCGCTGACGAGCCCTAACGTACGCGGTAGCTGTCCGGCAGCAGCCCGTCCGCCGCGACCGACCGGATCATCGCGCGGCCCAGGTTCCGCTCGTGGATCGCGGAGGCGCCCTCGTAGATGCGCAGGGTGCGGACGTCGCGCCACATCCGGGGCACCGGGTGCGGCCCGACGATGCCTTCCCCGCCGAGCAGCTGCACGCACCGGTCGGCGACCCTGCCGACCATCTCCGAGCAGTACAGCTTCGCCGCCGAAATCCGCTGCCGGGGAACGGTTCCGGCGTCGAACGCGCGGGCGGCGTCCAGGACGAGGGCCCGCCCGGCCTCCATCTCCGAGTAGCACCGGCCCAGCTCGGCCTGCACGACGCCGAGATCGGCGAGCGGGGCGCCGAACTGGTGCCGCTCGCTGACGTGGCGGGTGGCCTCCTCCAGCATCCGGGTCGCCTGGCCGACGCAGGTCGCGGCGACGTGGAGCCGGGCGTGGTTGATCCCGCGCATCGCGGCCGCGAGCCCGGTGCCGGGCACCCCGCCGAGCAGCCGGTCCTCGGCGACGACCACCGACTTCAGGTCGATCTCGGCGACGGGGCCCTCGGCGTGGCCGTTCATGAGGTCCGGGATCCGGGTCGACACGCCGGGCGCGGTCCGGTCCACGATGAACGCGGACACCTCGGCGCCGTCGGTGCGCGCGAAGACGAGGAGCGTGTCCGCCCAGTGGGCGTTGGTGATGTAGCGCTTCGACCCGTCCAGGACCCAGCCGTCGCCGGTGCGCCGGGCGACGGTCTGCACGTTGGTCGCGTCGGAACCGGCCTCCGGTTCGGTCAGCGCGAACGAGGTCACCTGCCGGCCGGCCGCCATCTCCGGCAGCATCTCGCGGCGCTGGTCCTCCGTGCCGTGGCCGAGGATCGCCTGCGAGCAGAGCCCGATCACGGTCGAGAAGCGGGATCGGTACACGCACGACGCCCTGGTGAACTCGAGCGTCAGCAGCACCTGCTGCTCCATGGTCCAGCCGAGCCCGCCGTAGGCGGGCGGGATCGAGATGCTGAACAGCCCGAGCTCGGCCATGCGTCGCACGATCGCATCCGGGACCTGCCCGGCGGCGACCATTTCGGCCTCGGCGGGGATCAGCTCGTCGTCGGTGAACGCGGCGATCGTGCGCAAGTACGCGTCGAAGTCGGGCTTGCCGGCGGCGCGGGTCATCGTTTCTCCATCTCTGGTCGCGGTTGCTCCGGCAGGGCGACGACGCCGTCGTCGGCCAGCCGGTCGATCTCGTCCTCGCTGCGCCCGAGTTCGCGCAGCACGTCACGGGTGTGGGCGCCCAGCCGGGGTGCGGCCGACGTCCGGCCGCGGGCCGCCCCGTCGACCCGGAAGGGCGCGGCCGGGGCGTCGATCCCGAGCTCGTCCAGCTCGACGACCAGGCCCGATGCGGCGAGGTCGGCGTCCTTCACGAGCTCGTCGAACGACCGCACCGAGCCGCACACGATCCCCCGCGAGGCCAGCAGCGCGATCGCCTCGGCGCGGGTGAGGTGGCCGAGGGCTGAGCTCAGGACTTCCTTCAACGCCAACCGGTTCGCGACTCTCGACCCGTTGTCCGCGAAGCGCGGGTCGGTCGTGAGCTCCGGCCTGCCGATCGCCGAGCACAGCGCGGCCCACTTGGTCGCGGTGTAGGCGGAGACCACGACGGCGCCGTCGACGGTCTGCACGAGATCCGCGGCGGGCGCCACCGCGGGCTGGCCGTTGCCCGTCCGCCGGGGCGCCTCGCCGGTGAGGCGGTAGCCCGTCCACTGCGCCGCCTGGGCCGCCACCACCGCTTCCATCAGCGAGGTCTCGACGACCGCGCCGTTGCCGGTCCGGCCGCGCCGGACCAGCGCGGCGAGCACCCCGGACGCCAGGGCGTTCGCGGCCAGCACGTCGGCGACGGTGAATCCGACGCGCTGCGGTTCGCCGTCGGCATCGCCGGTGGTGTGCATGATCCCGAACTCGGCCTGGGCCGCGATGTCCAGCCCCGCTCGCCCCGCCGAGGGGCCACGGGTTCCGAACCCGGTGACGAACCCGTAGACGAGGTGCGGGTGGCGCGAACGCGTCCGCTCCGGCCCGATGCCGAGGCGTTCGGCCGAGCCGTGCCGGAAGTTGTGCAGCAGCACGTCCGATCCCGCGCACAGCTCGTCGAGGACTCGGAACCCCTCGGGATGCCGCAGGTCGATCGCGATGCTGCGCTTTCCGCGGTTGTTCGCGTGCAGCATCGCTTGGCCGAACGAGCCGACGGATCGCGCCTGGTCGCCGGTGGGGCTCTCCACCTTGATCACCTCGGCGCCCAGGTCGGCCAGCTGCTGGCCGGCCCCGGGAGCGGCGATGTACTGGCCCAGGTCCACCACCCGGATCCCGGTCAGCGGTGCCTCCATCACGAAGCCCTCCTCATCGCGGTCTCGGCCTCCAGGGTCCGGCGGGCGGCCTCCGGATCCAGCAACCGCGCGCCGATCACCGCGAACGCGCAGATGGCGATGCCGACGACGAGGAACCCGTTCGAATAGCCCTCGGACGGCGTCGGTCCGGCTTGGACGATGAGCCCCAGCGCGTAGGGGGCGACGATTCCCGCGATGCTGTAGAACCCGATCACGCACCCGAAGAACGCGGTCCGCTGGCGCTGCGGCAGGAAGTCGGAGGCGCCCGCGAAGGCGACCGAGAACGCGACGCTGTTGATGGAGAAGGTGCAGATCACCAGCACCAGCTGGAGCGTTCCCGGCCCGACCAGCGCGAACGCGATCATGCTCAGCCCGGCGAAGACGATCAGCGCGCCGCTGAGGTGACCGCGCGCGGCCCGGGAGCTCCAGCCCCGCGCGAGGAGCCGGCCCGATAGGTATCCGCTGGCGACGAGGACGACGACCGCCGTGGCGTAGGGCGCGGTGACCAGCCATCCGACGGTGGTCGGCGCGTAGCCGAGGCCTTCGCCGAGGAACGCGGGCAGCCACGAGACCTTCAGCGAGGTGATGAGGTAGCCCGCGAACGACAGCAGGCTGAGCCCCCAGAAGCTGGGCAGCCGCAGCAGCCGGAGGAACGGCACGTCGATGTGCCCGTTCGGGTCCGCCTCCGCCGCGGCCGCGGTCGTCGGGCGCTTCCGCAGCGGCTGCCGCTCGACGTAGCACAGCCAGACGACCAGCCAGACGACGCCGACCGCGATCAGCACGAGGAACGCGGCGTGCCAGGAGTACGAGACGATCACCCACGTCAGCACCGGCGCGGAGATCAGCGGGCCGACCGAGGACCCCGCGTTCACGATCGACCCGGCGAACGCGCGCTTCTCCTTCGGGAACCGGTCGGCGACGACGCTCTGGCACAGGGCGTGCGCCGGTCCCTCGAAGAAGCCCAGCACGATCCGGGACACCAGCAGCACCCCGAACGTCGTAGGGACCGCGAGCGGCAGCATGCTGGCGATCCAGGTGAACATCAGGATGGCCGCCGCCCACTTCGCGGAGATCCAGCGCATGGCGGCGGACAACCCCACCGCGCCGACGGCGAACAACCAGAAGAACGCGCTGCCGACCAGGCCGAAGTCCCCGGCGGTCAGGCCGAGGTCATGGCGGATCTGCTGCGCCGCCAACCCCACTGCCGCCTTGTCCGCGAAGTTCAGCGTGAAGAAGGCGAAGAGCAGGATGACGACGCCCCAGGCCTTGCGGTCTGGGCGTGGGAGTACCGGTGACACCACCGGCGTCCCGATTTCGGCTGATGCCATGTGACCCTCCGTCACGGCCTTGACCTCGTTGACAAGCGCTGCGCCGCAACAACTCCACCGGTGATCTGCGGCACCAACAAGGCCGAATCCCGAGTCACGCTTATAGCCAGAGCCGATAATCCGCGCGACGCGCTCTCCCACCGCACGTGTGGGACGTGACGGCTTGGGACGAAGGACGGCGATTTCGCGCGAAATCACCATCGGCCGGGCGCCTTCGGGACGAGCTTGCCCGAAGCCTTTCCGAAACGCCCCCTCGGCATCGAGGACGCAAGATCAGCAGAGCTGGATCGAGACCACGTCCACAAGAGACCAACGGGCGTGAAAACCAAGGGAAAGCGGGGAAATCAGCGTCGCCGGTCGCCGTGGTTCGGCTCAGGGCAGGTCGGGCCAGCCGCGCGCGAGGTGGGAGAACGCGATGTCCAGGGCCGCTCGCGGGTCGGGCTCCGTGCCCGCGAGATCGGGGATTTCCAGGACGTAACGGGCCAGCAGGCGCAGGGCGAGGTCGTCCGCGTCGCGGCCGGTTTCCTCGGCGATGACGCGGGCCAGCGCGGCTTCGCAGCTCGTCCACAACGTCCGGGCGTAGGCGCGCAGGGCCGGGGTGGCGACCACGAGTTCGGCGACGCGCCGGGCCTCGGGTCCGGGGTCGGGGGCGAAAGGGCCTCGCGTGGCGAGGAAATCGCGCAGGGCATCCAGGACCGAGCCGCCCTCCGGGCGATTGCGAACGGCCGCCGCCAGGGCCGCCTCGCGTTCTCCGGCGTCGCCGAGGACCAGCGCTTCCTTCCCGCCGGGGAAGTGCGCGAACAGCGTCGACACCGCCGTGTCCGCCGTGTCGGCGATCTCGGCGACGGTGACCTTGTCGAAGCCCCGCTCCAGGAACAGCCGGCGCGCGGCCGCCGAGAGTGCCTGGCGGGTGGCGGCCTTCTTGCGTTCACGCCGGTCGGACACCCGCGCCGGAGTCTGTGCCATGCCTCGATGCTACCGGCGAGCAGAGCGACTCCAAAAACGAAGTCATTGCAAAGTCGGAACGACTTCGATTTACTTGAGCGAGACGCCGCACCCCGAAACCACACCGAGCCCACCGGAGCCGCCATGCCGCCCACCGCCCAGACCGCGCAGTGGGACGTCCGCCGGCCACCGCGCGCCGACGGGAAGACCTTCCTGGTGACCGGCGCAAACGCGGGGATCGGGTACTTCGTCGCCGAGCAGCTGGCCGGCACCGGGGCGACCGTCGTCCTCGGCAGCCGCAACGGCACCAAGGCGAACGCCGCGATGGCATCGATCCGGTCCCGGATCCCCGATGCGCGCGTGCGCCACCTCCGCCTGGACCTCTCCGACCTCTCCTCGATCAAGTCCGCCGCGGACGAGCTGGACGCGGACGGACTCGACGCGATCGTCTGCAACGCCGGGGTACTGCTGGACGGACCGCAGCGCCAGGAGACCGCGGACGGCCACGAGCTGACGTTCGCCACCAACCACCTCGGACACTTCCTGCTGGTCGGACACCTGGCGCCGCTGCTCGCCGCGCGCGCGGGCCGCGTGGTCACCACCGGCAGCTTCGTGGCGAAGTCGGCAAGCCTGGACCTCGCCGACCTGCAGAGCACGCGGGACTACGAGCCCAAACGCGCCTACGCGCGGTCGAAGCTCGCGCAGATGCTGTTCGGCTTCGAGCTCGACCGCCGCCTGCGCGCCGCCGGCGGGGCGGCGCTGAGCGTGGTGAACCATCCCGGTGGCGCGCTCGACTCCCTCACCCCCTCCCGGCCGCCCGTCTACATCCGGACCACCGGTCAGCGGTTGCGGGGACTGCCCGCCGGTCTCGCCTTGCAGGGCAAGGAAGCCGGCGCGTGGCCCGCCGTTCGAGCGGTCCTGGATCCATCCGTTCGCGGTGGCCAGCTGTGGGGACCTCGCATGTTCGGGCTTCGCGGCGCGCCTCGCAGCGAAGCCGTTCAGGGCCCGCTCGCCGACGCCGCGCTCGCCGCAGGCGCGTGGGCCGCCAGCGTGGACCTCACCGGCATCGACCCCTTCGAGGCCGTTCCAGGACCGGCGAAGCACGGGCGGTAAGCACGCCCTGCTCCGTCGACATTGGACAGTTCGCGAAGGCCCAGGCATCGCGAGCAATCTCAAGAAAATGTGACACATTTCACGTCCGTTTTGTCCGTTTACCGGGTGCCCCCGGCCCGGCATGATGCACGCGCCAATCGCTCAACAGTGAGGAAAAAGCGCGTGGAAAACACTCGGGATACCGGGTCGTGGCGGGAGCTCGGCGGTCATCTGAGCACCGCGGTCGTGCTGGCCGGCGGGGTGCTCGTCGGCGCGGTGAACATCTACGTGGCGGCGAGCCTGCTGCCGACGGCGGTCGGCGACATCGGCGGCGAGCGGCTGTACGCGTGGAACATGACGGCCTTCCTGATCGCCCAGGTGGTCGCGACGATGTTCGTGGGCCGGCTGCTCTCCCGGCGCGGCGATGTCGGCTCCTACCTGATCGGCTTCGGCGTCTTCGCCGGCGGTTCGCTGGTCTGCGCGGTGGCCCCGGCGATGCCCGTGCTGCTGGTCGGCCGCGGCATCCAGGGCCTCGGCGCCGGACTGCTGGCCGGCCTGGGATTCGCCATGATCCGCTCGGCGCTGCCACCCCACCTGTGGTCGCGCGGCAGCGCGTTGGTCTCCGCGATGTTCGGCGTCGGCAACTTCGTGGGCCCGGCGCTCGGCGGGCTGTTCGCGCAGTTCGGTTCGTGGCGGCTGGCTTTCGTCGTACTGGCCGCCGTCTCGGTCGTGATGGCGGCGTTCGTGCCCAGGGCGCTCCCGCGAAGCGAACGGGACGAGCACGCGACCCCGGTGCCGGTGCGTTCGCTGGTGCTGGTCGTCGCGGCCGTGGGGGCGGTGAGCGTCGCCGGAATCCTCTCGAACGCCGCCGCGATGACGGCGTTCATCCTGCTGGGGCTCGTGTTGGTCCTGGCGTTCCTGGTGGCGGAGAAGCGCGCGGAGGTGCGGGTCCTGCCGCGTTCGACGTTCCAGTCCGGCTCGGCGTTGCGGTGGGTCTTCCTGACCATCGTGCTGCTCGCATCCGGTGTCGCCGTGGAGACGTTCCTGCCGTTGTTCGGCCAGCACCTGGGTGGGCTGCCGCCCGTGGCGGCGGGATTCTTCGCCGCAGCACTGTCTTTCGGCTGGTCGGCGAGCCAGATCGCGAGCTCCTCGGCGAGCCGGGAACGCACGACCCGGCGACTCCAGGTCGCCGGCCCGGCCGCTCTCGCCGCCGGGTTCGCCGTGCTCGCCCTGCTGCAGCACGACGATGCGCCGCTGGTCGTAGTCCTCGCCTGGCTGCCCGTGCTCGTCGCCGGTGGCGCGGGAATCGGCATCGCCATGCCTCACCTGTCCGTCGCCGCCATGGCCAGCACCGATGATCCCGGCGAGGGGCGGAAAACCGCCGCCGCTATCGCGACGGTGCTGACGATATCGACGGCCTTCGGCGCGGCGGTCGCCGGACTCCTGGTCAACCTGGGCGCGCCGTCGATGGTCGCGTCCGCCCGCTACCTCCTGATCGGGTTCGCCGCCATCGCCGCCCTCGGGATCTTCACCGCGCGACGCGCCAACGACGTCGCGCGCCGCCAGGAGAAAGCAGGCTCCCCCCGATGACCGAACCGACAGCACATGACAGTCCGGCACAAGGAGATTCGATGCACGACGCAGCGGCGACGACGCCGATGTTCCCGATGGCCCGAGCGCGGGGTTGCCCGTTCGACCCGGCGCCGGAGCTGTCCGGGCTGGCGGAACAGGCGCCGGTGTCACGGGTGAGGCTGTGGGATGGCAGCACGCCGTGGCTGGTCACCCGCTACGCGGATGTCCGGGCGCTGCTGGTCGATCCCCGCGTCAGCGTCGATGTCGCGCAGCCCGGTTTCCCGCACACCAACGCGGTGAGCAAGGCGCGGGACGCGGAGATGAAGACGCTGATGCAGATGGACGCGCCGGAGCACACCGCCCAGCGGCGGTTGCTGACCCCGGAGTTCACGTCGAAGAAGATCGAGGCGTTGCGGCCCGGCATCCAGCGGATCGTCGACGAGCTCGTCGACGCGTTGCTCGCCGGCCCGAAACCCGTGGACCTCGTGGAGGCCCTCGCGCTGCCGGTCCCCTCGCAGGTGATCTGCGAGCTGCTCGGCGTGCCCTACGCCGACCGCGATTTCTTCCAGGAGGTTGCTCGCACGCTCGTCATGGACGAGTCCGATCCCCTGCGCGCCGTGGCCGCCAGCGAGGAGCTGAACGCCTACCTGGAGGAGCTGGTGGTCGCGAAGGACGCCGAGCCGGGCGAGGACCTGCTCAGCAAGCTGGCCGTCGAGCACTACCGGACCGGGAAGATGACCCGGCGCGAGATCGCCGTGCTGGGGCAGCTCCTCCTGGTCGCCGGGCACGACACCACCGCGAGCATGATCGCCTTGGGCACCGTCGCGCTGCTGACGCACCCGGAGCAGTTCCACGCGGTCCGGGACAGCGACGATCCCGCGCTGGTGGCCAACGCGGTGGAGGAACTCCTGCGCTACCTGTCCATCACCCACACCGAAGCCCGCCGCGTCGCGCGGGAGGACCTGGAGGTCGGCGGGCGGACCATCCGCGCGGGCGAAGGCATCATCGCGGTGAAGAGCACCGCCAACCGGGATCCCGCGGCGTTCCCGGACCCCGACGCGCTCGACATCCACCGAAAGGCCCGCCACCACGTCGCTTTCGGCCACGGCGCGCACCACTGCCTCGGCCACGCGCTGGCCCGGGTCGAGCTGCAGGTCGTGTACGGCACCCTCTACCGGCGCATACCGACTCTGGAGCTGGCCGTACCACCGGAACAGCTTGTGTTCAAACAGGATGCGGTCTTCTACGGGATTCGAGAGCTGCCCGTCACCTGGTGAGCTCCGGCGGAAACCGGGCGGGCGGCTTCGAAAAGCCGCCCGCCCGGCCGCTTCCCCATCACTTCAACGGCACGAATCCGTTGAACAACGGCAGCCTCTCGCCGTCCAGCGCCAGGACCCACGTGGTTCCGTCCGGGGAGAGGGGCTTCGCCCCTTCCGGCAGCCACATCCCGAACGTCCCGTTCGCGACCGGCACGTCCGACGGCTGCCCCAGCGAGAAGTCGGCGATCATGGAGGCCCCCGACGGGGGCACGATGCCGACGAACGCGATCTTCTCGCCGTCCTTGCCCAATCCGGGCACCGCGAGGCGGCGAACCGGGATGGACTGGCCGACGAAGGTGTCGGTGTGCAGCCGGTGGATCTTGCCCGCTGGGTTGGCCGGATCCGGCTCCGTGGTGCAGGCCACCGCGTGCTGCGCGGTCCGGCCCAGCACCACCCGGTACGGCCCGTCCTCGACGAGGACGCCGGGCTGGTAGCCGTCCCGGTCGGCAGGCGGCTCGGCGAGCCCGGCCAGGCATTCGCCGAGCGCCCTGCCCGCCGGCGAAGTCCGGTCCCCGGCGCGGTCGATCAGGCTGAGCAGCGGCGCCGGCGGCGCGGGCAGTTCGGCGCGGGGCCAGTTGACCCTCCCTTGGCCCTGCCTCGGCTGTTCCGGCTCACCCTGCCCCGACAGCTCCGGTTCGCCCTGCCCTGGCCGCCCCGGCTCACCCTGCCCCGGCTGCCCCGGCTCGCCCTGGCCCGACGGCTCCGGCTTGTACTCGTCCAGTCGTTGCGCCCAGAGCCGGGTGGTCGCCGGGTTCGTCAGCGTGAAGCTGGTGAACTGCCGCGTGTCCGTCGCGACGTCGCTCTCCGAAACACCCAGGCCGTCCGGCATGGACAGCATGATCCGGGGCCACGTGGGATCGGCGACGCCGGCGGCCACCCCGGTGCTGGTGTAGAGCAACAACGCGGTGCGGCTTCCGGTGGCGTAGGAGGGTTCCGCGTTCGGGTCGGACATCGTCACCGTCGTCGACGTCGTCTCGCAGAAGACGGGCTTGCCGCCCGCGGTGAACGCGGCGACGACATCGTCGCCCTGCTCCGTGATGGACGCGTTGACCCATTCGCTCCGATCCGGCACCTGGCCGGTCTTGCCCGCGGCGCGAACCGCGTTCCAGCACCGGTCGAGCGTCCTGGTCGTGGCGTCGGGCGGCGCGGCGGCGGGCGTCTCGACGAGCTGCGAGCGGGCGACCTGCACACCGATCACGGCACCGGCGGCGAGCAGGACGACCGCGGCCGAAGCCGCCACCACCCGGCCGCGGTGGCGCGCCGACATCCCGGCCTCGACCCTGCCGCGCAACCGCGCGCGGACCTCGGGTGGGAGTTCTCGTCGCGGGGGAAGCCGTGGCTCGTCGTTCATTTCTCCTCCACCAGGTCGCGCAGCTGGGCCTTCGCCCGGGACAGATGCGAACGAACGGTGACCTCGGCGACCTTGAGCAGCACCGCCGCATCCGCGATCGACAGGTCGCCGAGCAGGCACAGCTCCACGACCTGCCGCTGCGCTCGCGGCAGCGTGCGCACGGCATCGATCACCTGCTTCAGCCGCGCCTCGCCGTCGAGCTGGTCGGCGACGGCATCGGCGTGGTCCGACACCACGTCCGGTTCGGGAATGCGGCGCAGCAGCCGCAACCGCCGGCTCGCGCCCCGGCGCTCCGTTCGCGCGAGGTTCCCGGCCACCGTGTAGAGCCACGGCAGCAGGCTGTCCCGCACCAGGACGACCTCGGCGCGCTTGCGCCAGGCGATGAGGAAGGTGTTCGACGTCAGGTCTTCGGCGGCGCTCCAGGAACCCGTCAGCCGGTAGGCGTGGTTCCACACCGCTTGCACGTGCCGCTCGAACAGGACGCCGAAGGCCCCGTCGTCGTCGCGTGCCGCGCGCGCCCAGAGGTCACCGTCTTCGAAGTCGTCGGCGGACTCCGCCGACGACCTCGCTCCGGTCCATTGCATGGTCACACTCCCCAGTGGCCGGCAACGGCGGAAGTGTTGTCGCGGTCGGCCAGAAGGGCGGCGACGGTCCGCTCAGGGAACGAGGACGATCTTGCCGACCGCGTGCCCGTTCTCGACCTGGGCGAGGGCTTCGCCTGCTTCGTCGAGCGGCCGGACCTGCGTGACGTGCGGGTCCAACGCCTTCGTCGCGACCAGCCGGGCGAGCTCGGTGAGGACGGCCGTGCTCCGGTCCCGTTCGACCTCGCCGCCGCCGAGCTCGCGGGCCAACAGCTTGTCGGCCACCGAGCGCAGCTTGGTGCGGTCCGCGACCAGACCCGCCACGGTGCGCAGGGCCTCGCCACCGACGAGGTCGAAGACGGCGTCGACCCCGCCCGGAGCGGCGGCGCGCACCCGATCCAGGACACCGTCGCCATAAGCGACCGGGACGGCCCCGAATCCCGCCACCAGCCCGTGCTTGGCCGGGCTGGCGACCCCGACGACGTTGATCCCCCTGGCTCGCGCGAGCTGCACGACCGGAATCCCGACGCCGCCGCCGGCCCCGTTGACCAGCAGCGTCGCCCCGGCATCCAGGCCGAGGTCCTCCAGCGCGTCGTGCGCGGTACCGGCCGCCACGGGCAGCACCGCGGCCTCCTCCGGCGACACCTCGTCCGGTCGATGCGCCGCGAACGACGCGGTGACCAGCGCCTGCTCGGCCCAGCCGCCGACCATCCCGGGGCAACCGCCGAACACCTCGTCACCGACCGAGAACCCCTCGACCCCGGGCCCGAGCGCGGTGATGGTCCCTGCCACCTCGCGGCCCAGCACGGCGGGCCCGGCCACGCCGTAGGAGCCCTCTCGAAGCCGCCAGTCCCCCGGGTTCACGCCCGCCGCGCGCACCCGGACGAGCAGCTCGCCCGGGCCAGGAACAGGCACCAGGACGTCGAGGAAGGTTTCCTTCTCCGGCCCGCCCGCTGCAGAAAATCCGTACGCCCGCATGCCCACTCCCCTTCGCCGTCCCCTCCAACGTACTAAAAGGGGTCGTCCCAGAAGGGTGCCTGGGCACGTGCGAGACGTGGCCGTCCGGAGCGCTGGGCGCCGGTTTCGCGCGAAACCGCCACTCCACGTGAGGCGGGATGGCGGTTTCGCGCGAAACCGCCATCGGTGCCAGGCATTGGCACCTTCGCGGTGAGGCGGGCGGAGCCACGCTGAAACGAACTCCAAGAGGTGCCCGGGAACAGGCACGGCATGTCTGGAATAGACGGTCACACTTGCGCGGTGTCGTTTCAGATCGAGCCCTTCTCCACGGCGATGCGAGCAGCATCGTGCCGGTTCGCCGCGCCGAGCTTCGCGACGGCGGCCGCGAGGTATTTCCGCACGGTCCCGCGGGAGAGCGATACGCGTTGCGCGATCTCGTCGACGACGTGCCGTCGCGCGCCAGGGCGAGGACATCGGCCTCGCGCGGACTCAGCGGCGAGTCGCCGGCGCTGATCGTCTCGGCCGCGAGCTCGGGGGCGACGTGCCGACCGCCGCTCGCGACCTTCCGCACGACCTGGTCGAGAGTGCGGGAGGACGCGGTCTTCGGGAGGAACCCGCGCGCTGACCACCGACCAGGCGCCCGTGCTCCGCATCCCGCCGTCGGGGACCGAACGGATCACGGGCCGGCGGGGTCAGGGCGGTCGTCACATGCACGCCTTCATCCTCGCGGGTTGGTGTGACCGCGAGGAGTGCCGCGGTTCACGAGTTCGCCTGCAGTACGCACGGGTCGATCATGACGGATGTCATGTGCGCCCCCTGGGACCCGCGAACTCACCTCTAAAACCACCCGTGAGCGCTTTGTGCTGCCACAGCAGCGCAAAACGCTCACGGGTCCGATCGCCGCCGGTCGTCAGGCTCGTTCCCGGCGATCACCGGGGAAGGCGGCGTTCTTCACTTTGAGTGCACCGAGGACGGACTGCTCAGGACTGGCCCGCGAGGTTCTCCTCGCAGAACGGCGTGGCCTCCTCGACGGCGCGGTCGACGTACTTCGCGCCAGCCCCGGCGGCTACGCCGCGGTGACCGCCCCGAGGCCCGGCCTCCGCAGACATTTCCGCCGGGTGCTGGCCTGGTTCGCCGTCCCGGCCGTCTTGTGGATGGCCGGTGCGGTGCTCCGCATCTGGTGCCGGGCGGCGGCCGCGCTCCGGGTCGAGACCGGCACCGGCTGGCTCCCGCGGGCCACCGGAGCCGCGGCCCTCGGTGTCGCGTCAGCGGCGGCTTGCTGGCTCCCGCCGTATGCCGTGATCGCATTGCTGGTCGTCATCGTCCTCTGGCTGGCCCGCCACCTCTCCAGAGGCGCGGCGGATTCCACCGCGACGCCCTGACCGCGTGGCGCTTGCTGCGAAAAGGCCGGCGGCGGTCGTTCCGCCACCGGCCTTTTTCGCCCCTTGCTATTCCGCTGCCTTCTCGCCGGCCCGCTCCGCCGCGGAAAATCCTTCCCGCGCGTGCGATCCGTCGCAGAACGGCTTCTTCGCCGAGAGCCCGCATCGGCACAGCAGCCGGGTGCGGCCGGGGCCGAGCTCGTAGGTGTTGTTCTCGTGGTCGACGATCTTGACGGGTCCTTTGACCTGGTACGGCCCGTTGTCCACGGTTTTGATCACCACGGGCGGCTCGGCCGGGGTCGGATCGCTCATCGATTCGCCGCCGTCAGCCCGCGACCTGGTATCCGGCTTCGTTGACGGCCTTGCGGATCGCGTCCGGGTCGACCGGCGAGGCGCTGACGACCGTGAGCTCGCCGTTGCTGATGTCCACGTCGACGTCGGTGACGCCCTCGACGCCCGTGACCGCGGACGTCACCTTGCTCATGCAACCCGAGCACGTCATGCCCTTGACGACGAAGGTGCTCTCACTCATCGGATCTCCTCTTCTGGGAACGAACTTGATCAGTACCCCGGCAGGGTATCAACCATACCCGCAGGGGGTATATCGGTGGACTACTCGGCGACCGCGGTGAACTGAGCGGTGCGGACCTTCCCCGCGTGCTTGAAGTCGAGGAACAAGCGATAGGTGCCCGGACCCGGCACTTCCGCGTGGAACGCGACCTCGGGGCCCGGCCGGGTCACACCATCCTCCGGCGAACCGTCCGGGTGGACGTGCAGGTACGCCAGGTCTCCCAGCTGGAGCGCGACCAGGTGCCCGTAGGCGCCGAGGTACGGCTGCAGGTCGGTGACCGGCGCGCCGTCGCGGCGCACCACGAGGGCGAGCGGGTTCGCCTGGCCGGCGACCAGCGCCCCACCGAGCTCGACCTCGTAGCCGTCGACCGCCGAGACGGCGGCGACCTCCGGCACCGGGCGCGGCCGGTAGTCACCGGCGACCGCCAGGTCCGCGCCGAGGGTGAGCGCGGGCCCGCCTTCCGGCTGGAAGTCGATGAAGACCCGGTACTCCCCGGCTTCCGCGAGCTCCAGCGGCACCGACCAGGCGCCGCCGCCCACCTCGACGGGGTGCACGTGCCAGAACCCGGTGAGGTCCCGGCGGACGACGATGAGGTGGATCTTCTTGCCGTGCACCTCGGCCAGCGAGGTCAGCGCGGCACCGTCGGGCCCGAGGATCCGGAACCGGTAGTCGGCGACGCCGCCCGCCGCCAACCGGGTCGTCTCCGGCACGAAGGTGTACCCGTCCTTCGTGATCTGCAGCCCCTGCGGCACACCCCCGGCCCCGTGGCCCTGATGAGCGCCCGCGTGACCGTGCTGACCGTGGTGCTCGTGACCGGCCGCGTGGCCCTGGTGGGCGTGGTGCTGGTGGTGACCGACATTCGCCGACTCGTTCATCATCGCCGCCTCCTTCTCGCATACCCCCTGGGGGTATCTTTCGAACACGGAGGACTATGCCAAACGATCAGCCCGGGGCGCAACGTGATCCACGACATACCCCTTAGGCGTATGTCGTCGATCGAGATGGCAACAGGTGGACCAGAAAGGCCATTCGCCGAGGTAGCGCGGCAAAACGCCGCACCTCGACAGGAGATCCGGATCGAGCAGAACCCGAACCAGGCCATCCACCCCAATCACATCGACGACCGGTACGGACTGGACATCCCGGCTCCACTCGTCTATACCCCTAGGGGGTATCAGTATCCGATCATTCGAATCTCACGAGGAGTCCCGACATGTCCGCACCAACCCGATCGCCGCGCAGGTGGTGGGCGCTCGCGCTCATCGCCCTGGCCCAGTTCATGGTGATCATGGACACTTCGATCATCGGCGTCGCCCTGCCGCGGATGCAGGCGGATCTGGGCTTCTCCCAGGAGAACCTCTCGTGGGTGTTCAACGCCTACGTCATCGCCTTCGGCGGCCTGCTGCTGCTCGGCGGCAGGCTGTCCGACCTGCTCGGCGCACGCCGGATGTTCGCCGCCGGCTGGCTGGTGCTGCTCGCCGGCTCCGCCGTCGCCGGAGCCGCCGGCACAGCGTGGGTCGAGCTGGCCGGGCGGGCGCTGCAAGGCGCGGGATCCGCGCTGATCGCTCCGTCCGCGCTAACGCTGCTGATGATGCTCTTCGGCGCAACGCCGAAGGAGCTCGGCAAGGCCCTCGCGCTCTACGGCGCCGCCGCCCCGGCTGGCGGGACCGCCGGCGTCTTCCTCGGCGGTGTCATCACCGAATACCTGAGCTGGCCGTGGGTCTTCTACCTGAACATCCCGATCGCGGTGCTCGCGCTCGCGCTCACCCCCGCCCTGATGCCGGCCGGTTCGGCGCAGCGCGGTTCCACGGACCTGCTCGGCGCTTTCCTCGCCACCGGCGGGCTCGCCGTCGCGGTCTACGCCATCGTCCGCGCGCCCGAAACCGGTTGGGGTTCCGCCGAAACCGTCATCGGCCTGGTCGCGGCGGTCGCGCTGCTGGCGGCCTTCGTGGTCGTCCAGGCCAAGCGCCGCACCCCCCTGGTCCGGCTCGGCATCTTCCGGACCCCGGACCTCGGCGCGGCCAACATCGCGCAGCTGTTGCTGGGCGCGGCGTGGATCCCGATGTGGTTCTTCCTGAACCTCTACCTGCAGCAGGTGCTCGGCCTCGGCGCCTTCGCCAGCGGCTCCGCGCTGCTGCCGATGACCACGGTCATCATGCTGCTGATGATCGTCATCGCGCCGAAGCTGGCCGCCCGCTTCGGGGTCAAACCGATGATCGTGTCGGGCCTGGTGCTGCTCGCGCTCGGGCTGGGGTGGCTGGCCCTGGTGCGAACGGACGGCAGTTACGCGGCCGACGTGCTGCCCGCCTCGCTGGTGGCCGCGGCGGGCATGGCGCTGGCGTTCGTCCCCTCGCTGGGCACCGCCATCTCCGCCGCCCGCCCCGAGGAGGGCGGGCTGGCCTCGGGAATCGTCAACACCAGCTACCAGATCGGGTCGGCCCTGGGCCTGGCCGCGATGACGGCGCTGGCGACGTCGCGGGGCGTCGACCGGATCGGCGATCCCGCCGCGCTCACCAGCGGTGTCTCGGCCGCCTTCGTCGGCGCCGCCGGCATCGCGATCGCCGGTGCGCTCATCGCCGGGATGAGCTTGCGCGGCAAGCGTTCCGCGACCGAGCCCCAGATCACGAACGCCTGACCACCGGCCGCCGCCCGCCTCGCGGGGCGGGCGGCGGCCCCGAACCCCGGAGCACCACATGCGACGCCTCAAGCCGCTCGAACCCGCCGACGCACCGGCCAAGTCCAGCGAACTGCTGGTGGAGATCATCGGCCGCCACGGCACGGCCGGAGACATGGTCCGCACCATGGCCCACTCACCCGCGCTGCTGACCGGCTACCTGTCGTTTTCCCGCGCGATGAAGCGGACCAAGCTGCCCGCGGCGCTGGGCGAGAAGGTCTCGCTGGCGGTGCAGGAATGGCTCGGCTGCGCGTCTTGCCTGGCCGCGCACACCGACGCCGCGAAGGCCCTCGGCCTCAGCGACAACGAGATCGCCCTAGCCCGCCAGGGCACCTCGATCGACCCCCGGGAGGCCGCGCTGCTGGCCTTCGTCGTGAACGTGGTGGCCGAACCCGCGACGATCGGCGACGACGACATCGCCGCGCTCACCGCCCACGGCTGGACCGAGCGCACCATCGCCGACGTCGTCGGGCTGGTCGCCCTGAACCAACTCACCGGCACCTTCAACCTCGTCGCCGGCATCGAACCGGAACCCGCCGAGGAGCTCGCTGCGCGCTGACCCTGGGAGTCGGCATCATGCCCCGGGCATGACGCCGACTCCCAGGGGCAGGCCCGCGCGGCCGATCCAGGACGGCCCGTCCGGTTCGTGATCGTGCCGATGTCGTCGATCGCTTCGAGAACCGACACCCGGCGTGTTCCATTCCGGCATCCCGCCCCGCGCGCAAGGCCCGGCACTACATCACTGCCGATCAGCCGGACGGCGCCGCGAACCACCAGACCGGCACGCCGGAAGGGAACCGGCTCAGGCGCCCTGGCTCCCGATTTCAGGCAAAACCGGAAGCCGGAAACGCCGGGCGAACTTCCGATCCCAGCCAAGATCAGGAGCCTCAGCGGGTCCGGCCGATCAAGGACCGGGCCAGCGCCTCGAAGGTCGTGCGGATCTCCGCCGGCATCGGCAGCGATGCCAGGCAGTCCGCGACGCCCGTGAGGTGCCGCATGGCCTCGCGTTCGGCGAACTCCCGGCCGCCCAGCTCCTCGACGAGCTCCGCAGCAAGTCTCAGGTCGGCTTCGGTCCGCGCCTCGGCGCCGACCAGCGAAACCAGGCGCTCGCGCGCGGGGCCTTCCGCCGCCAGCGCGGCGATGATCGGCAGGGTTTTCTTGCCCTCGCGCAGGTCCCCGAGCACCGGCTTGCCGGTCGCCGCCGGATCTCCCCAGATTCCCAGCACGTCGTCGGTGCACTGGAAGGCGAGCCCGAGGCTGCGGCCGAGGCGGTCGAAGCACTCCGCGGTCGCGGCGTCCGCACCGGCCAGCAGGGCGCCCGCCGAAGCGGAAAAACCGAGCAACGCGCCGGTTTTGGCCTCGGCCATCGCCTGGTACTCGGCGACGTCCACCGCCAGCTCGCCCGTCCACGGCCGTTCGGTGAACCGGATGTCCTCGACCTGGCCGACGACCACCTCCCGCATCGAGGCGGCGAGGCGCGCGGCCACTGCGGCACCGGCGTGCGCCCCGCCCTGGCCGAGCAGGATCGCGAACGCTTCGGACTGCAGGGCGTCGCCGAGCAGTATCGCCGCCGGAACCCCGTGCTCCTTCCACACCGCGGGCTGACCGCGTCTCAGCACGTCGCCGTCGATGAGGTCGTCGTGGATCAGGCTGAAGTTGTGGACGAGCTCGACGGCGGCGGCCGCGGGCAGCGCCGCCGACGGTTCGCCGCCGACCGCCTCCGCGGCGAGCACGGCCATCGTGGGCCGGATGGCCTTGCCTGTCGCGGCGGGATCCCGCGAGTGCCAACGAAAATGGTAGGAACCGATCGCCCCGAGCGATGGCCCGAGCCGTGCGACGGCATCGCGCAGCAGTGGTTCGGTGAGCTCGCGAGCCCGTCGGCTGGCGCTCGCCAGCAGCTCGTGATCAGTGTTCGCGGTGACCGGCGGTGTGGTCATGATCGGCCTCGATCCTGGTTTCAATCCCGACGTGACCGACGTTACGTGTCCAAAGAGGCCGGTCAGATCGGCCGAAGTGGCAACGGGGATCGACCGATCGGCCAGGAAAGGCGGCCCGGCGCCTCATACTTTCGGCCGAAATTCCGGCGCGCACGATGCGTCCCGGCCGCACCGGAATCGGTGTTGCCGCTGGTGGCGCCCGTACAACCACCAGATCGGGCGTTGAATCCAGCCGCATCCCCTCCCGTCGACGACGACCGACGGGATGCGGCGTTCGGCTCAGGCGAATTCGAAGACCTAGCGGGCCTCGATCGCCTCCGGGGCCGGGAGCCTCTTGGCCAGTTCGACGGCTTCCTCCGGGGCCGCCACATCAAGCACGAACCAGCCGCCGAACGTCGGCCCGGTGACGATCCGTTGGCCTCCGCACGCACCGTCACCGGGGTGTCGCGCTCGGCGTCGAGGTCGCAGCGACCGGCTTGCCAGCCGCTGCGACCTGGCCGATCCACGTCTCGTACGCCTTGCAGCAGCCGTCCGGGTCGGTCCGGATCCGGCAGCGCGACCCATCCGCCTCGAAGATCACGAGTGCCTATTTACGGGTGCACCGCTCTACCGGCCCGCGTGACCTGGGGTCTTGCCTCGCGGTGTCGAGGCGGGCGACCACGTGCCGAGCAGGTTCCTCCCCCGCGCCGGCCGGAGTTCCGGCCGACGCTGTTGCACCGGATTCAGCCGTCGGTTCCGGCCGGGAGCGGGGCGATCCGGGCGAGGGCGCCGATCTCCAGCGCCGTCCACAGTGCACCGTCCGGGCCGAGGGCGATGCCGTGCGGTTCCGAGCCGGGTGTGGGCAGGTCGTGCACCACGATGACGCCTCCGGCGGTGATCGAGCCGACCCTGCCGGTGCCCCACTCGGTGAACCACATCGCCCCGTCCGGGCCGGTGGTGATGGCGTGCGGCCGGGCGGCGCGGTCGGGCAGCGGGTACTCCTCGATCCCGCCGTCGGTGCCGATCCGGCCGATCTGGCCCGCGCCGATCTCGACGAACCAGATCGCGCCGTCCGGGCCTGCCGCGATGCCCACCGGCGCGGCGGCCTCGGTCGGCAGCGGGTGGACCGCGACCTCGCCGTCCGGGCCGATCCGCCCGATCACGTTGGCCATGTTCATGGTGAACCACAGCGCGCCGTCGGCGCCGGCGGCGATCGCGGACGGGAACGCGCCGGCCAGCGGCAGCGGGAACTCCCGCACCTGACCATCCGGCGTGATCCGGCCGATCTGGTTCGCGGCGGTCTCGGTGAACCACATCGCGCCGTCCGGCCCGGCGGCCAGGCCGTACGGCCCGGATTGCGCCGTGGGCAGGTCGAACTCGGCGATCTCGCCGGCGGTGGTGATCCGGCCGATCCGGTGCGACTGGTACTCGGTGAACCAGAGCGCCCCGTCCGGCCCGACGGTGATGATCGTCGGCCCGCTGTCCGGGTCGAGCTGGTGGCTCGTGAGCGCGCCTCCGGGCACCAACCGGCCGATCCGGCCGCTGCGCACCATCGTGAACCACAGCGCGCCGTCCGGCCCGGTGGTGACCGCGTACGGGCCGGTGCCCTCGGCGGAGACGTCGTGCTGCTCGATCCGCGCGGTCGATGTCATGCGACCTCCTTGTGCTGCTGCGAGATGCGTTCGATGTCGGCGGGAGTGGCCGACATGATCATCCTGCAGTGCCCGGTGACGAGTTCGACCGGGACACTTCCGCTGCACGTCGCGAAGCAGCCGCTCGACGTCGGCTTCGTCGAAGCGCCGGATCGCTTCGGCCGCCGACGATCGCGCAAGGCGCCGCATCGTAGGCCGCCAGCACGCCCGGCATGATGGTCGCCCCGGCCGAACCAGACGATGGTGCCGCCGCGGTCGGCAGCCGGACGGCTGCCGGAAAGGCCCGCTGCCCAGCGCTTTCGCACCGGACAACGGGCCTCGCGCTCCGCCTGCTCAGGCGCCGATGGTGGCGGTGTCGATCACGAAGCGGTACCGCACGTCGCTGTTCTCGACGCGCTCGTAGGCCTCGTTGACCTGGCCCGCGGAGATCAGCTCGATCTCCGCGCCGATGCCGTGCTCCGCGCAGAAGTCCAGCATCTCCTGGGTCTCGGCGATCCCGCCGATCATCGACCCGGCCAGCACCTTGTTGCCGCCCAGCAGCGAGAAGGCGTTGTAGGACAGCGGTTCGCCGGGAGCCCCGACGTTGACCATCGCGCCGCCCACCCGCAGCAGCCCCAGGTAGGCGTCGATCGGGAGCTTCGCCGAGACCGTGTTGAGGATGAGGTCGAACCGCCCCGCCAGCGCCTCGAAGGTCGACTCGTCGCTGGTCGCGAAGTAGTCGGTCGCGCCCAGCCGCAGGCCGTCCTCCTGCTTCTTCAGGCTCTGGCTGAGCACCGTCACCTCGGCGCCCATCGCGGCGGCCAGCTTCACCGCCATGTGCCCCAGCCCGCCGAGCCCGATCACGGCGACCTTCTTGCCCGGGCCCGCACCCCACTGGCGCAGCGGCGAGTAGGTGGTGATGCCCGCGCACAGCAGCGGCGCGGCGACGTCCAGCCCGATGCCGTCCGGGATCCGGCACACGAAGGCGTCCTTCACCACGACCTGCCGGCTGTAGCCGCCGTAGGTGTTCTCGCCGTCGAAGCCGACGCCGTTGTAGGTCTGGACGTTGCCCTTGACGCAGAACTGCTCGCGGCCGGCCCGGCAGTACTCGCACTCGCCGCAGGAATCGACCATGCAGCCGACCCCGACCCGGTCCCCGACCTGGTACTTCGTCACGGCCGATCCGACCGCGGCGACCACGCCGGCGATCTCGTGCCCGGGCACCATCGGGAAGATCGCCTCGCCCCAGTCCTCCTTGGCCTGGTGGATGTCGCTGTGGCAGATGCCGGCGTAGGCGATGTCGATCAGCACGTCGTCCGGGCGCAGGTCACGTCGCTCGATCGTCGTCGGCGCCAGGGGTGCACCCGGCGACGGTGCGGCGATAGCGTGCGTGATCGTGCTCATGAATCCTCCAAGGAACAGCTGTGCAGCAGGCCCCGATCATGTAAGAGGCCTCTTACATTGGAGACGTAAGAGGCCTCTTACATATTCCGAGTGGAAGATGTGATCCACGACATGGGCGGCAAGTACCACCACGGCGACCTCCGCGCCGAGCTCGTGCGCGTCTCGCTGGACCTGATCGCGGAACGGGGCCTGGCCGGCTTCTCGGTGGCGGAGGTGGCGCGGCGGGCCAAGGTCAGCCCGGGCGCGCCGTACCGGCACTTCCCCGAACGGGAGAGCCTGCTCGCGGCCGCCGCGGCCGCGGTCGCGTGCCAACTCGCGGAACGCGTGCAGGCCGCCGTCGAGACCCGGGACGATCCCGTGGACGCGCTCGCCGCGGCGGCCGGCGCCTACACGGAGTACCTCCTCGAGCGCCGCGCGGGCATGAACGTCATCTATGCGGACGACCTGCAGGGCCCCGAGCACGCCGAGCTGCACGAGCAGACGCGGCGGCTGACCGATCAGTTCCTGATGCTCTGCCTGGCCGTGTCGGACACACCCCAGGGGGCCCTGGAGCTGATGGAGCAGCTGTTCACCCAGGCGCACGGCTACGGCATGTTCTGGCTCGACGGCGTGTTCACCAAGCAGGGCTACTCCCCCGAACTCGTCGTGCGGAAGTCCACCGCTGCCGCGCGCATCGCGATCGAAGGCCACGCGAAGCAGCCACCACCGAGCCGCTGAAACCCATGGGCAGCAAAGGAATTCGCACTGGCCGGACGAGCACGCCCCGTCGTTCCCCGGAGCGGCGGGGCGTCGAGTCTTACTGACCGGACTTCGCGTCGAGGCCGCGCAGCTCGCGCACGCTCTCGGCGAGCGTGCGGTCACCGAGCGAATTGAGCACCGCCTGCTCGGCCTCTGCGGTGAGCGCGGCGAAGTACTCCCCTGAGCGCGCGGTGACCAGGCACATGTCCTCCGCCTCCGGCGAGCAGGCCCACAGGGGCTTGTCGCCGACGGCGCAGCGGTAGATCTCCGCCAGCGTGATCTGATCCGCGGGGCGTCCCAGCCGGGCCCCACCGGCACGACCCTTGACACAGACGACCAACCCGGCGTTCGCCAGCGGCACGAGGAGCTTGCGGACCAGGCTCGGGTTGGCGTTCAGGCTGCCGGCCAGGTGGGCCGAGCTCAACGCGGCGGAGTCCTCCTCGGCGGCGATCGCCAGGAACAGCATCACCTGCAACGCGCGGGAGAACCGGATGTCCAGCACGGTCTCCACCCCCTCCCGCGGATCGACGCCGACGCCCACTCCAGAATAGCAACTATCACAGTTGCACTTCTCGCCGCTAAATGTATCTTTGACTTGAACATTTAAACGCGGGCGATCGCCCGCAAGCACACGGCAGGAGACCGACACGGTGAGCACCCGCGCAGCTCAGGCACTGTCCCGCCCGTTCACGTTGGGTTCGGCCGAGCTGCCGAACCGGATCGTCATGGCACCCATGACCCGCCAGCTCTCCCCCGGTGGTGTTCCCGGCGAGGACGTGGCCGCCTACTACGCCCGCCGCGCCGCGGCGGGGACCGGCCTGATCATCACCGAGGGCACCTTCATCGACCACCGGTCCGCCGGCTTCAGCGACGGGGTCCCCCGCTTCCACGGCGAGCAGCAGCTCGCCGGCTGGAGCCGCGTCGTGGAGGCCGTGCACGCGCACGGCGGCAAGATCATGCCGCAGATCTGGCACGTCGGGATCCAGCGGCCGGCGGGCGCACCGCCGTTCCCGGAGGCCCCGTCCGTGGGACCGTCCGGGCTCACGCTGGACGGCATGCCCGGCGCGGGCGAGCCGCTGACGCTGTCCGACATCGACGACGTCATCAGCGCGTTCGCCGACGCCGCGCAGGCGGCCGAGCGGATCGGCTTCGACGGCGTGGAACTGCACGGCGCGCACGGCTACCTCATCGACCAGTTCCTGTGGGAGCGCACCAACCAGCGCACCGACGCCTACGGCGGCGACCTGCTCTCCCGGACCAAGTTCGCCGCCGACATCGTGGCCGCCGTCCGCGAGCGGGTCGCGCCGGACTTCCCGGTCGTGCTGCGGTTCTCCCAGTGGAAGGCCAACCACTACGACGCCCGGCTCGCCGAGGACCCCGGCGAGCTCGAATCCCTGCTTACCCCGCTGGCCGACGCGGGAGTCGACGCCTTCCACGCCTCCGGACGCCGCTACTGGGTGCCGGAGTTCCCCGAATCCGGGTCGGACCTGAACGTCGCCGGGTGGACGAAGAAGCTCACCGGCAAGCCGGTCATCACCGTCGGCTCGGTCGGCCTCGACAAGGTCTTCGAGCCCGGCGCCATCACGGGAGCCGCCGCGGCGGTGGAGAGCATCGAGCGGCTCGCCGAACACCTGGAGCGCGACGAGTTCGACCTCGTCGCCGTCGGTCGAGCACTGATCGCCGACCCCGAGTGGGGGGACAAGGTCCTCGGCGGCCGCCTGGCGGAACTGGTCCCGTTCAGCAAGGACGCGCTGCAAACCCTGCACTGACGACCGGTTCCGCGGAAGGGCGGGCGTTGACGTCGACCGAAAGCGCCCGCCCCGCCGCACTTCGCACATCGAACGTCCATTGGTCCACACAGGACTGCGGCAGCCCGGACGGAGACGCCCTTCCCTGCTGCGGGCCCGGTCGTCCGACGTCCACCGCTGGTTGTGCACATAGGACTCTCCTGAGCGCACAGCGGACGGCGTAAGGTGCAGACGAGTTCGGGGGCGGATGATGCTCGACGGGCAGACCGGCGATGAGACCGATGTCAGCGGACCTCGGCCTGGACTGAGTAGGCTGGCCTCGATCGCAGCCGCCGGGCGCTCGCTCGGCCCACGCATGCTCCGACCGCCCAGGAGGTCCTCGTGCCCGAATGGCGTCCCCTGCGCAAGCGCCCCCGGCGCACCCCGGAGCAGTCCGGGCCCGCCGCTCCAGAGCACTCCATGGACCCCCGCTCCGCCGACGAGCGGCCGCTGGCGGACCGGCCGCTGATCGACACCGCGATCTACCGCGACGGCGTCCGGACCGCCACCCCGTCCAGCCTCGCCGAGACCTACCGGCTGCTGCGGGACGAGCCCGGCACGATGGCGTGGATCGGGCTGTACCGCCCCGCCGAAGAGGAACTGCTGGCCGCCGCCGACGAATTCGATCTCCACAAGCTCGCCGTCGAGGACGCGATCGTCGCCCACCAGCGCCCCAAGATCGAACGCTACGGCGACACGCTGTTCGTGGTGCTGCGCGCCGCCACCTACGTGGATGAGGCCGAAGAGGTCAGCTTCGGCGAACTGCACCTGTTCATCGGCCCCAACTTCGTGCTCACCGTCCGCCACGGCCAGTCCCCCGACCTGTCGGTGGTGCGCCGCCGCATGGAGGACGACCCGGATCTGCTGCGGCGCGGCCCGGAGGCCGTGCTGTACGCGGTGCTGGACAACGTCGTCGACGGCTACGCGCCGGTCATCGCGGGCCTACAGAACGACATCGACGAGATCGAGACCGAGGTCTTCGAGGCGAACCCGAACGTTTCGCGGCGCATCTACGAGCTGTCCCGCGAGGTCATCGAGTTCCAGCGGGCGACGCAGCCGCTGCTGGCCATCCTGCGGAGCCTGGAGGCGGGCTTCCAGAAGTACCGCATCGACGAGGAGCTGCAGCGCTACCTGCGCGACGTCGCCGACCACGCCACCACGGTCGCCGAGCGCGTCGACGGGTTCCGCCAGATGCTCGACAACATCCTCACGGTCAACGCCACTCTGGTCACCCAGGCCCAGAACGAAGAGATGAAGCGGATGACCGAGGCCAGCTACGCGCAGAACGAGGAGATCAAGAAGATCTCGTCGTGGGCGGCGATCCTGTTCGCGCCCACCCTGATCGGCACGGTGTACGGGATGAACTTCGACTTCATGCCCGAACTCCACTGGGGCCTGGGCTACCCCTTCGCGGTCGTCCTCATGCTGGTGGTCTGCCTGAGCCTCTACACGATCTTCAAGCGCCGCAACTGGTTGTGAGCCGGAGCCCGCACCGGGCTCCGGCTCAGGCGGCGAGCCGTCAGAAGCCGACCTGGTCCTTGCCCTTGAGCCGCAGGATCTCGCGGGCCTCGTCGGGGGTGGCGACCTCCAGGTTCAGCGCCTCCAGCACGGTGCGGATGCGCGTCACCTGGTCGGCGTTGGTCTTGGCCAGCTCACCGGGCCCGATCCACAGCGAATCCTCCAGCCCGACGCGCACGTGCGAGCCCTGGGCCGCGCCGATGGTGGCCAGCGGGATCTGGTTGCGGCCCGCGCCCAGGATCGACCACTGGTAGGAGTCGCCGAGCAGGCGGTCCGCCGTGCGGCGCATGTGCATCAGGTCCTCGGGGTGCGCGCCGATCCCGCCCAGCAGCCCGAACACCGACTGCACGAACAGCGGGCCCCGCACCAGGCCCCGCGAAGCGAAGTGCGCCAGGTTGTTGAGGTGCGCGATGTCGTAGCACTCGAACTCGAACCGGGTGCCGTTCTCCGCGCCGATGGCCAGGATCGCCTCGATGTCGGCGAAGGTGTTCTTGAACACCAGGTCCCGGCTCTTCTCCAGGGCCTCCCGCTCCCAGTCGTGCCGGAATTCCTTGAAGCGGTCCAGCATCGGGTAGAGGCCGAAGTTCATCGAGCCCATGTTCAGCGATGCCAGCTCCGGCTTGAACACCGCGGCGGGCCGCATCCGCTCCTGCACGGTCATGTGCGGTGAGCCGCCGGTGGTGATGTTGATGACCGCGTCGGTGTGGGACTTCAGCTGCGCCAGGATCGGTTCGAAGTGGGCGGGGTCCTGCGAGGGCCTGCCGTCCTCGGGGTCGCGGGCGTGCAGGTGCACGATCGCCGCCCCCGCCTCGGCCGCGCCCAGCGCCGCCTCGGCGATCTCCGCCGGCGAGACGGGAAGGTGCTCAGACATCGACGGGGTGTGGATCGCGCCCGTCACCGCGCACGTGATGATGACCTTGCGACCGGTTGCCATCTGCGTCAAACCTCCACAGTGGATCGTCAGTAGAGCTTCTCGGTGTTGCCGTCGACCGCCATCGCCTGGCCGTTGACGTTGCGGGCCAGCGGGCTCGCCAGGAACGCGGCCATGTCCGCGATGTCCTCGGCGGTGACCAGCCGGCGCATCGACGACTGGTCCTGGTAGGTGGCCGCGATCTCCGCCACCGGCCTGCCCAGCATCTCCGCCTTCGCCTCGATGACCGCGCGGATGCGCGGGCCGTCGACCGCGCCGGGGCAGATCGCGTTCGCCCGGATCCCCTCCGGGCCGAGCTCGATCGCCAGGGTCTTGGTGAAGCCCACCACCGCCCACTTCGACGCCGAGTACGCGCTGCGCCCGGCCATGCCGAGCCGCCCCGCGGCCGAGGAGAGGTTCACGATGGACGCGTCGGTGGCCTCGCGCAGCAGCGGCAACCCGTGCTTCACGCAGTAGAACTGGCTGTGGACGTTGACCTCGAAGGTCCGCGCCCACGCGGCACCGTCCAGCGTTTCCACCGGCCCGGTCGGACCGGCGATGCCCGCGTTGTTGACCAGCACGTCCAGGCCGCCGAGCTCCGCGCGCACGGCCCCCATCAGCTCCTCGACCTGCGCTTCGCTCGAAGCGTCCGAGACCCGGGCCGCCAGGCCCCGTCGCCCGGCCGCCCGCACCGCGTCCTCGTTGATGTCGGTGACGAGCACGCGGGCGCCCAGCCCGGCGAACCGGCCGGCGATCGCCAGCCCGATGCCGTCCGCACCGGCGGTGACGAGCACCCGCTTTCCCGAGAAATCCACTTCCTGCACCCTTCCTGGAACTCCGGATTCACGAACGCCGTTCGGCGTCGCCGTACTTGAGGAAGAACGACAGCGCGGTGCCGATGGCGCACACGCCGACGACGAACCACAGGCCGGACAGCTTGCTGCCGGTGAAGTCCTCCATCGCGCCCATCGCGTACGGGCCGAGGAATCCGCCGAACAGCCCGATGGTGTTGACGAACGCGATGCCGCCCGCCAGGGTCGCCCCGCTCAGCCGGGACGCCGGGAACGTGTAGAGGATCGGCTGCATCGCGAAGAACGAGAACGCGCCGAGGCAGAACCCGATCAGGCCGACGACCGGGCCGGAGACCGCGCCCAGCGCGAAACCGACGCAGATCCCGCCCATCGTGATGGTGACCAGCCTGCGGGAGCTGCCGCCGTTGACGGCGAACCGCGGCACCAGGAACGCGCCCAGACCGGCGAAGATCCACGGGACCGAGGTCAGCAACCCGATCTGCAGCGACGACAGCTCGCCGTAGGTGCCGATGATCGACGGCAGGAAGTAGGACAGCGCGTACACCGCGATCTGCTGCGACAGGTAGATCGCGACCACCAGCAGGATCTGCTTGTCCCGCCACACCTGGCGCATGCTGTGCGTGCCGGACGCCTCCGCGCCCGCCTCGTCCTCGGCGGCGATGCGGCGCTGCAGGTCTTCGGCTTCGGCCGCGGTCAGGAACTTCGCCTGGTCCGGCCGGTCGGGCAGCTTCTTCCACACCACGAAGGCGAACAGGCAGGCCGGAAGCCCCTCGATCAGGAACATCCACTGCCAGCCGTGCATGCCGCCGAGGCCGCCCATCCCGAGCAGCAGGCCGCCCAGCGGCGGGCCGAGGATGCTCGCCGCGGACACGCCGAGCAGGAACAGGCCGTTGGCCTTGGCGCGGTCGGCGCGGGTGAACCACTGCGTCAGGAAGTACATGACGCCCGGGAACAGGCCGGCCTCGGCCACTCCGAGCAGCATCCGCATGATGTAGAAGGACCACTCGCCCTGCACGAAGGCCATCCCGGCGGACACCAGGCCCCAGGTGATCATGATCCGGGTGATCCAGAACCGCGCCCCGACCCGGTGCAGGATCAGGTTCGACGGGATCTCCGCCAGCGCGTAGGTGATGAAGAACAGCCCGGCGCCGATCCCGTAGGCGGTCGCCGAAATGCCCAGGTCGATCTGCAGGTGTTCCTTCGCGATACCGATGTTGGTCCGGTCCAGGAAGCTGATGATGTAGGCCCCGATCAGCAGCGGGAGCAACTTCCGGAAAATGACTCCGTTCAGCTCGCTGGGCGAGCGCATCACCGATTCTGGGGCGCTTTTCGGCATGGCGTGACCTTCGGTTCTTTTCCGGCGTGCCGGATGGTCGGGTTCTTCTTCGGGAATTCGCTTTTTCAGCGGCGGTATTTCTCGGCGGCCCGGGTCGGTTCGCAACCGCAGGTCCGGCCGATGTGCAGGCGGTGCGCGCACACCAGCGATTGGTAGCTGTTCGACGGCTTTTCCATGCGTTTGAGCAGCATTCCGAAGGCCTCCCGGCCCATTTCCTCGTGCGGCTGCATGACGGTGGTGAGCCCGATCAGCCCGGACATGCTGTGCGGAATGCCGTCGTGCCCGGTCACCGCGACGTCCTCGGGCACCCGGATGCCGTGTTCCACCGCGTACTCCAGGATGCCGATCGCGAGCTCGTCGCTGCCGCACACGATGGCGCTCGGCGGATCGTCGCGGGCGAACAGGCGGGCCGCCGCGCGGCGGCCGCCGTCGCTGTTGAGCTCGGTGCTGATCTTGCGGTCGCCGCCGATGTCGACGCCGTGCGCGCGGGCGGTCGACACGAAGGCCTGCTCCCGGGCCAGGGACGCCGAGGAGAACCGCGGCCCGATCACGGCGGCGATGTCGGTGTGGCCGTGCGCCAGCACGTGCTCCATCAACGACGTCGCCGCTGCGGCGTCGTCGATGCCGACGAAATCGCCCTCCAGGTACTGGGATCTCCGCGACAGGTAGACGTACGGGATCCGGGCGGCGCGCAGGGTCCGCAACGCGGTGGCGTCCTCCCGGAACGCGGCGCTCAGGACGACCCCGTCGACGTTGCGGTGCACCAGGCTGCTGGAGACCTTGCCCAGCGTCCGGAGGTCGTCCTGGGTGGTCGCGACGAATACCTCGTACCCGGCTTCGGCGGCCGCGGAAACGATGCTCTGCGCGAATCGCGGATAGGTCGGATTGATGATGTTGGGTTGCACCAGCCCGATGACGCGGGTGCGATTCGGGTCGACCGGCTTTCCCCGGTTCGGCGGGCGAAAACCGATTTCATCGGCGACGGCGAGGATGTGCCGGCGCGTTTCCGGCGCCACCCCGCCCTTTCCGTTCATCACGTAGGAGACGGCGGCGGTGGAAACGCCGGCGGCGCGCGCCACCGCGGCCGCCGAGACCGTGCCCGGTCGGCGCGAGGAGCGACGAGTCGCGATCTCCACAGCCGAGTCTCCCTTGACGTGCGATGCGGATCTCAGATCCGGGGTGAACCTAAGGCGCTCGCTGAACGTTAAGCAACATTAAGCTGACGGCCTCCCCCGGCGACAGCCGGCCGCGCGTTCGGCACTGCCCGACGAGCACGCCCTGCGACGACCTGCCGACAGTGCGCGAACGTCGCAGACTGGTAGGCAGCCAGTCATCACCGAATCTCGAGGCGAGACGCGCGCGAGCCGAAATCGAACAGGGAGACGGCAGCGATGGCCGAATCGGGCGGAAGAACATCGAAAGAGCAGGCGGAGACCACCGAGGCTGTCAGGTGGACCACGACGACCGGCGAAGTCGCCGAGACCGGTCAGGGCCGCACGACGATCGGGGTCGTGGTGGTGCAGAAGATCGCGGTGACGGCCACCCGCGAAGTCCCTGGGGTGGCCGCGCTGGGCGGCGGGATGGCACGGGCGTTCGGCGCGCTGAGGGAGCGCATTCCCGGCGCCAGCGCCGCGCAGACCTCGGGCGCGAACGTGGAAGTGGGCGAGAAGCAGACCGCGATCGACCTGCAGATCATCGTGGATTACGGCGTTTCCCTGGTGGAGCTGGCACGAGCGGTGCGGCGCAACGTCATCACCGGCGTGGAACGCATGACCGGGCTGCAGGTCGTGGAGGTCAACATCGAGGTCATCGACATCCGCCTGCCCGGTGAGGAGGAGGCGGCGCCCGCACGCGTCGAATGATTGCGGCCGGGCACCGCACGGCCTACCCGCCGATCCGGTTTCCCGCAGGTGAGATCGCGTACCAGTTGCCACCGTTGGAGTTCACGGCTTGGCCGTTGGCCTGGCCCGCCAGTTCATCGCCGACGTAGTAGTACAGCGGGTGCCCGTTGTAGACGACCTGCGTGCTGCCGTCCGGGCGCCGGGTCGTGGCGAGCAGGGCCGGGTTCACGGCCGGCCCCGCGATGGGCGGAGCGGTCGTGGTCAGCGGCGGCCAATCGCCTGCGCACGCCTCCAGGCAGGCCAGCTGGTCGCTTCGATCCTTGTCGAACAGGTACACCGTGCGCCCGTCCGGGCCCGTGAGCACGGCGCCGAGGTTGGGCACTTCGCGGGTCTGGACCGCAATGGCGCCGCCGGTGACCGGCGGGGCCATCGTCGGTGGCGGGGGTGTTCCAGGTCCGCTGCCCGCGGGCTCCTCCCCGACGGGCACGCATGCGGTCGCGAGGGCCAGGACACCTCCCGCCAGCCCGATGCTTCGCAGCACGGCTGCACGGTCTCGCGCCAAGTGGGCCATCGCGCCTCCCCAGGGCGAGGCCGCCGAACCTCGCCATCGACGCATCCTGATCCGGAGCCGGGTTCGAGGTGGCCGAAAAAACGACCACCTCCCAAGCACAGCACGAGGGTGGAACCCGCCGGGCGGCCGAGCACAGGGCCGGAAGTCCCCGACCGGCCATCAGCGCGTCTGTTTCGTCAGGCTGTTGGTACGCGGAGGATCAGGGCGTCACCCTGCCCACCACCACCGCACAACGCCGCCGCACCAACCCCACCACCACGACGCTTCAACTCCAACGCCAGATGCAACGCCAACCGCGCACC
>NZ_SMKW01000198.1 GCF_004348985.1 Saccharopolyspora elongata | reverse complement strand
CGGCGACGGTGGTGGTCGGTGTGGCGCCGTCGGCCGCCATCAGTGTTCGCGGGGCGCCGGGGCGCTCAGCTCGACGAGCTCCGGCTGCGGCGCACCGCAACAGCCGCCGGTGTTCTTCTCCGCTTCGGGTTCGTCGAAGAGTCCCGCGCCACCGCACACCCCGGTTTCCGGGAGCACGAGTTCGACGCGCCCGGCCGCTTCGGCGTCGCCGGCGATCGCGGCCGCCACGCTGCGGACCTGCTCGTACCCGGTCATCGCCAAGAAGGTGGGCGCGCGGCCGTAGCTCTTCATCCCGGCCAGGAACACCCCGGGCTCGGGATGGGCAAGTTCCTTCGCGCCGTGCGGGTAGACGGTGCCGCAGGAGTGCACGTTCGGGTCGATCAGCGGCGCGAGCTCCACCGGGGCCTGCAGCACCGGATCCAGGCCCAGCCGGATCTCCGACAGCCACGACAGATCCGGCCGGAACCCGGTCAGCACCACGATCTCGTCGACCGGTTCGGTCTTGTGCCCCTCGAACGAGGTCAGCACCACCCTGCCGTCCCCGTCCGATTCAACGGAGGCGGTGCGGAATCCGGTCACGGTGCGGACGTATCCCGCCTCGGCGGCTTTCTTCGCCCGCAGGCCCAACGCTCCGCGTGCGGGCAGCTGGTCGGCGTCGCCGCCACCGAAGACATTGCCGGACGTTCCCCGGCGCAGCACCCACACGATCTCAGTTCCCGGCGCCTCCTCGGCCACCGTCGCCAGCCCCACCAGCGCGGTCAGTGCCGAATGCCCGCTGCCGGCGATCGCGACCCGCTTGCCCGCATACCGGGTTCGCACCTGCGGATCAGAGAAGTCCGGCACCTGGTAGACGATGTGATCGCTGGCCGCGCGCTCACCCACCGCCGCAAGCCCATCGCCTCCCAGCGGGTTCGGCGACCCCCACGTCCCCGACGCGTCGATGACCGCCCGCGCGGTGATCCGCTCCTCACCGCCGTCGGTGGTGGCCACGTGCACGGTCAACGGCTCGCTCTCACGCCCGGCGTCGACCACGCGGTCACGACCGCGGCGGGCGACACCGACCACGCGCGCCCCGAAGCGCACCCGCTCACCCAGCGCGGCCGCCAGCGGCTCCAGATAGTTCTCGACCCAGTCCGCGCCCGTCGGATACGCCGCCGGGTCCGGGCGCTGCCACCCCTGGGCTTCCAGGAGCCGGGCGGCCGCCGGGTCGATCAGCTCCGACCACCGAGAGAACAACCGCACATGCCCCCACTCGCGGACCGAGGCCCCGACCTCGCCGGCCGCCTCCAGCACCAGCGGCTCCAACCCGCGCTCGGCGACCTGCGCCGCCGCGGCCAACCCGATCGGCCCGGCACCCACCACCACAACCGGCAACTCGTCCACAACCCTCTCCTTTCCATCGATGATGCTCGATGAAGCCGAGCCGAATGTATCGACGACTATCGCTTGACGCAACCATCGATCTGTGTCGATACTTGGGTTCATGACGACGACGGCCCCCCAGACGCCCGAGATGCAGCTGCTGCCGGCCGAGGCCGCGGCGACCTACGCCGAATGGTTCGCCAGCCTCGCCGAACCCATGCGCGTGCGGCTGCTGCACGCCGTGGCCGCCGCGGGCTCGACCACCGTGGGAGCCTTGACCGAGCTGCTGGGCATCAGCCAGTCCACCTGCTCCCACCACGTGCGCAAACTCGCCGACGTCGGCTTCGTGGTGCTGTCCAAGCAAGGCACCGCCACCCGGGTCTCGGTCAACACCGCCTGCTGCACCGGACTGCCACACGCCGCGGAGGCGGTGATGGGCATGCTCGCGCGGCCGTGCTGCCCGGACAACCTCCCCGACGACGTCACCGTCCGCCCCCTCCAGACCGGGGACTGGTCGGCAGTGCGCCGCATCTACAGCGAGGGCATCGCCACCGGCAACGCCACCTTCGAAACCGACGTGCCCGCCCGCAAAACCCTGGAAGCCAAGTGGATCCCGGCACACCGGTGGATCGCCGAGATCGACGGCGAGGTCGCCGGATGGGCCGCCATCACCCCGGTGTCCAACCGGGACTGCTACGCCGGAGTCGGCGAAACGTCGGTCTACGTCGGCGAAGGCTTCCGCGGTCGTGGCGTGGGCAAAGCACTGCTGCACAAGCAGGTCACCGCCGCCGACGTCGATGGGCTGTGGACGCTGCAGACCTCGATCTTCCCCGAAAACCGCCCCAGCCTCGCCCTGCACTACTCCGCCGGGTTCCGCACCGTCGGCATCCGCGAACGCATCGCCCAACACCACGGCGCCTGGCGCGACACCGTCTTCCTGGAACGCCGCCGCGCCTGCGACGACAACTAACCC
>NZ_SMKW01000197.1 GCF_004348985.1 Saccharopolyspora elongata | reverse complement strand
AGTCGGGTAGCGACGGCGCATTGCTGCGCCGCCGCCCCCTCAGAACCGTACTGGCACGTTTCCGCGCATACGGCTCAAGCAAGCCCAAAGGCGTTCAGGTATGCAGTGCTGGACTTCCTGTCCCGTCACCGGGTTTGGTTCGGCGACGGCAGAAAGCGTGGATGAGACGGCGATCGTCCGTGCCGCCGTGCGTTGCGGTGGTGACGACATGTTGCTTTCGGATCGCCACCAGAGTGACGCGCACCCATTGTTCCCACTGCTGCGGGCTTTGCGGCTGCTGGTCGGCATAGAGCAACAGCCCGCCGCAGGCAGCGCATCGTCCTTGTTGGACACCGAGAAGGCGCCGGACGGGCGCGCTCAGCGGCGGAGGCGGTTGCTTGCGGCGACGCTGTGTCCAGTACTCGATCAGCGCCGGGTCATCGGGCGAGGCGGTCCCGACGACCATCGCGTGTCGGACGATCTTAGTCCAAGCGAACTTGGGCAGGTAGGCGCCGGTGTCCCGGTCGCCGAACACCCACCGGTTGCGCTTGGTCGGGTTGAACTGACCGTAGTAGCGGTCCACGACCCACCACCGAGACTTGTTCGGATGCGTGTGTCGTGCCCACCGGTAGGTCAGTTTCCACATGTAGTCATCGAGCGCGGAGAACACCTCGCTCGACACCTCGGTCCGGTAGTAGGCAGCCCAACCCCGGATGATCGGAGTGAGCTTCTTGAGCACACCGCCTGCGTTGGACCCGCGCAGGGCACGCATTTCGGTGCGCAGCCTTCTCCGGATGCGTCTCACGGCCTCCCGGCTGGGTTTGATCAAGACAAGTTTGCCGTGGTAACGACGGACGTTGAACCCGAGGAAATCGAACCCGGTCTCATCGAGGTGGACGATCTTTGTCTTGTCCTCGTTGAAAACCAGGCCCCTCGGCGCCAGCCACTCGGCCAATCGTGCCTTGACCTGTTCCGCCTGCTCGCGGCTGTGACACAAGGCCACGGCATCGTCGGCATAACGGACCAGCACAGGACAGTCAGGTGCTGTTTCGAGTCCGCCTCGACTGCGGTGGAAGTACCTGACTCCCGCGGCCTTCTCCATCCCGTGCAACGCCACATTCAGCAAGACGGGACTGACAACGCCACCTTGCGGCGTTCCCGCCTCTGTTGGGGCGAAACGACCTTTGTCCATCACACCGGCCTTGAGCCATTCCCGGATCATTCCCCTCGCGGGAAACCCTCCGAGACAACCCAGAAGGTGGTCGTGATCGATGCGGTCGAACGCCGCTGCCAGGTCCGCATCCAGGGCCCACAGGCGTTTGGGATTGCGTCCCTTGACCACCTGATAGACCGCTTCGATGGCGTCATGGCAGCCACGGCCCGGCCGGAACCCATAGGACTTCGGTTCGAACCGCGCCTCCCATTCCGGTTCCAGCGCGTTCTTCACCCGTGCCTGCAGCACGCGGTCGACGACTACCGGAATCCCGAGCGGGCGCTGTTTGCCGTTCGATTTCGGGATGAACACCCGCCGAACGGGCTGGGCATGCCACGGCTCGGTCTGCTGGCACATCCAGTTGACCAACGCCGCCTTGCCGAACGAGGTCGTGATGACCTGCCCGTCAATACCCGCCGTCCTGCGGCCAGCATTGTCTCCGGTCACCCGCCGCACGCTCAGCAGCGTGTTGGCGCGAGACCGAAGCATCAACTTCTGCAGGTTTCGGACCTTCTTCAGATCCCCTGCCTGACTCGCCGTGAAGATCCTCTGCCGCAGACGCCGTACGTCATCCTCAACAGCACGCCAGTCAATGGCGTCCCAGTCCAAGGACTCGTCCGCAGGTCCGTTCACCTTGGCGTCGACCGCCGCAGCGTCCAACTTGCCCTCCGGTTCCGACGTTGTCGTCAGGTTTCGTTCACAGGCTCACCTGGTTCACGTCAGCTCCCTTGCGGGCCGGGCACTTTCGTCCCGTATCCGGCCAGTTATCCAGAACGCCGACGGAGGTCGACGACTCGTTGTCCTGGTTTCCTGCTGCCTTTCGGCCGCCGGCCTTCGCTTGTTGAACCATCCTGTCCCACTGGGGATGTCCGCCTCCCTTACGGTCGGCCTACCGGACAACGCACTGCGCCGCCCGGACCCCAGCCGGGGTTTCCGCGTTTCGCACGTGTGAGACCAGACCGGGGTGGGTGCCCTCTTTGTCCCGGGGCGGTGGTGTCCTCCCGACCGGACAGGAATGATCCAGTCGGCACCCGCCGCTTTCCAACGGCCAGCCCTGCAACCCCACTACCGCAACCCATCGCGGGGAATCCGCAGTCACGAGACATCTGGCAAGGGTTCACTGATGTTCACCCGTCCGGTCTTCCTCTCGCCCGTAGTCCCCGGATGGAACGGGAACCCTCCGGCTTTCCCCCGAGCTCCGCACCCTGCCGTTACCAGCAACGCACGTCGGGGCGAGGACCGATCAACGGACACTGACCGGGGATTACACCATCGACAGCATCGAACCTCCCTTGGTGCATCCACTCACAACCGTGCGACCTCGCGTCGCAC
>NZ_SMKW01000196.1 GCF_004348985.1 Saccharopolyspora elongata | reverse complement strand
TCGTCGAGCGCACAATCGCCTGGTACCACGGCATGCGACGCCTCCGCATCCGCTGGGAACGCCGCGACGACATCCACGAAGCGTTCCTCGGCCTGGCCACCTGCATCATCTGCTACCGACACATCAAAACCCTTTGTTAGGAACCCTTAGCCGGGGGCTTCGCGCTGCTGGAGCTCCTCGGCGATCTCGGCCACGGTCGCCTTTGCGGTCCGGCTGGCGCCGACCAGCGTGGCGGAGGCCCAGCCGGTCCAGTCCCCGTAGCCGAGCAGGTGCAGTCGCGGCTCCTGAAGGCAGCGGGTCCCCTCGGTCAGCACCACACCATCACGCAGGCCCAGACCCAGGGGTGCGAGGTGGTCGAGGTGGGGGCGGAAGCCGGTGCACCAGATGATCGCGTCGCAAGCCAGCTCAGTGCCGTCGTTCCAGGCGATCCCGTGTTCGGTGAGCCCGTCGAACATCGGCTCTGCACGCAGGACACCGCGGTCCCGGGCGGTGCGCACGCTGGGCACCATCACGATATCGCCGAGGCTTCGCGGTCCTCCGTTGTCGGGGATGCCGGCTCGGCGGGCGGCCTCGCGCTGGGTGGCCACGTCGAACAGCACTCGCCCGTCGACCTCGTCGGGCATGAACCGCGGCGACCGGAGGGTCGTCCACGTCGTCTCGGCCACAGTGGACACCTCGGCGAGGATCTGCGCCGCGGAATTGCCGCCACCGACCGGAGAATTCCTGCGGGGTGCGGTAGTCGATGGTGTGCAGCTGCTGGCCCGCGAACAGCTCCTGGCCGGGGTAGGACGGCAGGTGGGCCGTCCAGGTGCCGGTCGCGCTGATCACGACCCGGGCCCGCCACACGCCCCGGTCGGTCTGCACCGCCAGCCACGCGCCCGCATCATGCACATCCTCCACCCGCACGGGCCGCTGCACCGGCAGCCGGTAGCGCTGTTCGTAGGCGGCGAGGTAATCCACCACGTGTTCGGCCGTGGGGAACTCTTCGCCGGGTTGCCGGGGCATCCACCACCCGGGTAGCGGGCTGTACTCGGCCGGTGAGAACAACCGCAGCGATTCCCAGTAGTGCCGCCAGGCGCCACCGGGTTCGGTCTGGTCGTCGAGGATGACGAAGTCCAGGTCCGCCCGCCGCAGGAAATACCCCGCCGCCAGCCCGGCCTGACCGCCACCGATCACCACCACGTCCCGGACCCCGGCCACTCCCACGCCTCCTCGATCTGCTTACGACTACCGGGCCTTCCGGGGCGCGGCGAGTCGCCGGTCACATCGCGGCAGGAAGGCCGCCACCGAGCTTGCGTTCTTATCTAGATGAATGTCAAGTTAGACGCATGTCGAACCAAGAGCTGCCGATCGTCTCGTGCGACGACGCCGAGCCCTGTGCCAGCGCCGTGATGCGCGAGCCGCTGACCGCTGAACAGGCCACCGAGCTGGCGAAGGTGTTCAAGGCGATCGGCGAGCCGGTGCGGCTGCGGCTGCTGTCGCTGATCGCCTCCCACGCCGGCGGCGAGGCCTGCGTGTGCGACCTCACCGACGCCTTCGAGCTCTCCGGCCCCACGATCTCCCACCACCTCAAGGTTCTGCGCGAAGCCGGGATCGTCGAGGGCGACCGGCGTGGCACGTGGATCTACTACCGCGTCCGCCCCGAGACCCTGCGGCTGCTGTCGGACTCCCTGGCCCCCGCGACGGACGCGGTGGTGACGGCATGAGCCAGGGCACCGACAACGCTGTGGTCGCCAAACTGTCCACCCTGGACCGGCTGCTGCCGGTGTGGATCGGCGCCGCCATGGTCGTCGGCTTGCTCGCGGGACGGTGGATTCCCGAGCTCGGCCCGGCACTGGACACGGTGCAGATCGACGGGGTCTCGCTGCCGATCGCCCTGGGCTTGCTGGTGATGATGTACCCGGTGCTGGCCAAGGTCCGCTACGACCGGCTGGACACCGTCACCGGCGACAAGCGCCTCATGGTCTCCTCGTTGGTGCTGAACTGGGTCCTCGGCCCGGCACTGATGTTCGCGCTGGCCTGGATCTTCCTGCCCGACCTGCCCGAGTACCGCACCGGCCTGATCATCGTGGGCCTGGCGCGCTGCATCGCCATGGTGATCATCTGGAACGACCTGGCCTGCGGCGACCGGGAGGCCGCCGCCGTCCTCGTGGCGCTGAACTCGGTGTTCCAGGTCATCGCCTTCGCCGGCCTCGGCTGGTTCTACCTGTCGGTGCTGCCGGGCTGGCTCGGCCTGCCCCAGGTCGGGCTGGACGTTTCGGCGTGGGAGATCGCCAAGAATGTGCTGATCTTCCTCGGCATCCCGCTCGTCGCCGGCTACCTCACCCGCAAGCTCGGCGAGAAGGCCAAGGGCCGCCAGTGGTATGAGGACCAGTTCCTGCCCAAGATCGGGCCGGTCGCCCTCTACGGGCTGCTGTTCACCATCGTGATCCTCTTCGCCCTCCAGGGCGACGCGATCACCTCCAACCCGCTGGACGTAGTCCGCATCGCGCTGCCGCTGCTGGTCTACTTCGCCGTGATGTGGGCCGGATCGTTCGCCCTGGGCAAGGCCATCGGCCTGAACTACGAACGCTCGGCGACGCTGTCGTTCACCGCCGCGG
>NZ_SMKW01000195.1 GCF_004348985.1 Saccharopolyspora elongata | reverse complement strand
AAACGGGCACGCCACCGCCAGCAGCGCCAGGACAGCAGGCCATCCCCCTCAGCGGCCGTCATCACCGCACCCAGCAAGACCGGACACCGACCTCGACCAGCCAAGATCACTTAAACGACCGGCATTGCGCCTAGCCGATCGGGGCTGAAGTCCCGGCTGGACTGTGCGCCGGACATGGGCGAAGGGTGTCCATGATCCTCGCCGGCAAGGGCGTCGAGGCATGCCAAGACGGCCATCGCCTGTGACCGCCAGGAATCGATCCTCTAGCAGGCGAGGTCCAGGTGACCGGCGTATTCCCCGGTTTCCGCATAGGTCCGCATCAGGTCGAAGATCCCCTTCGCCCGGCCGGGTCCCCAGCTCAGGACCGCCTCGTTCGCCGAGCTCAGCACGAAGTTCAGGATGATCACGTCGCGCATGACGAGGAACTCGTCGAACCGGGCCATCGCCGGCGGCAGCTCGCGCACCGCGCGATATCCGCGCAGGTATCCCGCCGCGAACCGGCCGTAGGACGGCGCGTCGCAGACGCGCAGCACGGAGGAGAGCACCGTGGCGATGTCGAGGGCGTAGTAGCCCCAGCCGCAGTCGTCGAAGTCGATGACCGCCGTGTCGCCGCCCGGCGTGCGGACCAGGTTGCCGCGGTGGAGGTCGGCGTGGCTCAGCCCCCAGTCCGCCGGGATGCGATCGGGCATCCGGTCGCGGACCCTCGCCGACACCCGGTCCAGCAGGTCCAGCTCCATCCGGTCGAGGCGGTCGCGCGCCTTCGGGTCCGCCAGCGCGGCGCCACCGCTGCGACCTGAGCGCCTGCTCCTGGCTCGGGTTCGGGTCGAGCGCGAACCGGTACGCCTGCAACACCGTCTCGGCCACTGACCTCATCGGATTGGAGCACGACGAGTTCACGACCGGTCGCGGACAAGGCTACTTGCAGGTGTTCGACACCGAAGAGGGTCAACCGGTCACGGTGCTCCACCACGATCCGGGTGATTCCAGGATCGGCGAGGATCTTCCGCAGCTTCGAACGAGCCCCGTTCAGCCCCGAGCCGACCTCGGTCACCGTGGAGGCGCCGCAGCCCGCCGGGTGATCACGGTCGCGGCACCTCAAGTACGTCCACAGTGGAGCCAGTGGGCAGACCGCCGGGCGGGACCACCGCGAGGCCGTCGGCGAGCGCGAGGCCGCGCAGCATCGCGGGACCGTCGAAGGGAAGCGGCGCGGCAGCGTTCTCGCGGACCAGCACCGGCAGCAGCCTGGTGCTTCGCGGATGTCCGGGCAGCTCGACCGAGACTTCGACGCGTCGCGGCTCCGCGTCCGGCCGACCGCTCAGACGACGCAGCAGCGGCAAGGCCAGCGTCACCGTTCCCGCGACGGCCGCGAGCGGGTTGCCGGGGAGCCCGACGAGCCGGCGATTCCGCCCGTCCGCGGCTGGCGGAAGCTCGGCGAGCAGCATCGGATGACCTGGCCGCACGGCGACGGAGTCGACCAGCAGCCGGGCGCCGGTCTCGGCGAGCGCTGCGTGCAGGAAGTCGACTGGACCGGCGGCGGTGCTGCCGGTGGTGACCACGACGTCGGCCGGTGAGTGCCGGATCGCGTCGTGCAGCAGCTCGAAGTCGTCGGCGATCCGGCGCCGGCCGATCACGTCACCGCCGCACTGCAGCATCGGCGGCAGCAGCGGGCTCAGCGCGTCGCGGACCGCGCCGCGGCGGGGCAGGCCGGAGTCCAGCAGTTCGTCACCGAGGACCAGCACCTCCACCGTCGGGCGCCGGTGGACGACGAGCCTGTCGTACCCGGCCGCCGCGGCCAGGCCCAGCACGGCGGGCGTGACCGTCGTACCGGCCGGCAGCAGCGGCTCGCCTGAGCGGCATTCCTGACCCCGGGGCCGGACATCGCGGCCCGGGGCGGGCGGGCTCGGCGCGCGGTCGAACAGGATCCGGGCCGACCTCTCCACCTCGCCGTGCTCGCTGCGCAGCACCGCGATCGGGCCGGGTGGCAACTCGGCGCCGGTCGCGATGCTCACGGCGGTGCCCTCCGCCAGCGGTTCCGGCCGCCCGCCGGCCAGCACGCCGGTGCCGCCGAGCCGCCACGGCCCCGGCCCCGCCACGGCCCAACCGTCCATTGCGGACGTGTCGAACGGCGGCAGGTCGGTGAGCGCGACGAGCGGTTCGGCGAGTGCGTGGCCGAGCGCGTCGGCGAGCTCGCGCGCAACCGCGGGCAACGGCTCCCCGGCGGCGTCCCTGGCGGTGTCCCGCGCCTGCGCCCAGCTCTTCGCGGTCGCCTCGGCACCGATTCGTGCAACGAGATTCATCTGGTTCCCCGCCCGGCGCACCGCCGACGGAACGCCTCGTGCTGTTCGCAATTCTCGGCGATGCGGAAATCCCGGTCTCCCACCAGTTTCCGATATCGGGCCCGAACGGTCAAAGCGGAGTCCCCTACCAGCCGATAAGCAATGCCTATCACCGGCCGGACCGGAGTGAGGGTTTTCCAACCTCGTTTTGCGTGGCGGTGCGGGTAGCGGAACCTCAGGCGCCTTCTCGCTGTGGGATCCCCGACTCATGAATGACCAATTCACCACGTCGGGGCTGTCCTCGCGAGAAGCCCCCTGAGAACCCGCTGCGGTGCAAGCTGCGTAGGTGGGCTAAGCCTGGATGCACCGAGGAATTGTTCTTGGATAGCAACGTTTAATGAGTGAAAGTGCCTCCTGACCTGCGATGATCAGAGTTGCTGAAGCACTGATGTCGCGTGGATCGGAAGGCACTTTCGG
>NZ_SMKW01000194.1 GCF_004348985.1 Saccharopolyspora elongata | reverse complement strand
GGTTCCAACGCTGCTTACCGCGCCACTTAACCCGGAACGTGCCGTGGTCGCGGCACGCCCGGTCCAGGTCCTTCAACGCCTGCTGGAGAATGTGCGACGGCGCGGTCTGCAACCAGTCGTGCTCGGTTTTCGCGTCGACGAGCTGTCCGGCTTGCTCGTTGTAGTTCATCCACGCCCCGCGCCGCCGGTACTCGCGACGTTGTTCCAGGGCGGTGTTCCACACTGCCCGGCAAATATTGCCGAACTCCTCGCACTGGGCGGCCTGCGCGATGGTGAGCTTCAAGCGGTAGCGACGTCCCGTCAGCAACGGCTCACCGGGCCTTCTGCTGTTCGACGTAGCGCTTGATGACCGACAGCGGTGCGCCGCCGACCGTCGCGACGAAGTAGCTATTGGTCCACAGCGTCGGAAGCTTCGACCGCAACCACGGGAACTCTTCCCGCAACACCCGCGACGAACGTCCCTTAATCGCTTTGACCAGCTTGTGCACCCCGTACTGCGGGTCGACTTCGACGAGAAGGTGAACGTGGTCCGGCATCGTTTCCAGCTCCACCAGCCACGCCCCCTTCTCCTCGACGACTTCCCGGATGAGCTGCTTCAAGCGTTCTTCCATCCGGCCACCGATAACCCGGCGCCGGTATTTCGGGCACCACACGACGTGGAACGCGCACTGAAAGGTGATGTTCGCGTTCGATCGCAGCGCGACGGCCATACCCAGCACTATACAGCACCGAGCTATCTAACGTTGGCAGGGTTACCGCTGGGCACGTCAGGATCGGACTTGACGTGCTAACCCCACGAATAAATCCGGGGGTCTGCGCACTACGTCTACCTGATCAGCGCGCGACGGCTTCGACGTGGTCGTGGGCCTGCCGCTCCAGCAGGGACTTCAGCTCGAAGAACACCTCGGCGGCCACCGTCCCGTTCCAGTCCTTCGGCAGCAGCTCGGCGGGCAGCCCGGGATCCAGGTAGGGCAACCGGCGCCAGTCGGTGAGCACCCGCACGTAGTCGGCGAAGGCCTCCGGGCCGCGCGGCGACCGGCGGCGCCGCCACCGCCGCAGCACCGGCTGGTGCACCCCGATGAACTCGCCGTAGAGCTCCTGCAGCTGCTCCAGGTCCCACCACTGCGCCACCTTGGTCCGCAGATCGCCGAAGGCGAGGTGCTCGGCGTGGAACAGATCGGCGTACCCGGCCAGCTCGTAGCGCTGCAGGACGCTGCTCGCCGCGTCGCGCAGGTCGGCCGGGGCGATCCACACCCCCGGCGCGGCGGTGCCGAAGCCCAGGCGCGTCAGCTGGGTGCGCAGCACGTGCCGCTTCTGCCGCTCGGATTCCGGGACCGAGAACACCGCCAGCACCCACCCGTCGGCGAGGGTGGCGCGCTCGCGGCGGAAGATCCGCTCGTCTCCTTCGCGCAGGATCTCCAGCGCGGCACCGGACAGCTCGTAGCCCGCCGCCCCGCCGCGCCGCTCGGCCAGCAGGATGCCGCGCCGCTTCAGCCGCGAGATCGACGAGCGCACCGCGGGCTCGTCGACGCCCAGATCGGCGAGCAGCCGCACCAACGACGCCACCGACAGCCAGCCACCGGCCTCGCGTGCGTACAGGCCGTAGAGGGTGACGATCAGCTGCCTGGGCTGCATGCCTCGGCCGGTCAGCTCGCCCACCACGGCATCGCCCACCGATGCGCCATCCGTCACGATGTCCGTCGTCACGCGAACACGATAACAGCGGCCGCGCGGGCCGACTCGATCCACAGTGCTGCGCCCGAATTCCCTGCCGCGCCGGGCGAATCCCGGCGCATTGGCAGCGCCCCGGACGCGAAGTAGGATCCCGCACGTCGTCAAGTTCCCGGAATCCGGAGGCGAAGAACGTGGCCGTCCTCGACGAACTGCTGCGGGCCCTGACGTCCGGCCGGATCAGCGTCATCGACCTGACCGCGCCCCTGACGTCCGACGTGCCCGTCCTGCAGCTGCCGGAGCCGTTCGCCAACACCATCGGCTTCAGCCTGGAGGAGATCAGCCGGTTCGACGACCGCGGCCCCGCCTGGTACTGGAACAACATCCACACCGGGGAGCACACCGGCACCCACTTCGACGCGCCGGTGCACTGGATCACCGGCCGCGACGGCCTCGACGTCGCCTCGGTCCCGCCCCGGCAGATGATCGGCCCGGCCGCGGTGCTGGACTGCTCCGCGCAGGTCGCCGAGGATCCGGACTTCCTGCTGGAGACCGAGCACATCCGCGAGTGGGAATCCGCGCACGGCCCCCTGCCCGAGGGCGGCTGGCTGCTGGTGCGGACCGGCTGGGACGCGCGCAGCGGCGATCAGGCCGAGTTCCTCAACGCCGACGACAGCGGCTCGCACACCCCGGGGATCTCGCCGGACTGCGCCCGCTGGCTGGCCGAGGAAAGCGCCCTGATCGGCATCGGCGTGGAAACCGTGGGCACCGACGCCGGGATGGCGCCCACCTTCGAACCGGCCTTCCCCTGCCACTCGCTGCTGCTCGGCGCCGGCAAGTACGGCCTCACCCAACTGCAGAACCTCGCACTGCTGCCACCCACCGGAGCGGTGCTGATCGCCGCGCCGCTGCCGATCGTCAACGGCTCCGGCAGCCCGACGCGGGTCCTGGCGCTGATCGAGCAGGACTGAGAAGTGATTTTTTCAATGGGCTTGCATAGCGGTGCGGGTAGCGGAACCTCAGACGCCGCCTCGCTGTGGGATCCCCGACTTATTGATGGGTAACTCAAATGTGGCGTGATCGTTGGTTATGGTGTGAAGGTGGCGGTGGTTGATGTCAAGCGGCTTTCTCCTGTCTCGCAAGAGGATTTGCGGCGGAGGGTGGTTGCGG
>NZ_SMKW01000193.1 GCF_004348985.1 Saccharopolyspora elongata | reverse complement strand
TCTCATCGTCACACGCTCCTCGTTTGCAGGACCGGGGAGCTACAGGCTTGCCTAGGTACAGGACCAGCAACAGACCTAGATAGAACTCCGTGCACTTTTGATCGCCCTGATGGGGCCACACGGACAGACGCCGACAGGGCATGCGCCGGGACTTCACGGCGGAGATCGCCAAGCAGCGGCTTGAGGGCGTGAGCGTCGTTGGTATTGACGGCCGAGACCGCGACAGCCGGCGGCAGTCTCACCCGGGCAGACAGTGCATGGATCTTCAAGCTGGATTTCCCGCGATTCACGGAGCTGAGACCGGTCAAAGACCCCATATTTTCTTGGCTCTTGTGATTGATCGTGGGTGTCATTTTCGTCGGAGGAGGGTGGGTGGGTGGCCGCCGAGGGCGAGCATGGCCAGGGCGATGAGTGCTTCGGGCTGCGGAATCCGAAGGCGATGCGGGCCAGCAGGCGGATTTTGGTGTTGGTGGACTCACTCGATCAGTCCTTGGGACAGGCTCTGTTCGAGGGCGGCGTTGATCACGGCGCGGTGTTTGACGATGTGTTTCTGCAAGGAGACGAAGACCGGGATGCGGCGGGCCCCAGCTGATCCACTTGTTGCGGGCCTGTTTCCCGGCGTCACCTTTGATCTTGAAGACGCGCCGGAGTCCTTCTTTGAGCAGGTAGGTGCGATGCGCGTAACGAGCGTTTTTCAGCCGCTTGGCTTTCTCGCGCCCGGGGCAGCCGGGGAATCGGCGCGGGGCTGGCCGGGGCCGCGCCTGCCTTCGGGGCCGTGGCATGACAACCGTGTAAGCCGCGGATGAGCCAAGATCGGGAGGCGCTGTCCTCCCAGAAAGGTTCATCCGTGACGCCGGACACATTGAATTCGGAGTCTGAGTCGAGCGTGGGCGAGATCCTCGCCGGCGCACTGTCGCCGGAGGTGTTGGACGCGCTGGTGAAAGACGCCCAGTCCAATGGCGGTTCGTTGGGCGTTCAGGAACTGCTCAACCAGATGACCAAAGCGGTGCTGGAACGGGCCCTGGACACCGAGTTGCCCCACCACCTCGGCTACGAGAAAGGCGACCCCGCCCGGGCGGGAACCGGGAATTCACGCAACGGACGATCAACGAAAGAAGGTGTCCACTGTGCACAGTCCAGTCGAGTTGGACGTTCCACGGGACCGAAATGGGGCGTTCGAGCCGGCGATCGCGCCGAAACGATCCCGCCGGCTGGGCAGTATCGACGAGGCGATCCTGTCGTTGCACTCGCCGACATGCGCGCCATCTACACCGCACCCACCCGGAAGCCGCCGAGATCGCCTTCAAAGATTTCGACAAGCAATGTCGCATTCGTCGTCGACGATCAAGACACGCAGGGCCCACCCCCTCGGCATTACCCAGCATCCAACCGAGGACTGGGTGGTGCAGCTGGCCCGCAGTCTTGCCGGTGATCTGGAGGAGACCGGGAACCGATTCAGATACCTGATTCGCGACCGCGACGCGAAGGTTGGTGCCGCCCTCGACGCGGCCTTCGCCCCCACCGGCATCGAGATCGTGCTCACCGCACCGCAGGCCCCGCGGATGAACGCCTTCGCCGAGCGCTGGATCGGTTCCGTCTACCGAGAGTGCACCGACCGGATCCTCATCACCGGAGAACGCCACCTACGCCACGTGCTCGACGTCTACGTCGCCCACCACAACGCCGGGCGCAGCCACCAAGGCGACGAGATGCTTCTGCGTACGCACGAAGACGAACCGAACATGATCCCCTTCTCTGCCCCGATCGACAGGATCCGACGCCGGCAGCGTCTCGATAGACTGCTCAACGAGTACCGGCCCGCCGCATGAAAGTCCAGGCCGTAACCGATAACGAGTTTTCGACCAGTACAGGCACTTCGATGCCTGCCCCAGTCGGGGCACCCCTTGATCCGAACTCACAAGATTTACTATCAGGGCTTCCCTCCCACTGAGGTGATCTCAGTGAAATGGGGCGGGGTGCGGGCGGCGTGTGAGCAGGGGGTTGTGAAGACCGGACGTGGGATCCTGGTAGAAGAAGGTCTCGCTACAAGATCATCTTCATTACCAAGGACCCCACGTGACTACCTATACTGCCACGCTCGATGTCGACGACGAACTCACCCGCTACCTCACGCGGCTGCTGGCCGCCGAACGCCGGCGGCGCCTCACCCCGCGCGGGCGACGGGCGTTGACCCCGTTCACACAAGCGGTTCTGGGGTTGCGGTGGTTCCTCGACCGCACCCCGATCCCGAAACTGGCCAGGGACAACAACATTGGCCGCGCCACTGGTTACCGCTATATCGACGAGGTCATCGACGTCCTCGCCGATCAGGCCCCTGACCTGCACGAAGCGCTCGAAGACGCCGCCTGGCAGGGGGCGGCCTACGTCATGGTGGACGGCAAACTGTTCACCACCGACCGCCTTGGCGAAACCACCGAGAACAAAAACGGCACCCTCATCGACCGGTGGTTTTCCGGCAAACACCACACCCAGGGCGGCAACGTCGGAGATGATCACCGACCCCACCGGATTCCCACTGTGGACCTCACCGGTGGAACCCGGCAGTGTCCACGACAGCACCAGCGCCCAAGAGCACGTCCTGGGCGCCCTGTACTGGGCCTATTCCGAACTCGACCTACCGGCCCTCGGTGACGGCGGATTCCAAGGCTCCGGAATCGGGGTGTTCACCCCGATCAAACACAGCAAAAGCGCCCCCAAGCGGTAGTTGTCAAGTCAAATTGAGACGGTTTGTGTTCAGTTGGCTGGTTGTTGATCTTCGGTGGGTTGGTTGATCCAGGCCGCTGTGGGTAGTGCGGGCGGTCGGGGCCGGCGGGTGAAGCGTTCGG
>NZ_SMKW01000192.1 GCF_004348985.1 Saccharopolyspora elongata | reverse complement strand
CTGAGAGGCAAACTCTGTCCAACTTCACGTCCCGCATCGCACAGGTGGAGCGGGCCATGTCATCTCCTTCCGACGCGGCCGCCAGTGCGTGGCCGAAGGGCTTGGTGGAAGCATCATGAGGAAATTCCCCGTGGGCCGTTCGACTGGTCTCGTGGCCTTGGCCGGCGTCAACAAGCGGTTCGGCAAAGCGCACGTGCTCAAGGACGTCGACCTGACCATCGGCAAGGGCGACGTCGTCGTCGTACTCGGACCATCTGGCTCCGGGAAGTCCACGCTGTGCCGCACGATCAACCGGCTCGAGCGCATCGATTCGGGTGTGATCACCATCGATGGTGACCCGCTGCCCTCGGAGGGGAAAGCGCTCGCCCAACTTCGCGCCGACGTCGGCATGGTCTTTCAGTCGTTCAATCTCTTCGCGCACAAGTCCGTTCTCGAGAACGTCGTGCTGGGGCCGGTCAAGGTACGCAAGGTCGATCGGACCGTGGCCAAGGAAAAGGCCATGCGGTTGCTGGAGAGGGTCGGTGTCGCCGATCAGGCGAACAAGTACCCGGCCCAGCTCTCAGGCGGCCAGCAGCAACGGGTGGCGATCGCACGGGCACTGGCAATGGACCCGAAAGTCCTCATGTTCGACGAACCGACCTCTGCACTGGACCCCGAGATGGTCCAAGAGGTCCTGGACGTGATGACAGACCTCGTGGAGCAAGGCATGACGATGGTCGTCGTCACCCATGAGATGGGCTTCGCGCGTCGCGCCGCGGACCGCGTCGTATTCATGTCCGACGGTGAAATCGTCGAAGAGGCGGATCCCGACGCGTTCTTCACCGCCCCGTCGTCCCGGCGCGCACAGGACTTCCTGGGCAAGATCCTCACCCACTGAGCGCTGGAGTTCCCGCGATCCTTGTCCACTTTTGAAAGGACATGCCCCATGAAGATCCGAAACTTGTCCATCGCAGGCGCATTGGCCGTCACCCTCGTGGCCACCGGGTGCGGAAAAGAGGGCACTCCAGGGGGATCGGCAGCCGGTGCGTGCGGTCCGCCGGCACAGTTGGTCGTCGCCAACGGCATCAACCTCACCGACAGTCCGACCTTCGCCAGGATCAGCGGCCGCGGCCACGTGGTGGTCGGTGTGAAGGCGGACCAGCCCGGTCTCGCCTACAAGGATGCGAGTGGAAATCGCTGCGGCTTCGACGTGGAGATCGCGCGATTGATGTCGGCAGGCCTCGGTTTCGATCCCGGGTCAATCGAGTACAAGGAGATCCCCTCGGCGAACCGGGAAGCAGCGATCCAAGCGGGCGAGGTCGACTACTACGTCGGCAGCTACACCATCAACGACAAGCGCAAGGAACAGATCTCCTTCGCCGGGCCGTACATCATCGCCGGCCAGAGCCTGCTCGTGCGCAAGGACGAGAAGGACATCACCGGGAAGGACACCCTCAAGGGGAAGAAGGTCTGCTCCGCGACGGGGACCACCTCGATCCAGCGGGTGAGGGACATGGGGTTGACCGAACCCGGGAACATCGTCGAGTTCAAGACCGGCTCGGAATGCGTTTCCCAGCTGCTCGACGGCAAAGTGGACACCAACACCACCGACGACGCGATCCTGAAGGGGTACGCGGCGGCCTCGCCGGACGAGCTGAAGTTGGTCGGGGAGACCTTCAGCGAGGAGAAGTACGGCATCGGCCTGGCGCTGACGGACAAACCGCTGCGGGAAGCGATGAACGACGTGCTGGCCAAGGCTGCCGCCGATGGCACGTGGCAGAAGCTCTACGACTCGACCCTGGGCAAGTCCGGGATCCCGGCGGTTCCGCCGGCGCCCGAGCGGTACTGACCATCTGCGATCCGCGGGCGGTCCTGTACCGGTTGCGGATCTTGTCCTCATTCATGACGGAGCGGCGATGTCCTCTGTTCTCCTAGAAAACTGGGAACTGTTCCGCATCGGTTTCCTGACTACGATCAATCTGTTCCTGGTCGCCGGGGCGCTGAGTTTGATGGTGGGAACGCTTCTGGCGGCCTGCCGAGTGTCCTCGTTTCCGGCGCTGAGAGCGGTCGGCACCGGTTACGTCAACACGATGCGCAGCACTCCGCTGGTGTTGGTGTTCGCCTTCCTCGTGTTCGCCGCTCCGAAGATGGGCATCGAGCTGCCCTCCTTCTTCTGGGCGGCGATTGCGGCGCTCACCGCGTACACGAGCGCCTTCGTCTGCGAGGTGGTGCGGTCGGGTATCAACACCGTGCCCGCGGGGCAGGCGGAGGCCGCGCGCTCGGTCGGCATGACATTCCCCCAGGTCCTGGGGATCGTGGTCTTGCCACAGGCCTTCCGCGCAATCATGCCGCCGTTGACGAGTACGGCGATCGCGCTGCTGAAGAACACCACTATCGCTGCTGGATTCTCGGTGGTGGAGGCCGGATCGATTCCTGCGGCGATGGCTGAGCGCGGGGAGAATCAAATGGTCACGTTGTTCTGGATCACGGTCGGTTTCCTGATCCTGATCCTTCCGCTGGTACTCGCTCAGCGGTGGGCCGAACGACGGGCGGCGGTGCCGGCATGAACCACGTGCTCTACGACGCACCTGGCCCACGGGCCGTGGTCAGGAACAGGATCGCCGATGTGGTGGTGGTGGCTGTTCTGGTTGCCGCGATCGGCTGGATCATCTATCGGCTGTACGATTCCGGGCAGTTCGAGCTGCGCCGGTGGGAGCAGTTCCAGTACATCGCGATCCAGCATCAGCTTCTCGAAGGTTTGTGGAACACGCTGCGGGCAGCGGGAATTGCGGCGGTCCTCGCGATCGTGTTCGGTGCGGTGTTCGCATCGGCGCGAATCAGCGACCATGCCTGGGTTCGGGCACCGGCCACGGTGGTGGTGGAGACCTTCCGTGCGGTTCCGATGCTGATCCTGATGTTCTTCTTCTACTACGG
>NZ_SMKW01000191.1 GCF_004348985.1 Saccharopolyspora elongata | reverse complement strand
CGCCCGCCCCGAGACAGGCGCCGGAAGCCCCCGCCGCCTCCACCGCGCCAGTCGCGGCCGAAAGCGCCGATCCGGCACCGGAAACCGGCGAGCCGAACTCGCTGCCGAAGCGCCGCCGCGGCAAGACGCTGGCCGCGGCGCGATCGGCGGCCACCGAGCCGAAGGAGTCCGAGCCGCCCCGGCCACGCCCGGACGCCGGGGCGCGGTTCGGCGCCTTCCGCAACGCCCGCCGCGACTCACCGTCCACTTCGGACGACAACTCTCGATGACGGCCTGACCGCCTGGACAACGGATTGGAGGCGCGGGTCGGTGCCGGGATCCCGGAGCACCGCCCCACAGCTGCGATGACCACGAAAACTCGCGACCTCGACTGGTTGCTGGAGAACCTGCTGGAGCGGACGCCGGGCACCCGGCACGCCCTGGTGCTGTCCAAGGACGGCCTCAAGCTCTGCCACACGCCCGGCCTGTCGGTGGACCAGGCGGACCAGCTGGCCGCCATCGCCTCCGGCATCCAAAGCCTGTCCTACGGGGCGTCGGTCGAGTTCGGCGACGGCAGCGGCGGCGTCCGGCAGTCCATGACCGAGTTCTACGGCGGCGTGCTGTGCATCGTGGAGGCCGGCGTCGGCGCGCACCTCGCCGTGCTGGCCGCCGACGACGCGGACGTCGGCGTCGTCGGGCACAACATGAACGAACTGGTGGAGCAGATCGGCGAGTACCTGAGCTCCCCGCCGCGCGACGACGACCCGGCCGAGGCGTGATGGCCAGGCGGTTGGTCGACGAGGAGGACCCGGACCGGCTCTACACCGTCACCGGTGGCCGCAGCCGGCCCGCCGAGGACACCTTCGACCTGGTGACGCTGATCGTCAGCGAATCCGATCCGAGCCCGGGAATGCAGTCCGAGCACGCCAAGATCCTGCGGTTGTGCCGCGAACCGGTGGCGGTGGTGGAGCTGTCCTCGGACCTCGGGCTGCCGGTGAGCGTGGTGAAGATCCTGCTCTCCGACCTGCTCGACATGGGCAAGATCACCGCCCGCCACCCGTCCTCGAAGCGCGTCGAGGCGCAACTGCCCGCCCCCGAATTCCTCAAGCAGGTGCTCGTTGGACTCCGGAACATCTAGTCGCGTCCCGCTCCGCGACACCGCCGCGGACGGCCTGAAGATCGTGATCGTCGGCGGCTTCGCCGTCGGCAAGACCACCATGGTGCGCTCGGTCAGCGAGATCCGGCCGCTGAGCACCGAGGAGACGATGACGCAGGCCGGCATCGGCATCGACGAGACCGGCGGCGTCGGCGGCAAGTCGACCACGACGGTCGCGTTCGACTTCGGCCGCATCACGCTGGACGAGCGCCTGGTGCTGTACCTGTTCGGCGCGCCCGGCCAGGAGCGGTTCTGGTTCGTGTGGGACCAGCTGTTCTCCGGGACGCTCGGCGCCGTCGTGCTGGTGGACGGCCGCCGCCTGGCCGATTCCTGGTACGCCATCGACCGCCTCGAACACCACGGGATGCCGTTCGTGGTCGCCCGCAACAACTTCGGCGAACCGGAGTACAGCCCGGCGCAGGTGCGCGACGCGCTCGACCTGTCGCCCGAGGTGCCGCTGATCGACTGCGACGCCCGCGACCGGAAGTCCAGCAAAGCCGTGCTGGTCGGGCTCGTCGAACACCTCCACGCCCTGTCGACCGCCCGGGAGGCCACGCGGTGACCAGCCCCAACAAGTCTTCGGCGGACGAGGACACGCACGCCGGGGCCGCGACGTTCTACGGTCCGCGGTTCCAGAACAACCCCGAGGAGGTCTACCGGGAATTGCGGCGCGAGCACGGCACCGTCGCGCCGGTGCTGCTCGAAGGCGGCGTGCCGGCGTGGTGCGCGCTCGGCTACCGCGAGGTCCACCACGTCACCAGCAACCCCGACCTGTTCGGCCGCGATTCCCGCCGCTGGAACGGCTGGAACTCGGTGCCCCACGACTGGTCGCTGCGGCCCTACGTCGAGCCCCAGCCGTCGGTGGTCTTCACCGAGGGCGAGGACCACCGCAAGCGCGGCGGCGCGCTGGCCGAGGCACTGGCCGATGTGGACGAATTCGACCTGCGGTCGCAGGTCGAGCAGATCTGCGACGGCCTGATCGACGGCTTCGCCGGCCGCGGCGAGGCGGATCTGATCGCCGAGTACACGCACCAGATCCCGCTGCTGGCGCTGCTGAAGATCTACGGGCTGCCGGACGAGGAGGCTCCGACGCTGGTCCGGGACGTGGCGCTGTCCGCCGAGGAGGGCGATGAGGCGGTCCGGGCGCACGAACGGGTCGTCGCGCGGATGCTGGCGCTGGCGGGTGAGAAGCGCGAGAACCCCGGCCGCGACGTGCCCTCGTTCCTGCAGGCGCATCCGGTGGGGTTCACCGACGAGGAGATCGCGGCGGACCTGTTCATCACGATGGGCGCGGGCTATCTGACCACTTCGGACTGGATGGGCAACACCATCCGGCTGATGCTCACCGACGAGCGCTTCGCGGTGACCCTCGCGGGCGGCCGCCGCAGCGTCGGCCAGGCCCTCAACGAGGTGCTGTGGGAGGACACCCCGACGCAGAACTTCGTCGGGCGCTGGGCGACCCAGGACACGCGGCTGGGCGGCAAGCGGATCCGCAAGGGCGACCTGGTGGTGCTCGGGCTGGCGGCGGCGAACACCGACCCGCAGGTGCGGCCGGACTCCTACGCGGGCGCGGCGGGCAACCAGGCGCACCTGTCGTTCAGCCACGGCGAGCACGGATGCCCGTTCCCCGCGCAGGAAATCGCGCGGATCATCACGACGACGGGCATCGAGGTGCTGCTGGACCGGCTGCCGGACGTGGCGCTGGCGGTCGAGCCGGAGGACCTGGTGTGGCGCCCGTCGGTCTGGATGCGGGGCCTGACGGCCCTACCGGTCACCTTCACCTGGTACTGACCGCAGCGACCGAAGGCCGCGCACCAGACACCCCAATTTTGCCTAAAATTGGAACCCGCTGACCCGGGTCGGGAGACGCCCAATTTTGCCTAAAATTGGGCGTCCCTGTGCTGGGGCTGTCTCTTATAAACAT
>NZ_SMKW01000190.1 GCF_004348985.1 Saccharopolyspora elongata | reverse complement strand
GCGGATGCGCCGGCCTGACCATCTACGCCGTTCTCCGCGAACTGCAACGACTCCTCGTCGTCATGGCCGGCGCATGCCACATCTGCAAGCACCCCTTCAACAACACGAGTTAACAAAGCACTACTAGCCGTGCGCGGCATTCGCGGACTGATCCGGCTTTACACAGGCCGCGCCTGTCCTCGCCACAGCCTCGAGTATGCCCAGCTGATCACAGTGCACACCGATGGCGTGGCCACCACGGTCATCAACCTCGATCACTACCGCCGTCAGCGTCAACACCGCCATGAGGTCACACAGATCACGACTCACGAAGCGGCGAACGACCCCGAACCCGGCGACGACCCCGCATAGCCCACCACCAACACCGCCCCTCGGCAACGCATCGGATGGCAGTTCCGTCACCCCACGTTCTGTCCTTGCCTTTCCTTCCTGCAGAGGTACTCCTATGCCTTCTATCGAACCAGCTCACTCTTCGAGCTCTGCAAAGCCATCTCCTGTTAGTCCGAGGCGATTGCTTACCCAGAACAGAGAAATGCGTTCCATCGGAGCGTGGAACTGGACTTTGCCCGCCTGGGCGGGAAGATTGCCCGACGGACGTACCTACAACACCTGTCCGTCGGCAGGTGTGTGCCGAGAGGTCTGCTACGCCCGTCACGGCACCTACCTGTGGCCGGTCGTGCGAGCCAAGCACCACGCGAACCTGCAGTTCGTTCTCGATGACCTGCCCGGCTGGGAGCAGGCCATGCTCGGCGAGCTTGCAGCGGCCCGGTTCGGCGGCGGCTGGGTCCGGATTCACGATTCCGGCGACTTCTTTTCCGACGAATACCTGGCGTCGTGGCTGCGCATCATGCGCCAGCGAACAGGGGTGAATTTCTACTGCTATACCAGGGAAATTTGTCGCTTCAGAGCGCTCGTCGAACCTGACCCGCCTGCGAACTTCCTGTGGGTGTACTCCTACGGCGGCACACAGGACACCGAACTGACCGCCTCCGACCGCGTGGCCGACGTGTTCCCCGACGAAGCGTCCATCGAAGCCGCAGGATGGTCGTCGCAGGACGCCTCGGACCTGCTGGCTGTGCTCGGCCCCAAGCTAGTGGGAGTGCCGGCCAACCGTATCCCGCATTTCCTGCGTCGCTTGCAGGGCCGCCGGTTCTCCGAATGGCAAGCCGAGGTCGACGCCGAACGCCACACCCGCCACACCGCGCGGGTGCAGGCGATCACCAGCGTGCGATCCGCGCGCCTTCGAATGCCGCCTGAAACGGGATCGAAGGTGGCCTGACCCGCACTCGTGTACGAGCTCACTTCTTCGGGGAAGAGACGACATCATGATATTGCGACGCTCGGTTGTGGACAGTCTGGTCGGCGAGTTAATGACCGATCCGTGGGGCCTGATCCAGGCGCTCCTCACCACGGTATGGTCGTGGGTCCGTTCATGGGGTTTCGTCGCGTTGCCGGCACTGCTTGTCGTGGTGGTCGGATCGTGGATTCTGCATCGGTGGCGGTTTCTCCGGTGCCAGGACGCGCTGCATGAGAGGGCCCGGGTGGTGACGATCCTGGCACCGCCGACCGTCGACCCGGGCGGGGCACAAGCGGTGTGGTCGAACCTGGTGGGACTGCTGCGTCCGAAGCTACAGCGCCTGATGCGCGGGCAGCCGCAGCTGGCCTGGGAGTTTGTCTTCGATCACGACGGGCTCCAGATCCGGTTGTGGGTGCCGGGCACGGTCCCTCCCGGAATGGTCGAGCGTGCTATCGAGGCAGCCTGGCCCGGTGCGCACACCCGCAGTGCGCCCGCCAGCTCACCGCTGCCAGAGCCTACCGATCGGCACCGCCATCTGGCCACGGGGGGCGTGCTGCGCCTGGCCCGGTCGGAAGCGTTGCCGATCCGCTCGGAGTTCGACACCGATCCGATCCGGGCACTGCTCGGCGCACCGGTGGGCCTCGGGGTGCACGAGGTCGCCTGTGTGCAAGTCCTCGCGCGCCCGGTCACCGGACGTCGGGTCAAGCGTGCGCGGCGAGCCGCCCGGCACCTCGATGCCGGGCGGTCCACGCGGATGGTGGGCCTGATTCTCGATGTGATCACGCCCGGACCTACCCCCAGCGCGAAGAATCAGGCTGGGTTGCCGAAGCTTGATCCGCAGACCTCGCTGGAGTTCAACGCTCAGAACCGCGCCATCGTGTCCAAGCAGCGCGGATCCCAGTGGGAAACCATCATTCGGTACGCGGTCGCGACCACCGTGCCCACCGACATGCCCGCGGAGCAGGTCGCTCGACGCCGCCAGCAACTCCGAGGCAAGGCGCACGCGATCGCCAGCGCATTCTCCGTTTTCACCGAACACAATCACTACCGGCGCCGCCGGCTGGGTGCCCCATTGACGGCGATGGCTCAACGTCGATTGCGCCGCGGTGACCTGCTCTCGATTCCCGAACTGGCTGCCGTGGCGCATCTACCCACCGACGAGGGGCTGCCCGGCTTGGCCCGCGCCGGGGCGAAGGCCGTGCCTCCTCCGCCGAACACGCCCACCGAAGGCGAGCTCATCCGCCCCGTCGGGATCTCCGACACCGGCCACGCCCGCCCAGTCGGCCTGCAAGTCTCCGACGCTCGCCATCACCTCCACGTCCTTGGCGCCACCGGCAGCGGGAAGTCGACGATTCTGGCGCGGATGATCCTCGCCGACGCCGAACACGGCCGCGGCGCAGTGGTCATCGATCCCAAAGGCGACCTCATCACCGACGTGCTGCAACGGCTCCCTGAGCACGCCGCCGAGAAGGTCGTGCTCTTCGACGCCGACACCCGAGGCCCAGTGCCCTGCCTCAACCCGCTGGAAGGGCCGAAAGAAGCCGCCGTCGACAACCTCGTGTCGGTGTTCTCCCGGGTGTTCTCGTCAGCGTGGGGCCCACGTACCGAGGACATTCTGCGGGCAGGGTGCCTGTCGCTACGGGCTGTCTCGGAGGCACCGACTCTGGCGAAGCTGCCCGACTTGCTCACCGACCCCACGACCCGGGCACGGCATCAGGAGAAACTAAGGGTTCCTAACAAAGGGTCTTGATGTGTCGGTAGCAGATGATGCAGGTGGCCAGGCCGAGGAACGCTTCGTGGATGTCGTCGCGGCGTTCCCAGCGGATGCGGAGGCGTCGCATGCCGTGGTACCAGGCGATTGTGCGCTCGACGA
>NZ_SMKW01000189.1 GCF_004348985.1 Saccharopolyspora elongata | reverse complement strand
CTGCCCACCCGACCGACCCGACCTGTCGTTGGATGAAGTGGACACGACTACCAGGATCTCCGATCCCGCCCTCACACTCATACCCGGCACTCACACCAGGTGTCTCATCTCATCCTGACAAAGAGGGGAACTCCCCACTGAGGTGATCTCAGTGGGTTATGTGTAGCCGTGTTCGTGGTGGGTGAGGACGAGTGCGGCTTGGACGATGTCGCTGGTTTTGCGGGGACTGGCGGTGATGTGTTGGAGCGTGCGCCAGCGTCCGGTGAGCAGGGCGAATCCGCGTTCTCCCAAGGCACGCAGGCTGCGTAGGAGCAGGTTATAGGTGCGGTTGTCGGCGTCTAGTGGGCGGCCTTGTCCGGTTTTGGAGTGCTTGATGATGATGTGGACTCCGGCGCCGGCGCCCTGGTAGCAGCCGTCGGCGAGGGTGGGCAGGTCAAGTTGGGAGGCGGCCCAGTACAGCGCGCCGAGGACGTGGTGTTCGGCGGCGGTGATGTCGTGGACCGAGCCGGGTTCGACCGGCGAGACCCAGATCGGGAATCCCTCCGGTGTGGTCAGCGCCTGGATGTTGCCGCCTTGTTCGCGGTGTTTCCGGAGTACCACCGGTCGATCTCGGTGCCTTTGACGCTGGTGGTCTTCTCGCCGATCCGGTCGCAGGAGAACAGCTTCCCGTCCAAAATCACATAGAGGGCGCCGTCGTTTCGGGCCTTGCGCAGGGCCTGATGCAGATCCGGGGCCTGGGCGGCCAGCACCTCGATGACCTCGTCGATATACCGGTATCCGGTCGCGCGGGAGATGCTGTTGTCACGGGCGAGTGCGGGGATGGCGGTGCGATCGCGAAACCACCGCAGCCCCATCACCGCCTGTTTGAACGGTGATAACGCGCGCCGTCCGAGCGGGGTCCCACGACGTCGGCGTTCCTCGGTCAGCAGCCTGCTGAGGTCGTGGGCGAGTTCGTCTGCGACATCAAGCGTGGCACGATAAGTGATCACGTGGGGTCCTGGCCTTACAGAAGACGATCTTGTGGTGAGACCTCTTCTACCAGGACCCCACGTCCACATCTCTCAAGAAGCTAAGCCCCACCCCACTGAGATCACCTCATTGGAGTGAATGCTGTCTGCGTCCGCTCGTGAAATTCGCTCAGTCGGCTGGTTCTTCTTTTACATTGTTGTCTGTTTTTTTGAAGAGGTCGACATAGCCGTCGCCGTAGTCTGCGATGATGATCCCATATGGGTTGGTGAGGATGTCGAATGCGTTGTCTAGGGCGATGAGTACCATGATGGACTGAGAGCGTAGCTGTCCGGTGTTGGTGGGCATATTTACTCTGAACTCTACAAATTGGGCGTTGACTCGATTTAGGTCGATGGCGGGTTCGGGGCCTTCGGTGACCGCGGTGTTGGCGAACGCGATGGAATTGGCTGCGCCTTCCGCGGACATGAGGTGGTGTTCCAGGCTGGGCTCGGCGTCGAGATTCATTGCGTAGGCGGGAAATGCGCTGTACCTGGTTCTCCAGTTGTCCAGAGAGTGCTGGTCGCGGATGACTGCGCCGAGGTAGACGCCGAGGATGCGGCCGTTGAGAAGTGATGGCTGTTCATCGAGGAACATGTCGGCGGGCGAGGGGGACAGGAAAAGTCCGCTTTGGCCGACGAGAATGTGTTCGTGCGGCCGGACGTGTTTGTGTTCCACTGTGCGGACGCGTACCGGGAAAGAGGGATTGGGATCTCCGAGGGTGAGGCGTCTGATCTCCTGGGCCACGGCTTTTTCCAGCTGCGGCCATACCCGGTTTTTGAGGCGGTCCATTGCGGAGTTGGGTAGCCGTGTGTCATTGGCGTCTGCCGCGATACCGGCCAGTAGGTTCCTGCCCGCGGCGTACATGCGGGCGGTGATCTGGTCAGCATTCTTCCGTACGAGGGGGTGCACGTTTCCGTGCTCGTCGGCGTAGGGGGCGAACACGCGGCGTGCGGGGTCAGCGCTGTCCCGCCAGGGGAACATGTCGTCCATGCCGGCTGCTGGCGTGACGGTGTGTGTGTCGATGGCACGCACGATGCGCAGCTCGTCATCCTTGTCGTCGGAATACCGGGAGTTCGCGGGCCAAGTCAGCTCGGTCCTGGCCTGGTCGAGATGGCGGATAAAGGGTTGCCCCGCATTTTCGGTGTAGCGGGAGGCTGTTGTCATCTCGGACGTATTGTGGCGGTGCGGTGTGGTGTGTCCCGAGGCGCCGGTGGGATCCGGATACTGTGTTCGTGGGGAGATGGTGTGCTGTGCGGGGTGCGGCGCAATAGGGTCGCGTCGTTGTTCTCCAGCGGTTTCGACGGTGTGGGTGTCTTGCAGGCGCTGGGTGGCCATGTAGTGGTTTGTGCCGTTGTAGACGATGTAGTAGGTTCGCCTCGTGCCGTCGTCGACGGTGCCCTGGGTGGACAGGACACCGTCGGGGCCGATCACCTTGATGTTGACGTCCAGCAAGTCGGCGACGAGCTGGGGAGCGATGTCACCGCCGTCGTTGTTCCAGGTCCTGGATTTGCGTATGTTGGCTGCGGCTTCCTGTAGCTGCAGTGTGGCCTGCATGTCATCGCCGTTGGCGAGGGCGGCGAAATAGGAGAGGTGGCTATCGTCTTGTAGAAGGTAGTCAGCGAGAGCGTGACGCAATCCCGGCACGGTCCGCGCATAACCGCGTCGGTCCCACTCCTCCTGCGGCACGGAATCCACAACCGACTGGTAGAAGCAGTCCCCGTCGGCTGCGACATCGCGGATTTGCAGCCCCAACGCCCTCGCCGTTGTGCGTTGCGCGTGCGGTACCTCGAACTCGCTGGACGCGAGCGCGAGTCTGGCGAGCTGGGTCAGCCTGGAGATGTCCTCGTTCCTGCCGCTAAAGCCGCCGCTGCCCTCATTGGCGGTATCACCTGCGCCCGGCATCATCAAACCGGCATCATCCATAACGGTATCGTTATCGTCATTCTCCGAACCAAGAAGTTCCGTCCTCACCCGTTTCTTCGGCGGCTCGAGCGTGTGCTGATCACTACCTGAAGAAGCATGACGTTTGCGCTCCTCAATTTCTTTCTTCCACCACTTGGACACGGTCGGTGGGGAAACCAGGCCGCCGGACAGTCTCGCCACCTCGGAGGCGATTTCCTGTCCGTGCAGGCCTTGTGTCCATTGCCACACGAGCTGCTGCGTGACGGGATCAAGGTGGCCGCTCCCGTTACGGGTGAGGGGTAGTTGTTGGCCGTTGCCCAAGGGGAGTTTCTTCAGGTATTCCTCCAGTGTCTGCGGGCCGCCTTCGTCTTTCTTTCCCGGACGCCACTGGATGATCTGGTTCTCTA
>NZ_SMKW01000018.1 GCF_004348985.1 Saccharopolyspora elongata | reverse complement strand
GCCCACCCCCGACGACCTCGACGAACTGCTCTCCCGCCGCCGCAAGACCAGGTTCTTCCTGGCCCACCCGCGGACCATCGCGGCGTTCGGCCGGGAGTGCAACCGGCGCGGCATCTACCCGGCGACCACCGAGGCGCAGGGCCGCCAGGTGCACGCCTGGCGGGGCGTGCCGATCCTGCCCAGCGACAAGATCCCGATCAGCGATCGCGGCACCAGCTCGATCCTGGCGCTGCGCACCGGCGAGGACGACCACGGCGTCATCGGCCTCCAGCAGACCGGCATCCCCGACCAGTACCGGCCCGGGCTCAACGTCCGGTTCATGGGCATCAGCGAGCAGGCGATCATCTCCTACCTGGTCAGCGCCTACTTCTCCGCCGCGGTCCTGGTCCCCGACGCCCTCGGCGTGCTCGAGAACGTCGAAATCGCCCGCTGACACCGCGTTCGGACGCGGCGAACCACCTCGTGACCGGTGCTCGGAACGAGTCCGGAACACCGCATTTGTTTGTCGAAGGGAAGTCGGATGGCCACGATTCAGCAGGACGCCAACCGGGCGGGTACGGCCTATGAGGCGCTCACGCGCAGCCGCACGATGGTCGAGCCCGCTCTGCGGGCCGCGGTCGACCGGTTGCCCACTCGCATGCAGCAGATATCCGGCTACCACCTCGGCTGGCTGGACGAGCGCGGCAACCCGGTCCGCGCCGACCGGGGCAAGGCGCTGCGGCCCACGATGGTGCTGCTCTCTGCCGCCGCCGTCGGCGGCGATCCCGCTGCTGCGGTTCCCGCGGCCGTCGCGGTGGAGCTGGTGCACAACTTCTCGCTGCTGCACGACGACGTGATGGACGGCGACGTCACGAGGCGACACCGTCCGACGGCGTGGACCGTGTTCGGCAGCGGCCCGGCCATCCTCGCCGGCGACGCCCTGCTGTCGCTGGCCGCCGACGTGCTGGGCGCGTGCCGGCACCCCGAGGCCGCTGCCGCGGTGCGGACGTTGAGCACCGCCGTGCTGAACCTGATCAACGGCCAGACCGCGGACCTCGCCTTCGAGGACCGGCGCAATGTGGAATTGGCAGAGTGCCAGCGGATGGCCCGGGACAAGACCGGGGCGCTGCTGGGCTGCGCCTGCGCGCTGGGCGCGATGTTCGGCGGCGGCTCGGCCGAGCAGATCGCCCGGATGCGCAGCTACGGCGAGCGGCTGGGCCTGGCGTTCCAGCACGTCGACGACCTGCTCGGCATCTGGGGCGATCCGGCCATCACCGGCAAGCCGGTGTTCTCCGATCTGCGCACCCGCAAGAAGACCCTGCCGGTGGTCTCCGCGCTGACCTCCGGCACGCCGGCCGGGCAGCGGCTGGCCGCGATCTACCTCCGCGATCAGCCGCTGTCCGGCAGTGACCTGGCCCAGGCCGCGGAGCTGATCGCGCTGGCGGGCGGCCGCACCTGGAGCCAGCACCAGGCCGACGACCTGCTCGCCTCGGCCCTCAGCGACCTCCGCCGCTGCGACCCGGCGCCGCGCGCGGCCGAAGAACTCGACGCCCTAGCCCACCTGGTGACCCGCCGCGACCACTAGAGAGTGTGCCCAATGCGATTTGCGTAGCGGTGCGGGTAGCGGAACCTCAGGGGCCGCCTCACTCCGGGATCCCCGACTTATTATATGTATGTCCAATACGCGGCGCCGGGGCTGTCCTCGCGAGGCGACCCCTGAGAACCCGCGGCGGCGCAAGCTGAGTCCCTCACCGCAAGCGGCTACCGCCGCTTCAAAGCAGACACTGACGCCCGGTGCCGAACCGGCCGCGGGGCGCGCGGCGGTCCGGTACCGGGGTTCAGCCGACCGACATTGGAGTGCAGTCATGCCGAGTCAACAGCGCACGGTGCTGCTCGCGGCGCCGCGCTCGTTCTGCGCCGGAGTCGACCGCGCCATCGAGATCGTGGAACAGGCGCTCGCGCTCCGCGGCGGCCCGATCTACGTCCGCAAGCAGATCGTGCACAACACGCACGTGGTCGCCGACCTGGAGGACCGCGGCGCCGTGTTCGTCGACGAGCTCGACGCGGTACCCGACGGCGCCACCGTGGTCTTCTCCGCGCACGGCGTTTCCCCTGCCGTGCGGTCGGAAGCGGATCGGCGCGGCCTGGCGGTCATCGACGCGACGTGCCCGCTGGTGGCGAAGGTGCACGCCGAGGCTCGGAGGTTCGCCGGGCGCGGCGACACCCTCGTGTTCATCGGCCACAGTGGACACGAAGAGGTGGAGGGGACGCTCGGCGAGGCGCCCGGCCAGACGGTCCTGGTGGAGTCCGTCGAGGACGTCGCCGAGGTCGAGGTGCCGAACCCGAAGCGGGTGTCGTACCTGACGCAGACCACCCTCGCCGTCGACGAGACGGCCGGCATCGTCGCCGCGCTGCGCGACCGCTTCCCGACGTTGCGCGGCCCGTCGTCGGAGGACATCTGCTACGCCACCACCAACCGGCAGGACGCACTGTCGGCGATCGCCGGGGAGTGCGACCTGGTGCTGGTGGTCGGCTCGGCCAACTCCTCGAACTCGCAGCGCCTGGTGGAACTGGCGCGCCGCCAGGGCACGCCCGCCCACCTCATCGACGACGCCGGCGACATCCAGCCGGCCTGGCTGTCCGGCGTCGGCACGATCGGCCTCACCGCGGGCGCCTCGGCCCCGCCGGGCCTGGTCGAGGACGTCATCGACCACCTCGCCCCGGCCACGGTCATCGAGCACGAGGTGACCCGGGAGAAGGTCCACTTCGAACTCCCGGCACCCCTGCGCTGAGGGGTCGTTCCAGAACGAGGGTGCGGACGCTCGTGAGACCGGGCCGCCTGGACGCAGGGCGACGATTTCGCGCGAAATCGCCGCTTGCCGTGGGGGCGGGTTGGCGATTTCGCGCGAGATCGCCAACCTGTCCGGCACCGGGCGCCTTCGGGAGGAGCCGGCCCGAAGCCTTCCTAGAAGGACCCCCAAGTCACTCCTGCCCTGTGAAGCGCCGGGTTTCCGGCGGTGCCCAGCCGGGATCGCCGCTGCGGGCGAAGCGCACCCACGCACCGTGCATGCACTCGGCCAGCGCCTCGGACGGCTCCGCCGGGCCGAGCAGTCCGCGGGGGCCGCGCAGTGCGGGAAGGTCCAGGCGGTCGAACACGTACGGCAGTTCCACCGCGTGCGCCGCGCCGAGCGATCCGTCCACTGCGGACGATCGCCAGGCGAACTCGTAGGTGTAGGTCGGCCCCCGCCCGTGTGCCGCGTGCGCCTCGGCGAGCCTGCGGCTTCCCTCGCCGAACAGCGCGTCGCCCATGATCGCCGAGCACAGCTCGCCAGGGCTCGCTCGCGGATGCCGCGCCCGGTACCGCGCCACCAGCGCGGCCGGATCGGCGTGCACCCGGGCTGCAACGTCGTGCACGTCATCGTCGGTCGTGGTAGCCATTCTTCCTTGCGGCGCAAGGTAGAGATTGCCCTCCTCGGTGTTCGTGCCGACGATGAGCGCGACCTCGGCACCGGCTCCGTCGGCCACTGCTTCGGCGGGCTGGCGGTCCAGCACCAGGCTGAACGCGCTGAGCCCGAGCAGCGGGTCGAACCGGGTGCTGGTCCGCAGGTCCAAACCGCCGAGCGGCGCGTCGACCAGTGTAAGCCAGTGTTAGATTGCGCGCGTGAAGTTGATGGATTGTGCGCGTGAGCAGGGTGTTTCGTACCGTTCCGCGTTGAACTGGTTCCACGCGGGAACCCTGCCTGTGCCCGCTCGTCAGCTTCCCACCGGCACAATCCTTGTCGAACCGCCAAAAGCCCAGGATGGCCGCACAGTGGCTTACTGCCGGGTGTCCTCAGCGGACCAGAAGGACGATCTCACTCGACAGGCCGGTCGAGTTGCCCAAGTTTGCACCCAGCGGGGTATCACATTGGATGCCACGGTGACCGAGGTCGGCTCTGGACTGAACGGGCATCGTTCGAAGCTTCGAAAAGTGCTGGCCGATCCAGCCGTGACCCGGATTGTGGTTGAGCATCGAGACCGTTTGGCGCGGTTCGGTGTCGAGCACCTGGAAGCCGCCCTATCGGCCGCTGGCCGTGAACTGGTCGTGCTCCACCCGGATGAGGTGAAAGACGATTTGGTGCGCGACATGGTGGAAGTTCTCACCTCCATGCGCGCCCGGTTGTACGGACGCCGGTCGGCTCGGCAACGAGCGGAGCGCGGTGTTCAGTACGCGACCGCTGAGGTGGTCGAGTAGTGGGAGAGACGGTTCTTCAGGCGTACCGGTTTGCGCTTGACCCCACCCCCGAGCAGGAAGCCGCGCTCCGGTCCCACTGTGGTGGACAGCGGTTCGCCTACAACTGGGGATTGGCGCGGATCCGGGCGAACCTGGATCAGCGTTCCGCCGAAAAGGCCTACGGCCTGGACAGCGACGACCTGACCCCACCGTTGTCGTGGTCGGCGTACTCCTTGAGGAAGGACTGGAATCAGGCCAAGAGCGAGGTTGCGCCGTGGTGGGGAGAGAACTCGAAAGAGGCATACTCGTCCGGTTTGGCGAACCTGGCGACCGCGCTGGGCAACTGGGAGGCATCCCGTAACGGCAGGCGAAAAGGCCGCAAGCTGGGGTTCCCCAGGTTCAAGGGTAAGCGAGCAGTGTTGTCGTGCCGGTTTACCACCGGAAGCTTCGGCCTTGTCGATGCTGATCGGCGGCATGTGAAGCTGCCCCGGGTCGGCACCGTGCGTACCCACGAATCGAGCCGGAAACTCGCACGGCACGTCGAGCGAGGTACGGCACGAATCCGGTCGGCCACGGTGTCATACCGGTCAGGTCGCTGGTTCTGCTCGTTCTCTGTGGAGATCCAACGGCAGGACCCGAAGCCTGCCCAGCCCGGTACAGCGGTGGGTGTGGATCTCGGGATCAAGTCCCTCGCCGTGCTCTCCACGGGTGAGGTCATCGCGAACCCGAAACATCTCGAAGTGGCTCTGCGGGAGCTGCGGAGGCTTCAGCGGCAAGCCGCGCGTCGTATCGGCCCAGACAAGAGGGCTCGCCGGAAGCCGTCGAGGCGATGGCGCACAACCCAAGCACGGATCTCGAAGCTGCACGCGAGGGTCGCCAACGCACGCCAGGACGGGCTGCACAAGCTCTCGACCCGGCTGGTGCGCACCTACGGCGCGGTGGTGATCGAGGACCTCAACGTGTCCGGGATGCTGGCCAATCGGAAGCTCGCGCGGCATGTGGCGGGTGTCGGTATGGCCGAACTCCGACGCCAGATCGAGTACAAAGCCGCGTGGGCCGGTGTGCACATGCACGTTGCGGACCGCTGGTATCCGAGCAGTAAGACGTGTTCGGCGTGTGGTGTGGTGAAAGCCAAGCTGCGCCTATCCGAACGCACCTTTGCCTGCGAAGCGTGTGGCCTGGTCCTGGACCGGGACTTCAACGCGGCACACAATCTGGCCGCGCTCGTGGAGCACGAGTACGGTGCGTCTTCGGCAAGTTGTGTCGTGACGGTAAACGAGCCCGATGGAAACCCACGTAAGACGACCCACTTGGGTGCGGCGGGTACTGCCACGGGAAGACCCGGACCACAGCAGCTGATGTTGCTCTAGTCCGGGCCAACGCTCGAGCCGCAAGGCACGGGCTCAGAGAACGTTTTTACACGTTTTCTGAACGGTTGCGGCGGGAAGAACTGGCGCAGCTGGCCGGGGTGAGCGTGTCCTACTACACGCGCCTGGAGCAGGGCCAGTCGGTCAATGCCTCCGACGCGATCCTGGACGCCCTCGCCGGAGCCCTGCGGCTCGACGAGCACGAGCGCGAACACCTCCACCGGCTCGCCGCGCAACGTCCCCGGCCGCAGCGCCGCCCGCCCCTGGAACGGCTCGCCCCCTTGACCCGCGACCTGATGCGGTCGTTCGGGGCCGTGCCCGCGCTGGTCCTCGGCAGGCGGACCGACGTGCTGGCCTGGAACGCGCTGGGCCACGCGCTGCTGGCCGGGCACCTCGACCGAACCGCTCCGGAACGCCCGGCGGACCGGCCGAACCTGGCCCGGATTCTGTTCCTCGACCCGCACACCCGCGACCTCTACGCGGACTGGCAGCGCAAGGCGCGCGCCGTGGTCGGCAACCTCCGGCAGGTCGCGGGGCGGCATCCCGAAGACGCCCTGCTGGCCTCGCTCGTCGGCGAACTGTCCATGAAGAGCCCGGAATTCGCGGCGCTGTGGAGCGATCACCGGGTCAAGCCCTGCGAAGCGGACGAGTACGAACTACGTCATCCGCTGGTGGGCCCGCTCGCGGTCGCGCAGCAGATCCTCGTGCCGGCCCGCTCGCCGGAGCCGTCCGTGGTCGTGGTCACGACCACGGACGGCTCCGGTGCGGAGGACGCGATCAAGCTGCTCGCGATGCGTGCGCGGGATTAGCGCGCGTCTCAGCTCTCCGCGCCGCGCCGGCGGAAGGCGCCGATGATCGCGGCCGCGAGGGCGGCCACGACGAACGACGTGAGCGCGGCACTCATCCACGCCGGGACGGTGAAGCCGAGCGCGTCCCGCAGACCGGTCCACAGCCGGCTCCACCAGCCGAGTTCGCCCGGGTTGATCAGCTGGAACGCCGCGAAGCCCAGGAACCAGGCCAGCAGCATGCCCCAGCGGGACGGCGCCTGCGCGGACAGGTCGTAGCTGCGGCGGCGGCCGTGCAGGAAGTAGTCCACCGCCAGCACGCCGAACATCGGCACGAACACCGAGCCGATCAGCAGCAGGAAGTTCGAGAACTCGGCGATGTCCAGGGTCAGCGCGAGCAGGGTGATCAACGCCCCGATGATCACGCACAGCACCCGGCGGTCGGCGCTGGGCCGCAGGTTCTGGATGGAGACCGCGGTCGAGTAGGTGTTGGCGAAGGACTGGTCGACTTCGCGCAGCACCAGGATGCCGAAGAAGATCACCCCGAGCGGCACCGCCAGCATCGGGTCGAACACCTTGTCCGGGTCGCCGGCCACCATCGCCAGCCCGATCAGCCCCAGCAGGTAGCAGGCGATCTGGGTGACCGAGTAGCCCACCGTCGCGGCGGTGAACGCGCCGGACACCGACTTCGAGTGCCGCGAGTAGTCCGAGGCGACCGGGATCCAGGACACCGCGACCGCCAGCGCGGCGTCCGCGCCGGGCCAGAAGCCCTGCCAGGAACCGGTGTTCATGTCCGGCAGCGGCTGCCGCAGCAGCTGGACGAAGAAGTACACCATCGCGATCGCCACCGCGATGCTGACGTAGCGGCGCAGCAGGCGCAGCGCGCCGAGCGGGCGCAACGTGAGCACGGTGGTCAGCGCACCTGCCACCAGCACGTACAACCAGTGCGGGCCGCCACCGAACAACGCCTCCGCGCCCTGCGCGATCACCAGGAGTTCGAAGGTTCCCCAGCCGATCAGCTGCAGGATGTTCAGCACCGTCGGCAGGTACGACAGCTTGGTGCCGAACAGGCCGCGCAGCAGCATCATCGCCGGGGCGCCGGTACGCGCTCCCGGAACCGCCGCGAGGCCGACCATGATGCTGCCGATCACGGTGCCCACCACGCACGCGGTGACGGCGGCGGCGAACGACAGCTGCGGCACACCGGCCGGCGCGAGCACGGCCAGGGCACCGCTGAAGCCGAGCAGGCTCACCCCGAGGTTGCCCCAGAACGCGCCCTGGTCGAGCACGCCGAGCGTCTTCGGCGCCGGTTCGTCCAGGGTGTGCGGAACTTCGGCACGATCGACGTCAAGCGCCATCAACAGCTCCCTACGCCGGCATTATCCGGACAGGTTCTGCGGTCGGTGGCGCGGTGGTGCCACCCTCTCAGCCCGGTACGCCCGAGCTCCCGCGTGGATTGAGTCGGCGACACCCTACCCCGATCAGGTGACGGATGCCAGCCGGGTCACCGGCGGCGGTTGCCGAACAGGCCGCGGGTGATCTCCCGTCCCAAGGCGCTCGCCGCCGAGCGGAAGAACGACCGCACCGCGGGATTGTCCATCGCCTTCTCCAGGAAACCCGACGCTTTTGACTTTTCCGGCACTTCAGGCTTTTCCGGCGTCTCGGGCGCGACGGCGATCTTCTTCGCCAGGAGTTCGTAGGCGGATTCCCGATCGACGGTCTGCTGGTACTTCCCGTGCAGATCGGACGAAGCGGCGGCGACTCGCACCGCGTCCTCGCCGATCGCGCCCATCAGCGAGCGGGGCGCGCGGAGCCGGGTCCACGCGACCGGCGTCGGCGCACCGGTCTCGGAGAGCACCGTCACGATCGCCTCGCCGATGCCCAGCGACGTCAGCGCCTCGTCGAGCTCGTAGTGCTCGGTCGTCGGGTAGGTCTTCACCGTGCGCGCCAGGGCCTTCTGGTCGTCCGGGGTGAACGCCCGGATGGCGTGCTGGACCCGGGCACCCAGCTGGGAGAGCACCGCGTTGGGCAGGTCGGTGGGCAGCTGCGTGCAGAAGAACACGCCCACCGCCTTGGACCGGATCAGCTTGACGGTCTGCTCGATGCGCTCCAGGAACGCCTTGGACGCGTCGCTGAACAGCAGGTGCGCCTCGTCGAAGAAGAACACCAGCTTCGGCCGGTCCAGGTCGCCGGCCTCCGGCAGCTCCTCGAACAGCTCGGCCAGCAGCCACATCAGGAACGTCGAGTACAGCACCGGGTCGGCCTGCACGTCGTCGAGCTCCAGCAGGTTCACCACGCCCCTGTCGTCGACCTGCCGGAGCAGGTCGGCGACCGCCAGCTCCGGCTCGCCGAAGAACTCGTCCCCGCCCCGGGCCTCCAAATTGGACAGTGCCCGCAGGATCACGCCCGCGCTGGCGGCCGAGACCCCGCCGATGCCCTTGAGCTCGGCCTTCCCCTCGTCGCTGGTCAGATACTGGATCATCGAGCGCAGGTCCTTGATGTCCAGCAGCGCCAGCCCGCGCTCGTCGGCCCAGTGGAAGATCAGGCCCAGCGTCGATTCCTGCGTCGCGTTCAGGCCGAGCACCTTCGCCAGCAGCAGCGGCCCGAAGCCGGTCACGGTCGCGCGGATCGGCACGCCCCGGCCGCCGGTGCCCAGCGACAGGAACTGCACGGGGAACGCCGCGGGCCGCCAGTCGTCGCCGACCTCGGCGGCGCGGGCCGCCACCTTGTCGCCGCCCTCACCAGGAGCGGACAGGCCGGAGAGGTCGCCCTTGACGTCGGCCAGCAGCACCGGCACGCCCGCGTCGGACAGCTGTTCGGCCAGCAGCTGCAGCGTCTTCGTCTTGCCCGTGCCGGTCGCGCCCGCCACCAGGCCGTGCCGGTTCATCGTCGCCAGCGGGATCCGCACGGCGGCAGCGGCATCGACCGAGCCGTCGACGACCACCGCGCCGAGCTCGACCGCCGCGCCTTCGGTCGCGTAGCCCGAAGCGATCTCCTGTGCTGCGTTGCCCGCCACCGCGCCCTCCGCTCCTCGCCGGTTCCCGCCCGCTCGACGCTATGCCGCCGGGTTCCCGCTCGGGCGACTCGCCACCCGGACGAGCGATGCGTCGGCGAGTCCGGCCAGGGCCGGTATTGACCTCGACCTAGGTACAACTCCTAGCCTCGGGAACATCGGAACACGACGAGGAAAGCGAGAACACCATGCCCGTCCAGCTCAACCACACCATCGTCGCCACGTCCGACAAGGTCGCCCACGCGCGGTTCGTGGCCGACCTGCTCGGCCTGCCGGACCCGGAACCGTTCGGCCCGTTCATGTGCGTCCAGACGAGCAACGACGTCACGCTGGACTACCTGGAGACCGACGAGAAGATCGTCCCGCAGCACTACGCGTTCCTGGTCAGCGACGAGGAGTTCGACGAGATCTTCGGGCGGATCAAGGCGCAGGAGCTGCCGTACTGGGCCGACCCGGCGCACCAGGAGTCGGGTGAGATCAACACCCGGGACGGCGGTCGCGGCGTCTACTTCGACGATCCCGACGGCCACGCCCTGGAGATCCTCACCAAGCCCTACGGCAGCGGCCAGTAGCAGATTCCCCCTGGTCAAGCACGGAGAGCGCGTTGGATCGCGGCAGCCGCCCAGCGCGCTCGCGCGCGCGTGCTCCAGGGGATGGGATCTTCCGCCGAATCCGGTTAGAGTGTGGTCAGACCACCTGTCCGGACCATGGCGTTCCCATCGCCGGGCGGTCGAAGACGGAGGAAAGGAGCCACCGTGAGCATGCCCGAACTCGATCGTCTCCGGCAACGGATCGGCGCGGAGGAGGCCCTCGTGGTGGCGTTCTCCGGCGGCGTCGACTCGGCGCTGCTGGCAGCCGTGGCGCACGAGGTGCTCGGTTCGCGGATGCTCGCGGTCACCGCCGTCTCACCCAGCCTCGCCGCCGCCGAACGACGGCAGGCCAAGGAGTTCGCGCGCAGCCGCGGCTTCGCGCACATCGAGGTCTGCACCGACGAGGCAGACCGCCCCGAGTACGCCGCGAACGACGGAAACCGCTGCTACCACTGCAAGTCCGCACTGTTCGACGCTCTGGAGCCGCTGGCGTCCGCCATGGGCGCCGGCATCGCGCTGGGCACCAACCTGGACGACCTCGGCGACCACCGGCCCGGCCAGCAGGCCGCCGCGCAGCGCGGCGTCATCGCGCCGATGGTGGACGCCGGGCTCAGCAAGGAGGCGGTCCGGCGGGCCAGCCAGGAACTCGGACTGTCCACTGCGGACAAACCGGCGGCGGCGTGCCTGGCCTCGCGCGTCGCCTACGGCGACCCGGTGACGCCCGAGGTGCTCGGCCGCATCGAGGAGGCCGAAGCGGCGATCCACCGCCTCGGCTTCGAGGTGTGCCGCGTGCGGGCGCACGGCCAGGGCACGGTGGCCCGGCTGGAGGTCCCGGCGGCCGACATCGACCGGGCCGCGACACGGCGTGAAGAGCTGGACCGCGCGGTGCGCGAGGCCGGTTTCCAGTTCTGCGCGCTGGATCTGGCCGGATTCCGAAGTGGACGGATGAACGTGCTGCTGCCGCTGCTGCCGGCCCGGACCGCGTCATGACTGGGTTCACCGATCTCGGGTACGCGCGGGTCGACACCGACCGGGAATCCCGGCAGGGCCTCCCCGAGGTCGTCTACGCCCCCGGCAAGCAGCCTGCGGAGATCGCCGGCATCGTCGCCGAACTCCTCGCCCGGGGCACCGGCCCGGTGCTGGTGACCCGCGTGGAGGCCGACGTCGCCGCGGAGATCGCGGTGCCCGGCGGCACCTACCACGAGACCGCGCGGCTGCTGGTGTGGCGGCCGGCGGCGGCCGGGGCGTTCCGGGTCTGCATCGCCACCGCGGGCACCTCGGACTGGCCGGTGGCCGCCGAAGCCGAGGCGGTGGCGGCCGCGATCGGGCTGTCCACCGAGGTGGTCCGCGACGTCGGGGTGGCCGGGATCCACCGGCTGCTGGCCGCCCGCGGCGAGCTCGACCGGGCCGACGCGGTGATCGTGGTGGCGGGCATGGAGGGCGCACTGGCCAGCGCCGTCGGCGGGCTGGTGGCCTGCCCGGTGATCGCGGTGCCGACGTCCACCGGTTACGGCGCGGCCCTGGAGGGCGTGACGGCGCTGCTGGCCATGCTGACGTCCTGCGCGGCGGGCCTGACCGTGGTCAACATCGATTCCGGGTTCGGCGCCGCGATGGCCGCGCACCGGCTGGCCCAGGTGGTGGCGAAACCCCGATGATCCTCTGGCTCAACCCCGTCACCGGCGTCTCCGGGGACATGCTGCTCGGCGCGCTGCTCGGCCTCGGCGCGCCGCTGGACCGGGTGCGCGCGGCCGTGGCATCGACCGGGCTGCCGGGCTGGCGGCTGTCCATCGAGCAGGTGCAGGTCAACGGCATCGCGGCGACGAAAGCGGTGGTGGACGTCGACGACACCAGCACCGAACGGCACGCCTCGGAGCTGATCGCGCGAGTCCGGCAGGCCCGGCCCGAACCCGTGGCGGAGCTGGCCGCCGCGGCGATCACGGCGATCGCCGAGGTGGAAGGCGCACTGCACGGCGAGCACCCGGACGACGTGCACCTGCACGAGATCGGCGGGCTGGACACCGTGGTGGACACCGTCGGCGTGGCCGCCGCGCTGCACGCCCTGGGCATCACGGCCGTGCATTCCGCGCCGCTGGCGCTGGGTAGCGGAACGGTGCGGTGCAGCCACGGAGTGCTCCCGGCGCCCGCCCCGGCGACCCTGCGGCTGCTGCGCGGCGCGGCCGTCGTCGGCACCGACCTGCCGGGCGAGACGGTCACGCCGACCGGTGCGGCCCTGCTGCAGGCCATCGGCACCCGCTTCACCCCTCCCCCGGCGATGACCGTGCAGGACACCGCCTACGGCGCGGGCACGCGCCGGTTCCCCCAGCGCCCCAACGTGCTTTCGGCGACGCTCGGGGTTCCGCTGGGCGCCGAACCGGCCGAGCCGATGGTGGTCCTGGAGTGCAATGTGGACGATGTGACCGGCGAGGTGCTGGGACACGTGATCAACCGCGCGCTGGAGCGCGGCGCGGCGGACGCCTGGACGACGCCGGCGACGATGAAGAAGTCCCGCCCGGCCCAGGTGCTGCACGTGCTGTGCCGCCCGGAGCTGGAATCCGGGCTTTCCGATCTGGTGCTGGCGGAAACCGGCAGCCTCGGGATCCGCCGCCACGCGGTGGACCGCCGAGCCCTGCCCCGCCGGACCACGACGGTCACGGTGCAAGGCCACCAGATCCGCATCAAGCACGGCCCCCACCACGCGAAACCGGAGCACGACGACGTCGCCGCGGCAGCGGCTGCCCTGGGCCGCCCCCTCCGAACCGTCGCGGCCGAAGCCCTCGCGGCCGCTGAACCCCTGCAGGGGGAACAAGCGAACGGCCTGTTCACCTCTTCTAACGGTACAAACGGTCCGTTCACCTCACCCGCATAACCGGAGACAGCGGAGCGAACGGACCGTTTGCGCCGTCTAGCGGAGCGAACGGGCCGTTCACTCCGAATCATCCGGTCCGGTGGCATCGAGTTATCCACAGGACACGGACTTATCCACGGATCCGAGAAAGGCCCTGGCGGCGGTAGTCCATTGCGCGCCAAAGTCATTCGCATGCCAAAGCTAACACTGATCGACTGGGATGGGGTTGCGACCCTCGCCAGGCACAAGATCATCACGGCGAGAGAACTGGATCTGCTGGGTGTCCCACGACAAACAGTTCATCGACGAGCAAGCAGAGACGGCCCCTGGACCCGCCTGCTCCCTGGCGTCTTGTTGCTGAGCAACGGCACGCCCACCACCCGCCAGCGGCTGGAGTCCGCACTGCGCTACGCAGGACAAGGCGCGCAGCTGACCGGCCTTCCGGCCGCCGAGCTGCACGGGCTCCAACGGCTGCCGCCGTTCTCGAAGGTGCATGTGCTGATACCGGAGGCACGCAAGCGAGCATCCGCCCGCTACGTGGTGGTCGAACGAACCTCGCGTCTTCCCGAACCGCATATCTGCTCCGGATTTCCGGCAGCACCGCTTGCGCGAGCTGTACTCGACGCGGCACGGAGACTCACCGACATCGACCAGATTCGTGCGCTGCTGGCCGAGCCGGTTCAACGTGGATTAGTCGAGCCGTCGGCCCTCGCCGAAGAGCTGGACGAAGGCTCGGGCCGGGGCACTGCTCGTTGCCGGGTGGTCCTGCGCGAAATGTTCGCCAATGTCCACTCACCCGCGGAGGGCTGGGCATACCGACTGCTGCAGCACAGCGATCTTCCGCAGATGCAATGGAATGTCCGCATTCTCGACCCCACCGGAAAGCTGCTGGGAATCCCCGATGGCTGGTTCGACGACGCCGCGTTGGCGTGGCAGATCGATTCACTCGAATACCACCTGTCACCGGCTGACTACCAGCTCACCGTGCGCCGGCACACGACTATGACAGCAGCCGGGATCGTCGTGGTGCACACGCTCCCATCACAGCTCCGGACCGAACCCCAAAAGGTCCTGGCGGAGCTGCGCAACGCCTATCAGCAGGCGCTGCACCGCCCACGCCCACCCGTCACCGCCGTCACCAGGATCAGATGAAGGAGGTGAACGGCCTGTTCACTCCGCCTATCGAGGTGAACAGGCCGTTCATACCACCGACCGGAGCGTGCTCGGCTGAGGTGAACGGACCGTTTGCTCCGCCAAGCTAGGTGAACAGGCCGTTCACTTCACAGCCTTGAACGGGAGCCGCTAGGGCTTCGGAGCAGCGCGGGGCGCTTGGCGGTGCCAGACTCTCCAGACCATGGACTGGGAGCGAGTACTCGCGTGGGTCGGTGCTTACGAGCGGGCCTGGCGCGCCCCTGGCGTCGACGCGCTCGCCGGGATCTTCTCCCCGGACGCGAGCTACCGGCAGGCCCCCTACCTCGAACCCGTCGTCGGGCTCGCCGCCATCGGGCGGATGTGGGAGGCCGAGCGGGCCGGGCCCGATGAGGAGTTCCAGCTGACGAGCAGCCCCGTGGCGCTCGAAGGCGACACCGCCGTCGTCCGCGTCGAGGTCCGCTACGGCGGTTCGGTGCCGCAGGAGTACCGAGACCTGTGGGTCATCCGGTTCGCCCCGGACGGGACGTGCCGGGCCTTCGAGGAGTGGCCGTTCTGGCCCGACAAGGACTACCGCGCCGCGCCGGGCTGACGCGCCGATTCTTCGCCCAGCGGTCGCCGGATGGTCACCGCCGTCTCACCGCCGCAGGAAGCACGGCCATCACGATGATCACGTGCAGGACGCGATCACGGCGGGCCCGCGCGGCCCGCGGAGGACACGGACCCTCGCGGTGCTCGGCGATTCGGTCGCCGTGGGTATGGGCGACCCGGTGGCCGGCGGCTGGCGCGGGTTCGCCCCGCTGCTGGCCGAGGCGCTCGGCGCCGCGGAGCTGGCGAACGTGGGGGCGAGCGGCGCGCGCGTCGCGGCCGTGCACGACGCCCAGCTGCCCGCCGCACTGCGGGCCGCGCCGGATGCCGCCGTGGTGATGGTCGGCATGAACGACACCATGCGCTCCGACTTCGACGCGGGCCGCCTGCGGCGGCAGCTGAACGACGTCGTGCGCGCGCTCGCCGCCGCGGGCGCGGTCGTCGTGACGATCCGCTACCACGACCACGGCCGGGTCTTCCGGCTCCCCGGGCCGCTGCGCAGGGCGCTGGCCAGGCGGATCGACGAGCTCAACCGGATCTTGGACGCCGTCGCCGCCGAACACGCCGCCGGCGTCGTGGACCTGGACCGGCTGCCGGGCGCCTACCACCCTGCGACGTGGAGCGTGGACCGGCTGCACCCCTCCGAGCTCGGGCACCGGATGCTCGCCGCCGCCTTCGCCGACCGGTTCGCCGCGGCCGGGCTGGCCGTGCCGGGCACGGTGTCGCTGGAGTGCTCCGGCGGCGCGCGGGTCAGCGGGTTCGACCACCTGCGGTGGCTGCTCGCCAAGGGCGTCCCGTGGCTGTTCGGCCGCGGCCACGACCTCCTCCGGTACTCCCTGACGATCCTCCTGCGCGCCGCGCTGCCGCCCCGCCGAAACACTCTGTCCATTGAGGACTCTCCGGAAAAGTCGCTCAGGAACGTCGCCGCGCCGGACTAGGATGCGTTCGACCGATCTCTGAACGGAGACGCATGTTCAGCCATCCCCTCACCGAAGACGCCGCGCTGACGCCGCTCGAGCCCTGGCAGGCCGCCGAGTTCGCCGCCCACGCCGAGCGCTACCGCGACCACCTGGCCCCGTGGATGCCGTGGACCGAGATCGTCACCGACGAGGCGTCCGCCCGGGCCTACCTGCAGGGCTACGCCGACCGGCAGGCCGCCGACGAGGGGCGCATCTACGGGATCCGGCTGCGCGGCGACCTCGTCGGCGGGATCCTGTTCCGGATCTTCGACGTGCCTTCGGGCGTCTGCGAGCTCGGCGTGTGGCTCGCGCCGGAGGCGCAGGGCCGGGGCCTGATCACGCGCGCCGCAACCCACCTGATCGGCTGGGCCATCGGCGTGCGCGGCATGAGCCGCGTCGAGTGGCGCAACGACGCGGACAACCACCGGAGCAAGGCGACGGCACAGCGCCTGGGCATGAGCCTCGACGGCGTGCTGCGCGAATCCTTCCTGTACCAGGGCCGCCGCCGCGACGTCGAGGTCTGGTCCCTACTCGCCTCCGACTGGCGCTCCCGTTCGTAAGAAATGACTTCTTCAATGGGCTTGCGTGGCGGTGCGAGTAGCGCTCCCCTGCGGGAGTTACAGACGCCGCCTGGACTGTGGGAGCCCCGACTTATTATACGTGTGTCCAATACGCGGGCATCAGGGACGGCCTCGCCCAGTAGCCCAGAAGGGCGGGCACGGTCTGAGAACCCGCGGCGGTGCGAGTTGAGTCCCTCACCGCATGCGGCTGACGCCGCATTTTGAAAGGACCCGTAAGCCGATCCGCGCCCGGAGGTCACCGGTAGCGGTCGACGGATTGGCGCATGCCGTGATCCGGATCGGCGTCGTAGGTGCCGTCCGGGTTCCGCGGCCCGAACGACTGCGGGACGTACAGCGAAGCGCACGAGGGGTTCTCGTCGGCGAGGCGCCGGAACTCCGACCAGGCCCGGTCGTACCCGGCGATGTGCGCTCGGATGGCCGCCGTGTCGTAGCTGCCGGTCCGGTCGCCGGCGAAGCCGCGCAGCATCGCGCCCCAGCCGTGGTGGATCACCCGGTGCAGCAGCAGCCCGTACCTGCTCGAAACCCGCAGGTACTCACGGGTTTCCGGATCGGGGGGCCGGATCTGGGCGGCCAGCCGGTCGATGCGGGTCCAGATCGCCACCGCGGCCGCCTTCTCCGCCAACGCCGCGTCCACCAGCCCGGCGTCGAGCACCCGCTGGAAGTCCGCGGTGAGGTCCTTGTCCGAGCCGCCCAGGAACTGGTCCCGCAGCCACGTCGTCCGGCCCAGCTCGAACACGGTGCTGTAATGTCCGCGCAGCACTCCGGCCGCCGAAGCCAGCGCGAGCCACCGGAAATGACCTCTGTCCACTGCGGACAGGCCTAGTAGCCGCCCGTACTCGTCGAAGATCGACCGCTCGGCGCGCCCGGTGTCGCGCGCCCACCGGCTCACCACCGCGAAGTTGAGGTCGCACCAGAGCTCGTGCTCGATGTACGGCCCGCGCCAGCCGCCGCCGCGCGACCAGGTCCAGATCCCGCGCAGGTTCGGGTGATCCCGGATGTCGGCGAGCCCGTTGGGCCCGGTCGCGCCGGCGTTCTCCTCGAACCCGTTGAGCACGCCGTCGCCGATGTAGTTCGGATGCGCGCCCTTGCCCTCGTACTCCCGCTGGCACTGCACCTCCACGACCTGCGGGTGCCTGCCGATGGCGAGCGTCGGGTTGAACGCCCTGGCGCGCCAGTAGTCGCCCTGGGTGTGCTTGATGGAGAAGATCAGGTTCGGGTGCGGCGCGACGCGGTCGGTGACGCTCAGATAGTACGCCGGATCGGTGTGGAAGCCGTCGAACGACCACGTGCGGTAGAACAGCAGCTTGCCGCGCTTGGCGCAGACCTCCTCGCGGAGGATGTCGAGCAGCAGCAGGTGGCTCTCGGCGCCGCGGGTGATCGGGTTGTTGCCGGTGTGGTGCGGCGTGTTCGACAGGTACGTCTCGCCGGTCCGCACCACCAGCCCGTCCAGGCCCGGGAAGCGGTCGAAGACCTCGGCCAGCATGATCCGGTGGATCTGCCTGGTCAGCGGGCGATCCAGGGAGATCCGCCCGTCGCCGTCGAGGAGCTCCCCGGCGTGGAGCTCCACCAGGCGCTTCGGCAGCACGATGATGTCGGTGAAGTACAGCGCCCGCAGGCCCGCGCGGTGGATCTGCCGGATCCGCTCGTCGATGGTCGCGGCGTTCCACTCGACCCACGCCCTGGCGTCCGAGCCCGGTGGGAAGATCCGCTCGTCGAAACCGTCGAAGGTGACGGCGGTGTGCGGCGGCCGGAACTCGTTGACCACCTGCGCGTTGTGGCCGTGCGAAGCCAGCGTTCGCGGGTCGTTGTAGGCGCTGCGCGTCGGTGGTTCGCCCGGGTTCGAGTGGACCATGTCCATGAGCCAGTCCAGGCGCCGCGAGTCGCGCGCTTGCGCCATGCCGCCGGGCAGCGCCGCGCCTGCTCAGCGGCATCATCGCTCCGGGTGGAGCTGGGCGGCCGGGATGATCTGCTGCGGCGTGTTCGGGCTGGTCCACAGCAGCTTCGCGACGCCCTCGTCGGTCTCCTTCTTCATCTCCATCCGGATCGCGTACCGGCGACCGGCTTCGAACGGGATGGCCGCGTCGTCCACCGCCGGGCCGTGCTCCGACCAGTTGTCGATCACCAGCCGGTCGTCGATCCACAGCCGGACGGCGTTGGACGAGACCGTGCGCAGCGTGTACGTCTCGGTGAAGCGCGGTTCGAGCGTGCCGGTCCAGCGGGCCGAGTAGCCGGCCGGCAGGATCGCGGGATCCGGTGAGCCTGTGTACTTCCAGTCGTAGTTCACGCCCGGGTCGACGCGGGTCACGTCCGGTTCGCCCGGCGAGTTGCGGTGCGCCCAGAAGCGCGCGGTCAGCCCGGTCCCGTCGCCTTCGGGCGCCGGACTCGGCGTCGCGACGTCCAGTTCGATGACGGTGGCGAGGTCGTTCGCCGGCCCACCGGAGGGGCGGATCGTCACAGCGTCGGTGCGCTCGACGTCGACCCGCTGGTCGCTGCCCAGCACCCGGGCGGCCGTGACGTCGAACGCGGATTTCGCTTGCAGCGTCAGCGAACCCCCGCTGCCGGGCCAGTCGTACACGGACGCGTAGAGCTTCCCGTCGCGGCGGCTCACCGTCCCCCAGCCCGGCTGCTCGACGATGCCCGGCGCGCCCGCCGACAGCACCGCGGCGCCCTGGCCGTCGCGGCGCAGCCACTCGCCCATGTCGCGCAGGCGGCTCACCGATTCCGCCGGTACCCGGCCGCGCGCGTCGGGGCCGACGTTGAGCAGGTAGTTGCCGGCCCGGCCCGCGGTGGTGGTGAGGTTGCGGACCAGGTCGGCCGAGGACTTCCAGTCGTGGTCCCACTTCGCGTAGCCCCAGTGCCCGTTGATCGTCATGCAGGTCTCCCACAGCTGCCCGGCGACGGGCTCGCTCGGGATCTCCTGCTCGGGCGTTCCGGTGTCGCCGTCGGTGACCCGCCGCTTGCCGACCCGGTTGTTGACGATCAGCTCCGGGTCCAGGCCGCGCACGAAGGACTCCAGGCGCTCGCCGTCCTGCGCGGTCCACGGGTTGGGCGGGTTGTCGGTGCTCCACTCGCCGTCGAACCACAGCAGGGCCGGGTCGTAGTCCGAGACGAGTTCCCGCAGCTGTTCGCGCATCCGCTCCTGGTAGCGGTCGAAGGTGTCGGGGTTCGAGGCGTCCGGATCGTGCCAGTCCCAGATCGAGTAGTAGAAGCCCAGCCGGATGCCGTACTTGTCGGTCGCCCGCTTGAGCTCGGCGAGGATGTCGCGGCTCTTGTCGAACTCCGAGTGGTCACGCAGGTTCCACCGGTTGACCTTCGTCGGCCACATGGCGTAGCCCTCGTGGTGCTTGGCCGTGATGACCAGGTAGCGCTGCCCGGCCTCGGCGGCGGTGCGGGCGATCGCGTCGGCGTCGAACCCGGCCGGGTCGAACCCGGCGACCAGATCCTCGTACTCCTCCCGCGGGATCGCGCATTCGCGCTGGATCCACTCCGCGTTCCGGCACACGCTGCCGTCGGGCCGCCGGTACTCGCCCTCCAGCTGCGAGTAGCCGCCGAAGTGGATGAACATCCCGAACCGGCTGTCGCGCCACCACTGGGTCCGCTCCGACGTGAAGGGATCGTCGATCGCGTAGTTCGTGCCCGGATTCGCCGGAACCTGTTCGGCGTTTCCCGGCACGGCCGACCCGGCGAGCAGGATCGCGGCGAGCAGGCCGATCGCGGCCGTTCTGGCGGAACGCGCGGATGTTCCCGGCATGAAGCCCTCCCCGTCGAGGCGATCCGGTGATCCGGTGATCCGGTGATCCGCGAGCAGTCAAACAAACGCCCGAACACGTGGACAAGACGCCCATCGGGCGACGCGATCGACTCGGAGAGCGGAAAACACCGCCAGATTCGGCAATTCCGCGCAGCGCCACTGCTGCGCACGGCGCAGCCGTTCACGGACATGAACAACAAAGGTCCATTGTGGATCAGTACAGGCGTTCGCACGGCTCAGGCCTCGTGAGCATTTTGGGCTGCTATAGCGATCCAAAGTACTCACGAGGCCTGAGCTTCAGGACAGGAACCTGTCCAGGGTGATCGGCAGGTCCCGGACGCGGATGCCGGTGGCGTGGTGGGCTGCGTTGGCGATCGCCGCCGCCGTTCCCACGATGCCGAGCTCGCCGATCCCCTTGGCGCCCATCGGGTTCACGTACGGGTCGTGCTCGTCGATCCAGTCCGCCTCGATGTCGCCGATGTCGGCGTTGACCGGGATGTGGTACTCCGCGAAGTCGTGGTTGACCACGTGCCCGAACCGGGGGTCGACCACGCTGTGCTCGTGCAGCGCCATGGACAGCCCCATGGTCATCCCGCCCAGCAGCTGCGAGCGTCCGGTCTTGGCGTTGATCATCCGGCCGACCGCGAAGATCCCGAGCAGCCGCGGCACCCGGAGCTCCCCGGTCGCGGTGTGCACCCGGACCTCCGCGAACTGCGCACCGAAGCTGTGCATGGACAGCTGCCCGGCGTACGGGTTGTCCGGCAGCGCCCCGGTGACCTCCACGCCCTCGTCCGGGACCGGCTCCCCGGCCGGCAGCTCGGTGCGCAGCCGGCGGGCCGCGTCCACGATGGCCGAACCCCAGCACAGGATGCCGGTCGACCCGCCCGCACCGGTGGCGTAGGGCAGGTCGGTGTCGCCGATGCTCAGCGCCACCTCGGACATCCCGACGCCCAGCGCGTCGGCCGCGATCTGGGTGAGCGCGGTCCACGCCCCGGTGCCGATGTCGGCGGCGCCGATGAGCACCCGGTAGCGGCCGTCCGGCCGCGCCTGGATGATGGCCCGCGAGCCCGGCATGCTGAACACCGGGTACGTCGAGGCGGCCACCCCGGTGCCGACCAGCCACGACCCGTCGTGGTGCGCGCGCGGCGCCGGATCGCGCCCGTCCCAGCCGAACCGCCGCGCGCCCTCGCGCAGGCAGGCAACCAGGTTCCGGCTGGAGAACGGCCGGCCGGTCTCGGGATCGGTGTCCGGCTCGTTGCGGATGCGGAACTCGACGGGATCCAGGCCGCAGGCGATCGCCATCTCGTCCATGGCGACCTCCAGGCCGAACATGCCCGGCGCCTCGCCGGGCGCGCGCATCCACGACGGCACCGGCACGTCGAGCTCGGCCAGCCGGTGCGTGGTGCGGCGGTTCGGCGCGGCGTACATGACGCGCGTGGGCACGGCGGTCTGCTCGGCGAACTCCTTGATCCGGGAGGTCTGCTCGACCACGTCGTGGCTGATCGCGGTCAGCACGCCGGAGGCCTCGCAGCCGAGCCGGATCCGCTGGATGGTGCCGGTGCGATAGCCGACCACCGAGAACATCTGCTGGCGGGTCAGGACGAGCTTCGCTGGTCGCGGGGCGACGAGCTGCGCGGCCATCGCGGCCAGCACCACGTGCGCGTGCGGCAGCCCCTTGGAGCCGAAGCCGCCGCCGGTGTGCGGGCAGACCACGTGGATCCGGTGCGGTTCCATGCCGAACAGCGCCGCGATCGTGTCGCGCACCCAGTGCACGCCCTGCGTGGAGTCGTAGAGGGTGAGCTCGTCGTCGGTCCACATCGCGATGGTGGCGTGCGGTTCCAGCGGGTTGTTGTGCTCCTGCGGCGTGGTGTAGGTCGCGTCGACGACCACCGCCGCGGTGGCCAGCGCGCCGTCCACGTCGCCGTCGTCGGTGTCGGTCGGGAAGCCGCCGTTGACCTCGCCGGGCTTGACCAGGTCGGGGCGGGCGGGGTGGAGGGAGACGTCGTGGGTGCGCGTCTCGTAGCTCGGCCGCACCAGGTTCGCCGCCCGCCTGGCGGCCTCCGCCGTCTCGGCGAGCACCGCGCCGATGAACTGCCCTCGGAAGGCGACCTCGGGCGACTGCAGGATCGCCAGTTCGGCGTCCTTGGTCGAGGCCAGCCGCGGCGCGTTCTCGTGGGTCAGCACGCCCAGCACGCCGGGTTCGCGCATCGCCGCCGCGGTGTCGATGCCGGTGATCCGCCCCAGCGCGATGTCCGACTGCAGCGGGAAAACGTGCACCGGCCGCTGGACCGGGTGCTCCGCCGCGTACAGCGCGGCGCCCCGGACCTTCTCGTCGCCTTCGATGCGGTCGACGGGCGCGCCGATCAGGCTGGTCGTGGCGGTCATCGCCGCACCTCCGCGAGCTCGGCGAGGACGTCGACGATCATGTTGCGCGTCAACGGGATCTTGAACTCGTTGCCGGGCAGCGGCCGCGCGTCGGCGAGCTCCGCATCGGCGGCCTCCCGGAACTTCTCCTCGGTCGCAGCGGCTCCGCGCAGCACCATCTCGGCCCGCGTCGCCCGCCACGGCTTGTGGGCGACGCCGCCCAACGCCAGCCGGACGTCGCGCAGCTCGCCGTCGGCGACGTCCGCGGCGGCGGCCACCGACACCAGCGCGAACGCGTACGACGCGCGGTCGCGGGCCTTGCGGTACCGGGAGTTCACCGCGAAGCCCAGCGACGGGATGTCGATCGAGGTGATCAGTTCGCCGTGCTCCAGGACGGTGTCCCGTTCGGGCTCGTCGCCGGGCAGCCGGTGCAGCCCGACCAGCGGGATCGCCCGCTGCCCGTGCGGCCCCTGGGTGTTCACCACCGCGTCGAGCGCGACCATCGCCACCGCCATGTCGGACGGGTGCGTGGCGACGCACGCTTCGGACGTGCCGAGGATCGCGTGCTCGCGCTGGAAGCCCTCCCGCGCCGAGCAACCCGTCCCGGGCTCCCGCTTGTTGCACGGCGTCGTCAGGTCCTGGAAGTAGACGCATCTGGTGCGCTGCAGCAGGTTCCCGCCCGTTGTCGCGAGGTTGCGCAGCTGGCCGGAGGCGCCCGCGAGCACCGCCTGCGAAAGCATCGGGAAGCGCTCGCGGATCACCGGATCGGCCGCCAGGGCGGTGTTGGTGACCGCGGCGCCGATGCGCACGAACTCGGGGTGCTGCTCGATCCGGCCGGAGGTCAGCCGCCGGACGTCCACCAGCACGTCCGGCTGCTCGACCTCCAGCTTCATGAGGTCCACCAGGTTGGTGCCGCCGGCCAGAAACGCGGCGGTGGGCGTCGCGGAGAGGGTGTCCACCGCGGTGGCGACGTCGGCGGCGCGCTGGTAGCGGAACGGCTTCATCGCTGCGCCACCTCCGCGATGGCCGGGACGATGTTGGCGTACGCGCCGCAGCGGCACAGGTTCCCGCTCATCCGCTCGCGGATCTCGTCGGCCAGCCCGGCGCCGTCCGCGGTGACCGCGCTCGGCTCCCCGTCGCGCATCTCGCACAGCACGCCGACGGCGGAGCACACCTGGCCGGGCGTGCAGTACCCGCACTGGAACGCGTCGTGCTCGATGAACGCCCGCTGCACCGGGTGCAGGTCGGCGCCGACGAGGCCGTCGGCGGTGCGGAACTCGGCGCCGTCGAAGGCCACCGCGAGCATCAGGCAGCTGTTGACCCGGCGGTCGCCCATCAGCAGCGTGCACGCACCGCACTGGCCGTGGTCGCAGCCCTTCTTCGCGCTGGTGATCCCCAGCGCTTCCCGCAGTGCGTCGAGCACGGTCATGCGCGTGTCGACGGTGAACCGGTGCTCGGTCCCGTCCACGACGAGGGTGATCTCGGCTTCCACAGGTCCCTCCCCTCGAAACTGTGCGACAGGCGTACCCGGGAGGCCGCCGAGTCACTCACGCCCCGTCAGAGGCCTTCTTCCTCCGCGGCTCGGTCGTCGATGCTCTCGTCGATGTCGCTTCGCGGCTGTCCGGGCTCGTTGTCGGGCACCTCCTCGGCCAGGTGTTCGTCGAGCGACTCGCCTTCCCGTTCACTCCGCGGCGTCGGGCGATCGCGGGTCTCCGCGGACCAGTGCTCGGGCAGCTCGACGCCCTGTTCCACGGGGTCGCCACCGAGTTCGTCCGCGTCCAGGCTCTCGGCGCCCGGCAACGTCGTCGGTTCCTGCTCCTCGGCTCCGCTTCGCGGTTCGGACATGCTCGTCACTCCTTCTCCGGCCGGTCCTGGTTGCCGGGATGCGGAAAGTCGCCGGCGGATCGCGCGTCCTCCAGGCCGGCCCATGGGTCGGTCTTCTGCGCCAGCCGCCGCGCCATGTTCGCCAGGCCGTAGGACTGGGGCGCCGCCCGGCCGAGCTCGTCGAGATCCAGCGGGGTGGCGGCCGGGGCGCCCGGGTGGGCGCGCAGCGAGTAGGGCGCGATCATCGTCTGGCCGTAGGCGTTGCGGTTGGTGTCCAAGAAGATCCGATCCCCCCGCTTGTCCTTCCGCTGTTCGACGGTGAGCCGGTCCGGCTCGTCGCGCGCGGCCTGCTCGGCGAGCTCCCGGATGGCCGCCCGGACCTCGTCGAAGCCCCGCTCGCCGCGCAGCGCGGCGGCGACGTGGAACCCCTTGCCGCCGGTGGCCTGCACGTGCGGCGACAGGCCGGCGTCCCGGAACCGCTCGCACATCCGCCGCACCACCGCGCGGAGCTCCGGCAGAGCGGCGCCCTCGGGCGGATCGAGATCCAGCACGGCGAGGACAGGCCGGTCCAGATCATCCACCATGGACAGTCCGATGTGGAACTCCAGGCACGCCTGACCGGCCAGGTAGAGCAGGGTCGGCGCGTCGTCGACGACGACGTGGTGCACCGTGCCCGGCTCACCCCGCTGCGGCACGGCCGCCACCCGCACCCAGTCCGGGAAGTGGCTCGAAGCCTCCTTCTGGAAGAACCCGCCGGAGCCGATGCCGTCCGGGAACCGGCGCAGCGTCATCGGCTTGCCGCGGGCGTGCTCGATCATCACGTCAGCTACGGAGCGGAAGTATTCGATTACATCCCGTTTCCGATATCCATCGTCGGGGTAGAGGACCTTGTCCGGGTTGGACAGTTCGATCCGCCGCCCGTCGACTTCCACCAGCGCGGTCACCGGCCGTCACCGCAGCTCGTCGTTGGTCCGGCCGGTGAGCACCGACTCCGGCTGCGTACTGACCGGGTTGCGCCGCCGGTCGGCGCCCTCGTCGGCCACCTTCACCAGCAGCCACTGCTCGCGGCCCCGGAACTCCGTTCGGGTCAGGGCGAACGCCCCGCGGAGCTTCTCGCCCTCCAACCACACCTTGACGTGCCCGGCGGAAAGCCCATCGGCCATCGCAACCGGCTCGCCGTCGCTTTCGGTGTCGTTGCGGTAGGTCCCGGTGTCCCACACGACGACCGTGCCCGCGCCGTAGCCCTCCGGGATCGCGCCCTCGAACTCGGCGTAGTCGAGCGGATGGTCTTCGGTCGGCGTGGCCAGCCGCTTCTCGCGCGGGTCCGGCGACGGGCCCTTCGGCACGGCCCACGACTTGAGCACGCCGTCCACCTCCAGCCGGAAGTCGTAGTGCAGGCTCGACGCGTCGTGCTTCTGCACCACGAACCGGGGCCGCTCCCCCGGCTCGCCGCCGGCGGGCTCCCCGGACCGCGCGAGATCGCGTTTGCGGCGGTAGGTCGCCAGGTCGTTCTCAGCCATGTCATCCGCGTACCCGGCGGGCGGCCCGATCAATCGGATGGCGGGTACGGCCGTTCGCGCGATGTCCGTTGACCGGGCAGCGTCCTCTCATTGAGACGATCGGGTGAAGTGTGGAACTCCGGGCCGCCGCATTTGGTCCTATGGGGCGAGAACCGACTGGGGCCGAGCCCGGGAGAAGACCTATGCAGCAGCACGTGCACGCCGAACTGATCGGCGGCCCCGAAGACGGCCGCTCGTTCATCATCCCCGCGCCGGACACGGATTTACCCCTCGGCCAGTTCACCTTCCCGTCCCCGCGCGAGGGCGAAGCGCCCTGCGCCCGCTACGACCGGCACGACCGGCGCGCGGACGGCGTGTGGCGCTACCAGTACGCGGGCGAGCACAACATGCTCCGCTGACGTCGCGCCCCAGTCCTCAGTGGATCCTCCCCCGGTCACGTCGCGTGACCGCCGCGGTCACGCCGCGTTCGCGAATCGGTCCAGCCGGGCGTGCGGTGAATAGTTAGCCTGCATAAGGAATTCCGCGCGGCACCAGTCCAGGAGGAACCGTGTCCCTCACCGAGCGAATCAGCAAGGCGATCGCCGCCCCCGCCACCGACGATGCCTTCGATCCGAACGTCGAGCTCGCCGACCTGCTGGCCGGCGTCGGGCTGGACCCGGCGGACGCCGGTGGGCGCGTCTCCTTCCGCGGCGCGGACCCGGTGGTGCCGAGCCCGCTGCGGCTGGGCGGGGCCGCGGGCATCGCGCTGGCCGCCAAGTCGGTCGTGATGGCCAAGATCTGGCAGCTGCGCGGCGGGCGCGGCCAGGACATCTCGGTGGACCTGCGCACGGCCCCGCACCGGCTGTGCCCGTTCTACGACCGCCGATGGGAGCTGCTCAACGGTTATCCCGGCGCGAGCCCGGCGAACCCAAGCAACGCGCTGGGCTTCGCCTTCTACCACACCGCCGACGACCGGTGGGTCATGCCGCTCAACCCGTACCCGAAGCTCAAGGTGGGGGCGCAGAAGCTGCTGGGCGTGCCGGACGACGCGGCGGCGGTGGGCCGCGCCATCGCCGACTGGCGGGCCCGCGACCTGGAGGAGGCGGGCGAGGCCGCGGGCGTGGTCATGCCGATGCTGCGCAGCCCGGCGGAGCTGCTCGCCGAGGTCCAGTACCGCGACTTCTTCGCCGACATGCCGCTGATCGAGGTCACCAAGATCGGCGAGAGCGACCCCGAACCGTTCCGCCCCGGCAGCGCGCCGCTGGACGGCGTCCGCGCGCTGGGCATGGGGCACGTGATCGCCGGGGCCGGCGTCGGACGTGCGCTGGCGCTGCACGGCGCGGACGCGCTCAACATCTGGCGCCCCGGCGAACTCGAGCACGACACCACGTACATCACCGCCAACGTCGGCGTCCGATCGGCCACAGTGGACCCGTACCGGGCGGAGGGCGCCGCGCTGATCCGGCGGCTGCTCGCCGGCGCCGACGTGTTCTACGCCAACCGGCGGCCCGGCTACCTGGAGTCGATCGGGCTGTCGCCGGAGGAGGCGGCCGCCACCCGCCCGGGCATCATCCACGCCACCGCGATGCTCAACGGCAACGCCGGGCCGTGGGCGCAGCGGGTCGGCTTCGACCAGTCCGCGGGCAGCCTGGTGGGGATGATGAACCTCGAAGGCGACGGCGAGACGCCGGCGCTGCCGCCGATCCTGGTGGTCAACGACTACATCGTGTCGTGGCTGCTCGCGCTCGGCGTCGGCCAGGCGCTCATCCGCCGCGCCACCGAGGGCGGCAGCTACCGCGTGCACGTCTCCCTGACCCGGGCCGCCCTGTGGATCCTGAGCATGGGCATCTTCGACCGCGACTACGCCCACGCCGTCGCGGGCACCGGCGAGGAGCACGCCTACCTGGCCCCGGAGACCTTCACCGCCGACACACCCCTCGGCCGCTACCAGGGCGTCACCGACCAGGTCCGCATGCCGGAAACCCCGGGCGCCTACCGGCACGTCCTCCTCCCCCGCGGCGCGAGCCGTCCGGAGTGGCTCCCCCGCTGATCCGCGCGGCGGAGCGAACGGCCTGTTCGCTCCGGTGAACGAGGTGAACAGGCCGTTCGCTCCACTCCACCCGCGACGAATGCCCCTCGCCGCCGGTGACGGGGTGGTGTGACAGGGTTCCGGGTATGCGGATCGCTACCTGGAACGTCAACTCCGTCGGCGCCCGGTTGCCCAAGCTGCTCGACTGGCTGGGCAAGGCCGAACCGGACGTCCTGTGCGTCCAGGAGCTCAAGTGCGCCGCCGACGCCTTCCCCCTCGACGAGGTCGGCGAGCTCGGCTACGAGGTCGCCGCGCACGGCACCGGACGCTGGAACGGTGTGGCGGTGCTGTCCCGGGTCGGCATCGACGAGGTGCGCCGCGGGCTGCTCGACGAGCCAGGCTTCCAGGCCGACGGCGCGATGTTCGAGACCCAGGAGCCCAGGGCGATCGGCGCGACGTGCGGCGGCGTGCGGGTGTGGTCGGTGTACGTCCCGAACGGCCGCGAGGTCGGGCACCCGCACTACGCCTACAAGCTGCGGTGGCTCGACGCGCTGCGCACCACCGCCATCGAGGAGCTGGCCGCCGACCGGCCGTTCGCCGTGCTCGGCGACTTCAACATCGCCCCGACCGACGCCGACGTCTGGGACATCGCGGCCTTCGAGGGCAGCACCCACGTCACCGAGGACGAGCGCAAAGCGCTCGCCGCGATCGCCGAGACCGGCCTCGCCGAGGTCTACCCGCGGGCGCTGAAGTACGACGTGCCGTTCACCTACTGGGACTACCGCCAGCTGCGCTTCCCGAACAACCAGGGCATGCGCATCGACCTGGTCTACGGCAACGAGCGCTTCACCGGGGCGGTCGGCGACTCCTACGTCGACCGCGAGGCCCGCAAGGGCAAGGGCACCTCGGACCACACCCCGGTGGTCGTCGACCTCGACCTCTGACGCGCGCCGCCACCAGGCGGACGCGCAGTTTCACCGCTCGGGTTCGAACTCGTCGAAGATCAGCCAGGTGTGGCAGTTCCGGACCCCGGGCAGCGACTGGATGTGGTCGAAGACCAGGTTCCGCAGCGACCGGTTGTCCTCGGTCCGGACCCGCACCACGAAGTCGAAGTCCCCGGCCACCAGCGCCACGTGCTCGACGCCGCTGGTCGCGGCCAGCCGCCGGGAGACCTCGGGCCAGGTGCCCTGCTCGATGGACAGGCCGATGAGGGCCGCCGTGCCCCGGCCCACCTTGACCGGGTCGACCCGCGCGTGGAAACCCGTGATCACCCCGCTGGAGATCAGCCGCTCCACGCGGCTGTGCGCGTTGGTGCGGGAGATGCTCACGCGCTCCGCCAGCGTGCGGACGGACATCCGTCCGTCCCGGCCCAGCTCCTCGACGATCCGCGCGTCGATCTCGTCGAGCGCCGGTGCCGATCGTCCGGACCGGCCGCCCCGCGAATCGATCCCGATGGACGTTTGGTCGGCCATGTTGCTTCCTCGATGCCGTTCGTTCCGATTATCCAGCCATGACTTGTATCACGTGACCGATCTGGCCGACCATCTCAAGCCAGTCGTCCTGAGGAGGTTACGGCCGTGGAATGGCTTCCGTCGAGCAGCCCGGTGCGGTTGCTGGAGCAGCCCGATCCGAAGTACCCGATGCCGGAGCCCGCCCGGCTGCTGGCCGCGTACCGGGCGATGGTGCTCGGCCGCCGGTTCGACGCGCAGGCCACCACGCTCACCAAGCAGGGGCGGCTGGCAGTGTACCCGTCCTCGCGCGGCCAGGAGGCCTGCCAGGTCGGCGCGGTGCTGAGCATCGGCGCCGACGACTGGCTGTTCCCGACCTACCGCGATTCGGTCTCGCTGGTGGCGCGCGGCATCGACCCGGTCGAGGTGCTGACGCTGCTGCGCGGGGATTGGCACTGCGGGTACGACGTCCCGGCGACCCGCACCGCGGCGCAGTGCACGCCGCTGGCCACCCAGACGCTCCACGCGGTCGGGCTGGCCCACGGCGAGGCCCGCAAGGGCAACGACACCGTGGCGATGGCGCTGCTCGGCGACGGCGCCACGAGCGAGGGCGACTTCCACGAGGCGCTCAACTTCGCCGCCGTCTTCCGCGCGCCGGTGGTCTTCTTCGTGCAGAACAACGGGTACGCCATCAGCGTCCCGCTCGCCAAGCAGTCGGTCGCGCCTTCGTTGGCGCACAAGGGAATCGGCTACGGGGTGCGCAGCGAGCAGGTCGACGGCAACGACGCTGCGGCGGTACTGTCCGTTTTGGACAGTGCGGTGGCGCACGCCCGCGCCGGGAACGGCCCGTTCCTCGTCGAGGCGCACACCTACCGGATGGAAGCGCACACCAATGCCGACGACGCGTCGCGGTACCGGCCGCCCGGGGAGGTCGAGCACTGGCAGCAGCGGGACCCGATCAGCCTCCTGGAGCGCCACCTGCGCGCCGGCGGCCACCTCGACGACGCGGCGGTGGAGCGGATCGCCGCGGAGGCCGAGGAGTTCGCCTCCCAGGTGCGCACCCGCATGCAGCAGGAGCCCGCGGTCGATCCCGAGGACCTCTTCCGGCACGTCTACGCCGAACCGACCCCGCAGTTGACCGAGCAGCTCGCCCAACTCCGGGCCGAACAGGAGACGCTGTAAGCAGTGATTCCAAATGGGCTTGCCCGGCGGTGCAGGTAGCGGCCCCCTGCGGGAGTTACAGACGCCGCCTGGACTCCGGGATCCCCGACTTATGTATGACCAATACACGGCGCTGGGGCTGTCCTCGCCAAGAACCCCGACGGGGTGGGCACAGCCTGAGAACCCGCGGCGGTGCGAGCTGAGTCCCTCACCGCATGCGGCTGACGCCGCATTCTGAAAGGACCTCTAAATGGCACCGACCAGCATGGCGCAGGCGCTCAACGCCGCGCTCCGCGACGCCATCGCCGAGGACGAGCGCGTGGTGGTCTTCGGCGAGGACGTCGGGCGGCTCGGCGGCGTCTTCCGGATCACCGACGGCCTGCAGGCCGAGTTCGGCGAGGACCGCTGCTTCGACACGCCGCTGGCCGAATCGGGCATCGCCGGGTTCGCGGTGGGCATGGCGATGGCCGGCTTCCGCCCGGTGGTGGAGATGCAGTTCGACGCCTTCGCCTTCCCCGCGTTCGAGCAGGTCGTCTCGCACATCGCGAAGATGCGCAACCGGACGCGCGGCGCGGTCGGCATGCCGATCGTCATCCGGGTGCCGTTCGCGGGCGGCATCGGCGGCGTGGAACACCACTGCGACTCCAGCGAGGCCTACTACGCGCACACCCCGGGCCTCAAGGTCGTCGCGCCGGCGACCGCCGCGGACGCCTACTCGATGCTGCGCGAGGCCATCGACGATCCCGATCCGGTGGTGTTCCTGGAAGCGAAGAAGCTCTACTGGTCCAAACAGGACATCGAGCTGCCGGCGAAGGCGGAGCCGATCGGGCGCGCGGCGATCCGCCGGCCGGGCCGCGACGCGACGCTGATCGCCTACGGCCCCGGCGTGCCGCTGGCCATGGAAGCCGCCGCGGCGGCCGAGGAGGAGGGCTGGGACGTCCAGGTCGTGGACGCGCGCAGCCTGGTGCCCTTCGACGACGAGACGATCACCGAAGCCGTCCGCAGCACCGGGCGTTGCGTGGTGCTCCAGGAGGCTCCCGGATTCGCCGGTGTGGCAGCGGAAATCGCCGCGCGAGTGCAGGAGCGCTGCTTCCACTCGCTGGCCGCGCCGGTGCTGCGCGTCGCGGGCTTCGACGTGCCGTACCCGCCGCCGAAGCTGGAGCACGTGCACCTGCCTGGCGTCGACCGGGTGCTCGACGCACTGGACCGGCTGCAGTGGGACGACCAACCGGACGCGAAGTGGCTCGGCGGAGCCCGGAGCCAGGAGGACGCCGCATGACGCGCTCCGCTGAGTTCGCGCTGCCCGACCTCGGGGAGGGCCTGACCGAGGCGGAGATCGTCCGCTGGCACGTCGAGGTCGGCGACCGGGTCGAGGCGGACCAGGTCGTCGTCGAGGTGGAGACCGCCAAGGCGGTCGTCGACGTGCCCTGCCCGCACGCGGGCGTGGTCGAGACGTTGCACGGCGCCGCCGGCGACGTGCTCGCCGTGGGCGCGCCGCTGACGACCATCGCGTGCGATGACTCGCCGCACGAACAGCACCGCACCGAGGAGCGGGCCGGTTCGGGCAACGTGCTCGTCGGCTACGGAACCGGCGGAACGGCCACCCGCCGACGCCGCCGGGCGCACACCACGTCGCGCACGCTGCGAAGCGCGGAGCCTCAGATCGCGTCGGCCGCGCCGAGCCCGAACGGCGCTCCGCGCGTGCTCTCGCCGATCGTGCGCCGGCTCGCCAAGCAGCACGGCGTGGATCTGTCCAATGTGGTCGGCACCGGGCCGAGCGGTGTCATCCTGCGCCGTGACGTGGATTCCGCGGCGCGCCCCGAACCGCCCCGGCGGGACGGCGAGATCCGCACGCCGCTGCGCGGTCTCCGAGGCGCCGTCGCCGACAAGCTGGCCCGCAGCCGCCGGGAGATCCCGGACGCCAGCACGTGGGTGGACGTCGACGCGACCCGCCTGCTGGAGGCCCGTGCGCTGCTCAAGGAGCGCGCGGACATCAGCCTGCTGTCGCTGATCGCCCGCTTCTGCGTGGCGGGACTGCGGCGGTTTCCGGAGCTCAACGCCTCGGTGGACACCGAACGCGGCGAGATCGTCCAGTTCGGTCACATCAACCTCGGCTTCGCCGCGCAAACACCGCGCGGCCTGATGGTCCCGGTGGTCCGCGACGCCCACGAGATGAGCACGGCGCAGCTCTCCGAAGCGATCGCGCACCGCACCGTCCTGGCCCGCGCGGGAGACCTCGAACCCAAGCACCTCACGGGCGGCACGTTCACGCTCAACAACTACGGCGTGTTCGGCGTGGACGGCTCCACCCCGATCATCAACCACCCGGAGGCGGCGATCCTGGGCATCGGCAGGATCATCGACAAACCCTGGGCCCACCAGGGAGAACTGGCCCTCCGGAAGGTGACCCAGCTGTCCCTGACGTTCGACCACCGGGTCTGCGACGGAGCAACGGCAGGAGGCTTCCTCCGCTACATCGCGGACTGCGCCGAAAACCCGATCACAGCCCTCGCCGACCTCTGACCATCCACCGATCGACTCGGGTGGGTCAGCGTCCGGTGGCGCCGTCGATGAGTTCGCGCAGGATGTCGGCGTGCCCGGCGTGGCGCCCGGTTTCCTCGATCAGGTGGGCGAGGGTCCAGCGCAGGGACGGTGCCGGGCCGGGCCGCCCGCCCGGGCGCGGTCCGGCCGCGGCGAGGTCGGGGCAGGCGGCGATCGCCTCGTTCGCGCGGGCTGTGGTTTCCCGGTAGGCGAGGAGGATGTCGTCGGCGCTTTCGTCCGGTTCCGGGCGGAAGGTCGCTGCCCAGTCGGTGACCGGATCGCCGAGCAACCAGTGGCGTTCGACGTGGGTGAGGTGCTTGACGAGGCCGAGCAGGTTCGTTCCCGACGCCACGCCCGGCGTGCGGACCTGCGGTTCCGGGACGCCGTGCGTCTTGGCGATCACCGAGTCGCGCAGGTAGTCCAGGAAGCCCAGCAGCACGTCCTTCTCCCCGGGCCCGGTCTTCGGGGGGCCGGCGTCGCGACGGGGCTTGGCGGGGCGGTATATCTGCGGCATGGTCGTCCTCTCAGATCGGGGCAGGGCGCGAGATCAGGCCGCCGCCCGGCGGATGACCAGCACGTTGTCGACGACGGTCGCGGTCTGGCCGCCCGGTCCCGTCGCGCGCCGCCGGGGCATGTCCGCGCGCTCGACGCGCCACCGGGCCGGGTCGAGGGCCAGCTCGGCGGACACCTCGTCCGGCGTCGGGTAGTGGGTCCCGGGGTCCTGGTTCCAGGTCCAGGGCGCCGCGGAACCATGGTCGACGACCACGAGCCGCCCGCCGGGGCGCAGCGCGTGCGCGGCGGTGCGCAGAACTAGGGCTCGGGGCAACGCGAACGGCGTCTGGAAGTACTGGGCGGACACCAGGTCGAAGCTGCCCGCGGGGAAGTCCTCCGCCAGGTCGACGCATTCCACGGACACCATTGCGTGCAGGCCGCGTGCCTGGGCGTTCTCGGCGAGGCGACGCACGGCGTTGGCGGAAATGTCGACCGCGGTCACCCGCCACCCGCGACCGGCCAGCCAGAGCGCGTCACCGCCGGCCCCGCAGCCCAGGTCCAGGGCAGTGCCCGGGGTGAGGCCCCGCGCGATCTCGGCCAGCACGGGATTCGCCCGGCCGGTCTGGGCAGGCCGGGGATCGCGGTAGAGCTCGTCCCAGAAGCGGGCGGCATCGACGCCCGTCGTCGTGCCGGTGGAATCCTGGCCCATTGTCGGTTTCTCCCTCGTGCCGGTCATTGGGTACGGCAACCACCTTCACGCGCAACCGACACCGATTGCACGGAACCTTGCCGAACCGGCAAGACTGGGGGCATGAGTGAGGAAATAGAGGGCGTGCTGGACGCGGTCGGGCCGCGGCTGCGCGCACTGCGTCGGCTACGCGGCAGCACCTTGGCTGAACTCGCGGCGAAGACCGGGATCTCGGAAAGCACCCTGTCCCGCCTGGAAAGCGGGCGGCGGCGGGCGAACCTGGAGCTGCTGCTGCCGCTGGCCCACGCCTACGACGTCCCGCTCGACGACCTCGTCGGGGCTCCCCGTACCGGCGACCCGCGGATCCATCTGCAGCCGATCCACCGCCACGGCATGACCTTCATCCCGCTCACCCGCAGGCCCGGCGGGGTGCACGCGTACAAGATGCTCATCCCGAGCCGCGCCGAGCCGGCCGAACCCACCCCGCAGACCCACAGCGGGTACGAGTGGCTCTACGTCCTCAATGGACGGTTGCGGCTGGTGGTGGGCGAGCGGGATCTGATCCTTCCGCCGGGCGAGGCCGCGGAGTTCGACACCACGCTGCCGCACTGGCTGGGGTCGGCCGACGGGCGCGCGGTCGAATTGCTCATCCTCTTCGGACTGCAAGGCGAACGCGTCCACGTCCGGCCGCGCACCCCGTGAACCCGATCGCACCGTGGCGCCGGTGACCCGCCCGATCGCGGCCCGCCGGAGCGCGGCAGGAACCTCCGATTTTGCCTAAAATTGGGAGATTCCTACCGCGCCTCGTGGGTCAGGCCTCCGGAGATTCGGCCGTGGCGTGGTCGTAGTAGCCGAGGACTCCGCGGGCTCCGTGGAGGGCGAAGTCCGCTTCCGGCGTCGCCGGTTTTCCCGCCGTTTCGATGATTTCGCGCAGCGTCACGTTCACCAGGTCGTCGAGCGCTCGCCAGCGCGCCGCCGGGTCCGCACTCTCCCGGCTTTCCTGGGCGAAGTCCTCCTCGCTGCGGCGCAATCCCTCGCGCAGTTGCCGGATCAGCTTCATGAACGTGCCGTGGCCGCGCCCTGGCACCAGGTCGTCGGCGCGGGACGCCAGCAGGCCCGCCATGTAGGCGATGTCCTCGACGTGGTCGCCGAGCCACTTGCGGCGCCGGTAGATGCCGCCCAGCTCCGGCCACCGCTTGCGGGCCGCCTGCCGGGACCGGCCGGTGACCGTGCTCAGGTCCGCGAGGCTCGCGCCGAGCCACACCGTTTCCGCCGCCGCGGCGGCAGTGTTGCGCCCCGCCGCTTCGGCCATCAGCTCCTCCGCCTCCAGCGCCGCGCGGAGCCTGCCCAGCGCGACCACCCGGCGCTCCTGCTCGTCGCCGAAGTCGCTGCCCTTCGGGCCCGGATCCATCGCCTCGACCGGCACCGCGTCCGCCATCTGCCGCACCAACCGCTCGGCCTCTTCCGCCGACATGTCCGACCTCCTTGTAAACCTTGGGTTCACAGTACCAGTGTGAACCCAAGGTTTACAACCGGGCGACGGGACCCGATTCGCAAACCCGGACAGAGCCGTGAACCTCGGGTTCACAGCTGAATTACTTCGGGAAATTCCGGAAATGGCCGCCGACCAGCGAAATCGGCCGCACGCATCGACCCGACCGAGCACGCCGACCGCGACGTTTTCGCAGGTCAGAGCAAACATGAAAGTGCCGTTCACGTTTGACCGCCGACCCGCCGCGCGCCAGGATCGGTCATCTCGCCCGAAACCCCCGAACCGGGGTTTCTTCGTCATGCCCATTTCCAGGGCAACCGTGCAGAAGGAGCCATTGATGATCCACGCCCGCGGCCTGACCCGCCGGTTCACCGTCAAACGCCGGCCGGTCGACGCCGTGCGCGGCCTGGACCTCGACGTCGAGCCCGGCCAGCTGGTCGCCTTCCTCGGGCCGAACGGCGCCGGCAAGTCGACCAGCCTGCGGATGCTCACCACGCTGCTGCCGCCCACGTCCGGAACGGCCACCGTCGCGGGGCACGACATCATCGCCTCCCCCGCCGCGGTGCGCGCCCGCATCGGTTACGTCGGCCAGCGGAGCAGCGCCGGCGAGAACTTCCGCGCCCGCGACGAGCTGATCACCCAGGGCCGCAGCTACGGCCTGACCCGCCACGACGCCCGGCGCCGCGCCGACGAGGTCCTCGACCTGCTCGACCTGACCCCGCTGGCGGCCCGCAAGCCGGGCACGCTCTCCGGCGGGCAACGCCGCCGCCTCGACATCGCGATGGGCCTGGTCAACCGGCCGGCGCTGCTGTTCCTGGACGAGCCGTCCACCGGCCTCGACCCGCACAGCCGGGCCAACATCTGGGAGCACGTGCTGCGGCTGCGCGAAGAGCACCGCACGACGCTGCTGTTCACCACGCACTACCTCGACGAGGCCGACAGCATGGCCGAGCGGGTGGTGATCGTCGACCACGGCCGGGTCATCGCCGACGGCACGGCCGAACAGCTCAAGGCCGACCTCGCCGGCGACCGCATCACCATCACCGTCGCCCACGCGGACGCGGCACCGGCGGCCGAGACCGCGGCCCGGCTCTCCTCCCCCGACTCCGTCACCGTCGACGGCCAGTCGGTCCAGGTCCGGGTGCCCCGCGCCGACACCGCGCTGCCGGAATACCTGCGCGCCTTCGAAGAGGCCGGGATCAAGGCGATCGCCGCCGAAACCGCGCGCCCCACCTTGGACGACGTCTTCCTCGCGCTCACCGGCCGAAGCCTCCGCGAAGGCGAAGACGAGTCGTGAGTGCCGGTTCCGGTTCTTACCGGCTTGCGCACTCACGACACCTGAACCGCAGAAAGGACCGATCGATGCAATTCTTCCGCGACACCGCAACGGTTTTCGCCCGGGAGTTCACCCCGGCGCTGCGCGAGCCGATGGTGATCCTGTTCAGCATGGCGCAGCCGGTGCTGTTCCTGTTCCTCTTCGGGCCGCTGCTGGCCGGCACCTCCGGGTTCGACGCCGCGCCGTGGCAGTGGTTCGTGCCGGGCATCCTGGTGATGATGTGCCTGTTCGGCCCGATGATGGCCGGCTACAACCTCCTGGTCGAGCTCGGCGGCGGCTCGCTGGAGCGGATGCTGGTGACGCCGCTGAACCGCTCGGCGATGCTCGTGGGCCGAACGCTGAAGGAGTTCGCCCTGCTGCTGGTGCAGGCGGTGCTGCTCATCGCCCTGTCCGTGCCGCTGGGCTTCCAGCTGCACCCCACCGGCGTGCTCGCCGGGCTGGCCCTGCTGCTGGTGTTCGGCGTCGGACTCGGCGCGCTGTCGTTCGTGCTGGCGATCGCCTCGCACCCGGGCGGCGAGCTGTTCTACGCGATCACGCAGCTCGTGCTGTTCCCGTTGCTGCTGCTGTCCGGGGTGCTGCTGCCGATGGACTTCGGCCCGGCGTGGCTGCAGGTCGTCGCGCGGTTCAACCCGGTCTCGCACATCGCCGACGCCGAGCGGGCGCTGTTCTCCGGGCAGCTCGCGGACCCGTCGGTGCCGTACGGGATCATCGCGGCGGGCGTCATCGCCGCCGCGGGCCTGTGGCTGGGAACGCGCGCCATGAAGCGCGGCATCTGAACCCGCCTCGCCTAGGCTGGGGGCAGCGCGACCCAGGAGGAGGAGCCGTGTCGGTTACCGGTGAGCAAACCGCGGATACCCGCGTCCCCCTGCGCGATCAGGTGCGCAGGGAACTGCAGGACCGCATCGCCGATGGCCGGCTGCGCCCCGGTGACCGGATCTTCGAGCAGGAACTCGCCGCCGAGCTCGGGATCTCCCGGGTTCCGGTGCGCGAGGCGATCCGGATGCTGCAGAGCGAAGGGTTCGTCGACGTGCTGCCGCGCCGCCGGGGCGTGTTCGTCCGCGGCCTGGACCGCCAGCAGGTCAAGGAGCTGTTCGAGGTCCGCGAGGCGCTGGAGGTCTACGCCGCCCGGCTGGCCTCCGAGCGCGCCGAGACCGAGGAAGTGGCACAGCTGGCCGACCTGGCCCGCAAGGCGCGCGAGGCGCACGAGGCCGGTGACGTCAACGCGATGTCCGACGCCAACGCCACCTTCCACGACGCGCTCGTCGGGCTCGCGGGCAACGACCTGCTGGCGTCGATGCTGGAGCCGCTGCACAGCCGGCTGGCCTGGCTGTTCCGGATGAACCTCGAACCCGAGCGGGTCTGCACCGAGCACGAGGCGCTCCAGGCCGCGATCGCCGCCGGCGACGCGGACCGCGCCGCGGAGGTGGCGAAGCAGCACGTCCTGTCCAGCCGCCAGATGGTCCTGGAACGCATGCTCTTCTAACCGGCTCCGCGCCGCATTCACCCCCACTCGGCAACTTCCCGGCGAGCGTTCCGGGCTCGCGCCGTGCTGCCGAGCTTTCCGAACCCGCTTGACGCTGGGTAGCCGCACGAATATCGTGAACGAGTGTTCATGAACATGTGTTCATGACGATCTCGAAGGGGACCCGGATGACGAACGACGCGGACATGGCGGCACTGGAGCGGCTCGAACAACAGCAGGCCGACTCGTGGGGGCACGACGGCGCCGCCTTCGCCGCGACCTTCACGGAGAGCGCCGACTTCGTCGACGTGATGGGCGGGCACCTGCACGGCCGCGACGCCATCGCGAAGAGCCTCCAGGACGGGTTCGACACGTTCATGGCGGGCACCCGGATGTCGGCATCGCGGGAACGGCACGTGGAGTTCGTGTCACCCGGGCTGGCCGTCGTCATCAACAGCGGCAACTGCGTCCTGCAGCCCGGCGCGACCGAATGCCGGGCCGAGGACCTCTCCATCCAGACGAAGGTCGCGGTCAAGCAGGACGGCCAGTGGCTGTTCCAGACGTTCCAGAACACCAGGATCCGCTCCTGAACCCGGTGAGGAGACCGAGATGCCGAGAACCCCGGCCGCAGCCGGCGGAGCGGGGATCCGCGAACACCTGATCCGCGTTGCCGAAGGCCTGATCGCACAACGCCGCACCGAAGGGCTGACCGTCCGCGCCATCGCGCGCGAGGCGCGGGTCGCCGACGGCGTCCTCTACAACTACTTCGACGACAAGGAAGAACTCCTCGCGCACGCGTTGCTGGCGCACATCGAAACGGCCGAACGGTCCCTGGCCGCCCCGCCGACACCGGGCGACGGCCCGATCGAAGCGAACCTCGCCGCGCACCTGCGGCACATTCTCGATCTGCACGAACGAATCCTGCCCGCGTTCGCCGGACTGCTGAGCCAGCCCAAGGCGCTCGCCCGGTTCAACACCTGGCCGCGATCGAAGAAGGGGAACAACCTCCAGCAGACCCTGGCCGCCCACATCCGCGCCGAGCGGGAACTCGGCCGGATCGATTCCGCCGCGGACGCCGACGCAGCGGCGACCTTGATCGTCGGCGCCTGCTACCAGTTCGTGCTACCCCGCCTGCTGCAGTCGGCGGACGAGCCGCTCGAGGTGCCGCCGGAGTTCATCGACAGGCTCGTCGGAACGCTCCTCGACGGCCTTCGCCCCGCGAGCCGCTGACCCCGCGCGGCGCGCGTTGGAGATTCCCGCACACCGGATCCCCTTGTGCCACAACGGCACGGGGGATCCGGGGCGGTTGCCGGGAAAACCGCGCCCGGCGAAGATTTCGGTATACGAACGACCCCGGCCAACTCTTGACCAGTGGTTCGGTGAGGCCTACCTTACGTATACATATTCTTATACTTCCACATCGTGGAATAATAGGAAATTCAAGGTAGCCGAATGTTTCAATGTGGAAACCCGGGAGCAGCCTTATGACCGCGACGGACGACCGAACTGCCACGGATCCGCCCGGCTCCGCCAGCACCACTCTGTACAGCTACGACCTCGCCCCGACGAAGAAGGAGGGGCGCCGCTGGGGCGCCTACAACGTCTTCACGCTCTGGGCCAATGACGTGCACAGCCTCGGCAACTACGCCTTCGCCATCGGCCTGTTCGCGCTGGGGCTGAGCGTATGGGGCATTCTACTGGCATTCGTGCTGGCCTCGGTGCTGTTGTTCCTGCTCCTGACGCTGTCCGGCTACATGGGCCACAAGACCGGCGTGCCCTTCCCCGTCATGAGCCGCATCGCGTTCGGCACCAAGGGCGCGCGGATCCCGGCCGCCGTCCGCGGCATCGTCGCGATCGCCTGGTTCGGCATCCAGACCTACCTCGCGGCCGCCGTGCTCAACGCCCTCCTGGTGGCCATGTTCCCCAGGCTGCAGGTGCTGGAGACGACGTCCGCGCTGGGGCTTTCGACGCTCGGCTGGATCACCTTCCTCGCGCTGTGGGCCGTCCAGGTCCTCATCGTCAGCTACGGCATGCACGTGATCCGCAAGTACATGGCGATCGCCGCGCCGACCACCCTCATCACGATGTGCGCGCTGGCGATCTGGATGTTCGTCCGCGCCGGCGGTTCCATCTCGATCTCCACCTCGCAGCCGCTGACCGGCGGGGCGATGTGGCTGCAGATCCTGCAGGGCGCCGCGCTCTGGGTCGTGATCTACGGGACCTTCGTGCTGAACTTCTGCGATTTCACGCGCTCGGCCAAGAGCCGGAAGTCGATCATCGGCGGGAACCTGATCGGGATCCCGGTGAACATGCTCTTCTTCGCCGGCATCGTCGTCGTCCTCAGCGGCGCGCAGTTCAAGCTGGACGGCCGGGTGATCACCAGCCCGACCGACATCGTGCAGACGATCCCCAACCTGATCCTGCTCGCGAGCGCCTCGGTCGCGCTGATCATCCTGACGATCGCGGTGAACCTGATGGCGAACTTCGTGGCGCCGATCTACGTGCTCGTGAACCTCTTCCCGCAGAAGCTGAACTTCCGCCGGGCGGGGTTGGTCAGCGCCGTCATCGGCCTCGTCATCCTGCCGTGGAACCTCTACGACAACCCCGTCGTGGTGAACTACTTCCTCGGCGGCCTCGGCGCGCTGCTCGGCCCGATCTTCGGCGTGATCATGGCGGACTACTGGCTGCTGCGGAAGGCCCGCGTCAACGTCCCGGACCTCTACACCGAGAACCCGGACGGCGAGTACCACTACCGCAAGGGCTACAACCCCAGGGCGGTCTGGGCGTTCGTGCCCGCCGCCGCGATCTCGGTCATCGTGGCGCTGGTGCCCGTCTTCGCGGTCGTCGCCGGGTTCTCCTGGTTCGTCGGGGCGATCCTCGGCGCGGCCATCTACGCCGTCATCGGCGATCGCAAGCCCGAATTCCACGACGTCGACGGCGAAGCCATCGCCGTGGCCGCCGAGTGAACAGCCAGTCCGTGAGGGGAAACATGAGGATCGTCGTCGCCAACGTCAACACGACCGAGGCGGTCACCGAGGCAATCCGGCAGCAGGCCGTGAAAGTCGCCTCCGACACCACCGAGATCGTCGCGGTGACGCCGGATTTCGGGGCCGGCTCGGTGGAGGGCAACTTCGAGAGCTACCTGGCGGCGGTGGCGGTGATGGACCGCGTCAGCCGGCTCGAAGAACCCTTCGACGCGGTGGTGCTGGCGGGCTTCGGCGAGCACGGCAAGGAAGGGCTCGCGGAGCTGTTCGACGTGCCGGTCGTCGACATCACCGAGGCCGCCGCGCACACGGCGTGCCTGATCGGCCGCCGCTACGCGGTAGTCACCTCGCTGCGCCGCACGCTCGGCCAGATCCACGACCGCCTCCAGCTGATCGGCCTGACGGGCCGGTGCGCGGCGCTGCGCGCCGCCGAGATCCCGGTGCTGGAGCTGGAGGCCGACGAGGACCGGGCCGCCACGCGCATCGTCGAGGAGGCGCGGCTGGCCGTGGAGGACGACGGCGCCGACGTGATCCTGCTCGGCTGCGCCGGAATGGCGGGCCTCGCGGAGCGGGTCGAGGCGGAGGTCGGCGTCCCGGTCGTCGACGGGGTCGCCGCGGCGGTGAGCCTGGCGGAGGCCCTGGTGAACCAGAACCTCACCACTTCCAAGCGCGCCTACCCCACGCCGCAGCCCAAGCCCCTCAAGGGTTGGCCGCTGGGGTGAGCGCCCGGCTGTCCACCGCGCCCCGGGATCACGGCGCGCGGTGGACGGCCAGCTCGACTCCGTCGGCCAACCGGTAGGGCCTGGTCTCCACGAGGGTTCCGTGCAGGCGGCGCAGCCGCGACACCTCCGCGCGGACGGTGACGAGGTGCTCGGAGTCGCCGAACAGGGCCCGGCTGAGCGCCTGCGCGGTGAGGCCGGCGGGGCCGGCGGAGTGCAGGAGCGCGAAGATCTCGGCGTGCCGCCTGGTCAGCGGGCGGCGCCATTCGGCGTCGCCGGAGCGCAGGCGCAGCATCGGCGAGCCGGACAGGTCGAGGTCGAGCAGCACCGCCCGCCCGCGATTCGACGGCCGGATCAGCCAGCCGTCCGCCAGCCGCTCGGGCAGGCAGGCACCGACGCCGGGAACCGCGATGACCTGCCCGGCGGCCGGTGCGGCGATCCGGTCCCCCACCGCGATGCCCGAGCTGTGCGCGACCCAGCCGTCGTCATCGACCAGCAGGGCCGGCCCGGCAGCCGCGGCCAGCAGCGGCTCGGCCGACCGCCGCAGCCGTTCCAGGCCCTGCCGATGGCCGCGCCAGAGCTGGGACTCGGCGAGCCGCCGCGCCGTCTCAACCAGGGCGCCGATCGCCGGGTGCAGCGTCAGGGCGGGCCCGCTGACGTCGACGACGCCCAGCAGCGAACCGGTGCGCGGGTCGTGGATCGGCGCGGCGGTGCAGTACCACGGATGCTGGCCCTGCTCGAAGTGCTCGCCCGCCAGCAGCTCGACCGGCGCGGCCTCGGCCAGCGCGGTGCCGATCGCGTTGGTGCCCACGTTCGCCTCGGTCCACTCGGCGCCCGGGCGGAAACCGAGGTCCTCGGCCCGGCGACGGACCTGCGACGCGCCCTCCTGCCAGAGGATGACGCCATCGGCGTCGGTGACCACCAGCAGCAACGGCGAGGCGTCGGACACCGCCCCGATCACCTGCCTGAGTTCGGCGATGACGTTCCGCAGCGGCGAATCATGCCGCCGCCGCGCGAGTTCCTCCTCGGCGAGGGCGGCGCGGACGTTGTGCCCATCGGCGGTGAGGCCGAGCCCGAGCACGCGCGACCAGGAACGGGAGACGAGAGCACGGGGCCGCAGTTGCGGCCGGCTTCCGGAGATGACGGCGTCGTGCATCCGCACCAGGTCGCGGGCGTAGTCGGGCAGGTGCCGACCCGGCGGGACAGCGTGCGGAACGCTCACCGGACCACCTCCCGCGCCATCGCTCTCGCGGCGATGATATGTGGCACCGGTCACCGCACGCGATAGCCGGGGCCGAATGCAATTCGCTGCAACCCTTGCCGACCACTCCGAACCAGGGGTGTGATCTGCGTTACTCGACAACTGGGATGACAGGGAGTTGCGATGACGCAGACGATCGACCCGGTGGCACGGCCCGGCTCCCCGCAGGAGCGCGTCGATGCCTGGCTGAATCGTTTCGAGTCCGCGCTCGCGGCCGGCGACGCCCGGCAGGCCGCCGAGATGTTCGCCGCCGACAGCTACTGGCGGGACCTGGTGTCGTTGACCTGGAACATCAAGACCGTCGAGGGGCGCGAGGGCATCGCGCACATGCTGGAGTCCTGCCTGGCCCACACCGCCCCCGCCGGCTTCCGCACCACGGAGGCCCCGGTCGAGTCGGCGGGCGTCATCGAGGCGTGGATCGAGTTCGAGACGGCCGGCGGCCGCGGGAAGGGCCATCTCCGGCTGACCGACGAGGGCGGCTGGACGCTGCTCACCAGCCTGCGCGAGCTCAAGGGATTCGAGGAACCGCAACGCGAACGACGCCCGAAGGGCGCCCACCACGGGACGATCAGGGGACGTCGTTCCTGGGCCGAAGAACGCGACCGCGAGACGACCGAGCTCGGGCACGAGCAGCAGCCCTACGTCGTCGTCATCGGCGGCGGGCAGGGCGGCATCGCGCTTGGCGCGCGGCTCCGCCAGCTCGGCGTGCCCGCCCTCGTCCTCGAACGCAACGCCCGCGCCGGGGATTCGTGGCGCAAGCGCTACAAGAGCCTGTGCCTGCACGACCCGGTCTGGTACGACCACCTGCCATACCTGCCCTTCCCCGACAACTGGCCGGTCTTCGCGCCCAAGGACAAGATCGCCGACTGGCTGGAGATGTACACGCAGGTGATGGAGGTCCCGTACTGGACGGGTTCCGAGGTCACCTCCGCCAGCTGGGACGACGCCACCGAGCAGTGGACGGTCGTGGTCGACCGCGACGGCGAGGCGATCACCCTCACGCCCCGGCAGCTCGTCTTCGCCACCGGCATGTCCGGCAAGCCGAACATCCCGTCGTTCCCGGGGATGGAGCTCTTCCAGGGCGATCAGCACCATTCCTCGCAGCACCCCGGCCCCGACTCCTACGCGGGCAAGCGGGCGGTCGTGATCGGCTCCAACAACTCCGCCCACGACATCTGCGCCGCGCTGTGGGAGCACGGCGCCGCGGTCACCATGGTGCAGCGCTCCTCCACGCACATCGTCAGGTCCGAATCGCTGATGGACATCGCCATGGGCGACCTCTACTCCGAGCGCGCCGTGAGCTCCGGGATGACCACCGACAAGGCCGACATGGTCTTCGCGTCGCTGCCGTACCGGATCATGCACGAGTTCCAGATCCCGGTGTACAAGCAGATCCGGGAGCGCGACGCGGACTTCTACGACCGGCTGGAGAAGGCCGGATTCCTGCTCGACTGGGGCGACGACGAATCCGGGCTGTTCATGAAGTACCTCCGCCGCGGCTCCGGCTACTACATCGACGTCGGCGCCTCCGAACTGGTCGCCGACGGCGAGATCGCCCTCGCCCACGGCAAGGTCGACCACCTCACCGCCGACGGCGTCGTGCTCGCCGACGGCACCGAGCTGCCGGCCGACGTGGTCGTCTACGCGACCGGGTACGGCTCGATGAACGGCTGGGTGGCGGACCTGGCCGGCCAGGAGATGGCGGACAAGGTCGGCAAGTGCTGGGGCCTGGGTTCGGGCACGACGAAGGACCCCGGGCCGTGGGAGGGCGAGCAGCGCAACATGTGGAAACCCACGCAGCAGCCGGGCCTGTGGTTCCACGGCGGGAACCTGCACCAGTCCCGGCACTACTCCCTCTACCTCGCCCTGCAGCTCAAGGCCAGGTACGAGGGCATCCCGACGCCGGTCTACGGCCTGCAGGAGGTGCACCACCTGTCTTGACCGGCCTCGCGCCTGTTTCCGCTGGTCACTCCTGCCGTGAGTACTTTGTGCCGCTAGAGCAGCACAAAGTGCTCACGGACCTGCCGGGACACCGCTCCGCAGGAAGGACCTCGGCTAGGCACGTTCGGCTTCGTACTTCCTGGCCATGTGGGCCACCGCATCGTGCTGGGCCTGAGCATGCCCTTCCCGCGTCGCGCTCGCCCGCGCCTTGGCGTCCAATGTGGACTGGCGCTGCCCCTGGAAGGCCGGCACCACGTGCTGGGCGATCAGTTCGTAGGAGCGCTTCGTCGCCGCCGGGTTCGCCCACTCGTGCGCCATCAGCAGCATCGCGCCGAACCCGCCGGACTGGGCCACCAGCCGCTGCACCTGCTCCGCCGCGTCCTCCGGGGTGCCGATCACGCCGACGCCCGAATCGCGGATGAACGCGATCATCTCCCCCACATCGCCGCCCGACACGTGCATCTGCGGGAAGGCCGCGATCTTCTGGAAGTACTCGAACCAGTCCTCGATCCCGTGCTCGACGTCGCGGTACGCCTGCTCCCGCGTCTCGGCGACGTGCATCAGGCCGACCAGCCGCCACGCCTCGCGATCCACCTCGGTGCCGAAGGCCTCGGCGCGCTCGGTCACGATGCCCCAGTGGTGGCCCAGGGCGTCGAAGCTCTCGGCGGTGAGCGTCGCGCCGATCGACAGCAGCCCGATGCCGTGCCGCCCGGCCAGCCGGGGACCGGTCGGAGACGCCACCGCGGCCACCGCCACGTCGAACAGCGGGTCCGAGTAGGGCCGCAGCTGCAGGCGCGCGTCGACGAGGTTGTGCGTCCGGGTCTGCGCGGTGACCGCTTCGCCGCGCAGCAGGCGCAGCACGATGTCGAGGTTCTCGTCGAGCAGCTCGCGGGTCTCGGTCGGGTTGAGGCCGATCATCGCCGAATCCGTGGGCAGCGAGCCGGGCCCGACGCCGAGCATGACCCGGCCGCGCGTGAGGTGGTCCAGCAGCACCATCCGGTCCGCCACCCACAGCGGGTTGTGGTACGCCAGCGAGATCACGCCGGTGCCGAGCCTGATGTGCCGCGTCCGTTCGGCCGCCGTGGCGATGAAGATCTCCGGCGAGGCGATCAGCTCGCTGCCCGCCGAGTGGTGTTCGCCGATCCACGCCTCGTCGTAGCCGAGCGCGTCGAGGTGCCGGATGAGTTCGAGGTCGCGGTGCAGTGCCAGGGTGGGGTTCTGGCCCGCGGTGTGGAAGGGGGCCAGGAAAACGCCGAAACGCAGCTTGCTCACGCCTACCTCCTGGGTAGCCCGGGATGCCTTCCCCAGTGCACTAAAGTCGCCTGCGGTCTGCAATCGCCCGACCGGACCGGCCGGAATAGCCTGCGCCTATCGGTTCGTTAGGCGTGCCGTACTTGTCGTACCCACCGGTCGGTGATTCATTCGGTGCACAACGCCGGTTTTCCGCTGTCCGCCGGTCCGAAGTGGACGACAAGGAGCTCGAGAGTGCCCGCAGCCGACCGGCCCGCCGCCGGTACCCCGTTCCCCGTCCGGCTGGCCGAACTCGCCGCCGCCGAACCCGACCGCGCCGCGCTGACCTGCGAGGACACCACGCTCACCCGGGCCGAGCTGGAATCCGAGTCGAACCGGCTGGCCCGCGACCTGCTGGCGCGCGGGGTGCGGCAGGGCGACTTCGTCAGCATCGTGCTGCCCAACGGGGTGCCGTTCGTGCTCGCCGAGATCGCGGCCTGGAAGGTCGGCGCGGTGCCCCAGCCGCTGAGCCCCAAGCTCCCGGCCGGCGAACTGGCGGAGATCATCGCGCTGACCGAGCCGGCGCTGGTGATCGGCGACGTCGAACCCGCGCTGACCGGCGGGCGCCCGGTGCTGCCCGCGCGGTTCCGCTCCGCCCAGCAGGACGACGGACCGCTGCCGGTGGCGGTCTCCCCCGCGTGGAAGGCGCCGACCTCCGGCGGCAGCACCGGGCGGCCCAAGGTGATCGTCGCGGGGCGGCCCGCGCTGGTGGAGGACGTGGAACCGTCCGCGGACAGCTTCGGCATCGAACCCGGCGGAGTCGCGCTGGTGCCGTCCCCGGTGTCGCACAACGCGCCGAACATGTCGGTGGCCATGGGGCTGCTGCGCGGCAACCACGTGATCCTGATGCGCCGCTTCGACGCCGCCGAGACGCTGCGGCTGATCGGCGAGCACAAGGTGACCTGGCTGTACGTGGTGTCGACGATCCTGGCCCGGATCTCGAAGCTGCCCGCGGAGGTGCGCGACGCCGCCGACATGTCGAGCCTGCGCGCCGTCTTCCACACGGCGGCGCCGGTGCCGGTGTGGCTGAAGCGGCAGTGGATCGACTGGGTCGGGCCGATCCTGCGCGAGCTGTACGCGGGCACCGAGGCGCAGGCAGCCACGTTCATCACCAGCGAGGAATGGCTGGCGCACCCTGGCTCGGTGGGCCGGGTGCTGCGCGGCGAGATGGAGGTGCGCGACGCCGAAGGCCGGGTCCTGCCGCCGGGCCGGGAGGGCAAGGTGTGGATGCGCACGGCGGCGGAGGTCGATCCGACGTACCGGCTGCTGGGCGGCCGGGCGCAGGTCGACGGGGAAGGCTGGGAATCCCTCGGCGACATCGGCTGGTTCGACGAGGACGGGTACCTCTACCTCGGCGACCGGGAGACGGACATGATCCTGGTGGGCGGCGCGAACGTGTACCCGGCGGAGCTGGAAGCGGCGCTGGCGCTGCACGACGCGGTGGTGGACAGCTGCGTGATCGGCCTGCCCGACGACGATCTCGGCAACGTCCCGCACGCGATCGTCCACCCGCGCCGCCCGGTGACCGAGGAGTCGCTGCTGGAACACCTCCGCACCCGGGTCGCGCCCTACCGCCTGCCCCGGAGCTTCGAGTTCGTCGCGGACCCGCTGCGGGACGAGGCGGGCAAGATCCGCCGCTCCCGCCTCCGGGCCGAACGCCTCCCGTGATCGCCCGCCCCTCCGGACATCGCCACCCAACGCACAGATAGGTGTGGACAACTTCCCGCAATTTCAATGGAAATTGCGGACCACCGGCGCGTCGCCCCACGACACACCGACACCTGTGGACAACTCCCGCAATTTCAATGGAAATTGGAGGTTTGATTTCCATTGAAATTGCGGAGGGACGAGGTCAGGTGAGGTTGGCTAGGCGGGTCAGGGCCTTGTTGCAGTCTTCGATGATCTCCCGGGTGATGTCCGCCGCCGGCCGGAGTTCCCGGAACGTGCCGACGACTTGGCCGATGAAGAACGACGCCAGGGCCTTCGCTCCGTCGTTGCCCGCCTCGGCCGCCTGGTTGATGCGCCGCCACGCCTCGTCGACCAGCATCGGTTGCAGCGGCATCGGCAGCGGCGACGGGCTGCCCGGGTTCGCCCACTCCTCGTGCCACGCGCTGCGCAGCTGGCGGGCCGGTTTCCCGGTCCGGGTCGGCGAGCGCAGCGTGTCGCCGCTGGTCGCGGCCAGGAACTTGGCCTTCACCGCGGGCGAGGTGATGTCCTCGTGGCTGGACAGCCACACCGAGCCGCACCACACGCCGGCCGCGCCCAGCGCCAGCGACGCCGCCATCTGCCGCCCGGTGGCGATGCCGCCCGCCGCCAGCACCGGCACGTCGCCCGCGAGGTCCACGACCTCCGGCACCAGCACCATGGTCGCGATGGTCCCGGTGTGCCCGCCGGCCTCGGTGCCCTGCGCGACGAGCAGGTCGACGCCCATGTCCAGCTGTCGCTGCGCGTGCTTCGGCGAGCCGACCAGCGCCACGATCGGCACCCCGTCGGCCTTGCCGCGCTCCAGCATCGCCGGTGGCGGGGTGCCGAGCGCGTTCGCGACCAGGGCGACCCGGTGCGAGAAGGCGACGTCGAGCAGCGGCTGCACGATCTCCGGGCCGACGCTGGCGGCGAATCGATCGCCCGCCGATGCCGTGTCGGCCAGCGGGATGTCGTACTTCGCCAGCAGCGAGTCGACGAAGTCGTAGTGCTCCTGCGGGATCTGGGCGCGCAGGCTGGCCAGGTAGTCCGCCGGGTCTCCGGTGGCCGTCCTGGCGGGCACCAGCACGTCGACGCCGTAGGGGCGGCCGTCCACTTGCTCCTCGATCCAGGTGAGCTGCGCGTCGAGCTCTTCCGGGGTGTAGCCGGTCGCGGCGAGCACGCCGATGCCGCCGGCGTTGGTCACGGCCGCGACCACACCGGGTGACCGGTTGAATCCCACCAGTGGATTTTCGATGCCCAGCAGTTCGGTCAACGCGGTGCGCATGCGCGCTCCTTCCCATCGCCGGGGCGACATTGCGCCGGACAGCCGCATGATGCCTACTGCGGCCGCCGAGCACCAGAACGCATTTCGCCGACGGTGCCGCAATCCCCCACCCAGGTCTATCCACAATGGACGAAATCGTGGGCGAAACATCCCGAATCGAGCTGAATCGACACCGGCAGCGCCTTGCGGCACGAGGTGAACACGAGTTTACTTGCGTGGTGAACACAAGTTCACGCCGATAGCGAGGAGCCCGATGAGCCTGGCCACGCCCACCGCACGACGCAGTTCGAGGCTCGTCATCGGAGTCCTCGCCTCGTGCGGTATCGCGGTGTCGTTGATGCAGACCCTGGTCGTACCGCTGCTCCCGGAATTCCCCAGGCTCCTCGACACGTCGCGGTCCAACGCGGGCTGGCTGGTCACCGCGCCGCTGGTGGCGGGCGCGGTGTGCGCGCCCGTCCTCGGCCGGCTCGGCGACATGTACGGCAAGCGCCGGATGCTGCTGATCTCGCTGGCCACGATGGCGGTGGGCAGCGCGATCGGCGCGGTCAGCGACGACTTCACCGCCGTGCTCGTCGGGCGGGTGCTGCAGGGCGCGGCGGTCGGCGTGGTGCCGCTGGGGATCAGCATCATGCGCGACGAGTTACCGGAGGACCGGGTCGGCTCCGGGGTGGCGTTCATGAGCGCGACGCTGGGCATCGGCGGCGCCGTGGGGCTGCCGGTGACCGGCGTGGTCGCCGAGAACCTCAACTGGCACTGGCTGTTCGCGGGCGCGGCCGTGTTCGCGATCGCCGAGATCGCGCTGATCCTCTGGATCGTTCCGGAGTCACCGCTGCGCACCGGCGGCCGGTTCGACTTCCTCGGCGCGGTGGGGCTGTCAGCGGCGCTGACGTGCCTGCTGCTGGCGATCTCCAAGGGCAACGAATGGGGCTGGACCAGCGGGGTCGTCGTCGGCCTGCTCGTCGCGGCGGCGGTGTCGTTCCTGGTGTGGGGCGTGTACGAACTGCGCGTCGATTCACCGCTGGTGGACCTGCGGGTGTCGGCCCGGCCCGCGGTGCTGCTGACCAACATCGCCTCGGTGCTGGTCGGCATGGCGATGTTCGCCGGGTTCCTGGTGGGCTCGCAGATCCTGCAGGCCCCGGAGGACACCGGCTACGGCTTCGGCATGTCGCTGGTGCTGACCGGCCTGGTGCTGCTGCCCATCGGCGCCGCGATGGGCGTGTTCTCGCCGGTGTCCGCTCGGATCTCCCGGCGGCGCGGCCCGCGCACCACGCTGATCCTGGGCGGCACGGTGCTGATGGTGGGCAACCTCGCGGGGTCCTTCCTGCACTCGCCGCTGCCGCTGGTGGTGTTCAACCTGACCGTGGGCGCGATCGGCGGCGCGTTGTCCTACGGCGCCCTGCCCACGTTGATCATGCAGGCGGTCCCGCAGACCGAAACGGCCGCCGCGAACAGTCTGAACAGCCTGGCCCGTTCGATCGGCACGTCCAGTTGCAGCGCCATCGTCGTCGCGCTGACGACCGGGTCGGTGGTGCAGATCGCCGGCGTGACCTACCCGTCGACGCTCTCGTACTCGTGGGTGTTCCTGGTGGCGGGCGCGGCGGCGCTGCTGGCCGCGCTGATCGCCGCAGCGACGCCGGGAACCCGCCGGTACACGCCTGTTACCGCGCAGGTGGCGACCGCGGCGGGGCGGTCGCGCTAGCCTGAACGGCATGTCCAGCACGGCTCCGGCCCCAGCGGTCGGCGAGGACCAGCGGCGCGACGCGTACGCCACCCGTGAAGCGATCCTCAAGGCGGCGCGGCGCCGCTTCTCGTCGTGCGGCTACGCCGACGTGACGCTGCGCGACATCGCGGCGGATGCCGAGGTCAGCGCGGCGCTGGTGATGAAGTACTTCGGAAGCAAGGAAAGCCTGTTCGCGGAGGCCTCGGGCTTCGAGCAGGACGCGGAGCGGCTGCTCGACTGCGAGCTCCCCCGGCTCGGCGAGCACCTGGTCCGGACGCTGCTGGACTACCACGACCGTACGCAGGGCGATCCGCTGGTGCGGGCGGTCTTCACGTCGTCGCGACCGGCCGGGGCCCAGTTCCGCGCGAACTTCGAACGCCAGCTGGTGAGCCGGCTGGCCAAGCGTCTGACCGGCCCGAAGGCCCGCCTCCGGGCGGAGCTGGTCTGCAGCCACCTGATGGGCCTGGGCGCGGCCCGGCTGGTCCTGAAGACCAAGGCGATCAGCGCCGAACCGAAGGAAGACCTGATCGCGATCACGGCGCCGCTGCTGCAGAACTGGATCGACGGCCCCCTCTAGCGCACCGCTTTCGGTCGTCAGCCGGCCGCTTCGACGTACGCCGCCAGGTTGGCGAGCGAGGAGGCGATCCCCTCCTCGTGGGCCGCTTGATCGATACCGGGCGGCACGTCCGCGGCGGTGACGGTCACCTCGGTCCCGTCGCCGGCGGCGGCGAGGTGCCAGGTCATCGTCAAGGTGCCCGCGAGCGACGGATCCTCGGCCTCGAACACCGCCCGCTGCACCACGCGCTCGTTCGGCACCAAGTCGGCGAACCCGACGTCGACGACGTCCGTCGCATCCGAGGTCTTGCCGGGGCTACCCTCGGGATCGAGGTAGGTGAGGATCATCCGGAACCCGCCACCGGGCCTGGGATCCCACCGCTCGATCCGGCCGCGCATGCCGTCCGGCGGCAGCCAGGTCTCGAGGGACTCCCGGTCGAGGAGAGCGCCGTAAACGGTCGCCGGTGACGCCGCGATCACCCGGCTGGCGTGGTCAGTCCTTCCCATTCGCCGATTCTAGGCGATTTCATTGATCTTCCCGCCGGTTTCCTCCGCACACGCCGGTACGGCTGGATTTCCGCTAGCCGCGAGGAAACCGCGGCCCTCCCTCATTCGCGAGCCCGGCTCAGCAGTGGCGCGAGGATTTCGCGCAGTTGGGCCGGGTTTTGGTGGTGCAGTGCTCTCATGCCCAGACCCCGGGCCGCTTCGACGTTCTGGAGGGTGTCGTCGACGAACAGGCAGCGGGCTTCCGGGACACCTGCTCGGGTCGCCGCGAACCGGAAGATGCCCGGGTCCGGTTTGGCGATTCCCACCCGGGCGCTGTTGACCACTTCGTCCAGGAGATCCGCTATCCCGAGCCGGGCCAGGTCCGATTCCAGCCTGGTGGTCGCGTTCGACACCAGGACCACCGGGACGTGTTCCCGCGCCGCCGCGAGCAGTTCCGCGACTTCTTCGACGACTTCGCCCGCGTGGGCGGCCCACTCGGCGACGAGCGCACGCGCCGCCTCCGGGCTTCCGCAGGCTTCGGCGAGGTCGGCGGCGATCGCCGCGCGCCATTGCTCGTCCGTCCGGGCACCGGTGATCGCGGGGTTCAGCCGGTCCGGCGCGAACGCCGTCTTCGCCAGCGTCCCCCGCGGCAGGCCGTTCGCGCGGTCCAGCCCGGACATGATTTCCGGGTCCCACCACCGAATGACTCCGTCGAGGTCGCAGAGGATCGCATCGAACTCCTTCTCGGGCATGGAGCCATGGTGCCACCAGCGGACAGTCCACGGCGGCCGCACCGGTTCGGCCGGAGTGCTCGGTCCACCAACAGCCCGTGCGAGCCCGGAATTCGACGCACTGTCGTCTTCGGACAGACCTCCCTCCTGGATCGATCGCGGTGCGCTCGTCCCGGATTCCCTGCTATGCACGGACTTTCGGCCGCACGCAGGTTAGCCCGTTCAGTCGTTGGATTTCAACGTTTGATTGCGCAAACTTCGTCAACAGGTAACCCCTGATCAAGGAGGCGAAATGACGAGCTACGTCCGGCACATCGCGGCACGACTGGTCGGCAAGACCCGGATGGGCGGCTTCTACACCTACTGGATCATCGCCAACTAACACCGCGGCGGGGTGGCGGCCGCTCCTCGCCTCCACCCCGCATTCCGGAGGGAAACCGTTGACCAGCACCAGAACCAGCACGGCTCGGCCGCCCGGCCCGAAGGGTCGCCTACTGGTCGGGAACACGCTCGACTACGACCGCGACCGGATGGCGTTCCTCCGCCGCTGCCACCAGGAATACGGCGACGTCTTCTCCTTCGACGACCGCACGATCGTGGTGCTCGCGCCGGATCTGGTGCACGACATGCTCGCCCGGACCAACGAGGACTTCCACAGCGAGAGCACGCCGATCGCGACGCGGATCGATCCGGAGCGCGCGGCGACGGACGCGCAGGTGTGGATGACCGCCAGGCGGAAGGGCTGGCACGGGCTCAGCCGCGCGGTCTCCCACGCCCATTCCGCCCGGCTGCACCCGCTGTTCCAGCGGACGCTCGACGAGACTGGTGGCCGCCAGGTCGAAGTCCTCCACGTGATGGAGCAGTTCGCCGGCCGCGCCACGGCGGACTTCTGCCTGGGCGCCGATTCCGGCGGCGTGCCGGAGGTCCTCACCGAGAACGTCAAGGCGATCGAGCCGCTCGGCGGCAGCTCGCAGCTGTTCCCGGCCTGGTGGCCGTCCAAGCGCATCCGGCGCTTCCTCAAGGCGCGGGAGAGCACGCTGGTCGTCATCACCGAGAAGATCCGGAAGCGCCAGGCGAGTTCGCCGGCACGGCCCGAGCAGCCGCAGGACCTGCTCGACGTGCTGCTCGCCGCGCGAGATCCCGAGCTCAGCGAGCTCCAGGTCCAGCGGTTGCTCCGCGGCATCATGCTGGCCGCGTACGGGGTGCCGGCTTCGGCGCTGACGTGGCTGGTGCGGGTGCTGGCGACCGAACCCGAACTGCGGCGCCGGGTGTCCGAGGAGGCCGAGTCGTGGCCGCACGAGGAGGCACCGCCGCTCTCCGCCTTGCCGCAGACCGAGGCGGTGATCAAGGAAGTCCTGCGGCTGTGGCCGCCCACCTGGCTGATCGGGCGGACCGCCCGGCGGGAGACCGCGCTCGGCGAGTGGCGGCTGCGGCCGAACGACCAGGTGATGTTCAGCCCGTACCTGATCCACCGGGACCCGCGCTGGTGGTCCGATCCGGACCAGCTGGTGCCGGAGCGGTGGCTCGACGCGCAGGCGTCCCCGCACCGCCACACCTACATCCCGTTCGGCGCCGGACCCCGCGTCTGCGTCGGCACCCAGCTCGGCATGATCCAGATGGCGCTGGCGGCCTTCTGGCTGGTGCGCGAGTACGAGGTGACCACAGAGGAAAGTTCCTGCCCGCCGAGGTTCCAGGAACTCCTGCAGCCACAGGGATTCACCGCTCGTTTCACCCCGCGCCGGGCCGATTCCGGGCCGTCGTGAGCGAAAATCCGCTTCACAGCGGCAGCCCGGCCGCCAAGTGAGCCAGGCATCGGTCGGACGTCAACGCAGGGCGATCAGCGCAGTGGGTCGAACGGGCGGAGTTCTGGAGCCGTCGTGCCGGTCACGATGCGTTCGGCGAGCAGCTTGCCGCTGATCGGCCCCAACGTCACTCCCCACATCCCGTGGCCTCCTGCGACGAAGATGCCCGGTGCCCTGGTCGCTCCGAGCAGCGGGAGCCCGTCCGGAGTCATCGGCCGCGGACCGACCCAGATGTCCTGGGCACCCGACCAGTCCACACCGGACAGCAGCGGCTTCACCGAGCGGACGATCGCATCGACGCGGCCGGGCTGCAGCGGGTCGTCCGGGCCGCGGAACTCCATCGTGCCCGCGATGCGCAGCCGGCCCTGGTACGGGGTGCACGCCACCTTCGCGGCCGGGAAGTAGACCGGCGTCTCGGCCGGTTCGTCCGTCGGGACGCTGAAAGAGTAGCCGCGACCGGCCTGCACCTGGGTGCGCACACCCAGCTTCCTGGCCAATTCCGGGAGCCACGAGCCGGTCGCGACGACCACTGCGTCGCCGAGTTCCGGCGGGCCGGTGTACGTTTCCACCGCGATACCGCCCGGACCGTGCCGCATCGCTCGCACTCGTGCGCCTGCGACGATGCGTCCGCCGCGTTCGCGGACCGATTCGGCGAGGGCCTGCACGAACGGGCCGGGCTCCAGGTATCGCTGGCCGTCGAGTTCCAGGACCTCGACGATCTGGTCGGACAGCTGGGGAATCGCCGGATTCGCCGGCTGCCAGCGGACGTCCAAACCGGCGCGGCTGACCTGTTCGAGCTCGTGACGCAGCGCGGCGCTGTGGGCCGGATCCGCGAACCCGACCAGGATGGGGCCGCTGTGGGTGCTGGCCCGCACACCACCGGTGGTCAGCTCGTCGAAGGTCTGCAACGCCAGTCGGTTCACCGGCACCAATGCCGCCATCGAACGCCGCCAAGCCCGGGGCGTGCAGCGGGCGGCGAAACGGGCGAGGAACGCCAGCACCGCCGGGTCCGGACGCAGCGGAATGTGCAACGCGGCGTTCGGATCCCCCAGCGACCGCAGCGCCGACACCAGCACGCTGGGCTCTCCCAGCGGGGTGGCGAGGCTCGGGGTCAGCCAGCCCGCATTGCCCCACGAGGCGCCCGCGGCGACGCCGCTGCGGTCCAGCACCACGACCTCCACGCCGCGTTCCTGCAGGAACCAGGCGGTGGAAAGGCCCACCACGCCGGCACCGACCACCACGACCCGGCGAGGCGCGGGTACATGAGAAACCACCTGTCACCCTCCTTGAACGCGCAGTTGCAAGCCCACCGCGAGACGGGCATCCGGATTGCTCAGGTCCAGGCCGCTGACCTCGGTGATCCGTCGCAGCCGGTAGCGCAGGGTGTTGGGGTGCACGTGCATCACTTGCGCGGTCCTCGCCACATCACCGAACGCGTCGAGGTAAGCGGAGAGGGTCGCGACGAGCTGGCTGTGGTGGTCGGCGTCGTAGGCGGTCAGGGCCTGGACCGGCCCATCGCGCAGTTCCTCGTCGTCGACCACCAGATCCCACAGCCGTGCCAGGAACAGCCGCTCCCACACCTCGTCCACCCGCGCAGTCCGCCGGTCACCGCTGCGCAGCACGTCCAGCACCGCATCCGCGTCCGCGCGAGAACGCGGCGCCTCCCCCGGCGACCACGCGACGCGCCCCATCCCGACGATCGCTGCAGCGTCGCGGCGAGTCGCGAAACCTTGCAACAAGCCCAATGCGTTCCTGGACTCGGCATCCGGATCCGCCGTTGTCAGCGGCAAGATCGCGTAGGCGGTCCCCAGTGCCGACGCCGTCGCGACTTTGGATTGCCGCACCGCGAGGTGCAAGCTCAGCAGTTCGCATAAGCGCTCTGCTGCCAGCTCGCGCTCGGCGCCGTCCTCGTGCCGGTCGGACGGCTCGGCGGCCACGACGCACAGCGGGACCTCCGCCAGCTCCAGCCGCCGCGCCGCGAGCTCCGCGCCGCTGCCGCCGGTCAACACGCGTCGGACCAGCTCCGATCGACGCCACTTCCCCGCGTTCTCGGCCGCGCGTTGTTGCAGCAAGTGCAATGCCGCCGTCTTCGCGGCAGCGACGAACGCACGCTCCTCGTCCGCGGTGAACGGCCGACGCACCGCCGCCCACATCGCGCCCAGGATTTCCTCGCCAGCGCGCACCGCCACCGCCACGCGGGGAAGCACATCCGCACCGCCCAAGTCGACCCACACCGGTTCGCTGGTGCGGTAGAGCCGCTCGAAAACCCCGTTGTCGGCGAGCCTTTTCTGCCATTCCGGTGGCACCTGCCGGGCGAGCACGGTCGCCGCCCTCGGTGCGTCGGCGGCGGCCTGATCCGCTGAGAAGGCCACCACCCGCGCCGAGCGGTCCTCGATGGTCACCGGCGTGTCGAGCGCCGCTCCGACCGCGTTGGCCAGGGCGAACAGTTCGCCGATGTGGTTGCCGGTCAGCTCCGCCTGCCGCTCGTCGAGCTCACCGTCCAGCAGAACAGTGCGCACCAGCAACAAGATCTGGGTCCAGGACGCAGCGCCGCTCGCGCTCAGCAGCGCCACTCCGGAGGATCGGACGGCCTCGCGCAGCGGTTCGTCGACGACCAGCGGCCCGCGGACCACCAGGGCCGACGCGGCATGTCGCCCCAGTTGCAGCAGCAGATCCCCCGGATCTGCCACCCCGACGCCGAGCACCAGGGCACCGGCCGGTGGTTTCAGGTGCTCGTCGGGGTCGTGCACGGCGACGGTGGTGACCTCCGACGGCGGCGGATCCGGGCACACCGCGACGTCGAGCACGGTGCTGCCGAGATCTTCCAGAATGCGGGCCAAGCTGGCCCTCGGCCGAGCGTTCATCCGCCGATACTGCCTCAGCGGCGGGCCCACCTCGACCCCGTCGACGAGCGGTTCCGCGGCTGGGCACATGACCACAGCCTCACCGATCCGCGGCCTGGGCGCTTCGTGCGATCACCAGAGCGGGGGCCGCCCAGTTTCGTCTGACCCGACGAAGCCAACCGGGCCGGCTCGACACAACAATCAGCGAACGCCGAACAGCCGTGGAGGAAAGATGGATTCCACCGCGACCAACACGACCGAGCAACCGGCCGTGACCCCGTCCCACATTCGCCGCACCGCCACCGTCACCATCGCGCTGCTCATGGGCGTTTGGGTCATCGACTACGTCGACCGGGTCATGATGGCGGTCGCGCTGCCGTTCATCGGGGCGGAGTTCGACCTCAGCAAGACCTCGCAGGGCTGGCTGATCACCGCCTTCTCGTTGGTGTACCTGGTCTGCCAGATTCCCGGCGGCGTCCTCGCCGACCGGTTCGGGGCGCGACGGCTGCTGATCATCTCGCTGCTGCTGTGGTCGGCCTTCACCGCTCTCACCGGAGCCATGTGGGGCTTCGTCTCCCTGCTGGTGGTCCGTGCCCTCTTCGGGGTGGGCCAAGGGCTGTTCCCCGGCGCGTCGTTCAAGGCGATCGCCGAGCGCACGCCCCCGAGCCACCGGGCCACCGCGGCCGGCGCCATGCTGGCCTCCAACAACCTGGGCGCCGGGTTGGCCCCGCTGATCGCCGCGCCGGTGGTGTTCGCGCTCGGCTGGCGGCACACGTTCTGGGTCACCGCGCTGGTGGGCGTGGTGATCGGCATCCTGCTGTGGGCGATGCTGCCGAAGCCGCTGCCCACCCGGCTGACCGAGGTTCCGCTCCCGAACCGGACGACCGTGTCCATGCGCCACGTCCTGCGGTCCGCGGCGGTGTGGAAGTTCGCCGCCTTGTTCTGCGCGACGAACATGCTCGGCTACGGGATGATCACCTGGGTTCCGAGCTACCTGCTGGAGGAACGCGGCATTTCGCTGCTGAACACCGGCGTGCTCGCCGCGATCCCGCTGCTGGTGATGTGCGTGTGCACGTTCCTCGGCGGTTGGCTGTTCGACCGGTTCTTCACCGAGCGGGCGCGCTGGTTCGTCATCCCGGTGCTGCTGGCCGCCGCCGCGATGCTGGCCCTGATGCTCAACGCCGACACCGCTGGTGAGTTCACGTTCTACCAGACGATCGCGATGGGCATCGCCGGATTCGCCTACATGAGCATCCTCGGCATGCCGGTGCGAGCGCTGCCGCCGGCTGTGGTCGGGTCCGGCATGGGGGTGGTCAACGCCGGCGGACAACTCGCCGGGGTGATCGCACCGGTGGCGATGGGTTGGCTGGTGGACCACTTCTCCTACACCGCAGCGTTCGGTTTCCTGATCGGCAGCACGGTGCTCGGCGCCTTGCTCGCCCTGATCGTGCCGAAGCGCCCGGCCGATTTTGACATCCACGCTGGAAGGAGCAAGGCATGACGGACTACGACCTGGTGCTTCGCGGCGGGCGGGTGATCGACCCCGAAACCGGACTGGATGCGGTCCGCGACGTCGGGATCTCCGGCGGCGCGGTCCGGGAGATCAGGTCCGGCCCGTTGACCGGGAGGTCCGTGGTGGACGTCACCGGGCACGTCGTCAGCCCCGGTTTCATCGACCTGCACAGCCACAGCCCGGACATCGCCACGCAACGCCTGCAGGCCATGGACGGCGTGACCACCGCGCTCGAACTGGAAGCCGGGGTGTACCCGGTGGCACCGGCCTACCGCCAAGCAGCGCTTGAGGGGCGCCCGATCAACTACGGCTTCTCCACGTCGTGGGCGGTGGCGCGGATGCACGTCGTGCTCGGCATCAAACCCACCGGCACGCTCGACGACTTCTTCGCCAACATCGGGCGAGAACCCTGGCAACGGCCCGCATCACCAGCCGATGTGCAGCGGGTGCTCGGCGTGCTGGAGGCCGATCTGGCCGACGGCGCGCTGGGCATCGGCATCCTCGTCGGCTACGCACCGTGGATCGACCCGTCCGAATACCTCGCCGTCGCCGGGCTCGCCGCCAGAGCCGGGCTCCCGACGTACACGCACGCGCGCGAGTTGGTCGAGATGGACCCGCAGACCCCGATCGACGGCGCAGAGGAGATCGTGCGGGCTGCGGCGGAAACCGGCGCACACATGCACTACTGCCACGTCAACAGCACCTCGCTGCGGCAGGTGGATCGCGTGCTGGGGCTGGTGCAGAAGGTGCGTTCGGAAGGCTCCCGGGTCACGACCGAGGCCTACCCGTACGGCGCAGGCATGACCGGCATCGGCGCGGCGTTCCTCGCGCCAGAACTGCTGCACCGACGGGGTTTGACGCCCCACTCCATCGGCTACCTGGCCACCGGCGAACGCATCCCGGACGAGGCGACGCTGCGGAAGGTGCGCGAGCAGGACCCGGGCGGCGCGGCGTTCGTGCACTTCTTCGACGAGAACGACCCGGCGGACCTCGCCTACCTGAAGCGTGCGCTCACCTTCACCGACGCGGCGGTCGCCAGCGACGCAGCACCGCTGCTCTGGCGGTCCTCGCCACGCGATCCGCTGCAGTGGCCCCTGGCGCCCGACGTGGTCACCCACCCCCGCACCGCCGGCACTTTCGCCCGCAGCTTGCGACTCCTGGTCCGCGAATCCGGCGAGTTGAGCCTGCCGGAGGCAGTGCGCCGCTGCAGCCTGGTGCCTGCCGACGTGCTCGGCTCCGCGGTACCCGCGATGCGGCGCAAGGGCCGGATCCAACCGGGCAGCGACGCCGACATCGTCGTCTTCGACCCGGAAGCGGTGACCGACGAGTCGACCTACGCCGACACCGCGCGGCCGTCCACCGGATTCCGCCACGTGCTGGTCTCGGGAACGTTCGTCGTGCGCGACGGAGAGCTGTGCACCGACGCACTGCCCGGCAAACCGGTCCGACACCGATAGCGCCGTTGAGCCCTCGTGATCACGGTGGCGGTGCGGAGTCACCGCTTGCGGCGCGGGGGCGGGGCGGTGGACTCGCGCACCACCAGGGAGTGCGCCGTGGTGCGGCGACGGGGGCGGGCCGGCGGTTCCTTCAAGGCGAGGAGCAACGCCTGCTCTCCCATTTCCGCCATTGGCAACCGGACCGTCGTCAGCGCCGGCGACAGGTGCTCCGCGACGGCCACGTCATCGAAGCCCGCCACCGAAATGTCCTTCGGCACAGTCATTCCGCGCGCTCGCAGGGCGGCGAGGACACCGATCGCCATGTCATCGTTGAGCGCGATCACCGCGGTCACGTCGGGGTGCTCGTCGAGGACGCGCCGCATGGCCAGCGTGCCTCCGTCGCGCGTGAACGCTTCCTCGATGACAGGAATGTCCTCAATTGACAGTCCGGCCGCTTCCAATGCCTGCGCGGCGCCCGCGAGGCGATCGGCCACTGTAGTCAGGGCCCGGGGGCCGGCGACGAAGGCGATCCGCCGGTGCCCCAGGGAAAGCACGTGCTCGGTGATCGACCGGCCACCCGCGGTGTTGTCCGGCAGCACCGCGTCGGTGCCGAGGTGGTGGCGCCCGATCACCGCGACGCGGCCCCCTGCTTCCTGGAACGCCTGGAGGTCCTGCTTCACCGGCGCCTGCTTCCGCGCATCCACGAAACCCGAGCCGGCAATGATGATCGCCCGGACCCGGTTGGCGATCAGCGTGCGGACCTGGACGAGCTCGTTCTCCGGGTCGCGCCCCGTGTGGCAGATCTGCACGGTCAGGCCCTGCTGCGCGCCGACGCGCAGCACCCCGCTGGCGATCTCGGTGAAGTAGGGGTCGCCGATCTCGTGCACGAGCAGTCCGACGCTCGTGCTCGCGCCGCCGGCCAGCGTGCGGGCGTGCACGTTGGCGACGTAGCCCATCTGCGCGGCGACTTCGCGCACCCGCTCGGCGATGGCGTCGCTGACGCCCGCGGACCCGGACAGCGCCCGCGACGCCGCAGCGATCGACACCCCGGCCCGCTCGGCGACGTCGATGAGCCTGAGCCTCGCGCGTTGCTGTGGCATCCGTGACCCCTTCCGCTCCGGTCCGCCCTGCGGTCCGCGCCCACCATCATGATCCGTGACCTTGCCACTTCGTCCGATGGTTCCTATTCTGCCGTAAGCGCTTACGAAAGCGCTTGCGGATGCCCCCAACGACGGGTGGACCATGAAAATTTCACAACGTCTTCGACTAGGTGTACTCGTGACCAGCGCGAGCCTCGCGCTGACCGGCTGCCTCAGCTCGGGCGCCGGAGGCAACGACGACAGCATCCAGATCGGCATCTCCCTGCCCCTCACCGGCGACTTCTCCGAGCCTGGCAAGGGCGTCCGCCGCGGTTACGAAGCGTGGGCCGACTACGTCAACGCCCGCGGCGGGTTGCTGGGCCGCAAGGTCGAGCTGACCATCCTCGACGACCAGTCCAGCGCCGACCGCGTCGCGGCCGACTACGAGAAGCTGATCAACCAGGACGGCGCCGACCTGGTCTTCGGACCCTTCTCCACCCGTCTGGTGATCCCGGCGGCGCAGGTCGCCAAGGACTACGGCTTCCTGTTCGTCGAACCGGCCGGCGCCGCCGAGGAAGTGTTCAACCAGGGCTTCGACAACCTCTTCTACGCCGCGCCCGCGGTCGCCGAGGACCACTACAACCACTTGGCCGCGGCGATCCTGGCGATGCCCGCCGATCAACGCCCGAAAACCGCCGCGTACGCGGCCATGGACGACCCGTTCGCGCAGGGCACCGCCTACGGTTTGAAGGGCAAGCTCGAAGCGGCGGGAATCCGCACGGTGGTCGATGAGGTCTACCCGCCCAACACCACGGATTTCGGTTCCATCGCGGCCAAGATCGCCGATTCACGGGCGGACCTCGTCGTCGGCGGAACGCAGTACCAGGACGCGGTCAACCTCATCCTGGCGTTGCGCCAACTCGGCTACCAGCCCTCGATGGCGGCCTTCTCCACCGCACCGACCAACCCGGAGTTCGCCAAGGCCATCGGCGAGCAGACCGAGGGAATCCTCTCCCCCACCGGGTACACGCCGGAAGCGAACTTCCCGTCCAACAAGGAGTTCGTCGAGCACTACACCCGGATGTTCAACTCCCAGCCCAACGAGGACGAGGCGAACGCGTGGACCACCGGGCAGGTCGTGGCCGCCGCCGTGCAGGCCGTCGGCTGCGCCGATCCGGACCCCGACTGCCAGCGCAGGCTCATCGACTGGCTGCACCAGAACGAGGTCGACACCGTGGTCGGCAAGCTCAGCTGGGACGCCACCGGAAAACCGCGCGGCGCGCACCTGATCCAGCAGTACGTCGGCGGCCGGATCCGCATCGTGCTGCCCGCGGAGACCAAGGAAGCCGACCTGGTCCACCCCAAGCCGGCGTGGTGATGCACAAGAGACTGGTCTTTGTCTTTGAAGCGGCGCAGCCGCTTAGCCCACCCTCCCAACCGGCACCGCCGCGGGTTCTCAGGGGTCTTCTCGCGAGGACAGCCCCGACGTGGTGAATTGGCATTCATGAGTCGGGGATCCCACAGCGAGAAGGCGACCGTAATTCCCGCAGGGGGGCCGCTACCCGCACCGCCAACGCAAAACGAGTCTGGAAAGAGGCTCTAAATGACCGGATCGCTTCTGTTGCAGAGCTTGGTGCTCGGGGGGCTGCTCGGCGGGCTCTACGCCCTCCTCTCCGCGGGCCTGACGCTGTACTTCGGCGTGATGCGCGTGGTGATGCTGGCGCACTCGGCCTTCCTGATCCTGGCGGCGTACCTGGCCTGGTTCTTCAACCTCCAGACCGGTTTGGACCCGCTGCTGTCGCTGCTGGTGACCGTCCCGCTGTTCTTCGCGGTGGGCGTGCTCATGCAGCGGCTGCTGATCTCGCGGCTCCGCCCGGCGACGCTGACCATGATGTCGGTGCTGCTGACGTTCGCCGTCGCGCTGGTGATCGAGGGCGCGCTCGGGCTCGTCTTCAGCGGCACCCACCGGCGCATCCAGCTGCCCTACTCCGGCGCGGACATCCAGTTCTTCGGCGCCAGCATCCCGGTGGTGAAGCTGATCGCGTTCGGCCTCGCCGCGGCGTCGCTGGCCGGGCTCTACCTGCTGCTGAAGAAGACCCGGTTCGGCCAGGCGCTGCGCGCCACGATCCAGCACCGGGAGGCCGCGCAGCTGGTCGGCATCAACACCGGCCGGATCGCCGGCTACGGGTTCGGGTTGGGCCTGGCCACCGCGGCGATCGGCGGGACTGCGCTGGCCCTGGACTCCACGATCTACCCCTCGCTGCATTGGCACTGGATCGGCCCGCTGATGGCGATCATCGTGGTGGGTGGGCTGGGCAGCATCCCGGGGGCGGCGATCGCCGCCATGGTGCTGGGGCTCGGCCAGAGCCTGCTCCAGCTGCCGCTCGGAACGACTTGGGCGCAAACGGTTTTCTACGTCGCGCTGTTCGCCACCTTGCTGCTGCACCCCCAGGGATTCTTCGGAGGCCGCCTTGCGCAGCGTTTCTGATCCCGCCCGCGCCGCGAAGCTCGTCGGCCTTCTCGCGCTGGCCGCGCTGGTGGTCGCTTTCCCCGCGCTGGCACCGGATCCGTTCATCCTGTCGGTCGGCGTGGTGATCATGAGCTATGCCGTGCTGGCCACGTCGTGGAACTTCGTAGGCGGGTTCACCGGCTACGTCTCGCTGGGCCACGCGGCGTACTCCGGGCTCGGCGGCTACGCCACCGCGCTGCTGGTCGTGCGCGCGGATCTGAACCCGTGGCTCGCGCTCGTCCTCGGCGGCGTGGTCGTCGCGGTGCTCGCGGTGCCGATCGGCATCGCCAGCCTGCGGGTGCGCGGTGCGTCGTTCGTCATCGTCTCGATCGCGCTGGTGCTGATCACGCTGCTGGTCTTCCAGAGCTGGGGAGACTTCACCGGCGGCTCGAACGGTTTGCGCGTACCGCGCCCGTTCGGCCCGGACGTGCTCCGCCCCGAGCAGCACGAGCGGTTCTTCTACCTGCACGCCGCGCTGCTGGCCGTCGCCCTGCTGTGCTGGTGGGCGATCGACCGCTCCCGGTTCGGCTCCGGGCTGAAGGCGATCCGGGAAGACGAGGACAAGGCCGAAGCGCTCGGGGTGCCGACCTTCACCTACAAGCTCGTCGCGTTCGTCGTCTCGGCGTTCTTCACCGCCCTGGGCGGCGGGCTCTACGCGCTGTGGTTCGGGTTCCTGGACCCGATCTTCCAGTTCTCCGTGCTGACCGGTTCCTACCTGGTGCTGATGAGCCTGCTCGGCGGCGTGCGCAGCCTGTTCGGGCCGGTGCTCGGCGCGGTGATCGTCGGCTACGCCGTGGAGTACTTCAAGGCCCAGTACGGCGACACCCAGCTGCACCTGGTCGCGCTGGGCGTGCTGCTCGCCGCAGTCGTGCTGTTCATGCCGGACGGGATCATCCCGGCGCTGCGCGACCTGCTGCACCGGTTCCGCCCGCGGACGGCGTCGATCCGGGAAGTCAGCCAGGCCGAGCTCGCCGAGCAGCGCCGGGCCGGGACCGTCGAGGAGGCGCGCCTGTGAGCACGGGACTGGAAACCACCGGCCTGACCAAGTCCTTCGGCGGAGTGCGCGCCGTCGACGGGGCCACCGTCGCCTTCCGGCACGGCAAGGTCAACGCGCTGATCGGCCCCAACGGATCGGGTAAGACCACGTTCTTCAACTGCGTCACCGGGATGATCAAACCCGATTCGGGCACCGCGAGCTACCACGGCCGGGACATCACCGGCCGTCCGCCGCACCGGATCGCCCGCGCGGGCATCGGCCGCAGCTTCCAGCTGTGCCGGATCTTCCCGCGGATGACGGCGCTGGAGAACCTGCTGGTCCCGGTCCGCTCCCGAACCCTGCTCGGCCAGCTGGTCTCCGCGCGCCAGCGCGCCGACCTGGACCGGGCGCGCGAACTGCTCACCCGCGTCGGCATCGAGCACCTGGCCGACGTGCAAGCCCGCGACCTGTCCTACGGCCAGCAGAAGCTGCTCGAACTCGCCGGGGTGCTGATGGCCGATCCCGAGACGGTCCTGCTCGACGAGCCCGCGGGCGGGGTGAACCCGGCGCTGATCGAGCGGATCGGGGAGCTGGTGCGCGCGCTCAACGCCGAGGGCCGGACCTTCCTGATCGTGGAGCACAACATGGACCTGGTGATGAGCCTGTCCGACCACGTGGTCGTCTTCGACCGCGGGCGGCCGATCGCCGCGGGCACGCCCGACGAGGTCCGCAACGACCCACGAGTCCTGGAGGCCTACCTTGGGATCTGAGCAGCGGGGTTCGGGCGAGCACCTGCTCGAACTCGTCGACGTCGAGGCCGGGTACGGGCGCGCGGCGCTAGTGCTGCGCGGGCTGACAGTGCGGGTGCCGTCGGCCAGCGTGGTCTGCCTCGTGGGGCCCAACGGCGCCGGGAAGTCCACAGTGCTCAAGGTCGCCAGCGGCATGCTCACGCCGCGATCCGGCCGGATTCTGGTGTGCGGGAAGGACGTCACGAGCCGCCGCCCGCAGCAGATGCTCGAAGCCGGCCTGTCCCACGTGCTCCAGGGGCACAGCGTGTTCAAGGAGATGACGGTCGCGGAGAACGTGCTGCTCGGCGCGTACACGCTGCGGGACAGGTCCAAGATCGCCGACCGCGTGGCCTTCGTCAAGGAGCTGTTCCCGGTCGTGGCCGAGCGGTGGGACGCGCTGGCCGGGGCGCTTTCCGGCGGCCAGCAGAAGCAGGTGGAGTTCGCCCGGTCGCTGATGGTCAGCCCGAAGGTCGTGCTGCTCGACGAGCCGTCGATGGGCCTGGACCCCAAGGCGACCGAGACCGTGTTCGCCCAGGTGGCGCGGATGCGCGATGCGGGGACGGCGGTGCTGCTGGTGGAGCAGAACGCCCGCCGCGCATTGGAGGTCGCCGACCTGGGCTGCGTACTCGACCTCGGCCGGGTGCACATCTCCGGCCCGGCATCCGACCTGCTCGCCGACCCGAAACTCGGCGAGCTCTACCTCGGCAATCGACGCTCCAGCACCACATCGTCGAAGACGTTGAAGACAGGGAGCCAGTGACGATGACCGATCGCACCTACCGCATCCTGATGAACGGCGTCACCGGCCGGATGGGCTACCGCCAGCACCTGCTGCGTTCGGTGCTGGCGATCCGCGACGACGGCGGCGTGCCGCTCGCCGACGGTAGCCGCATCCAGGTCGAGCCGGTCCTGGTCGGCCGCAACGCCGAGAAGCTGGCCCGCATCGCCGCCCAGCACGACATCGCCGAGTGGAGCACCGATCTCGACGCGCTGCTGGCCGAGGACGCCGCGGAGATCTACTTCGACACCCAGGTCACCAGCGAGCGCCGCAAGGCCGTGCTGAAGGCCGTGGCCGCGGGCAAGCACGTCTACGCCGAGAAGCCTGTGGCCGAGACCGTGGCCGAAGGCGAGGAACTGGTGAAGGCGGCCGAAGACGCCGGGGTCGTCAACGGCGTCGTGCACGACAAGATCTTCCTGCCGGGCTTGCAGAAGCTCAAGCGGCTGGTGGACGCGGGCTTCTTCGGCCGGATCCTCTCCGTGCGCGGGGAGTTCGGCTACTGGGTATTCGAGGGCGACCTGCTTCCCGCGCAGCGGCCGAGCTGGAACTACCGGGCCGAGGATGGCGGCGGCGTGGTGCTGGACATGTTCTGCCACTGGAACTACGTGCTGGAGAACATTTTCGGCCGGGTCCGCGCGGTCACCGCGAAGGCCGTCACGCACATCCCGGAGCGCTGGGACGAGGACGGGCAGCGCTACGACGCCACCGCCGACGACGCGGCTTACGCGATCTTCGAGCTCGACGGCGGGGTCATCGCGCAGATCAACTCGTCGTGGGCGGTGCGGGTGGAACGCAAGGAACTGCTGGAGTTCCAGGTCGACGGCACGCACGGGTCGGCGGTCGCGGGCCTGTTCGGCTGCCGGATCCAGCCGCGGGTGCGCACCCCGCGGCCGTCGTGGAACCCCGACGTGCCCACCACCGAGGACTTCCGCGGCCAGTGGGACGAAATCCCCGACAACGCGGAGTTCCACAACGGTTTCCGCGCGCAGTGGGAGCGGTTCCTGCTGGACGTGCACCACGGCAGGCCGCACCCCTACGACCTGGCGGCCGGGGTGCGCGGCCTCCGGCTCGCCGCCGCCGGTCTCACCTCGTCGGCAGAGGGCCGCCGCATCGAGCTGCCCACCGGCGGCGCGGCATGACCGCGATCGAACTGCCCACCGGCCAGGGCACCTGGGCGCGAGTCGTGCTGCGCGAACCCAGGCGGTGGAAGGAACATCCGCAGCCGTACGGCTCGCGGGTCGCGTTCGCCGCCGCGCACGTCGTCGCCGACCCGCTCGGCGACAACACCCCGGGGGCGCCGGCGGCAGTGGACTGGGAGTCCACATTGGCCTTCCGCCGTGAGCTGTTCCGCTACGGGCTCGGGGTGGCGGAAGCGATGGACACCGCGCAGCGCAACATGGGCCTGGACTGGCCCGCGGTGCAGGAACTCGTCCGCCGCAGCGCCGATCAGGCCCGCTCCTCCGGCGCTCGGATCGCCTCCGGGGCGGGCACCGACCACCGGGCCGGGGCCACTACCCTCGACGAGGTCGTCGCGGCCTACGAGGAGCAAGTCGGCTTCGTGGAGTCGACCGGTTCGCAGGTGATCGTGATGGCCTCCCGTCAGCTGGCCGCCATCGCCCGCGCCGCCGACGACTACCGGCGGGTGTACGACGCGGTGCTGCGGCAGGTCGCCGAGCCGGTGATCCTGCACTGGCTCGGCGAGGTCTTCGACCCGCACCTGGCCGGTTACTGGGGCTCGACCGACCTGCCCACAGCCACCGAGTCCTTCCTCGACCTCGTCCGCGACCACGCCGCGAAGGTCGACGGCGTGAAGGTGTCCCTGCTGTCGGCCGAGCACGAGCGTGGTCTGCGCGCCGCGCTGCCGACCGGCGTGCGCCTCTACACCGGTGACGACTTCAACTACCCGGAGCTGATCCGCGGCGACTCGCAACACCACTCGGACGCGCTGCTCGGCGCGTTCGCCGCGATCGCCCCGGCCGCGTCGGCGGCGCTGGCCGCGCTCGACGATGGCGACCTCGCGACCTACGACGCGGAAATGGATGCGACGCTCCCGCTGTCGCGGCACGTGTTCAGCGCACCGACCTTCTACTACAAGACCGGGATCGCCTTCCTGAGCTGGCTCAACGGCCACCAGCCGGGCTTCACGATGCTCGGCGGGTTGCACTCCGCGCGCAGCATCGTGCATCTGGCGCGGATCTTCGCGCTGGCCAACGACGCGCAGTTGCTGGTCGATCCGGAGTTCGCCGCGCAGCGGATGCGGTTGTGGCTCGACGCTGCGGGGGCCGCTGCATGAGCGCGCGCGACGTGCCGACGAACGCACCGGCCAGGGTGCCGACTCCGCAGCCCGGTGACCCGCGGCTGGCCCGGCTCTCGCTGAACCAGCGCACCACCGCCAACTGGTCGCTGCGCGAGGCGGTGGCGGGCTGCGTGGCCGCCGGGCTCGGCAGCATCGGGGTCTGGCGCGAACCGGTTGCGGAGGTCGGGCTGGAGGTCGCCGCGCGGATGGTCCGCGATGCCGGGCTGCGGGTGTCCTCGCTGTGCCGCGGCGGTTTCTTCACCTCCGGCGATCCGATCGGCGACAACATCACCGCCCTCGACGAGGCCGCAGCGCTCGGTTGCGACGCGCTGGTGCTCGTGCCCGGCGGGCTGCCCTCGGGCGACCGCGATCTCGCCGGCGCCCGCCGGCGCGTGGCCGATGCCGTCGCAGCATTGGTCCCGCACGCCCGCGAACGCGGTGTGCGACTCGGCATCGAACCGATGCACCCGATCTTCGCCGCCGACCGCGGGGTGATCTCGACCCTGGCCCAGGCCCTGGACATCGCCGAGCAGCACCCACCGGACGTGGTCGGCGTCGTGGTCGACACGTTCCACGTGTGGTGGGAGCCGGGCGTGCTGGAGCAGATCGCGCGCGCCGGGCAGCGGATCGTCGGCTACCAGATCTGCGACTGGATCACCCCGCTACCCGCGGACACACTGCTCAGCCGCGGGATGGTGGGCGACGGCCACATCGACTTCGCAGCGCTCACGCGCGCGGTCTCAGCTGCCGGGTACCGCGGGGACGTCGAGGTCGAGATCTTCAACGCCGACGTCTGGGCCGCGCCCGGCTCCGACGTCCTCGCCACCCTGACCCGCCGATACGTCGAGTTCGTGGAGCCGCACCTCTAGCCACCAGGAGGAAGTCCACATGAGACGAAGAACATTGCTCACCGGGTTGGTCATCGGTCTGTGCGCAACGGCCATCCCGCCCGCCTCCGCCGCCCCGGGGCTCGTGGTGGTCCGACCCGCTGCCACGGACCGGCATTGGGCCCCGCTGACGCCGGAGAAGTGGGAGTTCACCGCCGGTCAGGTGGTCATGACCGATCGCGGAGTGCCGCCGGAAGGCCCGCGCCGCCCGTTCGAGTACGCCATCGTCCGAAAAGGACCGGAGTTCGGCTCGCTGAGCCTGACCGGCGAGGTCCGCATCGACGAACCGGTGACCCGCAACGACCGCGATGTCGTGCTGATCTTCAACTACCAGTCCCCCACCCGCTTCTACTACGCGCACCTGTCGCAGGACAACACGATCTACCCGCACAACGGGATCTTCGTCGTCGACAACGCTGACCGGGTCCGCATCGACGACCAGTGGGACGGCACCACAGGCGCACCGCCCGCCATAGGCGACACCGACTGGCACGACGTCCGCCTCGACTACCGCGCCCAGAGGGGTGAGGTCGCGGTGTACGTCGACGGCGCCGACGAGCCGCTGATGACCGCGACCGACACCACCTTCTCCGGTGGCCGGGTCGGTTTCGGCTCGTTCGACAACTACGGGCGCGTCCGCGGCGTCACCATCATCGGCACTCCCGCTTCCTGACTTTCCGGAATTTCTCCCGCAGTCCGCCGCTTTCCGCCGGTGGCCTGCGCCCCATGACCGACCCACAACGGCGAGGGATGGAGTCCTACCATGCGCGTGCGCAGATCTTGGTGCGCCGCGGTCACCGCAGTGGTGGCCGCAGCGACCCTGTTAGCACCACCGGCGGCCGGTGCCGCCGACGAACCGATCATCGATCCGATCCCCGAAGAGCCGCAGCAGTCCCGGCTCGGCCTGGTGCTCCAGGAGGTCGCGCAGCTGCCCGCGTCCGAGGCGACGCCACCGGCGACCGACCCGCGGCTGATCCGGCACAACCGGATCAACTACGTCGGCGAGGTGCCCGACGGCTCCGGCCGGATGTTCGTACCCGACCTCAACGGTCCGCTGTACCTGCTGGACGGCGGTCAGCAGCACGTGTACCTGGACTTCAAGGCGCGCTTCGAGCACTTCTTCTCCGGGCGCGGGATGGGCAGCGGCTTCGGATTCGTCGCCTTCCACCCCGACTTCGCGCGCAACGGCAAGTTCTACACGGTGCACAGCGAGGACAAGGCGGCCATCGACTCCGAGGAGCCGACCTATCCGAACCAGCCGAACGCGTCCGTGCAGAGCGTGGTGACCGAGTGGACCGCCGACGATCCGGCCGCCGACGTGTTCTCGGGTTCCCAGCGGGAGATCTTCCGCTTCGGGTTCACCACCCAGATCCACGCGATCCAGCAGATCGACTTCAACCCCACCGCCAGGCCGGGCGACCCCGACTACGGCCTGCTGTACCTGGGAGTCGGTGACGGCGGCATCGGTCTGGACTCCGACGTGCCGCAGGACATGAGCACCCCGGCGGGCAAGATCCTGCGGATCGACCCGGCGGGCAACGATGGCCCAAGCGGCCAGTACGGCATTCCGGCGTCAAATCCGTTCGTCGGCACACCCGGCGCGCTGGGCGAGATCTACGCAGTCGGCATGCGCGACCCGCACCGGTTCAGCTGGGATCCCGGGGGGCGGCACGCGATGTACCTCGGCCACATCGGCCAGCACGCGATCGAGGCGGTGTACGAGGTCCGCGCCGGGGACAACTTCGGGTGGAGCGAGCGCGAGGGCGACTTCACCTTCCGCCCGGAGAACCAATGCTACCTGTACCCGCTGCCGGCGGACGACGAGAAGTACGGCTACGTCTACCCGGTCGCGGCCTACGACCACGATCCGCCGCAGGGCTGGCCGTGCAACTCCGACAGCGGCCACGCGATCTCCGGCGGTCAGGTGTACCGGGGAACGCAATTCCCGCTGCTGCGGGGCAAGTACGTCTTCGGCGATCTGGTGGACGGACGCGTTTTCTACACCGACGTCAACCGGATGAAGCGCGGCGCGGAACGCGCGCCCCTGCACGAGTTGCAGCTGTTCGACACCGCGGGCAAGCAGATGCGGATGACGGACTTCGTCGGCGACGGCCGGGTGGACCTGCGCTTCGGCACGGACGCGCAGCGCAACCTGTACCTGCTCGCCAAGGCCAACGGCAAGATCTGGAAGGTGGTCGGAACCCGCGCGGCCCCCGGCTCGGAGGTCACCGAGCAGGTGCAGCGGAACCTGGTCGCCTACTACGACTTCGAGCGCCCCTTCGCCGCCGACGATTCCCGCGAGCTAGACCGCGGCTCGTCCCGCACCCTGCTGAGCCTGCTGGGCGGCGGCGAGGACATGCGGGTGGCCGACGGCGCGTTCCCCGGCAGCAACAACGCCCTCCAAGCGCAGCAGGTCAACCCCGAAGTGGCCGGCAACGACGACTGGAAAGCCGGTGTCTGGGACGGCAACGGGGTCTCGTCGCTCAGCGCGTTCAACGGCGTCGAGGGCGCGACCGTGATGGGCTGGTTCAAGATGACCGGCGAGAACCCCAGCCCCGACTCGAACACACCGGACCCGGGCGACCGGTACAACGCCGTCGGTCTCGCTGGGATACTCAGTGGCGACTCCGACGGCCACGACGTCCGGGCGCTGCTGGAGCTGATCCAGGTCGACGGTGAACTGCGGCTGGTGGGGCTGGGTCGCCGCATCGACGGCGGCAGCTCCCAGACGTTCGCCGCCGAGCAGGACTGGCGCGAGCTGCTCCCGCCCGGCGAATGGGTGCACCTGGCGGCGACGTTCGACTACACGACGGGCGAAATCGCCCTCTACCGCAACGGCGAGCCGCTCCCGGGCTTCTACACGGTCCCGGGCGATCCGTGGCAGCTCGACGGGTCGGGAACGACGAAGACGAACCCGCGAGGGATCAAGATCGGCGGCAGCTTCCCGCAGAACACGGCGGAGCGAAACCCCTGCAACTGCCGGATGGACTCGCTGATGTTCCTGAACACGGCGGCAGAACCAGACGCGATAGCCCACCAGTACCGCCGCTTCTTCCAACGCTGAGCCCCGAGGCGGGGCGCGGCCCACCCGCGCCCCGCCCCCGACCCACGACCGTCAGAGCTCGCCGGCCGCAGAAACCCACGACCCGCGCTCGGCCGGGAAGAACTCGCCACTCGCCTGCAGAAGAACGCACTTAGGTCGTTTCAGCATGGTGCGTAGGCATGCGGCCGGCTGGGGTGCAGGGCGGTGATTTCGCGCGAAATCGCCGTTCCTCGTGAGGGCCGGATGGTGATTTCGCGCGAAATCACCATCCGGCGCCAGGCACCGGCGCCTTCGGCATCAGCCGGGCGGAGCCATCCTGAAACGACCTCTTAGCACTGGGGCCTGAGACCTCTCCAGAAGGATCATGTCCCGACGCAGCGCTGGCCCGGTGAGGAGTTGAGCGCTGTGCCAGCCTGTCATGGTTCAACGGGGAGGTCCCGGCGATGGGTACGGCATGCCATGTGCACAGCCGCTGGACCAGCTCGGAGGGCACCGCTCGGATGCCTGGCGGGGCGGTTCAGGCGCGCTGAGCGGTCTTGCCCGGGAACGCCGGGAAGGACGCCAGGCCGCGGACGACCGACGTCGGGCGGCGCACCGCGGGTCCGGCGCGGCGCAGATCGGGCACCCGGGTGGCCAGGCAGCGGAACGCGACCTCCCCCTCGATCCGCGCCAGCGGGGCGCCGAGGCAGTAGTGGCTGCCCGAGGAGAAGGCCAGGTGCTCGCCCTGGACCTCCCGGGTGATGTCGAAGCGGTCGGGATCCTCGTGCTTCGCCGGGTCCCGGCCGGCCGAGGCCAGCAGCACCAGCACCGGCGTGTCCTTGCGCAGCCGGCGGCCGGCGAGCTCGAGCGGCTCGTGCGCGATCCGGCCGGTCATCTGCACCGGCGGGTCCCAGCGCAGCGCCTCCTCCACCACGGCCGGTGCCAGGCTCGGGTCGGCGCGCAGGAGGTCCCACTGCTCCGGGTGGTTCAGCAGCGCGTTCGCGCCGTTGCCGACCATGCTGACGGTCGTCTCGAAACCGGCGACCAGCAGCAGGTTGCACAGCTGCACCAGCTCCGTGCTGGTGATCTTGTCATCGTCGAGCGCGGTCACCAGGTTGCTCACGACGTCGTCGCCAGGGTCCGCGCGGCGCTGCTCGATGAGCCTGGCGAACATCGCGTCCAGCTCGTTCAGGGATTCCCGCATCTGCCGGAGCTGCTTGGTCGAACGGACCCCGTCCAACGAGCCGGACACCACCAGGCCGTGGTGCCCCAGCCGGTCGGCGTCCACTTGGGACAGCCCGAGCAGGTCGCAGATCACCCGGATCGGCAGCAGACTGGCGTAGTCGCGGACCAGGTCGAAGCTGCCGCGCGCGATCGCCTCGTCCAGCAGTTCGTTGGCGATGTCCTCGATCCGCTGGCGGTACTTCTCCATGCGGCGCGGCCGCAGCTCCGGCGCGGCCAGGCGCCGGATCCGGGTGTGGTCCGGCGGGTCGAGTTCGAGCAGCGAGAGCTGGAGGTCGACGGCGGCCGCGGTGGGGTCGCCGTAGGACCCGTCGCTGCGGAGCACGCCGAATCGCCGGTCCCGCAGCACTTCCTCGCAGAGTTCGTGGGTGGTGCAGATCAGCAGCCCGAGCTTGCTGCGGATCAGCGGTCCCCGCGCCCGCATCGCCGCGTAGATCGGGTACGGGTCGTCGCGCCACGGGGAGTGCAGCAGGCGGGCGAAGGAATCACCGCCCTTGGCGAACAGGTAGGCCAGCGCCCCTTGGGCGAACAGCCTCGCCCGGAGCCCGAGCTCGGCGAACGTGCTCTGGTCGGCCCGGGACTGCTGACCGGACATCGTGGAACCTCCGTCATCCTTGGGATGAGAACCTGTTCGAGAACTCGTTCTGCGTGACGGAGTAGCGGAACCTCAGAAGCCGTCCAGACTCCGTCCTCCGCAATTTCCATTGAAATCGGACCTTCGATTTCAATGGAAATTGCGGCACTTCGCTACGGGACGCGGGGGCGGCCGATGGCCGGGGCGTCGAGGCGCATGGTGTCGGGCAAGGCTCGCGGTTCCGGAACCAGGTGCAGCCGCTGGACCCCGGCTTCCGCCGGCCGTTCGGCGCTGCATTCGCAGCGCTCGTCGGTGAAGCCCGCGAAGCGGTAGGCGATGTCCATCATCCGGTTCCGGTCGGTGGCCCGGAAGTCGGCGACGAGGTGCACGCCGGCCCGGAATGCCTGGTCCACCAACCAGTTCAGGACAACCGTGCCCACCCCGAAGGAGACCACCCGGCACGAGGTGGCCAGCAGCTTGAGGTGCCAGTGGTCGGGGCGGGTTTCCAGCAGCAGCACGCCGATGGCGCCGTGCGGGCCGAAGCGGTCGGTGAGCGTGGCCACCAGGACCTCGTGGGCCGGGTCGGCGCAGAGCTCGCGCAGCACGGCGTCCGGGTAGTGCACCCCGGTGGCGTTCATCTGGCTGGTGCGCAGCGTCAGCTCTTCGACCCGCGACAGCTCCTCGTCGTCCGCCCGGCCGACGCGCAGTTCGAGGCCCAGCGTGCGCAGGAACTCCTCGTCGGGCCCGGCGAAGGACTCCCGTTCGGACTCCCGCTGGAAGTTCGCCTGGTACAGCTGCCTGCGCCGCCGGGAATCGACCGTCACCGCCCGCGGGCTGAACTCGGGCAGCCCCGGCAGGGCCAGCGCCTGGTCGGCCGGGTAGCAGCGGACCTCGGGGAGGTGGAAGGCGACCTCCGCGCGTTCGGCCGGCTGGTCGTCGATGAAGGCGATCGTGCCGGGCGCGAAGTTCAATCGCTCAGCGATGCGGCGAACCGAATCCGACTTGCGCCCCCAACCGATCTGGGGAAGCACGAAGTAGTCGGCCACGCCCAGCTCCACCAGCCGCGTCCACGCCAGGTCGTGATCGTTCTTGCTGGCCACCGCCTGCAGGACGCCGCGGGAGTCGAGCTCCTCGATGACGGCGGTGATCCCGTCGGCCAAGCGCACGTTTCCGTCCTCGACCAGGGTGCCCCGCCACAGGGTTTCGTCCAGGTCCCAGACCAGGCATTTCACCAGCGTCTGCTTGTCGTCCATCGGTACTCCCGAAACGTTCATCGTGCTGCGGTCAGCGCGTGCTGCGCCAAGATGAGCTGGCAGATCTCGCTGCTGCCTTCGATGACCTCCATCAGCTTCGCGTCGCGGTAGGCGCGGGCCACGACGTGCCCGTCGCGCGCGCCCGCCGAGGCCAGGACCTGCACCGCCGACGCGGCGCCCGCAACGGCCTGGCCGGAGCTCACGTGCTTGGCGAGCACTGTGGACACGACCGCGTCCGGAGAACCGGAATCCCAGCAGCGACTCGCGTGTTCGCACGCCCTCGTCGCGACCTGCTCGGCCACCAGCAGCTCGGCGAGGTGCCGGGCGACCAGCTGGTGCTCCGCCAGCGGTTTGCCGAACTGCCGTCGCGACGCGGCGTGCCCGCTCGCCGCGGCCAGACAAGCCCGCAGGATGCCGACGCAGCCCCAGGCCACCGACATGCGGCCGTAGGCGAGGGCCGTCGTGACCAGCAGCGCGAGGGACTGGCCGGTGCCGCCGAGGACGCTGTTCCTCGGCAGCCGCACGGAATCGAAGCGGACGTTTGCGTGCCCTGCCGCGCGGCAACCCAGCGGCTCCGCGATCCGCTCCACGTGCACGCCGGGTGCCGAGGCGGGCACGACGACCGCGGCAGCGCCATCCCCGTGGCGGCCGAAGACCACCAGCAGGTCCGCGTAGTGCGCGGCGGTCATCCACACCTTCTGCCCGCTCACGACGACGGAGTCGCCGTCCTGGCGGATTTCGGTGCCGATCGCAGACAGGTCGCTGCCCGCCTCCGGTTCGCTGAACCCGACCGCAGCCAGCTCCCCGCCGGTCAGGCGCGCGAGGTAGGTGCTGCGCTGGTCGGCGTCGCCGAGTCGCTGGATGGTCCACGCCGCCATGCCCTGCGAGGTCATCACGCTGCGCAGCGAGCTGCAGAGGCTGCCCGCGTGGGCGGTGAACTCCCCGCAGGCGAGGCTGTCGAGGCCGAGGCCGCCGTGCTCCGTCGGGACCTGGGGGCACAGCAGGCCCCGGTCGCCGAGTTCGCGCAGCACCTCTCCCGGCAGGAGTCCCGCCACGTCCCAGGAATCGGCTTGGTCGCCGACGAGCGCCGCGACCAGAGCGCGTTCGTCGGCGAGCCGCTCAGGCGCCATCGGTGGGCGCGGCCCGTTGGAGCCGGTGGACGAGGTCCGCCATGGCGTTGACGGAGCGGAAGCTGTCCATCTTCAGGTCCGGTCCGACGATGGACACGTCGAAGGTCTGCTCCAGCTGGACCACCAGCTCCATCGCGAACAGCGACGTGATCAGCCCCTCCGCGAACAGGTCCCGGTCGGGTGCCACCGACGTCCTCAGCCGCTGTTCCAGGAACGACAGCAGCTCGCGCTCGATCGCCGCGCGGGAACCCTGCTCGACCGATTGATCCGTTGTCATGAGAGCACCTCTCCGTAGTCGTAGAAGCCCTGGCCGGTCTTGCGCCCCAGGTCTCCGCTGGCCACCTTCTCCAGCAGCAGGTCGCACGGTCGGCAGCTCTGCTCGCCGGTCCGCTCGTACAGCGCCGCGAGGGAATCCACGAGGTTGTCCAAGCCGATCAGGTCCGCGGTCCGCAGCGGGCCGGTCGGGTGGCCGAGACAGCCCTGCATCAAGGTGTCGACCGCGTCCACCGTGGCGGTGCCGCGCTCCACGATCCGCGCCGCCTGGTTGATCATCGGGTGCAGCAACCGGCTGGTGACGAACCCGGGATCGTCCCGCACGACGACCGGGGTCCGGTCGAGCGCGCCCAGCAGCGACTCGACCGCCGCGACCGCCGCGTCGGAGGTGCGCGGGCCGCGGACGAGTTCCACCATCTTGATCAGGTACGTCGGGTTCATGAAGTGCGTCCCGACGAGCTGCTCGGGGCACGGCAGCTCCTCGGCGAGTTCGTCTATGGGGATGCCCGAGGTGTTGGACACCAGGGGTGTTCCGGGCGGGACCACCGCCGCGACCTCGGCCAGCACCTTCCGCTTCACGTCGGGAAGTTCGGTGACCGCTTCCAGGACGGCGGTCGCCCCTTCCGCGCCCGCGACGGACGTGCTGGTGACCAGTTCGCCGGCGGGTTGGTCGGCGGGCAGCGCGCCCAGCAGGTGGGCGTGCCGCAGCTGCCGGGCGATCCGCGCCCGCGCCTGATCCAGCGTCGGCCGGTCCACGTCTACCAGGTGCACGGGCAGCCCGTACCCGATGGCCAGGGTCGTGATGTTCGATCCCATCACCCCCGCCCCCAGGACGGTGAGCCGGTGTTCTCCCGGACCGAATTCCACCGCATCTCCTATCGAAGTGTGGAGGCCACCCGCCGCCGACCGTCCTGTTCGGACGGCCGGATGGACGGGAGGCTGGTTGTCGTCTCAAGTCGTTCCTGCCCGCCGGAGGTGGGCCTGGGCATCAGGACACCTTCTTCCGGACTAGGGAAATGCCGTCCGCCATGGTCAGCATCGCGAGGTCGACCCGGTCGTCGGCGCGGATGCGCGAGTTGAGCTCGCGCAGCGCGGCCGTGTCCGGATCCTGGGCCGCCGGATCGACGACCCTGCCGAAGAACACCGTGTTGTCCAGCACGATCAGCCCGCCTGGACGCACCAGGGCGAGGGCGTCCTCGTAGTAGCTCGGGTAGTTCGCCTTGTCGGCGTCGATGAACACCAGGTCCGTCCGGTTCCCGCCGCCCTCGGCGATGAGTCCGGCGAGCGTCGTCCGCGCATCACCGACGCGGACCTCGATCCGGTCGGCGACACCGGCGCGCTTCCAGTACGGGGCGCCGATCGCCGGCCACCTGTCGGTGATGTCGCAGGTCACCAGGCGCCCGTCGGCGGGAAGTGCCCGGGCCATGCACAGCGTGCTGTAGCCGGTGAAGGTGCCGACCTCCAACACGGAACGGGCCCCGATCAGCCCGACCAGGAACGCGAGCAGCTGCCCTTCCTCGGGCATGACCTGCATGACCTTCCCCATCGGATAGGCCACCGTCTCGTCGCGCAGTTCGCGCAGGATCTCGTCCTCCCGCAGCGAAACCTCGCGGACGTAGGAGAGCAGTTCCGGGGAGAACCCGGTTTGATCGGCCATGTCTTCTGCAACCTCCCGCCTGATGCCTGCCTCGTGCCTCCGGAGCGAGTTCCGGCTACGTCCGGCTGAGCCGGACTGGGAGTCGCTCGAGTCCGCGCATCACGACGCTGAACCGCCACTCCAGCTGCTCGGCCGGTACCGCGAGGTCGATCCGGCCGTACCTGCCCAGCAGCTTGGTGAACGCGATCTCCGCCTCCAGCCGGGCCAGCGGCGCGCCGAGGCAGTAGTGGATGCCATGCCCGAAGGCGAGGTGGCCGCCCTCGTCCCGGCCGATGTCCAGGACGTCCGGGTCCGCGTAGCGCCGCGCGTCGTGGTTGGCGGAGTCGATGTTGAGCATCACGAACTCGCCCTCCGGGATGCGCACCCCGGCGATCTCCACGGGTTCGGTCGTGAACCGCAGCGTCGCCTGGTTGATGGGGCTGTCGTAGCGGAGGAACTCCTCGATGGCGCCGGGCAACCGGGTCGGGTCGTCCCGCAGCGACGCGAGCTGGTCCGGGTGGGTCAGCAGCGCGAGCACGCCGTTGCCGATCAGGTTCACCGTGGTTTCGTGGCCGGCCGCCAGCAGCAGGCACGCCATCGAGACCAGCTCGTCCGCGGTCAGCCGATCACCGCCGTCCCGGGCGTGGACCAGCGCGGAGAGCATGTCCTCGCCCGGGTCCTGTTCCTTTGCCTTGATCAAGCCGTGCAGGTAGTCCGCCATCGCGTTGGACGCCTCCGTCACGACTTCCCGCGGCAGCGCCGAGACGAGCGCGTTGGACCAGGACCGGAACTCCTCCCGGTCCTCCTGTGGAACACCCAGGAGCTCGCAGATCACCTTGATCGGCAGCGGAACCGCGAAGACCGCCAGCAGGTCGACGTGCTGCCGCCCGCCCAAGGCGTCCAGCAGCTCGTCGCAGATCTCCTCGATCCGCGGCCGCAGGCGCTCGACCGCGCGCGGGGTGAACGCCTTGTTGACCAGCCCACGCAGCCTGCCGTGCTCCGGCGGATCGGTGTTGAGCATGTGGTGCAGGAGCGACTGCCCGAACAGGCTGTCGGTGCCGGCCAGCGAGTGCCGGTCCAGCATTTCGGCGACCCGGTGCGAGTCCTTCGCGAACCGCTGGTCGGCCAGCGCCGCGCGCACCTCCGCGTGGCCGGTGATCAGCCACGGCCGGAACCCCGACGACATGACCATCTGGCGAACCGGGATGTCCCTCATGACGATCCTCCTCGCATCGGCGGCTGCACCGATGGGTCGCCGGACGCCGTTGCAGCTGTCCCGAGGTCATCGGCCAGCCAGGTCTCCAGCGCGGCGGCGGTCGTGGTGGCGTGGTCGTGCAGCATGGTGGCGTGATCACCGGGCACGACGACGATCTCGTCGACACCGTCCGGAGGTGCCGGGCTCTCGCCGCCCGTCGCGTCGAGGAACACCTGCTCCCGGGCCCGCAGCAACAGGGTCCGAACCGCGGCCGGCCGCGCCTCCCACTTCTCGAACAGCTGCAGGTACCGGCTCATGGCTGTGAGTTCTTCGCTGCCGACGTTCAGCGTCCGCACGAGCCGCGAGTTCGCCGCCATCAGTTCGTCGAAGACCCGGTGCGCGTACTGGAGGTTGGGGCTGTAGGCGTCCACCAGCACCAGGCGCTGCGGCGGCGAGCAGATGCTCTCCAGGTGTGCCGCCACCTCCTGCGCGACCCAGCCGCCCGAGGAGTAGCCGAGCAGCACGAACGGCTCGTCGCCCGCGCACTCCAGCACTGTCGTCGCGTGGTGCCGGACCAGCGTCGCCATGTTCTCGGGAAGCTGTTCGCCACGGCCGAAACCGGGGTGGGGCAGCACCCAGACGTCCCGCTTGCCGCGGAACGGGGCGGCGAGGCGCACGAACTGGTGCGCGCCCGCCGGCGTGACGAACGGGGTCAGGCATATCAGCGCGGGCCGCTCCGGTCCCCGCGCCAGGCGTAGCGGGGTGGGCCGGTTCAGCAGCTCCTCCGGGTTCCTGGCGCCGGGGCGCAGGTTCGCGGCCGCCTCCAGCATCGGCATCGCCTCCATGGCCGTGCCGTTCTCGCAGGCCTGCCGGTAGAGCTCGACCATCATGTCGGCCGGACCGCTTTCGCGGGAGCCGGTCAGCGCCGTGCGCAGGTACCGGGCGAGCTCGGCCGGTGTGGGGTGTTCGAAGGCCAGGCTGGTGGGCAGTTTGAGGCCGGTGGCCGCCGAGAGCCGCTTCCGCAACTGGACCGAGGTCAGCGAATCCAGGCCCAGCTCGGTGAAGCGCTGCGCCGGATCCACTTCGTCGGCCTCGGTGTAGTTGAGGACGGCGGCGATCTGGCCGCGGACCAGGCCCAGGAGCGCTTCTTCCTGCTGCTCCTCCGGAAGTCCGGACACCTCGTCCACGAGCGACGACGCGTCCGCTGGCTCGTCGCCCCGGCCCAGCCGCCGCACGTCCGGTAGGTCCGCGAGCAGCGGACTCGGGCGGGACGCGGTGAAGTCGGGGAAGAACCGCGTCCAGTCGACCGGCGACACGATCAGCGACGTCTCCTCGTGCTCCACCGCCTGGCGAAGCGCGTCGACCACCAGCTCTGCGGGAAGGTCGGGTCCGCGGTCCAGCGCCACCGCGGTCGCGACCGCTCCGCGTGCGCGGCGTCGCCGGGCCAGCCCGTCGAAGAACGCTCCGACCGCCCCGGTTCGGGCCTGCCCCGCGCTGCCCCAGACCGCACCGGCCGAGGACAGCAGCACGAAAGCATCCAGTTCCCGGTCCGCGAGCAGTTCGTCGAGGTTGGTGGCGGCCGCCAGGTCGTAGGCCAGGCCCGTACAGGACTGCTCCGCTCCGGCGTTCGGGGGCGCGACGTGGAGCACTGCGGTGAGCTCCCGGTCGATCCCCGCCAGCAGCCGGGAGAGCGCCTCCCGGTCGCTCGTGTCGCATTCGACGATGCTCACCCGGTCTCCGGTGGCCAGCCCCTCGGGTTCCGGGTCCCCGGGGCGGCGTTGCAGCACGAGGTGCTCGACGCCGGATTCGGCCAGCAACTTCACCAGGCCCTCTCCGATGTCGTTGCCGATCGCGCCGGTGACCAGCACCGTGCCGCGCGGCTGCCAGGTGCGCTTCGGCTGGGCGTCGGCCAGCGGGGCGCGAACGAGGCGGCAGCCGAACACGCCCGATGCGCGCACCGCGACCTGGTCTTCGGTCCGTCCCGCGAGGACGCCTGCCAGGCGCCGCATCGCGAACTCGTCCGCTGCTTCGGGAAGGTCGATCAGCCCGCCCCAACGTACGGGGTGTTCCTGCGCGACTGCGCGGCCGAAACCCCACAGCTCGGCCTGCGCCGGATCGGGCGGCGCGTCGGTCGGCGAAGTCGATACGGCTCCGCTGGTCGCGCACCACAGCGGCGCCTGGACGTCGAGTTCACCCAACGCGCTCACGAGGCCGATCGAGGCGACCAGGCCGGTGGGCAGCGCCGGGTGTGGTCCGGATGCGAGCCCCAGCAGCGAGAGTATGCCCACCGGTGGTTCGTCGATCGCCGCGCGCAACCGCTCCAACGCGACGCCGTGGTCCGCGTCGGCGGGCAACTCCACCGCGCGCACCGTCGCGCCGTGCACGCTGAGGGCCTGGGCCGATGCGGCCCTCCAGCCGTCGTCGAGTCCGGCCGGAACGACGAGAAGCCAAGTCCCGTCGAGCTGTGGCGCGGTGGCTTCCGGCACCCGGGCGAAACCGGTCCGGTACCGCCAGTTGTCCAGTGTGGACCTCTCCCGGCGCTTCCGCCGCCAGGCGGACAGCAGCGGGATGACCGGTTCGAGCGCGGTGGCATCGGCGCTCAGCTCGGCGGCCATCGCGGGGAGGTCCGCCTTCTCCACCAGATCCCAGAATTCGGCGTCCTCCGAGCGCGATCCGGTCGCTCCCCGGGGGACGTACTCCATCCAGTACCGCTTGCGCTGGAACGGGTAGGTCGGCAGGTCGACCGTCCGGGAGGCGCCGTCGCCGAAGGCGGGTTCCCAGTCCACGTGCACACCGTTGACGTGCATCTGGGCGGCGGCGAGGAAGAACCGGTCCAGGTCACCGTCGTCGCGGTGCAGGGTGTCGCCCACCACCACTTCGGCCTCCGCCGCATCGGCGATCGCCTGGACCATTTCGGCGAGCAGCGGGTGCGGGCTGATCTCGACGAACGCCTCGTGCCCGCGGGCGAGCAGGCTGCGCACGGCCGGTTCGAAGCGGACCGTCTCGCGCGCGTTGCGGTACCAGTAGTCGGCGTCCAGCTCGGTGGTGTCCAGGACATCGCCGGTCACGGTGGAGAAGAACGGGATCTGCCCCCGCGCCGGGGAGATCCCGTCGAACGCGGCCAGCAGGTCGTCGCGCAGCGCCTCCACCTGGGCCGAGTGCCCGGCTCCGGTGGCGGCCCGGATCCTGCGGGCGCGCACGCCCGCGGCCTTCAGCTCTTCCAGCAGTTCGTCGATCGCGTCCAGGTCGCCGGAGACGGTGAGCGCGGTCGGCCCGTTCTCCGCGGCGACGGACAACCGGTCGCCGTACTTCTCCAGCCGCTGGCGCAGTTCCCCGACCGGCATCGCGATGGCCGCCATGGTTCCCTTGCGGTGCAACGGCATCAGTGCTTCGCATCGCTTCGCGATGAGCTTGGCCGAGTCCTCCAGCGTCAGCGCCCCGGCGATGTGGGCGGCGGCGACCTCGCCTTGCGAGTGACCGAGCACGGCGGCGGGCTGCACCCCGTAGGACTGCCACAGGCGCGTGAGCGCCACCATCACCGAGAACAGCACCGGCTGGACGACCTCGCCGCGGTCCAGCGACGGAGCTCCCGGCAGCTGGCGCAGCACGTCCACTACCGACCAGCCCACCAGCGGCGCGAACGCGTCCGCGCATTCCTGCAGCGCCGCCGCGAACACCGGGGACGAGTCCAGCAGCGCCATGCCCATGCCCGCCCACTGCCCGCCCTGCCCCGGGTACACGAACACCGGCGCGCCGATGTGCTGCCGGGCGACGCCCGCCACGACCTGCGTGGAGTGCTCGTCGCGCTCGGCAGCGGCCAGACCGGCGAGCAACTGTTCGCGGTCCCGACCGACCACCACGGCGCGATGCGACAACGCCGCTCGTGACCGGAACAACGACCGCCCCAGGTCCTCGCTGCCGATGCCGGGGGCCGACTCCGCGAACCTCCGCAGGTTTCCGGCCTGTGCGCGCAATGCGGGCGTGCCCTTGCCGGACAGCAACCACGGCACCGCCGGAACAGCTGCGGGTTCCGCCGTACTGGTCTCGGCCTCGGCCTGTTCCAGGATCACGTGGGCGTTGGTGCCGGCTCCGCCGATGGACGAGACCGCTGCGCGGCGGGGGCGGCCCGTCTCCGGCCACTCCCGCTCGTCCACCAGCAACCGCAACGCACCCGAGGACCAGTCCACATGGGACGATGGTTCGTCCACGTGCAACGTCCTCGGCAGGAAACCACGTTCCAGGGCCATGACCATCTTGATCACACCGGCCACGCCCGAAGCGGCCTGCGTGTGCGCGATGTTCGACTTCACCGACCCCAACCACAACGGCCGTTCCGGCGAGTGCCCTTCGCCGTAGGTCGCCAGCAACGCACCGGCCTCGATCGGATCCCCCAACCGAGTCCCGGTCCCGTGCGCCTCGACCGCATCGACATCCGACGCCGACAAGCCCGCGTTCGCCAACGCCGCACGAATCACCCGCTCCTGCGACGGGCCATTCGGCGCCGTCAAACCGTTGGTCGCGCCGTCTTGGCTCACCGCGCTGCCGCGGACGACAGCCAGCACCTTCCGGCCATGCCGCACCGCATCCGACAGGCGCTCCACCAGAACCACGCCGACGCCCTCGCCCCAACCGGTGCCGTCCGCCGACTCCGCGAACGCCTTGCACCGGCCGTCCGCGGCCAGGCTCCGCTGCCGCGAACCCTCGACGAAGATCCGGGGTGAGACGATCACGGCCGCTCCCCCTGCGATGGCGAGGTCGCACTCGCCCAGCCGCAACGCCTGGCACGCCTGGTGCAACGCCACCAACGACGACGAGCACGCCGTGTCCAGCGTCACCGCGGGCCCGTGCAGCCCCAACACGTACGCCAACCGGCCGGACATGACGCTCTGCCCGTTGGCAGCCAGCAGATACCCCTCGTCGGCGTCGGGCACCCGGTCGAGGAGGCCCAGGTAGTCGTCCCCGGAAGCGCCGATGAACACACCGGTCGACGTGCCGTGCGCCGAAGTCGGCGCGATGGCGGCCCTTTCGAACGCCTCCCAGGTGGTCTCCAGCAGCAGTCGCTGCCGCGGGTCCATCATCAGCGCCTCGCGCGGTGAGATGCCAAAGAACGCCGGATCGAAGCCGGCGGGGTCGTCCATGAAAGCCCCGTGCCGGACGTAGGACTTGCCGAGCCGGTCGGGGTCCGGGTCGTAAAGACCCTCCAGGTCCCAACCCCGATCCACCGGAAACCCCGCCACCCCATCACGACCGGCGGCGACCAACTCCCACAAGTCCTCCGGCGACGACACGCCACCCCCGTACCGGCACGCCATCCCCACGATCGCGATCGGCTCGCGAGAACGCTCCTCCAGCTCGCGCACGCGCTTGCGGGCATCGCGCAGCGCGGCGGTAGCCCGCTTCATGTAGTCGAGGGTCTTCGCGTCTTCCGTCACGTCAGTTCCACCTATCCGACCGCCGGGGCATCCACGAGCTCAGGGCGTGTCCAGTTCGCTGTCGAGGATGTCGAACATCTCGCCGATATCGGCGGATTCGAGGTCACGGACCCCATTGCCGTCCACATCGGACTCCGCAGCGGCGGCTCCCAGGCTCCCGGCCAGGTCGACGAGGCGCGCCGCGATCGCGCGGCGCTCCTCCGGGCCGTAGGAGCCGTCGGCCAGCGCCTTCTCCAGGCCGTCGATCTCCAGCAGGGCCTTGACGGCCGGGGCGGGGTCGTCCTTGACGAGCCTGGTGCGGAGGAAGGCCACGAGCTCGGTGGTGGTCGGGTAGTCGAACACCACCGTGGCCGGCAGCCGCTGGCCGATCACGGCGCCGAGTCCGTTGCGCAGCTGCACCGCGGTCACCGAGTCCAGGCCCATGGCGAGGAACGTCTGCCCGGGGTCCACGGCCTCCGGCGACGGATGCCCGAGCACCGCGGCGACCTGCGTGCGGACCGCATCCAGCAGCAGCCGGTCTTGCTCGTGCCGCGAGGCGGACGCCAGCCGTTGCGGCAGCGACGCCGGTTCCTCCCCGCCGCGGGCGTCGTCCGCGGCGGTGCGGCTCATCGCCTCGATCGCCTGCCGCGCCTCCGGCAGCTCGTCCAGCAGCGGGCGCCTGCGGGCCAGGGTGAAGCCGGTGACGAAGCGCTCCCAATCCATGTCCGCAATCGTCACCAGCGTCTCGTCGACGTCGAGAGTCTGCTGCAGCGCCGTGATCAGCAGTTCCGGCGCCATGACGTGGACGCCCCAGCGGCGCAGCGTCTCGTCCGCCGCTTCCTGCATCGTCGAACCGGCTTCGGCCCACGCACCCCACGGAAGCCCGCGGCGACGCAAGGTGTCCTCAGCGGCGTCGCGGACCGCCATACCGTCCCCGGCCCAGCCGCCCCAGGCGATCGCGGTCGCGGGCAGGCCGCGAGCTCGGCGGTGCTGCGCGAGCGCCTCCAAGTACGTGTTCGCCGCGCCGTAGCTGCCGTGGCGCCCGACGCCCCAAGTCGCGGTGATCGCGGAGAACAGGACGAACGCGTCCAGGTCCAGATCCTCGGTCAGCTCGTGCAGATGCCGCGCGCCAACGGCCTTCGCCTCCGCGATCTCTGCGAAGTCGGCAGGACTCGTGTCGGGGAGCGACTGCAACCGGCCGATTCCGGCCGCGTGCACGACCGCCGACAGCGGTCGTTCCGCCGGGATCGCGGCCAGTACTCCGCGCAGCGCCTCCCGGTCCCGCACGTCGCAGGCCACCACGGTGACCTCGGCGCCGAGCGCCTCCAGTTCGGCGACCCGCTCGGCCATGCCGGGCGCAGCATCGCCGCGGCGGCCGAGCAGCACGAGGTGACCGGCACCGCTGCGGGCGAGCCAGCGGGCGACGTGCCCGGCCTGCACGCCGGTGCCGCCCGTGATCAGCACGGTTCCGCCCGGCCGGGGGCGCCAGGCACGAGTTCCGGTCCGCTCGCCGAGCCGGGCCCGGGTCAGGCGGCGCACGAACGCCCCCGAGTCGCGGATCGCGATGTGGTCCTCGTCGTCGGCCGCGCCCAGCACCCCGGCCAGCTGCCCGAGCACGCCGTCGTCCGGTTCCTGCGGTAGGTCGACCAATCCTCCCCACCGCTCGGGGTGTTCCAGGCCGACGACCCGGCCCAGGCCCCAGGTCAACGCCTGCAGCGGGCGGACCAGCGGATCCGAGGCGCCGGTGGAGACCGCTCCCCGCGTCAGCAGCCAGAGCGGTGCGCCCACCTCCGCGTCGCCGAGGGCCTGGATGAGCGCCAGCGTCCCGGTGGTTCCCGCAGGGATACCCGGGTGCTCCGGGTCGGCGGTCTCGTCCAACGCGAGCAGCGACACCACTCCGGAAACGTCCGACGGCCGCAGCCCGGCGTCGGCAAGCGTGGCGCGGAGCCGGTCGAGCAGTTCGCCGCGCCGCATCCCGGCAGGCATCCCGAACGGCAGCACGACGGCGCCGCGGTCGGCCAGACCGTCCAGCACCGCGGTCGCCCACTTCTCGTCGGCGTCGCCTTCGGGGGTCAGCGCGAGCCACGTCCCCGACAGTCGGCGGGTCTCGAATTCGGTTGGCTCCCAAGTGATTCGGTAGCGCAGGTCGTCCAGCGCCGAGGCTTCGCAGTCCCGGCGGCGCCAGGCGGCCAGCGCCGGCAGCACGTCCTGCAGCGTCCCACTCGCCTCAACTCCCAGCGTCGCCGCCAACGCCGCGACGTCCTCGCCCTCGACCACGGTCCAGAACCGCTGCTCTGCCGATGACCCGCTGCTCACCGGCGTGGGTCCGGGCGCTGGCTGCTTCTCGGGCCAGTACCGCTGCCGCTGGAAGGGGTACGTCGGTAGGTCCACGTCGCGACGGGCGGATCCCGCGAACGGTGGCTCCCAGTCCACCGGGATGCCGACGACGAAGGCTTCGGCCATGGAGCGGTACAGGTGGCTCAGATCGCCCCTGTCGCGCTGGAGGGTGGCGGCGACGAAGAGCTGATCGCCCATGCCGTCGAGGGTCTGCTCCACCGCCGCCGTCAACACGGAGTGCGGGCTGATCTCGACGAATGCGGCATGCCCCCGTTCGGCCAGCGCCTCGACGGCATCGCCGAACCGGACCTGGCGACGCAAGTTCCGGTACCAGTAGCCGCCGTCGAGCTCCGGGCCGTCGAGCCAGTCGACTTCCACCGTGGAGAAGAAGGGGATTCGCGCGGGCGTCGGTTCCGTCGGCGCCAGGGCGCGTTCCAGTTCTCCGGCCAGGGCCTCGACGTGCTGCGAATGGGCCGTGAAGTCGACTCCGGGCACGCGCCAGCGCACCACGCGCTGCGCGGACAGCTCGCGCTCCAGCTCGGTCAGCGCGCCGTCGTCGCCGGAGACGGAGACCGACGCCGGGCCGTTGACCGCCGCTATGGCGAGGCGATCCCCCCACCGGGCGATCATGTCGCGCACCCGGTCGGCCGGCGCCATCACCGACACCATCCCGCCCTTCCCGGCGAGCCGCGCCAGCGCCTGGCTGCGCAAGGCCACCACGCGCGCGCCGTCCTCCAGCGAAAGCGCACCGGCCACGCATGCGGCGGCTACCTCGCCCTGCGAGTGCCCGACCACCGCGCCCGGCTCGACGCCGTGCGAGCGCCACACCTGAGCCAGCGACACCATCACCGACCACAGCACCGGCTGGACCACGTCGACCCGCGCCAGCGCCTCCTGGTCGTCCAGCACGTCGGTCAGGTCCCAGTCCACCCAGGGCCGCAGCGCCGCGCCGCACTTGTCCATCCATTCCGCGAACACCGGCGAAGAATCGAGCAGTTCCCGGCCCATCCCCACCCAGTGCGACCCTTGTCCGGGGAACACGAACACCGGCGCTGTGTCGATGTCACCGGCGACGCCGCGGACCACCTGGGGCGCCGGCTCGCCATCGGCGAGCGCCGCCAGCCCGGCGAGCAGGTCCGCGCGTTCCGTCCCGACGACGACCGCCCGGTGCTCGAAGGTCGATCGGTTCCGCACCAGAGCGGCACCCAGGTCCGCCAGGTCCAGTTCCGGGTCCCGCTCGACCCGCGCCAGCAGCCGCGCCGCCTGCTGGCGCAGTGCGTCCTCGGTCCGGCCGGACAGCACCCACGGCACCGCGGGGAGCGCCTCGCCGGCGGCCTCCTCGGCTTGGGCGGGGGCTTGTTCCAAGATGACGTGGCTGTTGGTGCCGCTGACTCCGAACGATGACACCGCCGCGCGGCGAGGGCGGCCGGTCTCCGGCCACGGACGCTCCGCCACCAACAACCGCAACGCACCCGAGGACCAGTCCACATGGGACGATGGTTCGTCCACGTGCAAGGTCTTCGGCAGCAAGCCGTTCTCCATGGCCATGACCATCTTGATCACACCGGCAACACCCGAAGCGGCCTGCGTGTGCGCGATGTTCGACTTCACCGACCCCAACCACAAAGGCCGCTCCGACGAGCGGCCCTCGCCGTAGGTCGCCAGCAACGCCCCCGCCTCGATCGGATCTCCCAGCCGAGTTCCAGTCCCGTGCGCCTCCACCGCATCAACATCCGACGTCGACAGGCCCCCGCTTGCGAGCGCCGCCCGAATCACGCGCTCCTGCGACGGGCCGTTCGGCGCCGTCAAACCATTCGACGCACCGTTCTGGCTCACCGCGCTGCCGCGGACGACCGCCAGCACCTTCCGGCCATGCCGCACCGCATCCGACAAGCGCTCGACCAAGAGCACGCCGACGCCCTCACCCCAGCCCGTGCCGTCCGCCGACTCCGCGAACGCCTTGCACCGGCCGTCGACGGAAAGGACGCGCTTGCGGGAGAACTCGACGAAACCCTCGGGCGTCGAAAGCACCGATGCGCCGCCGGTGATCGCGAGGTCGCACTCGCCCAACCGCAACGCCTGGCACGCCTGGTGCAACGCCACCAACGACGACGAGCACGCCGTGTCGACCGTGACGGCCGGCCCGTGCAGCCCCAGCACGTACGCCAACCGGCCGGACTTCACGCTGGCCGCGTTCCCGGTGATCACATAGCCTTCGCTGCTCGCCGGGATCTCGTCGAAGGCGTACCGGTAGTCCTGGTAGTTGGTGCCGACGAACACGCCGGTGCTGGTTCCGCCGAGGCTCGTCGGGTCGATTCCGGCCCGTTCCAGCGCCTCCCAGGTCGTCTCCAGGAGCAGCCGCTGCTGCGGATCCATCACCGCGGCCTCCCGGGGCGAGATGCCGAAGAACGCGGCGTCGAATCCGGCTATGCCGTCGAGGAAAACCCCCGCGCGGGTGTACGACTTGCCTGCGTGGTCGGGGTCCGGGTCGTAAAGACCCTCCAGGTCCCAACCCCGATCCACCGGAAACCCCGCCACCGCATCACGGCCGCCGGCGACCAACTCCCACAAGTCCTCCGGCGACGACACGCCACCCCCGTACCGGCACGCCATCCCCACGATCGCGATCGGCTCGTCCAACCGCACCTCTGCGTGCGCCGTGGCGGAGGACTCCGCTCCCGACCGGCCGGTGATGCGCTCGCGCAGGTAGCGGGCGACCGACATCGGGTTGGGGTGGTCGAAGAGCAAGGTCGGCGGCAGGGCGATTCCGGTGGCCCGCGAAAGCTCCTGCCGCAGCTCCTCCCTCGCCTCCCGCTTGATCCCCATGTCCCGGAAGGGCTTGCTCTCGGCGATCCGCGAGGGCAGACCGCCGCCTAGCACGGAGACGACCTGCGCTCGCACCAGGTTCAGCAGAATCCTGTCCTGGCGATCGCCGGTCTCCCCGGCCAGCAGGTCCCGCAACTCGGCCACGGCCGCCGACTGAGTGTTCACCAGATACCTTCCACTAGTGGGCTCGGGGACGTTCGGTGGATCCATGGGGGCGCACCGCCGGCACGCCAGTTCCTGCGAGCTCACCCCGAATTCGGGGAAGTGCCACGAAGAACCGGCCGGGAACGCGAGGATTTCCGCTGCAACGCACGACTTCCTCGCCGCTGCGGTCGCGCCTCCTCCAACGTGTGCGAGTTGCCGAGGTCGGCGAAACGGGACGCTACGTCCGGCCCGATCCGGTGCACAAGGAAGACGGCCACAAGCTGCCACAGCGCGACGGCACGACTCGCCTCCAGTTCGGAAGAATCATTGAGCGTTTTTCATCCTGGTCGGCCCGCAGCCCCGGGTCGCAAAGCCGCACGTCGATGGGCTGTCGCATGCGCCGCAGGCGCATAACCCACCTACGACACTCGCACCGCCGCGGGTTCACTGCGCCCGTGCCCCTGGGGCACTCCTGGGCGAGGACGGCCCTGACGCCGTGTATTGGACATACATAAATCAGGGCACCCACAGACCAGGGAGCCTCTGAGGTTCCGCCACCCGCACCGCCACCCAAAACGAGGTTGGAAAAACCTCATTGCTGCACAACGAAATCGGGATCACGCGGGCGCACCGGTGCGCGTGCACCCGCGCTCGGCCCCAGCGCTCAGGCCGCGTCCGCGGCCGGCAGGTCGATCGTGTTCGTGCCGCGCTCCAGGGCGTTGATGAGCACGGCCATGTTTCCCATCGGGTGCGCGTTGTCGAACAGCAACTGGTGGAGGGAGCCGATGTCCTCGAAGGTCTCGCAGGTGGACAGGCACGGGTTGAGCAGGCCCGCATCGACCAGCCTGACGACGTCGCGGAACTGGCGGGCGTTCGCGCCGTGCGAACCCTGCAGCCGCTTGGAGCGCATCCACAGGTGCCGGAGGTCGATGTCGCCGTTGTAGCCGGTCGTGCCGCCGCAGATCACCACCATGCCGCCGCTGTCGCACAGGTACATGGAGGTGGGCAGGGTGTCCTGCCCGCTGTGCTCGAACACGATCCGCGGTGACTTCCGCTCCCCGAGGATCTCCCAGATCTTCTTGCCCATGGCCCGCGCGCCCCGCAGGAACTTGGTCATGCCCTCGACGTCGTCCACCGCGGGCAACCGGCCCCAGTGGTCGAACTCGTGCCGGTTGATGACGCCCTTCGCGCCGAGCTCGAGGCAGTACTCGCCGCGGGCCTCGTCGGAGACGACCGCGATCGGGACCCCACCGGCCATCTTGACCAGCTGGATGGCCATGGAGCCCAGGCCGCCGGCCCCGCCCCAGATCAGCACCGGGTCACCGGGCTGCACCGTGTTGCCGTGCCAGCCGAAGAGCTGCCGGTAGGCGGTGGAGCCGCAGAGCATGAAGCTGGCGGACTCCTCCCACGACACGTCCTTGGGCTTCGGGTGGCACTGGTAGTCGTTGACCAAGCAGAACTGCGCGAAGGAACCGTAGTTGGTCTCGTACCCCCACGCACGACCGCTGTTGGACGTCGCCACGTCCGCGCCCAACCGGATGTCCTCGTCCTTCTCGTCGTACTGCCCGCCGGAGAGCACCACGTGGTCGCCGACCTTGACGTGCCGCACGCCCTCGCCGACCGCCCACACCACACCCGCGCCGTCGGTGCCGCCGATGTGGAAGTCCTCCGGCTGCCCGAGGCGCTGCCGCATGCCGATGACGTCCAACGGTATGCCCAGCGCCGCCCACACGTTGTTGTAGTTGATCCCGGCCGCCATCACGTACACCAGGACCTCGCCGGGGCCCACCCGTGGCACGTCGACGACCTCGATCTGGAACGCCTGCTTCGGCGGTCCGAACCGGTCCTGGCGGATCACCGACGCGTACATCCGCTCGGGGACCTCGCCCAGCGGAGGCACCTCGCCGATCTCGTAGAGCGACTTCGTCATGGCCTTCTCCTCAATTGCCACTCGCGTCGGCCGGGGCCGACAGGTGTCGTAGTTGCTTCCTGATCTCCTCGATCACCTCGGGTTGGCGCTCTGCCAGGTAGAAGTGGCCGCCGGCGAAGACCTTCGCCTCGAACGCGGCGCTCGTGTGCCTGCCCCAGGCACGCGCCTCGTCGACCGTGGTGAGCGGGTCGGCGTCGCCGACGAGGGCCGTGATCGGGCACCCCACCACCGACTCCGGATCGGCCAGGTAGGTCTCGACCGCCTGGAAGTCGCCGCGGATGGCGGGCAGCACCAGGCGGAGCATCTCGTCATCGCCCAGCAGGTCCGGGGATGTTCCGCTCAGCAACTTCAGCTCCGCGATGACGTCGTCGTCGGGTTTGAGGTGCACGTTCCGCTCGACGTACTTCTTCGACGGCGCCCGCCGTCCGGAGAGCAGCAACGCCCGTGGGCCGTTGCGATCGCGTGCTTCCAGGCGCTGCGCCACCTCGAAGGCGAGCACCGCGCCCATGCTGTGGCCGAGGTAGACCGGCGGCGGGCCCGGCAGCGCCGCCAGTTCGGTCGCGATCCGATCGGCCAGCTCGCCGATCTCGGTGATCACCGGCTCTCGGTAGCGGTCCTGCCGCCCGGGGTACTGGATGGCCAGCACGTCGACCTCCGGCGCCAACCGCATCGAGAGGGGCCGGAAGAACGACGCCGAGCCGCCCGCGTGCGGAAAGCAGATCAACCTGGTGGCACCGCCGGATTCCGCGTCGAAGCACCGGATCCATTCGCCACCTTCGGTCACGGCCGTGCTCATGCGTTGGTGCCTCCCAGTTCGGCCATCACGGCGGACTTCGACCCGGCGACTACCCACCTGCCGGGCGTGGTCGTCTTCGCGGGGCTGCTGATCTCGGCGGGGTGCGGCCAACTCGCACGGCGACGCCGGCGCTGGCACATCTCGACGCTAGGAGGAACGCGATCCGCCGCACAAGCTTGCGGCCACAAGCTGCCACAGGTTCCACCGCGCACCTGCCGACCAGCGCGAGCACGGCTGTTTTCCCCAGGACCACAACGGGATTCGGCATCGATCGTCAGCCGGAGCGTCCAGGGTCGCCGACGTGCCATCCACTTTGGAAGCGGGGTGGCAACGGCCCGGCCACACCCTCGGCGGCGGGGCATCCGCGGCGATGCGCGGGGTAATGAGGGCGAGCGCCGCGCTGGTCATGCCCGCCACCCTGGCGATCTTGGCGCAGGTCTTCCCGGCCGGCGAGCGGCCGAAGACGTTCGGGGCGTGGGCCGTGGTAGACCGGTCGGCGAGCGGCTCGCCGCCGCCGCGCGGAATCACCGCCTGAATTCAACCGCCAGCAGGGTGATCAGGTATTTCCTTTTTCAATACAACTACCCCACTGCTTTCCCCATTCCGAAGCACCGCGGGACACACCTTATCACAGAAACGCCGACGACGCTTCCCAATTTCATTCACACTTATTCCCATCGCCAGGCGACCCAACAATCCGGCAACCGTTCCACGCCCGAAACCGCGAAACTCCTACAGGAGTCAACAAAGCCGTGAACTGTGCCGAATGGACTCCCGCGACCTGATCAATGAAAGGAATCGCATTACTACGAATGGATCTACCTTGGTAGTTGATCACCATGTTGGAGTATCGTTATGCTGAGAATCTATTTCACCCCCAAAGATGTCCTCCGCACCCGCGTGGCGGAACAGCCCGATCCGATGTGGGAACTCGCGCTCAGCTTGCACGTCCTCCGCGGACACGTCACCTGGCCGACGCAACTCGCGTGGCGGGGCTGGACGCGACACAGGTTACGCGACACGGGCTTATCCACCCGAATGCATCTCGTGTCCTCGCTGGTTCCCGTCAAGGGGAACTTCCCGGACTTCCTCACCCCGGTCACCGCCGGGCCGGACTTCGAGGCCGGCCTCGAAAGCATCCTGTCCGCCGGGCAGACCCGACTCAGCAACGACCTTTCCGCGGCGTTCGCGCGGCAGAGCGCGCCGCCTTGGATCCGCAAGCTGTCCAACGGCGACCGGGCCGCGCTCAACAAGCTCTGCGACACGCTCCGGGACTATTTCAACACCGCCATCCGCCCGCACTGGCCGAAGGTCCACCACCAGGTCACCGAAGACCACGCGCTGCGGACACGTCACCTCACGACCGGGGGCGCCGAGAAGCTGTTCAACTCGCTCCCGGCCCCCATCAAATGGCGCTGGCCAGTCCTGGAGACGAACTACCCGGAGAACCGGACGCTGCACCTCGACGGCCGCGGCCTGACGCTGATCCCGTCGTACTTCTGCTTCGGCAACCCGATCACCTTCATCGACCCGGGGCTCCCGCCCGTGCTCGTCTACCCCGCTCACAAGGCGACGAACGGCGTGCGCCCCGGCGGTGGCAGGGAGAACGCGTCGAAGCGGCTGGCCGCCCTGCTCGGGCACACGCGCGCGCAGGTCCTGCTGGCGTTGCAGACGCCCAGTTCGACCTCCGGTCTCGCCCGGCAGATCGACGCGTCGCTGGCTTCCGCCAGCCAGCACACCACCATCCTGCGCGAGGCCGGTCTGATCACTTCGACCCGGCTGGGCAAGGCGGTCCTGCACAGCCTCACCCCGCTCGGGCGGGAACTCGTCGGCACCAATGACCAGCCCGGCGCGGTCGCGCCGGGTGATCACCGGGGAGTCAGCCGTCCGGGGCCCAGGCGGTTGCCGTACCTCGCCGACTCGGCCGGGTAAGGCGGGCGGCAGGCACGGGTCCTCTCGACGAGCGCCCCGAGTGGTGGCGCCCGCCGAACGGGCCTGGACCCGCCGAGCGGCCGGCCGCCGCGATCAGCGGTCGAGGTCTTCCCACTCCAGCTCCAGATCTGCTTCCAGCTCCTCGATGTCGTGCTGGTCGAGCCGGAGCAGGGGCAGGTCCGACGGAGTGCGTCCGCCCGTGCCGGGCCGATCGACGTGGGCGATGAGTCCATTCAGGACCGCCAGCCAGTCCTGCGCCAGGTCGTGCACCGCTTCACGGCTGGTAACGGCGGTGTGCCAGGACCACGTCACGCCCAACCACGGACCATCGACACCGTCCTCCACAACCGCATTGATCTCGATGCCATGCCCCACACCCAACGCCGGATCGGCGCCACCACCGAGCGCATCGCCCTCCGGGGCCCAACCCCACTCACCACCGGCGGATGCGCCGAAACGACCCAGGTAGTTGAACGCGATCTGCGGACGCGCGAGCCTCGCAAGCTCCGGCGCGGTGTCCGGATTGAGGTACCGCAGCAGCCCATAACCCAGCCCGTGGTCAGGAATCACCCGAAGCTGCTCCTTGACCTGCTTCAACGCCGTCCCCAAACCCGGACCTCCGGTGGTGACCTCCCGCCAATCCAGGGCGACGGGATCTAGCAGCACCGGGTGCAAGGTGGTGAACCAACCCACCGTCCGCGTCAAATCAACCCCCGGAACGACCTCCTCATACCGACCGTGCCCCTCCACATCGACCAGCACACCACCCGGCATGCCCGCGCAATGCCGCACGGCCAACACCAGCGCCGTCAGCAACGCATCATCGACACCGGCAAAGAACGCCGCAGGGACCCTCGTCAGCAACGCCGCCGTCCGCTCCACCGACAACGACACCGTCAACGACTGCGTCCCTGCGACCGCGTCCCCGTTCTCAACGTCGCGATCGGTCACACGCACGCCGGGATGAGCCAGCACCTCTTTCCACACCGGCAGCTCCGACACCCGCGATTCCGCCAGCTCCCCCAACAGACCGGCCCACTGGCGAAACGACGTGCCCACCGGCTGCAACTCAACTGACCGCCCCGAGAGCAGCGCATGGCACGCCTCCCCCAGATCCGACACCAGCACCCGCCACGACACCCCATCGACCACCGCATGATGAGCCACCACCAACAACCGGCCAGACCGCGAACCACCGCCGTCCAGCCAGACCGCCCGGAGCATCACACCTCGCGCGGGATCCAAACCAGCCGCAGCGACCTCGCCCCGCCCGGCGAGCACCGAAGCCCAGTCCACGGCTTCGGGCACCACTACCCGCTCCACCAGATCAGCGGCATCCACCGACCCCGCCGACGGCACGACCAGGCCCTGCTCACCCAACCGAGCCCGCAACAGATCATGCCGGTCCACCACCGCTCCGAGGGCACCCACCAACACGTCCAGCGACAAGCTCGCCGGAACCTCCAGCACCACCGACTGGTAGAAGACCGACCTCAGCCCACCCCGCTCGCCCAGCCAACACATCACCGGCGTCAACGCCACATCCCCGACCCCGGAAGCCACCGAGGCCGACACCGAACCTGACGACGCCACGACCGCCAGTCCCGCAGGCGTCCTGCACTCGAACACCTGACGAGGACTCAGAACCAGCCCAACCTTGCGCAATCTGGCAACCAGCTGCATCGAGGCAATGCTGTCCCCGCCCAACTGGAAGAAACCGTCCTCCGCGCCGACCTCAGCGACCCCCAACACCTCGGCGAACGCCTCGCACAAGAGCCGCTCCCGATCGGTGCGAGGACCGCGGCTGGGCCCGGTGGTCACCGCCGGCGTGGGCAAGGCTTGACGATCGAGTTTCCCGTTGGAGTTCAGCGGGAAGCTCTCCAGCACCACCACTGCGGACGGCACCATGTAGTCGGGCAGGGTCCTGGCGAGGTGATCCCGCAGCACACCCGGCTCGCAGTCGTCGCCGGTCGGCACCACGTAGGCCACCAACCGCTTCTCCCCCGGCCGGTCCCGCCGGACCACCACCGCACTGCGAGCCACGTCCGGGTGGGTCGTCAGCACTGCCTCGATCTCGCCCGGCTCGATCCGGATACCGCGGACCTTCACCTGGTCGTCGACCCGGCCGACGAACTCCAACGCACCATCCCGGTTCCAGCGCACCAGGTCACCGGTCCGGTACATCCGGCCGCCCGCAGGGCCGTACGGATCCGCGACGAACCGCTCGCCGGTCAACCCGGCCCGCTCCCAGTAGCCCCGTGCCAACCCGCTGCCCGCGATGTACAGCTCCCCCACCACGCCAGGGGCGACCAGCCTCAGCTCGGGGTCCAGCACGTGCACCCGCGTGTTGGGCACCGGCCTTCCGATCGGCGGGGCGCCGTCCAGGTCGTCGTCGGAGGACCAGATCGTCGAGTACACCACCGTCTCGGTAGGGCCATAGATGTTGGCCACCCGGCAGCCGGGGAAGACCGCGCGGATGCCGTCGTACAACTCGGGTGGAACCGGCTCCCCGCCGAGCACCACCGTGTCCACTCCCGGACGCCGCTCCTGCTCCTGGATGACCCTGGCGAACACCGACGGCACGCCGCTGACCAGCCCGCCGCGCGGTGGGCCGTCCGCCAGGGCCAAGAGGTTGGGGACCACCTCGACCGCGCCACCGACCATCAGCGGTACGAGGATCTCGAACACGGAGAAGTCGAAGCCGAGCGAAGTTGCCGCCAGCACCCGGCCCAGCCTGTCCACGCCGATCGTTTCCCGCGCACACGCGACCAGGTCGACGACGTTGGCGTGCGCGACCATGACGGCCTTGGGCTGCCCGGTGGAGCCCGAGGTGTACATCACGTAGGCGATGTTCTCCGGATGCGGCGTCGATCGGCCCGGCGCGGCTGCCCCGGCGCGGCCCGCAAAGGTGGCTGGATCGTCGAGCAGCACGGTCGCCATGTCGGCACTCATCCCGCCGGAGCCGTTGGTGATCAGCAGGGTCGGCTTGGCGTCTGCGAGCACGAAGTCGATCCGCTCAGCGGGGTGGTCCAGATCGATCGGCAGATAAGCGCCTCCGGATTTGAGCACCGCCACCATCGACACGACCATGTCGATCGACCTCGGGAGCGCCAGCGCGACCACGGATTCCGGCCCGACCCCGAGCTCCACGAGCAGGCCGGCGAGCCGGTTCGCCCGGTCGTCGAGCTCCGCGTACGTCACCGATTCGCCGCCGCAGACGACCGCCACCGCATCGGGTGTCCGCTCGACCTGGGTCCGGAACAGCTCCGGCAGCACGGTCTCCTGGGTGCCGGTCTGGCGCCCGTTCCACTGGTCGAGCAGTTGGCGGCGTTCTGCGCTGGAGAGGAGGTCGAGCCGACCCACCTGCCGGTCGGGATCTGCGATGATCGCTTCCAGGACGCGTTGGAGCCGGGCGGACTGCGCCTCGATCGTGGCGTGGTCGAAGACATCGGGCCGGTAGCCCAGGCGCAGGCGCAGGCGCTCCCCCGGGATCGCCACCAGGTTCAGCGCGTAGTGGGTGGCGTCCCAACCGGACACCGACCCCACCTGGAGCTCTGATTCCGGGTCGATCGCCTCGTCGGGGTCGAGCGGGTAGTTCTCGTAGACGGTGGCGGTGTCGAACAGTTCCCCCGTGCCGACCTGCCGTTGGATGTCCGCCAAACCGAGGTGTTGGTGGTCCAACAACCTGGCCTGCTCCTCCTGGAACCGAACGAGCATGTCCACAACGGACTCCGACGGATCCAACCGGATCCGGACCGGGATCGTGTTGATGAACAGGCCCAACATCGACTCCACACCCGGGAGCTCCGGAGGACGACCCGACACAGTGGACCCGAACACCACATCCCCGCGCCCGGTCCACCGACTCAGCAACACCCCCCACGCACCCTGCACCACCGTGTTCAGCGTCAACCCACGCTCCCGAGCCCACTCCACCAGGTCGGCCGTCAGCCCTTCCGGAATATCCAGCGTGAACCGTTGTGGAACGACCGAAACTCGATCCCCGGGGCCGAGCAGTAGCGGCTGAACGCCTTCCAGCGCCTCAGCCCACGCGCCCAGCGCCGCGTCACGATCACGATTCGCCAACCACGCGAGGAAATCCCGGTACGCCCCCGGAGCCGGCATCCCGGACCCATCCGCCCGCGCCCGGTACAGGGCGAACAGCTCGCGCACCAGAAGCGGCATCGACCAGCCGTCCAGCACGAGGTGGTGGTTGGTCACGACGAGCCGAGAACGCCCTTCGCCCAGCCGTACCAAAGTCATTCGCAGCAATGGACCCCGCTGCACGTCGAAGCCGGCCGTCCGGTCCGCTGCCAGCAGCCGATCCAACTCCTCCTCGCGCTCGGCCTCCTCGCAAGCCGACAGGTCCGCCTCGGACCAGGCGACAGCCGACTCCCGGGGCACTACCTGAACCGGACGACTCAACCCCTCATGGACGAAACGCGCCCGCAAGTTCGGATACCGCTCCAACAACGCGTCCCCGGCGCGCCTCAACCCGTCCCCATCCACCTCCCCCAGCAGCTCGAACGCCAACTGCACGACATACACATCCCCCAGGCCATCGTCATAGACGGCGTGGAACAGCAGTCCTTCCTGCAACGGCGAGAGCGGAAGGGCGTCGGCCACCTCGCCGACCACTTCCTCCACCAGAGCGGTCTCGGCCCCGTCGAGCACGACCGAAGCCGAATCGGCTGTCTGCTCGTGCCTGCCGTTCCGTTCCTCGGCGACCAAGGCCGCGAGCGCCGCGGGCGTCTTGTGCTCGAAGATCTGCCGCGGACTGATGACCACCCCGTCCCGGCGGGCGCGGCTGGACAGCTGGATCGACATGATGCTGTCCCCGCCGAGCTTGAAGAAGCTGTCGTCGGCGCCCACCCGCGGCACGCCGAGCACCGTCGCGAACAGCTCGCACAGCAGCTCTTCCCCCGGTGTCCGGGGTTCGCGGCCCGACGTGGTGCCGCCGAAGTCCGGCGCCGGTAGCCGTCGCCGGTCCAACTTCCCGTTGGAATTCAGGGGAAGCCGGTCCACGGCGACGATCGCCGCCGGGACCATGTGCGCGGGCAGCCGCTCCTCGACGTAGGGCTGCAACGCCGTGATGACCGCACCCACCTCGCTCGACGACGCTGGGTCGTTGGCGTACACCGACCAGGGACGCCCGGCGCCGCCGGTGGGCGGGTGCGGTTGGCCGTCGCCCAGGATGTCGCCGCGAACCAGCACGGCATCGAGCTCTTCCGCTGCCCTCGACCACGTGAGCGCCGCGCGGTAGCCGATCTCCGCCGCCAACTCGTTGAACCCCTCGGGGTCCGGCTCGGCACCGGCCACATCCCGCACCAGCTCGGCTCGCGCGGATTCGACGTCCGCGCCGTGTTCGACCGCCCGCACGGCCGCCAGGTCCGTCGTCAAGCGGGCATTGGGGATCCCGGAGACGCTCAGCCGCTCGGGCCGGGTGCTGGAAAGCACCTCGCGCAGACCGGCGAAGTCCCGGACATCGCGCCCCCACCTCAGTTCGAGCGGTTCCGCGGCATCACCGGTCGGGCCGACGACATCGGTCGTCTTGCGCAGCACCGCGTCGTAGCGGTAGCGGGTGAGCTCGTTGTGGCCCGCACCGCGCTTGATCCGCACATCGATCTCGCCCACGTCCTCGACGACGTCGCGGAACCGCGCGAAGAAGTCGGGCGCGACCAGCAGCTCCTTTTCCTGCAAGATGTTCTGCTCGACCGACCTGCGCAGGACCGACGGCGGCGTCGAGCCGTCCGCCCGGCCGAGCTCGACGGCGGTGGCGAAGCACCTGAGCAGCCGGAGGTTGCGCACGTCCCCGACGAAGACGGCACCGCCCGGGCGGAGGAGCCGCACGGCAGCGGTCAGCACTTCGACCAGGTAGTCGACGCTGGGGAAGTACTGGACCACGGAGTTGATGACGATGGTGTCGAAGAAGTCGGTGGGAAGGTCGTCCAGCACGTGCGCGGGCCGGCACAACAACTCCACGTTCGCGTAACCGGTATCTCCGTCGAGCCGGTTCCGCAGCGCCTCGACCACCACGGGCGAGAAATCGGTCGCCCAGTAGGACTCGCACCTCGGCGCCAGCTGCGACATCAGCAGGCCGGTGCCGACGCCGATCTCCAGGATCCGCTCCGGGGCGAGCGATGCCACCCTCTCCACCGTCGCGTCGCGCCATTCCCGCATCTCGGGCAGCGGGATGGGGAGGCCGTCGTAGCTGCTGTTCCAGCCCGTGAAGTCGGCACCGAACTCGGCGGCGGAACCTTCCCGGTACAGCTCGTCGTAGACCGCTCGCCAATCGCCGACCTTCTGGTGGTCCGCCTCGCCAGGCTCCCGCCGCCCGGCGTCGGGGACGACGTAGGCGATGAGCCGCTTGTCGCCAGGTTGGTCTTCGCGGACGACTGCCGCGGCCTGCGCGATCTGCGGGTGGCCGGCCAGGGCGGCCTCGACCTCACCGAGCTCGATCCGGAAGCCCCGCACCTTGACCTGGTCGTCGACCCGGCCGACGAACTCCAGCTCGCCATCCCGGTTCCAGCGCACCAGGTCACCGGTCCGGTACATCCGCTCCCCAGCAGCGAACGGATCCGCGACGAACCGCTGGCCGGTCAACCCGGCTTGACCGAAGTAGCCCCGCGCCAGTCCGGAACCGGCCAGGTGGAGCTCGCCAACCGCGCCTGGTGGGACCAACCGCATTTCGGAATCCAGCACGTAAACCCGGGTGTTCGAGATCGGCCGGCCGATCGGCGGCACTCCGACCGGCCGGCCGTCGTTGCAGAACCACGCCGTCGCATACACCGTCGCCTCGGTCGGCCCGTAGATGTTGGCCACCAAGCAGTCCGGGAACACCGACCTCACCCGGGAAAGCAGCGAGCCCGGCAGCCCCTCGCCCGCCAGCACCAACGTCTCCAGGCCCGGCGCCTCCGACTCGCCCCACGCCCCCAGCAGACCTGCGACTGCCGACGGAACACCACTGACGAGAGAAACCTCGGACAGCAACCCCGGCAAATCCGCCAAGGCGAGCAGATCATCCACCAGCACGACGCGCCCGCCCACCGTCAACGGCACCAAAATCTCGAAAACCGAAACATCGAAGCTCAACGACGTCGACGCCAACACGCACCGCAACCGATCACCGAACGCCTTCGCAGCCCACGCACAAAGACCCGCGACACTCGAATGCCCGACGACGACCCCTTTCGGCCGCCCCGTCGAACCCGACGTGAACAACACATACGCCGCATTCCCCACAGCCAACGGACCAACCCGATCCCCATCCACCAGATCCGCACCCGACAACCCGGCCACCACCGGATCGTCCACCACCACAACGGGCAGGGCCTCGTCGGAAAGGCCGACCTCGACCGCAGAAGCCGTCAACAGCAACACCGGCTTGGCGTCGTCGAGCATGAGCTCAATCCGCTCGGCGGGATGGTCGAGCTCGATGGGCAGATAGGCGGCTCCGGCTTTGAGAACGGCCAACACAGCGACAACCATGTCGACCGACCTCGGAAGCGCCAACGCAACAACGGATTCCGGCCCAGCACCCCTACCGACCAAACAACGAGCGAGCCGGTTCGCCCTCGCATTGAGCTCCGCGTACGTCACCGACACACCACCACACACCACCGCCGTGGCCTCCGGCGCCCGCACCACCTGACGCTCGAACAACTCCGGCAATGTGACCGCCGGAACGTTGGTCCGGCTCCCGCCCGATTCTTCGAGAAGCCGGTGGTGTTCGGCGTCGGTGAGGATGTCGATGCGCCCCACGTGCTGGTCAGGTTCGTCGACGATGGTTCGCAAGATCTCGACGAGACGTCCGGCGAATCCTTCCACCGTGGAGCGGTCGAAGACATCGGGCCGGTAACCGAACCGCAGCCGGAGCCGCTCGCCGGGCATCACCACGAGGTGGAGCGCGTAGTGGGTGGCGTCCCAGCTCGACACCGACGTAACGGTGATCGCGGAGGACGGGTTGAGCACCTCGTCGGGGTCGAGCGGGTAGTTCTCGAATGCGATGGCGGTGTCGAACAGCTCCCCGGTACCGACCTGCCGCTGGATGTCGGCCAAGCCGAGGTGTTGGTGGTCCAACAACCTGGCCTGCTCCTCCTGGAACCGGACGAGCATGTCCACGATCGACTCCGACGGATCCAACCGGATCCGGACCGGGATCGTGTTGATGAACAGCCCCAGCACCGACTCCACCCCCGGAAGCTCCGGAGGACGACCGGACACAGTGGACCCGAACACCACATCCCCTCGACCGGTCCACCGACTCAGCAACAACCCCCACGCACCCTGCACCACCGTGTTCAGCGTCAACCCACGCTCCCGAGCCCATCGGGCCAGGGCCGTCGTCAAGGGCTCGGGCAATTCCAGCGAGTATCCGTCCGGCAGCACGGGAGCCCGATCCCCCGAACCCACCAACAGCGGCTGGGCGTCCTCCAACGCTTCGGCCCACGCTCCCAGCGCAGCTTCTCGGTCGCGGTTGCTCAGCCACACGAGGAAGTCCCGATATCTCCCCGGAACCGGTAGATCGCCGTCGTCGCCGCCCCGCTCGTACAGGGCGAACAGCTCGCGAACCAGCAGCGGGAGCGACCAGCCGTCCAACACGAGGTGGTGGTTGGTCACCACCAACCGGGAACGCCCCTCCCCCAGGCGAACCAGCATCAGCCGCAGCAGCGGACCCCGCTGCACGTCGAACCCAGCGGCCCGATCCCGCTCCAGCAGCCGCGTCAACTCGTGCCCGGCTTCGTCGCAATCCGAAAGATCCACCTCGGACCAGCCGATACCCGAATCCCGCGGTACGACCTGAACCGGACGGCTCAACCCCTCGTGGACAAAGCATGCCCGCAAATTCGGATACCGCCGCAACAACACGTCCCAGGCGCGCCGCAACGCCTCCCCGTCCACCTCACCCGCGAAGTCGAACACCAACTGCATCACATACACATCGCCCCCTCCCCCGTCGTAAACGGCGTGGAACAGCAACCCTTCCTGCAACGGCGACAGCGGCAGCACGTCTTCGAAATCCGGGTTGGTCATTTGGAGTCCTTCCACCAAGATTCAAGGCGCTCGATGTCGTGCTGGTCGAGCTGGAGCAGGGGCAGGTCCGACGGAGTACGTCCACCTGTTCCGGGCCGATCGGCGTGGGCGAGGAGTCCATTCAGGACTGCCAGCCAGTCCTGCGCGAGTCCGTGCACGGCTTCGCGGCTGGTGACATCGGTGTGCCAGGACCACGTCGCTGTCAACCGCGTCCCATCGGCACGGTCTTCCGCGATCGCGTTGATCTCGATGCCATGCCCCACGCCCAGCCTCGGGTCCGCACCACCGCCGAGGGCATCGGCTTCCGGCGCCCAGGCCCACTCACCGCCGGCAGGTGCGCTGAATCGCCCCAGGTAGTTGAACGCGATCTGCGGACTTGCCGGCCTCACGAGCTCTGGCGCGGTGTCCGGATTGAGGTACCGCAGGAGTCCGTAGCCCAAACCGTGATCGGGAATCGCCCGAAGCTGCTCCTTGACCTGCTTCAACGCCGTTCCCAGAGCGGGGCCTCCGGTGGTGATCTCGGCCCAGTCGAGTTCGCTGGGATTCAGCAGCACCGGGTGCAACGTGGTGAACCAACCCACCGTTCGGGTCAGATCGATCCCTTGGACGACCTCCTCGTGCCTGCCGTGCCCTTCCACATCGACCAGCACGCCACCCGGTGAGCCGGTGTGGTGCCGCACGGCCAACGCCAGCGCCGTAAGCAACACGTCGTCGACACCGGCGAAGAACGCCGCAGGGACTCTCGTCAGCAACGCCGCCGTCTGCTCCGCAGGCAGTGAGACGTTCAACGACCGCACTCCTGCCACCGTGTCCTCGCCCGCAACGTCGCGATCGGTCACACGCAGGCCGGGATGGGCCAAGACCTCTTTCCAGATCGGCAGCTCCGACGCCCGCGATTCCGCGAGTTCGCCCAGCAGACCGGCCCACTGGCGAAACGACGTGCCGACCGGCTGCAACCCCGCGGGCCGCCCTGAGGCCAATGCTCGGTGCGCTTCCCGCAGATCCGACACCAGAACGCGCCACGACACCCCATCGACCACCAGATGATGGGCGACCAGCAGAAGTCGTCCTGGTCGTGAACCACCCGCGTCCAGCCAGACCGCCCGGAGCATCACCCCTCGCGCGGGATCCAAACCAGCCGCCGCGGCTGCCTCCGCTCCCGCCAGCACGACCCGCCAGTCCGGATCAGCCTCGGGAACTTCGGCCCGCTCCACCAGATCGGCGGCATCGACCGACCCCACCGGCGGCACCACCAAACCCTGCTCGCCCAACCGAGCCCGCAATAGATCATGACGATCCACCACAGCCCCGAGAGCCGATACCAAGGCCCCCAACGACAATCCGGCCGGAACCTCCAGCACCACCGACTGGAAGTAGGCCGCCCCCAGGTCACCCCGTTCGCCCAGCCAATGCATCACCGGCGTCAACGCCACGGCCCCGACCCCGGAAACCACCGAGGCCGACGCCGAACGCGATGCCGCCACCACCGCCAGTCCTGCCGGAGTCCGGTGCTCGAACACCTGACGCGGACTCAACACCAAACCGGCCCTGCGCAATCTGGCGACCAGTTGGATCGACAAGATGCTGTCCCCGCCCAGCTGGAAGAAGCTGTCCTCCGGGCCGACGTCGTCGATCTCGAGCACCTCGGCGAACGCCTCGCACAACAGCCCCTCCCGCTCGGAACGTGGACCTCGTCCTCCCCCTGCCTTCACCTCGGGCGCGGGGAGCGCCTCCTGATCGAGTTTCCCGTTGGAGTTCAACGGCAATCCGTCCAGCAACACGACAGCGGTGGGCACCATGTAGTCGGGCAGGGCCCTGGCGACGTGATCCCGCAGCTCGTCCGGCTCACAGCCGTCGCCGGTCGGCACCACGTAGGCCACCAGCCGCTTCTCCCCCGGCCGATCCTGCCTTGCGACGACGACGGCGTGAGCCACTTGCGGGTGGGAGGTCAGGGCGGTCTCGACTTCGCCGAGCTCGATCCGGAAGCCGCGCACCTTGACCTGGTCGTCGGCCCGGCCGACGAACTCCAGCTCGCCATCCCGGTTCCAGCGCACCAGGTCACCGGTCCGGTACAGCCGGCCGCCCGCAGAGCCGAACGGGTCGGCGACGAAACGATCCGCGGTCAGGCCGGAACGCCCCGAGTAGCCGCGGGCCAGCCCACTTCCCGCGAGGTAGAGCTCTCCCACCACGCCAGGCGGTACCAACCGCAATTCGGAATCCAGCACATGAACCCGGGTATTGGAAACCGGGCGGCCGATCGGCGGCACCTCCACCGGCCGGTCATCGCGCCAGAACCACGCCGTCGCATACACCGTCGCCTCGGTCGGCCCATAGATGTTGGCCACCGAGCAATCCGGGAACACCGACCTCACCCGCGACAACAACGACGCCGGCAACCCCTCACCTGCCAGGACCAACGTCTCGACGCTCCGCTTCTCCGGCATGTCGCACGCCCCCAGCAGACCTGCGACTGCCGACGGAACACCGCTGACGAGAGAAACCTCGGACAGCAACCCCGGCGAATCCGCCAAGGAAAGCAGATCATCCACCAGCACGACGCGCCCGCCCACCGTCAACGGCACCAAGATCTCGAAAACCGAAACATCGAAGCTCAACGACGTCGATGCCAACACACACCGCAACCGATCGCCGAAAGCCTTCGCGGCCCACATCGCCAAACCAACAACACTCGAATGTCCGACCACGACACCCTTCGGCCGCCCCGTCGAACCCGACGTGTACAACACATACGCCGCATTCCCCGCAGCCAACGGACCAACCCGATCCCCATCAGCTAGATCCGCATCCGACAACGCGGCCGCCACCGGATCACCCACCACCAGTCGAGGCACGTCTGGCGGAACGACATCTTCGACGTCACCGGCCGTCACCACCAGCACCGGCTTGATGTCGTCGAGCATGAACCGGATTCGTTCGGCGGGATGGTCCAAGTCGATGGGCAGGTACGCGGCCCCCGCCTTGAGAACGGCCAACACGGCGACAACCATGTCCACCGACCTCGGAAGCGCCAACGCAACAACGGATTCCGACCCAGCACCCCGCGCGACCAAACAACGAGCGAGCCGGTTCGCCCTCGCATTGAGCTCCCCGTACGTCACCGACACACCACCACACACCACCGCCGTGGCCCCCGGCGCCCGCACAACCTGAGCCTCGAACAACTCCGGCAGCGCGACCTCCGGAACATCGACCTCGGCCGCGTTCCAGTCCACGAGAAGCCGATGGCGCTCCGCCTCGAAGAGGACATCGATGCGCCCCACCCGCTGATCCGGATCTTCGACAACTGTTTCGAGGATGCGTTGGAAGCGGCTGGCGAGCGTCTCGACGGTGGCCTGCTCGAAGACGTCGGGGCGGTAGCCGAACCGCAGTTGCAGCCGCTCGCCGGGCATCACCGCCAGGTTGAGGGTGTAGTGGGTGGCGTCGAGGCTCTCCGCCGACGTCATCCGCAACTCGCGCATCGGATTCGACAGTTCATCGAGGTCGATCGGATGGTTCTCGTAGACGGTGGCGGTATCGAACAGCTCACCGGTGCCCACCTGGCGCTGGATGTCCGCCAGGCCCAAGTACTGGTGGTCCAGCAGCCGCGCCTGCTCCGCCTGCAACCGGACCAGCAGCTCCGCGACGGTCTCCGAAGGATCCAGCCGGACCCGGACCGGGATCGTGTTGATGAACAGGCCCAACATCGAGTCCACCTCCGGAAGCTCCGGAGGACGACCCGACACGGTGGACCCGAACACCACATCCCCGCGCCCGGTCCACCGGCTCAGCAGCAGCGCCCACGCGCCCTGCACCACCGTGTTCAGCGTCAGTCCGCAGGCCCGGGCCCATTCCACCAGCCCTGCGGTCAGCTCCTCCGGCAGCTCCAATGAAAACCGCTGCGGTACGACCGGCACCCGATCCCCAGCGCCGAGCAACAACGGCTCAACACCCTCCAGCGCCTCCCGCCACGCTCCCAGTGCCGCGTCGCGGTCACGATTGCTCAGCCACGCCAGGAAGTCCCGATACCTCCTCGGCATGGGCAAGTCACCATCATCGCCGCGTCGCTCGTACAACGTGAACAATTCACGCACCAGCAACGGAAGCGACCAGCCGTCCAGCACGAGGTGGTGGGTGGTCACCACCATTCGGGAACGCTCCTCGCCGAGGCGAACCAACATCATCCGCAGCAGCGGTCCCCGCTGCACGTCGAACCCGGCAGCACGATCCCGCTCCAACAACCGATCCAGCTCGCGCTCGGTCTCCTCGCAGGCCGACAGATCCACCTCGGTCCAGCCGATATCCGATTCCCCCGGCACGACCTGAACCGGACGACTCAGCCCCTCGTGAACGAAGCACGCCCGCAGATTCGGATACCTCGCGAGCAGCACATCCCCAGCACGCCGCAGCCTCTCGCCATCCGCCTCCCCCGACAGCTCGAAAACCAGCTGCACCGAATAGACATCGTTCGATCCGTCATCGAAGACGGCGTGGAACAGCAACCCTTCCTGAAGCGGCGACAGCGGAAGGACATCCACCACCCCACCGACCGCCTCCTCCACCAGCCGAGCCTCAACCGCATCGAGCACGACCAGCACCGAATCGGATTCGCTGGACTCGTCCGAGGTGTCCGGCGCGGTCTCCAGCACTCCCGCGACGGCCGCCAATGCCGCCGGCGTCTTGTGCTCGAACACATCGCGAGGGGTGATCACCAGTCCGGCGCTTCGGGCGCGGCTCACCAGCTGCATGGACCCGATGCTGTCCCCACCGAGATCGAAGAAGTTGTCCTCGACGCCCACCTCCGGCAGGCCTCGGATCTCGGCGAACAACTCGCAAAGCAGTTCCTCGCGCGGTGTCCGCGGTGACGCTTTCGCCGGCCCGGAGTTGAAGTCCGGAGCGGGCAGCGCCTTCCGGTCCAGCTTCCCGTTGGCGGTGAGCGGAAGATGCTCCAGGGGCAGCACTGCCGAAGGGACCATGTAATCCGGCAGGCTGCGGGACACGTGATCCCGCAAGTCCGCAGGGTCTAGGTCGCCCGTGCGAGCCACGACATAGGCGACCAGGCGCTTTTCGCCCGGCCGGTCCTCCCGCGCGGCCACCACGCACTGCGCCACCGCCGGATGAGCAACCAGGGCGGCCTCGACCTCACCCAGCTCGATCCGGAAACCCCGAACCTTGACCTGATCATCCACCCGGCCAACGAACTCCAACTCCCCATCCCGGTTCCAGCGCGCCACATCCCCGGTCCGGTACATCCGGCCACCCGCAGGACCGAACGGATCAGCCACGAAACGCTCGGCCGTCAACCCGGGACGCCCGAGATAGCCCCGGGCCACCCCGGCACCGGCGATGAACAACTCACCTCGCACACCAGGCGGTACCGGACGCAGGCCTACATCCAGGACGTAGACGCGGGTGTTGTCCAGCGGTCGGCCGATGGACACCGAACCCGTTCGGTCGATTTCCGCCGCGGTCGACCACACCGTGGCCTCCGTCGGCCCGTAGAGGTTGACCACCTCACCGGCCAACATCCCCAGCCGGGTCGCCAGGTCCTCCGGCAAGGCCTCGCCACCGGTCAACACGCGAAGCCCACGCAACATCGCCGGAGTCTCGGCCGCCACGACCTGCCACAGGGCTGGTGTGGCCTGCATGACCGTCACACCCCACTCGGCCACCAACCCGGCCAACGCGGGCGGATCCGCCAGCTCGGCCTTGGTCGCGACCACGACCGAGGCGCCGGCGAGCAGCGGCGCCAGCAGCTCCACCACGGCGATGTCGAACGACAACGTCGTCACCGCCAGCAACCGATCCCCGGGTCCTGCTTCCAACCACGGATCGATCGACGAAACGAACCCGCACACGTTCCGATGGGTGACGATCACACCCTTCGGGCGCCCCGAAGAACCCGACGTGAACAACACGTACGCCGCATCATCGAGGTCCGCTCCAGCCCGGTCTCCGCGAGTGAGATCCGCATCCGAGAACCCGGCCACCACAGGCGCAGTACCCGGATCATCGACCACGAGAACCGGAAAGCCCCGTGGCATCGCGTGTTCGGCTTCGACGGTCGTCACCACCAGCACCGGGTCGGCGTCGGCCAACATGAACCCGATCCGCTCGGCCGGAAAGCCCGGATCGACCGGCAAATACGCAGCACCCGCCTTGAGCACCGCCCACACCGCCACGACCATCTCAACCGACCGCGGAACCGCAAGCCCCACAACACAACCCGGCCCCGCACCACGACCGATCAGACACCGAGCAAGCCGATTCGCCCGGCCGTTCAACTCGGCGTACGACACCGACTCATCACCGCACACCACCGCAGTGGCATCCGGCGACTCCGCAACCTGGACCTCGAACAACTCCGGCAAGGTCGACTCGGCGACGACCACACCTCGCCCGTTCCACACCTCAAGCAACTGATCCCGTTCGGCGCCGGTGAGAATGTCGATCTCTCCTAGCCGAACATCCGGGTCTTCGACAACGGCTTCCAGCACCCGCACCAGTCGGGCAGCGAGTTGTTCCGCGGTGGCGAGATCGAACAAATCCGTGCTGAACTCCAGCTCACCGGCGAGCCCCGCCTCGCCCGCGTCACCACGCCGCTCGGTCAGCTCAACGGTGAGATCGAACTTCGCCGCCGCACCGTCCACCGGCAGGGATTCCACTCCGGCGCCGGCGATCTCCAGATCCGTCTGCTCAACGTTCTGGAACGCCAACATCACCTGGAACAGCGGATGCCGAGCCAGCGACCGCTGCGGGTTGATGGCCTCGACGAGACGCTCGAATGGCAGGTCCTGATTGGCATATGCGGCCAGGTCCGTCTCCCGGACCCGCGCCAGCAGCTCGCGGAAGCTCGGATCGCCCGATGTGTCGGTCCGCAACACCAGCGTGTTGACGAAGAACCCCACCAGATCCTCGGTCGCCTGCTCTGTACGACCAGCGATCGGACTCCCGATCGGAATATCCGCACCCGCACCCAACCGCGTCAGCAACGCAGCAAGTCCGGCCTGCACCACCATGAACACCGTCGCCCGGCACTCACCAGCCACACCCGCCAAGCCCGCGTACAACTCCGGCGAGACTTCAAAACCCAACCGCTGCCCCGAATGCGAAGCGACCGCCGGACGAGACCGGTCCACCGGAAGGACGATCTCCTCCGGAAGGCCGCGGAGCTCGTCCTTCCAGAACTCCAGCTGGAGAGAGATCAGGCTGCCCGGATCTTCCTCACTGCCCAGCACGTCCCGCTGCCACAACGCAAAATCCGCGTACTGCACCGGCAAGTCCTGCCAACCCGGTGCCTCACCGGTACGCCGCTTCGCATACGCCGTGCCCAGATCCCGCAGCAGCGGCACCACCGACCACCCATCACCGGCGATGTGGTGCAACACCACCAACAAGACGTGGCCGCCTCCGGCGACGTCCCACGAACGCACCCTGATCGGCGGCTCCACACCCAAGTCGAAAGCCTGCCCGGCTTCCTCGGCCATCACCCCAGAGACCTCGTCGGCGGCGATCTCCGGTACTCCGGTTCCGCCGGCCGCCAGCTCCCACGCAGTTCCGGTGTCCAGGATCCGCTGCCGAGGAACATCGTCCTCGTCCTGCGGGAAGACCGTCCGCAACACCTCGTGCCGCGCCAGGACGTCCCGCGCCGCTTCCTGCAACGCCAGGATGTCGACCTCGCCGGACAGCCGCCACGCCAGCGGAATGTGATACGCCGAACCGACCGCATCCAGCTTGTCCACGAACCACAACCGGTACTGAGCGAACGACAACGGCACCCGCTCCGGCCGCACATCAGCGACCAAGCCCCGGACGGCACCCGCCGGTACGTCACTGCTCTCCATCCGCGCAGCGAGTTCGGCGACCGTTGGCGCCTCGAACACCGCACGCACCGGCAACTCCACACCGCACGCGGCACGGATGCGACTCACCAACCGAGTCGCCAGCAACGAATGCCCGCCCAGATCGAAGAAGCTGTCGTCGATCCCCACCCCCTCCACCGCCAGCACCTCGGCGAACAACCCGCACAACAGCACTTCGCGCGGCGTCCGAGGCGGCACGTTCCCCGCCGCGGGGCCGAGATCCGGTGCAGGTAGCGCGCGGCGATCGAGCTTCCCGTTGGCTGTCAGCGGCAAATCGTCCAGCACCACCACTGCCGAGGGCACCATGTAGTCCGGAAGGCGTCCGGCCGCGAACGCCCGCACCTCGCCCGGGTCGCAGCCGTGAGCATCAGCCACGATGTAAGCCACCAGCCGCTTGTCGCCGGGCTGGTCCTCGCGCGCGACCACCACGCACCGCGCCACCCGAGGATGCGCGCCCAGCGCGGCCTCCACCTCGCCCGATTCGATCCGGAAGCCACGAACCTTCACCTGGTCATCTGCCCGGCCGACGTACTCCAGTTCGCCGTGCCGGTTCCGGCGGGCCAGGTCTCCGCTGCGGTACATCCGCCCACCGGGCTCGCCGAACGGGTCGGCGACGAACCGCTGCCCGGTCAGCCCGGGTCGCCCGGCGTAGCCCCGTGCCACGCCCGCGCCGGCGACGTACATCTCGCCCACCACGCCCACCGGCACCGGTGCCAGGTTCGCGTCGAGCACGTGCACCCGCAGATCGGCCAGGGGCCGACCGATCCTGCCGCGCCCGCCATCACCGGCCCCGATCTCAGCGTGGGTGACGTGCACGGTCGTCTCGGTGATGCCGTACATGTTCACCACCACCGGGCCCCGACCGTCACCCCGATCCGGAACCCGGCTGCAATCCAGCGCCTCACCGCCCAGGACCACGTACCGGACGCAGCCCCGCTCCCAAAGCCGGCCATCTTGAGCTTCTCGCACCAGCTGGTAGTACGCCGACGGCGTCTGGTTCAGCACCGTCACGCGCTCCCGGACCAGCAGCTCGGCGAACTCGCCGGGAGAGCGCGACACCTCCCACGGGACGACCACCAGCCGACCGCCGCACGAGAACGCGCCCCACAACTCCCAGACCGAGAAGTCGAACCCGTAGGAGTGGAACAAGGTCCACACGTCGTCGGGGCCGAAGCCGAAGCGGGCTCGACCGACCGCCAGCAGCCGCGCAACGTTGGCATGGGTGACGACCACACCCTTCGGCCGCCCCGACGACCCCGACGTGAACAACACGTACGCCGCATGACCGGTATCCAGCGGAAGTGCACGATCCGCATCGGAAAGATCGACACCCGACATCCCGGCCACGACCTCGGCGGAGGCCGGATCGTCCACCGTCAGCACCGGGAACCCGGGTCCGCGAGGTAGTCCGGCCTCGGCCCGGCGGACCGTCATCACCAGCGCCGGATCGGCGTCGGCGAGCATGAACCCGATGCGCTCGGCGGGCTGGTCCGGATCGATCGGCAGGTACGCGGCACCCGCCTTCAGCACCGCCAGCATTCCCACGACCATCTCCACCGACCGCGGGAACATCAAGGCCACCACGGAATCCGGGCCGACGCCGCGGGCGGCCAAGTGCCGGGCAAGCCGGTTCGCGCAAGCGTTCAACTCGGCGTACGACACCGACTCGTCGCCGCAGACCACCGCGACGGCATCGGGCGAATCCGCCGCCTGGGCCTCGAACAAAGCCGGCAGGGTCGACACCGGGACGTCCGGTGCTTCATTCGAGCGTTCGAGGAACCGATGGCGCTCGTCCTCGGTCAGGACGTCGATGTCGCCGACCCGGACATCCGGTTCTGCGGCAACCATTTCCAGCACGCGCACCAGCCGGGCAGCGAGTTGTTCCGCGGTGGCACGATCGAACAGGTCCGTGCTGAACTCCAGCTCACCGGCGAGCCCCTCACCACGCCGCTCGGTCAGCTCGAAAGTCAGATCGAACTTCGCCGAACCGTCGACCGCCGATAGGGCTTCCGCCTCAACGCCGGGCAAGCTGAAGCTCGCCTGCTCGACGTTCTGGAACGCCAACATGACCTGGAACAGCGGATGCCGGGCAAGAGAGCGCTGCGGGTTCAACGCCTCGACAAGACGCTCGAAAGGCAGGTCCTGGTGGGCGTATGCAGGCAGATCCGACTCGCGGACGCGCCCCAGGAGCTCCCGGAAACTCGGATCACCCGATGTGTCGGTCCGCAACACCAGCGTGTTGACGAAGAACCCCACCAGATCCTCGGTCGCCTGCTCCCTACGACCAGCGATCGGAGTTCCGATCGGAATGTCCGTACCCGCACCCAACCGCGTCAACAACACCGCCAACGCGGCCTGCACCACCATGAACACCGTCGCCCGGCACTCACCGGCCACGCCCGCCAAACCCGCGTACAACTCCGGCGAGACCCCAAAACCCAACCGCCGGCCCGAATGCGAAGCAACCGCAGGACGAGACCGATCCACCGGCAGCGCGATCTCGTCCGGAAGACCACGGAGTTCGCCCTTCCAGAACTCCAACTGGCGCGAGATCACACTCCCCGGATCATCCTCACTCCCCAGGGCTTCCCGCTGCCACAGCGCGAAATCCGCGTACTGCACCGGCAGATCCCGCCAACCCGGCACCTCACCAACGCACCGCGCGGCATACGCCGTGCCCAGATCCCGCACCAGCGAGACCACCGACCACCCATCACCGGCAATGTGGTGCAACACCACCGACAGCACGACCTCTTGCTCGTCCACCACGAGAATCCGCGCACGAACCGGCACCTCCCGGGACAGGTCGAACCGCTGCTCCGCGTGGTCGGCCACGATCCGGTCGACCTCACCAGCCGAAGCGCGCAACACCGGAACGTCCAGGACGCTCCGCGCGTTGTGGAGCACCTTCTGCTCCGGCACCCCCCCGACCTCGGGCAACACCGTCCGAAGTGCTTCGTGGCGGTCCACCACGTCCCAGACCGCCTCGCGAAGGGCCGGAACGTCGACCTCGCCGGTCAGCCGCCATGCCAGCGGAATGTGGTAGGCCGACCCGGCAGCTTCGAGCTCGTCGACGAACCGAAGCCGGTGTTGGGCGAACGACAGCGGAATGCGATCCGGCCGGTCCCCGGCCACCAACGGCAGACTCGCCCCACCCTCTTGAGCGCCGACCTGCGCAGCGAGCTCCGCCACCGTCGGCGCCTCGAACACCGCACGTACGGACAACTCCACACCACACGCGGCGCGAACACGACTCACCAACCGCGTCGCCAACAGCGAATGGCCGCCCAGATCGAAGAAGCTGTCGTCAACCCCCACCCCCGCCACGCCCAACACCTCGGTGAACAACCCGCACAGCAGGTCTTCGTGGGGCGTGCGGGGGCCCCGCCCCTTCCCGGCCGCGACCTCCGGAACCGGCAACGCGCCCCGGTCGACCTTCCCATTGGTGTTCAACGGAAAGCGTTCGAGGACCACGACCGCCGAGGGCACCATGTAGTCCGGTAGGAGCCGGGCCGCGTTCGCCCGCACCTCGGCCGGTTCGCACCCATCCGGCCCGGCGACGACGTACGCGACCAGCCGCTTGTCCCCCGGCCCGTCCTCCCGGGCCACCACCACGCACCGCGTCACCCGGGGATCGGCGCTCAGGACGGCCTCGACCTCGCTCAACTCGATCCGGAAGCCGCGGATCTTGACCTGGTCATCGGCGCGTCCGACGAACTCCAAAGCACCTTCCGGGTTCCGGCGGACCAGGTCCCCGGTCCGGTACATCCGGGAACCGGCGGAGAACGGGTCCGCCACGAACCGCTCGGCCGTCAACCCGGCACGCCCCCAATACCCGCGCGCCACCCCGGCACCTGCGACGTACAGCTCGCCCACCGCACCCGGAGGCACCGGTCGCAGGCCCGCGTCCAGCACGTGCGCACGCGTGTCGTCCAGCGGACCACCGATCGGGACACCGTTCCCCAGTTCCGTGCCCGGGCGCACCACATGGCTGGTCGCGAACGTCGTGACTTCCGTCGGGCCGTACCCGTTCACCAACGTCGTCCGCGGGCAAGCGTCCAAGACCCGGCGGAAGGCCGCGGCCGAAGCGGCTTCCCCACCTGTCCAAACCTCGCCAACCTTGGCGAAGACCTCTGGTCGTTCGTCCGCCAAGACGTTGAAAAGGGCTGCGGTGAGCCACAGCCCGGTGATGCGGTGTTCCGCGATCAAGCGGTCCAGCGCATGAGCGGTCAGGTCTCCCGGCGGCGCGACCACGACCCGGCCGCCGCGCAGCAGCGGAACCCACAACTCGTACGTCGACGCATCGAAGGCGCTCGGCGAGTGCACCAGGACGCGCTCGTGCTGCCCGGAGTCCCATGCGCTGTCCGACGCGAGCGCCACCACGTCGGCGTGGGTGGTCGCAACTCCCTTCGGCAGCCCGGAAGAACCGGACGTGTACATCACGTACGCGAGCTGCCGAGGATCGCGTGGACCCGCGGGTTTCGATGCCGCCCGGTCAGCCGCGTCGTCGAGCACGACGATGTCGACCGACTCAGCGAGCTCCGGTGCGGCATCGTCCGTCAGCAGCATCGACGCTGCGGAGTCCCGCAGCAGGAAGCGAATGCGGTCCGCCGGGTGACGCGGGTCCAGCGGAACGTACGCCGCGCCCGCCTTCAGCACCGCGAGCAACGCCACCACCAGATCCGCGGAGCGGTCCAGCAGCACGGCCACCCTGGTCTCGCTTCCCGCACCACGCTTCAAGAGGAGTCCGGCGAGGTCGTCGGCGCGGGCGTTGAGCGCGGCGTAGGTCAGCGTGGCGTCCTCGGCCACCACCGCGATCGCTTCCGGTGCGCGAGCGGCCTGCGCCTCGAACAGCTCTGGCACCGTGTTGCCCCGGACAGGATTCAACGCCACCAAGGCCCGACTCCTTCAAATCGTCATCAACCAGGCGGAGACGGCATCGGGAGGCCGCCCGGCGCGGTAGGACCGGGCGCAGGGCGACCTCACCGGCTCGGCTTCGGGTCAGGCCTGCTTCATCTTCTCGACCAGGCTCCGGGGCCGCAGGTCGGTCCAGTTCGCCTCGATGTACTCCAGACAGGCCTGCCGGGTGTCCTCCGGGTGCACCACGTGCCATCCGGCCGGGACGTCGACGAACGACGGCCAGAGGGAGTGCTGGTTCTCGTCGTTGACCAGGACGAGGAACTTGCCATTCTCGTCGTCGAACGGATTCGTCGGACTACTCATCGCTTGCCTCCTGTATCTCCATCAAAATGCGGGCGATCTGATCGGCGGACTCCGGTCGCATCATGTCCGCGTGCCTGCAGTCGATCTGGTGGGTGCGGATCTCCCCGGTCGCGTGGGGACGCCAGACGTCGAGCGCCGCCGCGCGTCCGTTCGCCTCCCGCGCGGCGGTGAAGAGCAGAACGTCGCCGTGGAAGACGCCTAGTTCGCTCGAAGCGAGCAGGGCGGTGTTGTTGCTGTACACCCGGCGGACGCCCTCGACGACCCGGTGCCAGAGGCCGTCCTCATCGCGGGTGCCGAAAAGCCCTGGCAGCAGTTCCCTGATCTCGTACGCTGTGGGCGGTTCCGCGTTCCCCGATTCGGCGGCCGTGACCGGGTAGGCATCCAGCACCGCGAGCAGTTCGACCTGCTCGCCCTCGTCCTGCAGGAGCGTGGCGAGGGCGTGGGCGATCACGCCGCCGAACGACCACCCCAACAGGCGGTAGGGGCCACGCCGCTGGATCGTTCGTATCTGCGCGGCGTAATCCCCGGCGATCTCGGCCACGCTGGTGGGCAGTTCCTCCGCCGGATCCAGGCCGCGCGCCTGGATTCCGTAGACGGCGAAGGCGGATGCGGTCCGGGCGAGCTCGCGGTACGACCAGGCGATACCGCCTGCGGCGTGCACGCAGAAGAGGTTCGGCTTGCCCTCGTCGGGCGTGATCGGCAGCACGACTTCGAACGGATCCTGCCGCGTTCGGCCGGACAGGTGCGGTGCGAGCCCGGCGACGCTCGGCGTCTGGAACACCGCGCCGATCCCGATCTCCACCCCCAGCTCCGCCCGGATCCGCTCGACCAGGCGCAGCACCAGCAAGGAATGCCCGCCGAGGTCGAAGAAGCTGTCGTCGACTCCGACTCGCGGCATCCCGAGAACCTCGGCGAACAGCCCGCACAACAACTCCTCGTCCGGCGTGCGAGGTGCCGCGCTCGCCGAGTGCGGGTCCGGGGCCGGCAGTGCTCGACGGTCCACCTTTCCGTTGCTGGTCAGCGGAAATTCGTCCAGCACCACCACGGCCGCGGGCACCATGTGGTCGGGCAGGATCCGGGTCGCGTGCGAGCGCACCTCCAGCGGGTCGCAAGGTTGTTTCGCTTCGGGCACGACATAGCCCACGAGCCGCCGGTCGCCCGGCCGGTCCTCGCGGACCACCACCACGGCTCGGGCCACCTGCGGGTGATCGGCCAGCGCCGCCGCCACCTCACCTGGCTCGATGCGGAAGCCGCGGACCTTGACCTGGTCATCGGCACGTCCGACGAACTCCAAAGCACCTTCCGAGTTCCAGCGGGCCAGGTCCCCGGTCCGGTACATCCGGGAACCGGCGGAGAACGGATCCGCCACGAACCGCTCGGCCGTCAGCGCGGGGCGTCCCCAGTACCCACGGGCCACGCCCTCGCCGGCGAGGTAGAGCTCCCCCGCCACGCCGGGCGGCACCAACCGCAAGCCCGGATCCAGCACGTACGCCCGGGTGTTGCGCAGCGCTCGGCCGATCGTCACCGGTGCCGACCGGGTCACCCGCGCCGCGGTGGACCACACCGTGGCCTCGGTCGGCCCGTAGGCGTTGACGACCTCGCCGGCCAGGGCGGCGAGCTCGGCACCGAGCCTGTCGGGGAGGGCTTCGCCGCAGGCGAGGACCCGCAATCCCCGGATCATCTCCGGGACCGCCGACACGAGGAGCTGCCAGTGCGTGGGGGTGGCCTGCATGACCGAGATCCGGTGCTCGGCCACCAGCCGGGACAGTTCCTCCGGGGTGTTGCCGGTCGACACCACCACCGCGGCACCGGTCAGCAGCGGCACCAGCAGTTCGAGGGCCGCGAGGTCGAACGACAGCGTGGTGACCGCCGCGACCCGATCGGTGGGCTCGAATCCCGCCCAGGCCTGAACCGCCGTCGAGAAGGAGGCCAGGTTGCGGTGGGAGATCACCACGCCCTTCGGGCGGCCGGTGGAACCCGAGGTGTGCAGGACGTACGACGCGTGGTCCGGTCGCAACGGTCGCCGGCGCTCCGCGTCCGCGAGATCGCTGGGAGGTTCTCCTGCGATCAGGCCGCGCACGTGGGGTGCGTCCAGCTCGACTGCGGGTATCCCCGAAATCGGCAGGCCGGCCGCGACCTCGGTGGTCGTCACCACCAGCGTCGGCTCGGTGTCGGCCAGCACGAACTCGATCCGCTCCGCCGGGTAGGCGGGGTCGATCGGCGAGTAGGCGGCTCCCGACTTGAGCACCGCCAGCATCGCCACGACCATGTCCACCGACCGCGGCACCGCCAAGGCCACGACGGACTCCGGCCCCGTCCCCTGCGCGACCAGGTATCGGGCCAGCCGGTTGGCCCGCGTGTTCAGCTCTGCGTAGGACACCGAATCTCCGCCGCACACCACCGCGGTGGCATCCGGGGTCCGCACCGCCTGGGCCTCGAACGCCGCGTGCACCATCGGCGCGGGGGCCTCTGCGGTCCGCGCTTCGAGCAGCTGGTGGCGTTCCGGTTCGGTGAGGACGTCGATGTCCCCGACCCGGATCTCGGGATCGGCGACGACTGCCTCCAGGACGCGCACGAGCCTGGCGACGAGCCGTTGCGCGGTGGCGAGGTCGAAGAGGTCGGTGCTGAACTCCACCGCCCCGGCGAATCCCTGCGGCTCACCCGCTGTCCCGCTGCGCTCGGTCAGTTCCACGGTCAGGTCGAACTTCGCCGTGCGAGCGGGCGGAGTCATTTGCTCGATGTCCGCGTCCGGTAGGCCGAGGGGCGCGGCAGGACCGTTGTTGACGACCAGCAGCACTTGGAACAGCGGGTGACGGGCCAGGGACCGCTGCGGGTTCAACGCCTCCACGAGCCGCTCGAACGGCAGATCCTGATGGGCGTATGCAGCCAGGTTCGTCTCCCTGACCCTCGCCAGCAGCTCCCGGAAGCTCGGATCCCCCGAAGTATCCGTCCGCAACACCAGCGTGTTGACGAACGTCCCCACGAGATCGTGCAACGCCTCATCGTCGCGCCCGGCGATCGGACTTCCGATCGGGATGTCCGTCCCCGCACCCAACCGCGTCAGCAACGCGGCGAGCGCGGCCTGCACGACCATGAACACCGTCGTTCGACTTCCACCGGCGAGGCGGATCAAGCCCACGTGCAGCTCGGGCGAGACCTCGAGATCCACTCGGCGGCCCTGGTACGAGGCCACGGCGGGTCTAGGCCGGTCGGTGGGGAGCACCAGTTCTTCCGGAAGATCCCGAAGGGTGTCCTTCCAGAACTCCAGTTGGCGGGAGATGACGCTACCCGGATCTTCCTCGCTCCCCAGGACTTCCCGCTGCCACAACGCGAAGTCCGCGTACTGCACCGGCAAGTCCTGCCAGCTCGGTGCCGCTCCGGCGCATCGCGCTGCGTACGCGGCAGCCAAGTCACGCAGCAACGGGCCCACCGACCAACCGTCACCGGCGATGTGGTGCAACACCACCAACAGCACGACCTCGTGCTCGTCCACCACGGCGATCCGCGCACGGATCGGCAGCTCTCGGACGAGGTCGAAGCGCTCATCCACCACGGTGTCCAGCAAGGGGTCCAGCTCGGCTGCCGACACCACCGGCACACCCAGCACCGAACCCGCGTCGTGGATCACCTGTTGCCACGGATTTCCTTCCGCAGCAGGAAAAACCGTGCGCAGCACTTCGTGGCGGTCCACCACGTCCCGCACCGCCGCCTGCAACGAGGGAACATCGATCTCACCGGTCAACCGCCACACCAGCGGGATGTGGTACGCCGAACCCGCGGCATCGAGCTTGTCCACGAACCACAACCGGTACTGGGCGAACGACAACGGCACCCGCTCCGGCCGCACCATCCTCGCCAACACCGGGTCCGGACCCGCCGACTTGTCGGCGAGCTCTACCCGCGAGGTCAGCTGCGCCACCGTTGGCGCCTCGAAAACTGCGCGTACGGACAACTCCACGCCACACGCGGCTCGGATGCGGCCGGTCAACCGAGTCGCCAACAACGAATGTCCGCCGAGTTCGAAGAAGCTGTCGCGCACCCCCACCCCATCGACGCCCAGCACCTCGGCGAACAACTCGCACAACAGTGCCTCACGCTCAGTCCGCGGCGGTGCTTTCACCGGCTTGGAACCGAAATCGGGTGCAGGCAATGCCCTCCGGTCCAGCTTCCCGTTGGCGGTCAGGGGAAGGCTCTCCAGCAGGACCACTGCTGAAGGCACCATGTGATCGGGCAGGCTGCCGGCGACGTGAGCCCGCAATTCGGCCTGATCGCATCCGCCGGTCCCGGGGACGACATAGGCGATCAGGCGCTTGTCGCCCGGCCGGTCCTCACGGGCCGCTACCACGCACTGCGCCACCGCCGGATGAGCAGCCAGCACCGCCTCGATCTCACCCAACTCGATCCGGAAACCGCGAACCTTGACCTGATCATCCACCCGGCCGACGAACTCCAGCTCCCCATCGCGATTCCAGCGGGCCAAATCCCCGGTCCGGTACATCCGCCCACCGGACGGACCGAACGGATCGGCCACGAAACGCCCGGCCGTCAACCCAGCGCGCCCGAGGTATCCCCGCGCCACGCCGTCACCGGCGATGAAAAGCTCACCCACGACACCAGGCGGGACGAGCCGCAAACGCGCATCCAGGACGTAGACACTGGTATTGCCCAGCGGCCGGCCGATGGTCACCGGACCATCGCTGTCGACTTCCGCCGCGGTCGACCACACCGTGGCCTCCGTCGGCCCATAGAGGTTGACGACCTCCTCGGACAAGGTCCGCAGCCCGGTCGCCAGGTGCTCCGGCAAGGCCTCGCCACCGGTCAACACCCGCAGCCCCCGCAACGTCTCGGGAACCTCGGAAACCAAGGCCTGCCACAAAGCGGGCGTGGCCTGCACGACCGTCGCCGCGTGATCACTCACCAGCGCCGCCAACTCGTGCGGATCCCCGACCTCGCCACCCCGAGCCACGACCACCGATGCACCGTTGAGCAGCGGCGTCAGCAGCTCCACCACGGCGATGTCGAACGACAGCGTCGTCACCGCCAACAACCGATCCCCCGGCCCAACCCGCAACCACGGATCGATCGCCGCAACGAACCCGCACACATTCCGGTGCGTGACCACCACGCCCTTCGGCCGCCCCGACGAACCCGACGTGAACAACACGTACGCCGGGTGATCCGCGCACAAACCGCTCACGCGATCAACATCGACCACGTCGTCCGGACTTGCACCCGCGACCTCCGAACGAACGACCGGATCATCCACCACCAGAACAGGAACATCGACCTCGCCGGGCAATCCAGGCACAACCCCGGAAGTCGCTACGAGCAGCAACGGGCGGGCATCGGCGAGCATGAACCCGATCCGCTCGGCCGGAAAGCCCGGGTCGACCGGCAGATACGCGGCACCCGCCTTGAGCACCGCCCACACCGCCACGACCATCTCGATCGACCGCGGAACCGCAAGCCCCACAACGAAACCCGGCCCGGCACCAAGAGCGATCAGACGCCGAGCAAGCCGATTCGCCCGGCCGTTCAACTCGGCGTACGACGCCGACTCATCGCCGCACACCACTGCAGTGGCATCCGGCGACTCCACCACCTGAGCCTCGAACAGCTCTGGCAGAGTCGACACCGGAACGTCAGGCCTCCGTCCGTTCCGGCCTTCGAGGAGTTGGCACCGTTCTTCGTCGGTGAGGATGTCGATGTCCGCCACGAGCGTGTCGGGATCGGCCGCCATCGACTCCAGCACGCGGACGAACCGCCGCAGGACCAGTTCCGCTTCCTCGGCGGTGAAGCAATCCGGCCGGTAGTCCAGGCGCAACGTCAGCCGCTCGTCCCCCGGTACGACTACCAAGGCCAACCCGTAATGCGTTGCATCGCGGCCTTCGACGCTCACTACTGACGGCTCGTCGTCGACGGTCGAGTCAGGACCATCCGAGAGAAGGTCCGGTCCCGCAGGATAGTTCTCGTAGATCACCACCGAGTCGAACAGCTCACCAACACCCAGCGCACCCTGGATCTCCGGCAACGCCACATGCCGGTGCGGCATCAACTCGACCTGCGCGGACTGAACTTCCCCCAGCAAGCCGCCAACACGCGTTCCGGACGACCACCGAACCCGCACCGGAACCGTGTTCACGCACAAACCCACCAGCGACTCGACACCCCGGACCTCCGAGGGGCGGACCGCCACCACAGAACCGAAAACGACATCCCCGCTACCGACCAGACGACCGAGCAACACCCCCCAACCAGCCTGAACCACCGACGACAACGTCACACCACGGCCGCCGGCCAGAGCCCGCAGACCACCCAATAGCTCGCCCGACACCCCCGCGACCACACGGCCCGGCACCACTCCGCCCCGAGCCGCGCCCGGAGCCACCAACGTCGGCTGTTCCACCCCCGCAAGGGCCTCGGCCCACGCCCGAACAGCCCCCGCACCGTCCTGATCGGACAACCACGCCAAGTAGTCCCGCCACACCGGAGCCGGCGGAAGTTCGTCCTCGGAGTAGTACAGGGCGAGCAGCTCCCGCAGCACGATCGGGAGCGACCAGCCGTCCAGCAGCACGTGGTGGTGCGTCATCACCAGACGATGGCGACCGTCCCCGACCTTCACGGCGGTGCAGCGCAGGAGCGGCGGACGCCCCAGGTCGAACCGCTCCCGCCGGTCGCGGTCGAGCAGGTCCCGGTACGCCTGCTCGACATCGTCCGCGCCCGTCAGATCGACCTCGCGCCAAGGCAGGGACACCTGCCGGGCGACGACCTGCACCGGCTCCCGGCCGCGCCGGTCGAACCCGGCGCGCAGGCTCCCGTGCCGATCCAAGAGCCGCTGCGCGGCGTTGCGCAGTCGCTGCAGGTCCCAGGAACCGGCCAGCTCCACGCACAGCTGGACCAAGTACACGTCCGGCCCCAGCTCGTCGAACCACGCGTGGAACAGCAACCCCTCTTGCAGCGGGGTCAGCGGGAGAACGTCCTCGACCGCCGGGCCGGCCTGCTCGATGCGGTCCACGTCGTCCTGGCTCAGCGGAACCAGCGGGAAGTCCGACGGGCTGCCGCCACCGCCGGGGTGGCGGACGAACGCCCGGAGCGTCTCCACCCAGTCCGCCGCCAAGGCCCTCACTTCTGACTCCGCGAGCAGGCCTTCCGGCCACGACCAGGTCGCCACGAGCCTCGGTCCGCCTGGGGCGTCCTCCGTCACGGCGTCGATGGTGAGGCTGTGGGCCGCGGGCAGATCCGGATCGCTCCCGGCTCCCAGGCCCGCCCCTGGCGCCGGTGCCCAATCCGCGGCCTCGGCCGGTGCGGTGAAGCGGCCGAGGTAGTTGAACGCGATCTGCGCCTTCGCGCCGGCGAGCCGGGCATCGGGGTTGAGGTACCGCAGCAGCCCGTAGCCGAGCCCGCGATCTGGCATGGCGCGCAGCTGTTCCTTGATCCGCTTGACGGCCCGCGCCGCACCCGGGCCGCCGTTGAGCACCTGTTCCCGGTCCACCTCGCCGGGATCGAGGACGACCGGGGCGATGCAGGTGAACCACCCGACGGTGCGGGACAGATCGATCCCGGCCGCCTCCTGCCTGCCGTGCGTCTCCACGTCCACCAGCACGGCGCCGCCGCCACGCCGGTGCCGCACGGCCAAGGCCAATGCGGTGAGCAGGATGTCGTCGACATTGCCGCGGAACGCGGCGGGAACGGTCGTCAGCAGCGGCAGCACGTCGTCGGCGGAGACGACGACTTCGATCGCGCGCAGCGTCGCCGAGGTGTCGATGGCCGGATCCAGCGGCCGGTTTCCGAGCATGGGCTCCTCGACACCGGACACCAGCTGCCAGCCGGGCAGCTCGGCGAGCCGCTCCGGGGAGCGGGACTGCTCGACCAGGTGGTCGGCCCAGCCGCGCAGAGATGTGCCGACGGGTTCGAGGACCACCTGGTCTTCCCCCGCCGCGACCTGGGACCACGCGTCCTGCAGGTCGGGCAGCAGGATCCGCCAGGACACCCCGTCAACGGCCACGTGGTGGACCACGAGCAGGAGCCGGCCGGGGCAGTGGTTCCCCGCATCCAGCCAGGTCGCGGAAAGCAGCTCGCCGGTGCGGGGGTTCAGGCGGCGCACCGCGTCGTCGAGGTGCTCGCCCACGACCTCGTCCAAGTCGGGGCCGTCCAGCACGACGCGCCGCAGCCGCGAGGAGGCCCGAACGGTCCCGGGCGGGAGCACCCGCAGGTTCCAGTCGTCGAGGCTCAGCCGAAGCGCATCGTGGTGGTCGATGACGGCCTGCAGGGCCCTGGCCAATTCGGCTTCGCCGACCGCCGCGGGCACCTGCACCACCATGCTCTGGTGGTACTGGTCCACCGGGCCGCCGCGATCGCGCAGCCAGTGCAGGATCGGCGTCAACGCGACCGGTCCGGCCTCCGGACCGCCGACCATCGCGCCGGGCTCGTCCGAGACCTCGGCGACGACGGCCAGGGCCGCCGGGGTCTTCTGCTCGAAGACCTGCTTCGGGCTGATCCGAACCCCCGCGCGACGAGCCTTCGCCACCAGCTGGATCGTCATGATGCTGTCGCCGCCGAGCCGGAAGAAGTCGTCGTCCGCTCCCACCTCGGCGACGCCCAGCACCTCGGCGTACGCCGCGCACAGGCGTTCCTCGCGCTCGTTGCCCGGACGTCGCCCGCGGACGGCTTCGACCGCCGGCGCGGGCAGCGCACTGCGGTCGAGCTTTCCGTTGGTGGTCAACGGAATCGCATCGAGCAACACGACCGCCGAGGGCACCATGTAGTCCGGCAGGCGACGGGTCGCGTGAGCCCGCACGTCGGCAGGATCGCACCCACCGGAGCCGGGGACGACGTAGGCGACGAGCCGCTTCTCGCCGGGCTGGTCCTCTCGGGCGACCGCGGCGACCTGGGCGACGTCGGGGTGGCCGGTCAGGACGGTTTCGACCTCGCCGAGTTCGATCCGGAAACCGCGCACCTTGACCTGGTCGTCGGCACGCCCCGCGTACTCCAGCTCGCCGTCGCTGTTCCAGCGCGCCAAGTCGCCGCTCCGGTACATCCGGCTCCCGGCAGGGCCGAACGAATCGGCCACGAACCGCTGCCCCGTCAAGCCGGGGCGCCCCGAATAGCCCCGCGCCACCCCCGCACCGGCGACGTACAGCTCACCCACCACGCCCGGCGCGACCGGTCGCAGGTTCGCATCCAGCACGTACACCCGCAGGTCCGCCAGCGGCCGGCCGATCACGCTGCGGCCGTGGCGATCCTCGGCGTCGATCTCCGCGTGGGTGACGTGCACGGTGGTCTCGGTGATCCCGTACATGTTCACCACCGCGGGCATGCCGGTTTCCCAGACCGGGACGCGAGCCGGGTCCAGGGCCTCGCCGCCCAAGACCACGCAGCGCACCCGCCAACCGTCCCGTCGGGACGGCTCGTCCTCCAGGGCCTGCACCAACTGGTAGAACGCCGACGGGGTCTGGTCCAGCACCGACACCTGCTCACGGACCAGCAGCTCCGCGAAATCCGCCGGGGAACGCGTCACCTCCCACGGCACGACCACGAGCCGCCCGCCGCCGGCCAGCGCGCCCCATATCTCCCACACCGAGAAGTCGAACGCGTACGAGTGGAACAACGTCCACACATCGCCGGGTCCCGCATCGATTCGGGAGCCGGCGACCGCCAACAACCTCGCAACGTTCGCGTGATCGACCACCACGCCCTTCGGCCGTCCCGACGAACCCGAGGTGTAGAGGAGGTACGCCGCGTTGCCCACGCGCAGCGGGGCAGCGCGATCGGCATCGGAGAGATCCGCATCCGGCATCCCGGCCAGCACGTCGGCCGTGCGTGGATCGTCGACGACCAGACGGGGCGTTCCGGGTGGCAGGGCCTGTTCGACCTCGGTGGTCGTCAGCACCAGCACGGGCTCGGCGTCGGCGAGCATGAACGCGATCCGGTCGGCGGGCTGATCCGGATCGATGGGCAAGTAGGCGGCGCCGGCTTTGAGCACGGCCAGCATCGCCGTGATCATCGCGGGCGTTCGCGGAAACGCCAATCCCACAACGCTTTCCGGCCCCACCCCGCGATCCGCCAAGCACCGCGCGAGCCGGTTCGCGCGGGAGTTCAGCTCCGCGTAGGTCACCGACTCGTCGCCGCACGCCACCGCCACGGCGTCCGGCGACTCCGCCACCCGGGCCTCGAACAACTCCGGCAGCGTGGCGACCGGGACATCGGCTTCCCGCCGCGCTTCGAGCAGCAGGCGCCGCTCCGCCCCGGACAGGACCTCGACGTCCCCGACCCGGACGTCGGGGTCGGCCACGACTGCTTCCAGCACCCGAACCAGCCGCCAGAGCAGTGCCTCGCCGGTGTTCGGCCGGAACAGGTCCGCGCTGCATTCGAGGAAGAGGTCGAGCCCGCCGTCCGTCCCACCGTGCTCGAGTGCGGTGAAGGCGAGGTCGAACTTGGCGGTCCGGGCCGCGGCCGTCACCTGCTCCACGTGGGCGCCGGGCAGTTGGAGCGCCCCGGCCGGCGCGTTGTCGGCCGTGAGCAGGACCTGGAACAGCGGGTGCCGGGCGAGGGATCGCTGCGGGTTGAGTGCTTCGACGAGCCGCTCGAAGGGCAAGTCCTGGTGGGCGTAAGCGGCCAGGTTCGTCTCACGGACCCGCGCGAGCAGTTCCCGGAAGCTCGGATCACCGGAAGTGTCGGTCCGCAACACAAGCGTGTTGACGAAGAACCCCACCAGATCCTCGGTCGCCTGCTCCGTACGACCGGCGATCGGGCTTCCGATCGGGATGTCCGTACCCGCACCCAACCGCGTCAACAACATCGCCAACGCAGCCTGCACCACCATGAAGGTGCTCACCTGAGACGCCTGGGCCAGTTCGACCATCCTCCGATGCGCCTCGGGGGCGACGGCGGCCGAATGGGTCCGCCCCCGGTACGAAGCGGTCGCCGGACGCGGCTGGTCGGTGGGAAGGGCGTTTTCTTCCGGAAGACCCTGCAGGGCTTCCTTCCAGAACTCCAGCTGGCGGGAGATCACGCTGTCCGGATCTTCTTCGCTGCCCAGGACTTGCCGCTGCCACACCGCGAAATCCGCGTACTGCACCGGCAATTCCCGCCAACCCGGCGCTTCACCAGCGAACCGCGCGGCATACGCCGCGGCCAGGTCCCGCAGCAAGGGACCTACCGACCAACCGTCGCCGGCGATGTGGTGCAACACCACCGAGAGCACGACCTCGCGCTCGTCCACCACGAGGATTCGCGCCCGGACCGGTGCCTCGCAGGACAGGTCGAAACCCCGCTCGACCTGATCGGCCAACACCTCCTCGACGTCATCCGCGGAGACCGCGAGCACCGGAACGTCCAGAACATCCCGGGCATCGCCGACCACCCGCTGGAACGGCACCCCCGCCACGTCTGGGAACGCCGTCCGCAGGACTTCGTGACGATCGACCACGTCCCACACCGCCGCCTGCAACGCGGGAACGTCGACCTCACCGGTCAACCGCCAAGCAAGCGGAATGTGGTACGCCGAACCAACCGCGTCCAGCTTGTCCACGAACCACAACCGGTACTGCGCGAACGACAACGGCACCCGCTCCGGCCGCACCATCCCCGCCAACACCGGGCGCACCGACTCGTCAGCGCCGTCCAACCGCGCGGCCAGCTCCGCCACCGTCGGCGCCTCGAACACCGCACGCACCGACAACCCCACGCCGCACGTGGTGCGGATGCGACTCACCAACCGGGTCGCCAGCAACGAATGACCGCCCAGATCGAAGAAGCCGTCGCCTATCCCCACCTCGTCCACGTCCAGGACCTCGGCGAACAACCCGCACAGCAATTCCTCGCGCGGCGTCCGCGGCGGCGTGATCGCCTTCCTTGAGCCGAAGTCCGGCGCGGGCAGCGCCTTCCGGTCCAGCTTCCCGTTGGCGGTCAGCGGAAGGCTCTCCAGCAGGACCACCGCCGAAGGCACCATGTGATCCGGTCGGCTGCGGGCCACCTGAGCCCGCACCTCCGCCGGATCGCACCCGCCGGCCTCGGGGACGACATAGGCGATCAGGCGCTTCTCGCCCTCCTGCTCCTCCCTCGCCACGACTACGCACTGCGCGACCCGCGGGTGCGCAGCGACCGCCGCCTCGATCTCGCCCAGTTCGATGCGGAAACCACGGACCTTGACCTGGTCGTCGGCGCGACCGAGGAACTCCAGCTCCCCGTTCCGGTTCCAGCGCACCCGGTCGCCGGTCCGGTACATCCGCCCGCCGGCTGCGCCGAACGGATCGGCCACGAAGCGCTCGGCCGTCAACCCGGCACGCCCCGAGTACCCGCGCGCCACCCCGGCACCTGCGATGTACAGCTCGCCCACCACCCCGGCGGGCACCAGCTCCAGGGCGGGGCCCAGCACGTAAGCCCTGGTGCCCGGCACCGGCGGCCCGATCGGCGCCTGCGGCGGCTCGTCGCCGTCGGAGTACCAGACCGCAGAGTAGACCGTGGCCTCGGTCGGCCCGTAGAAGTTCATGATCCGGCAGTTCGGGAAGACCGCGCGGATGTCCCGGACGAGCTGGGCGGTGAAGGATTCGCCGCCCAAGATCACCGTGTGCACCCCCTCCGCCCGCTCCTGGCCGCGAATCACCTTCGCCAGGACCGACGGCACGGCGCTGACGAGGCCGCCGTCCGACAGCACCTGCGGGCGCTCCGCCAAGGTGAGGAGATCGGGTACCACTTCGATCGCCCCGCCGGAGGTCAGCGGCGGGAAGATCTCCAGCACCGAGGTGTCGAAGCTCAGCGATGTCGAGGCGAGCACGCGGGCGAGTCGTTCCGGGCCGACGACCGCGTGCGCGCACGCGACGGAATCCGCCATCCCCGAGTGCGTGACGACGACCCCCTTGGGGGTTCCGGTCGAGCCGGAGGTGTACATGACGTAGGCCGGGTTCGCCGGATCCAGCGGACCATTCCGCTCGGCGTCGGTCAGGTCGGTACCGGCGTACCGGGCCAGCGCCTCGACGACACCCGGTTCGTCCAAGACCATTCGGCCGGCCGCGAACTGCTGCTCGACGTCGCTGCGGGCGAGCAGGAGCACCGGTGCGGAGTCGGCCACCATGAACGCGAGCCGGTCGGCCGGATATGCCGGATCCAGCGGCAGGTATGCAGCCCCCGCCTTCAGCACGGCGAGCAGCGCCACCACCATCTCGACGGACCGGGGGATCGCGAGCCCCACCGCGGTCTCCGGCCCGGCCCCTTTCTCGACCAGGCATCGCGCCAACTGGTTCGCCCGCGCGTTCAGCTCGGCGTACGTCACCGCCGTCCCGTCCCACAGGACCGCGATCGCGTCGGGAGTACGTGCGACCTGGGCTTCGAAGAGATCGGGGACCACGGCACCGGGTGCCGCCTGACCGCCGTTCCACTCGTGGAGGAGCCGGTGGCGCTCGGCTGCTGCGAGGACGTCGAGCTCGTGCAGTGGCCGATCGGGATCGGCGGACGCCCGATCCAGCAGCCGCAGCAATCGTTGGAGGAGCTGCTCGGCGGTGTCCGCGTCGAAGAGGTCCACGCTGTACTCCACGGACACCTCCAGGCCGCCGGGGTGCTCCCCCGAGGCCGGGAGTTCGACCGCGGTGAAGGCGAGGTCGAACTTGGCGGTGCTGATGGGGACGGCAATCGGCTCGGCGTTCCCGCCGGGCAGGTCGAGCGCGGCGACGGGTCCGTTGTTGAGCGCGAGAGCCACCTGGAACAGCGGGTGCCGCGCCAGGGACCGCTGCGGGTTCAACGCCTCCACGAGCCGCTCGAACGGCAAGTCCTGATGGGCGTATGCAGCCAGGTTCGTCTCCCTGACCCTCGCCAGCAGCTCCCGGAAACTCGGATCCCCCGAAGTATCCGTCCGCAACACCAGCGTGTTGACGAACGCACCAACAAGATCGTGCAACGCCTCATCGTCACGTCCAGCGATCGGACTTCCGATCGGGATGTCCGTCCCCGCACCCAACCGCGCCAACAACGCGGCGAGCGCGGCCTGGAGCACCATGAAGGTGCTCGCCCGGCACTCCCGGGCCAGCTCGACCAATCTCCGGTGCACACCCGGCTCGACGACGGCCGAAAGAGTCCGGCCCCGATACGACGCCACGGTCGGCCGAGACCTGTCCGCCGGAAGCGCCAGTTCCTCCGGAAGGTCCCGCAGAGCCTGCTTCCAGAAGTCCAGCTGGCGCGAAATCGCACTGCCGGGGTCGTCCTCGCTGCCCAGGTTTTTCCGCTGCCACAACGCGAAATCCGCGTATTGAACCGGCAATTCCCGCCAACCTGGCGCCTCGCCGGTGCACCGTGCCGCGTATGCGACGGCCAAGTCCCGCACCAGCGGTCCCACCGACCAACCGTCGCCGGCGATGTGGTGCAAGACCACCATCAGGACACGGCCACCGCCGACGATCTCCCACGATCGCACCCTGATCGGCGGCTCCACCCCCAGGTCGAAGGCCTGCGCAGAATGCTCCGCGACCACCCGCTCAACGTCGTCGGAGCTGATCTCCACTTCGGCAGTACCGAAGGCTCGTTCCAGCGCGGTGTCGGCGTCCAGGACCTGTTGCCAGGGCACGCTGTCCTCGCCGAACGGGAATACCGTCCGCAGCGCCTCGTGGCGCGTGAGAACGTCCCGCACCGCCGTTCGCAGGGCGACGTTGTCGACCTCACCGGGGATCCGCCACGCCAGGGGGATGTGGTACGCCGAGCCGGTCGCGTCGAGCTCTCCCACGAACCACAAGCGGCGTTGGGAGAAGGACAGCGGAACCCTTTCCGGCCGCTGTTCGGCGCGCAGCGCCACCGGGTGATGCATCCCCGCCTCGGTGTCGATCCGGATGGCCAGCTGTGCGGCTGTCGGTGCCTCGAACACCGCGCGTACGGACAACTCCACACCGCATTCGGCACGGACACGGCCGGCCAATCGAGTCGCCAACAACGAGTGGCCGCCCAGGTCGAAGAAGCTGTCTTCTACCCCCACCTCCGCAACGCCCAGCACCTCGGCGAACAACCCGCACAACAACATCTCGCGCTCGGTCCGCGGCGGAACCTTCACCACGCCGGAGCCGAAATCGGGAGCGGGCAATGCCTTCCGATCCAGCTTCCCGTTCGCCGTCAACGGGAAACCGTCGAGGACCACCACAGCCGACGGGACCATGTAGTCGGGCAGCCGCCGAGCCGCGTACGCCCGCAATTCAGCCGGGTCACCGGCATCGGCCACCACGTAGGCGACCAGGCGCTTTTCGCCCGGCCGGTCCTCCCGCGCGGCCACCACGCACTGCGCCACCGCCGGATGAGCAGCCAGCACCGCCTCGACCTCACCCAACTCGATCCGGAAACCCCGAACCTTGACCTGATCATCCACCCGGCCAACGAACTCCAACTCCCCATCCCGGTTCCAGCGCGCCACATCCCCGGTCCGGTACATCCGCCCACCCGAAGGACCGAACGGATCAGCCACGAACCGCCCGGCCGTCAACCCGGGACGCCCGAGATAGCCCCGAGCCACCCCGGAACCGGCGATGAACAACTCACCGGTCACTCCGGGAAGCACCGGCCGCAGGTTCGGGCCGAGGACGTAGACGCGGGTATTGCCCAACGGGCGGCCGATGGTCACCCGGCCATCGCGATCGATCTCCGCCGCCGTCGACCACACCGTGGCCTCCGTCGGCCCGTAGAGGTTGACGACCTCACCGGCCGAACCGCGCAGCCGGACCGCCAGCTGCTCTGGCAGGGCCTCACCGCCGGTCAACACCCGCAGCCCGTGAATCATCCCCGGCGCTTCGGACACCAGCGCCTGCCACAGAGCCGGTGTCGCCTGCATGACCGTCACCGCGTGGTCGGCCACCAACGCCGCCAACGCCCGCGGATCCCCGACCTCACCACCACGAGCCACGACCACCGCCGCACCGGCGAGCAGCGGCGCCAGCAACTCGACCACGGCGATGTCGAACGACAAGGTCGTCACCGCGAGCAATCTGTCCCCGGAGCGGGTCCCCGACCACGGATCGACGGCCGCAACGAACCCGCACACATTCCGGTGAGAGACCACCACGCCCTTCGGACGCCCCGACGAACCCGACGTGAACAACACGTACGCCGCATCATCGAGCTGCACGGCAGCAGGATCCGCACAAGTGATATCCGCACCCGAAGCGCCGGCCACTGCGGCCGCGGTTCCTGGATCGTCCAACACGAGAACCGGAAAGCCCCGTGGCATCGCGTGTTCGGCTTCGACGGTCGTCACCACCAGCACCGGGTCGGCGTCGGCCAACACGAACCCGATCCGCTCGGCCGGAAAGCCCGGATCGACCGGCAAATACGCAGCACCCGCCTTGAGCACCGCCCACACCGCCACGACCATCTCAACCGACCGCGGAACCGCAAGCCCCACAACACAACCCGGCCC
>NZ_SMKW01000188.1 GCF_004348985.1 Saccharopolyspora elongata | reverse complement strand
ACCCACCACCGCCCTCCACGCCATCCGCTCAAAACCCCCCGCTATAGCCGTCAACAGCTCGACGGCAGTACCCCCAACACCCCGCAACTCCGGCGTCTGCTCCACCACCCGCAACGCAAACGGCCGCCCTGCCTGCACATAGCCCACAAATTGATCAACACCCTCCCGCACTCCCAGACCGTGCAGGACTTCACGCACCGCAGCCGGCAACTCGGCATACGCTTCGGCCACCTTCCCCATCGCCGACTCAACATCCGCCGCCACCCCCCGACCCTCAGCCGCATCCAACCGCGACACCACATCGGCCAACCCATCCCGCGTCCACATCAACCCACCAAACCCCGCATCGGAACCAGCCCCCGGCCCCTCAACACGCTGCCGCTTCTCCGGAGGCTCCACAGCCTCCCGCTTACGCTGATCAGATCTTTCGTGCCCGGATCCGGCCTCCGCAGGCCGCTGACCACCACCGGAGCCACCAGCGGACGACCCCAGCCTTAGCCGCTCCTGGTACTTCTCAAGCGCAACCAGATACGTATTCACCCAAGCAGGCCTCGACTCCGACGGCGGCACATCCGCCGGAGCCGCAAGTCGACTAGAAACCCTAGGCACCGCCCCAGAACCACCACGCCCGGATCCGGCACCCGCGGGCCGCTGACCACCAGCGGACGACGCCAGCCTCAGCCTCGCCTGGTACCGATCAAACGCACCCATCAGCGAACTCAACACAGCAGCCCTCGACTCCGACGGCCGCACATCCTCCGGAGCCGCAAGTCGACCGGAAACCCCAGTCCCCACCCCAGAACCACCACGCCCGGATCCGGAATCGATCACCACCCCACTCGCCACTGACGACTCGGCAACTCCCGGCGCCGCACCAAGCTCCTTCGCGGCCGCCGCCAGCAAGCTCCGATCCATACCGCCCGAAGCAACAGCCCTCAACAACGAGTTGGCGTCACGTGTGACGACGAAATGCTTAAGCTGTGGCGTTTGCAGCGCCAGCTTCTGTGCCATCGAGCCACTCATCAATGCCTCGGCGACGAACCTGTTGATCGCGCCCTGAACCACCTGGTCCCGGCCGAGCAAGTCCTGACGGTCCTCCCGGCTGAGCTTGTTATAAGCGCTGACCACCTCCTGCTTCGCCGCAGCTAAATCCGACCGCAGCCTGGTCAAAGCCCCCGACCGAGCGGTCAAGGCCGGCCCCCAGAAGCGCGGCTCGTCCCGGTCCATAGCTCTGACCGCCGCCCGCAATTCCGCAGGCAGGAGATCATCCCTCGCCTGAGCCACCTTCGGACTTTCGGATCCCGGCTGCGGGATCAACTTGGCGACGAGGTCCAGCAAGGCTGCGGCGACACCCCTGCGTGAGCCGGGACTTGTCCCGTCGGTCCAGCCGTCGGTGTCGCCCCACGATGCGGCGTCGTGGAACGCCTCGGTCTTCGCCATCACCCGCAACGCAAACGGATTCAACGCCAACACATGCGCGACGAACGTCTCCACAGCCTCCCGCCTGCCCCACGGCAGCTCATCCAAGAGACCCCGAGCGCCTTCACTCACAAGGTTGCCCTCGAACGCCATAAGCACCGCATGTTTGGCTTTGACCAGATGTCCTGCCGTCGCCTCCCGCTCCGTCTCGTCGGGCACCTCGCCCGTCGACGGCAGAGCCCAGCGCTTCACCCCAGTCGCATCACCCAGCTTCCGCGCCACCTCCTCCAAACTCTCGAACGTCAACGCCTCAACCGGCCCAACCGGCGTCCCTGCAACATTCCCCGACGCCCCAGTCACGTGCGCCAGCACCGCCAGCCACCCCGCCATCGGAATCCGGCTCACACCGTTGTGAACCAAGCCCGCCAGCTCCCGTGTCCCCTTGATCGCCTCCACGGCCTCCCGCGTACCCGCCTCGATATGCACGGCAACCGTGCTGACAGGAATTGCGGACGCCTCATTAAACGCGGCCGGGAGCAGCCCTTTCCTCGCGGCGCCCAACGTAACCCCGCCAAGCTTAGACGTGGCATTCCGCAAATCCGAGCTGCTAATCAGCAGGCCATCAAGCTCATCTGCCAGGGACTTCAACCCGCCAGGGCTCAAGTCCAACGGACGGAGAACCGCCGGAGCCCGTCGACTGAAACTCCCGGCCCCCGCGGGCCGCTGACCGCCGCCGGAGTCGCCAGGGCCTCCGCCCCGAAGTCCGGGCCGGTTTTCCGGCCTGCGCGGCGACAGAGCCCACCCCGGGTCCACCGTCCCCAGGACGAACCCCAACTCCGTGGCGTACCTCTCCAGACGCTCTCCCCGCCACCGCATCGTCACATGCTCGTGAGCGACCAAGCGGGCAATGACCTCAGCGACCTCACGGTCACCGGTCAGGTTGGTCTCACCCACCACGCGACGAGCCAGCTCCAACGCCGCAGCGAACTCCGGATCATCCGGCCCGTAAGTGAGCTCCGCCGAAGCAGCATGGATCCCCGCCTCGGTGGTCAACGGTTCACGGCCACCGAGGCGCTTCGCCGACGGCACGTACGACGGGTCAACAAACTCTGGCCGCAGTGCCCGGCGACCGCGCAAGATCTCCAAAGCGTCGGCGTCCACAGTGGCCCGCCGCTCCCGCACTCGCTTCTCGATCTGCTCGAACGCCGCGTCGTAACTTCCATCGGCCAGCAACCGATCGGTGTCACCGAAGCGATTCAGGATGTCCCGCCCCACCCTGCCCGCGACATTGTCTTCCCCAACCTCCGGCACCTCCGGCACCGGCACCGGTTCGATGGCATCCGGGTCGCGGTCCCGGTCGTCGGAGCGGGTCTTCTCCTCAAGGTTCTCCGCCGGGGTTTTCCCGTCAACCACCTCCGCCGCGGTCTTCTCCTCTTTCTCCTCAACGTTTTCCGTCGCGGTCTTCTCGCCGCCGGTCGCCGGCAGACCCTTCCCACCCCAGCGACCAAACCAGTCCCGCGGATTCCACGAACCAGCAAACCAGGCACCCGGATTCCACGAGTTCGACGAACCCGGATCAGGCCGCACATCCAGCAGCTCGGCCACCACCAACGCGATCCTGGGCGCCCGGTCACCCCGCCGAGGCTGACGAAGCATCAGCTCATACAAACCCAGCAACACTTCCGGCCCGTACTTGCCCGTCAACGCCAACTGGTCAACCCGGCCAGGCAGGATCGTGTTCAACCACATGAACGACGTGATCCCGGCGTTGGCCAACCGCAGATCCTTCTTCGGCTTAGCCGCATACGCCCGCAACTTCGCCGGCAACGCCTCCGGATCCCCCAACAACCCCGCATACGCCCGCAAATCCGGATCAGCAGCAACCAACATCGCCAACAACTCACGCCGCGACCCCGGCCCCGAACCCACACCCGGCCCCGGCGTGCGACC